>NZ_VDEZ01000002.1:0-600000 GCF_017922435.1 Thalassospira sp. ER-Se-21-Dark | reverse complement strand
TCTTTGATAACCCGAAAAGCGATCGTACAAAGCTGTTCCTCAGCCAGATACTGTCGCATTAATCGGTTATCAAACACCCGATCTTTGCAAAACGGCCCCCATTTGCGGGGCCGTTTTCATTTTTGTAAAAATGATCCTTGCCCAGACCATCGCAATTGCCGAAACTCGGCCCAACACGTTCATCATCCGGATTGCCAATGACCACGCCTGAAACCAGCTCCGCGACCCATCCGGCCTTTATCTCGGTTGAAAATCTCAGCAAACGGTTTGGCGACAAGCTTGCCCTTGATGATGTCAGCTTGCATCTTCCGAAGGGCGAAACCATGGCCATTATTGGTCCGTCTGCCGCAGGCAAAAGTGTCCTGATGAAATGCCTAGTTGGGATTTACGGGGCCGATGCTGGCAAGATCCTGTTGGATGGCGATGATGTCAGTCAAACCAATGCACCGAAACGCGCCGCATGGGCGGAACGCATTGGCATGCTGTTTCAACAAAATGCACTGTTTGACAGTCTGAAGGTTTGGGAAAACATCTGCTTTCGTCAGATCGAAACCGGTACTCTCAGTCGCAAGGAGGCCCGGGAACGTGCCCTTGATCTATTGGGCCTTGTCGGTCTGGCATCGGAAAGTGCGGATCTGACGCCAAGTGATCTGTCTGGCGGCATGCAAAAACGCGTTGGTGTCGCAAGGGCGATTTCCACCGACCCGGCGATCCTGTTGCTGGACAATCCGACCGCCGGGCTTGATCCGGTTCTGTCGAACCATATCGAACGCATGATTGGCAAGATAGCAGAACAACGCGGGACCACGGTGATATCAATCACCAACGACATGCAGATTGCCCGCACCCGTTATCAGAACCTGATGATGATGCATGACGGCAAAGTCTATTGGGCGGGTAAAACCAAAGATATCGATGACGCACATAATGCACATCTGACCCAGATGCTGAATGGATCCTCACAGGGCCCGATCACCATGCGAACCGGCAAACGCGAAGACCACGTCTATAGCTAACGGCGCAAACACCCTGCCCCGTGCCGGATCTAGTTGGCTGTATAGACCGAAACGTCGGCTTCGCGGATCACATCCGCCCAAACCGGCCCCGGATGACGATCAGTAAACAGAGCGTCGATTTCGGAAAGATGTCCCAGGCGCACCATCGCACGACGACCAAACTTCGATGCATCCGTGCACAGGAATGTTTGGCGTGCGTTTGAAATAATCGCCCGCGCGACGCGCACTTCACGATAATCAAAATCCATTAGGCTACCATCTTCATCCACGCCGGATATCCCGACAATTGCGTAATCGACCTTGAACTGGTTGATGAAATCAATGGTGGCCTCGCCGATGACACCAAAATCGCGCTGTCGCACAACCCCGCCGGCAATGATCACTTCAAAGCCCTGATTGGCAGCACAGATTTCTGCAACATGCAGGTTATTGGTAATGATCTTAAGGCTTTTATGACCCAGAAGCGCATGTGCGACTTCTTCGTTGGTTGTTCCGATATTGATAAACAGAGACGCGCCTTCAGGGATATGTTGCGCCACCAGCTTTGCAATCTCACGCTTGCTGCCAAGGTTCAGAACCTGACGGTCGGTATAGGCGGTATTTTCGGTGGTTGAGACACTGGCAGCACCGCCGTGATAGCGGGCAATCAGACCTTCTTCGGCCATTTCATTGATGTCGCGTCGGATGGTTTGTGGCGTGACAGAAAAATGTTCAGCAAGGGTATCAATTGTCATAAAGCTGTTGGAGGCGACAAGCTCCAAAATCTCTCTACGACGCCGATCCAGTTTCCCCATGCCTCTCTCCTTCTGTTTTCAATTTTCATCTTTATTGGAAAATTTTCATTCCTGATCAAAATGCTTTCTCTTGAGCCATTTGGCAAGCCTTGTCCGCCGAAAGCAAATGCACGCAGAATGCCGGCGGCGAACTTCGTTAAGAGCAGAAAACAAAAAAGCCGGGTTTCATCCCCGGCTTTTTGCTTTTGACTTGGTGACAATCACGCCTTTTTGCGTGCCACGATCCGTTCCCGTACAGCTGGTTCGGTCCCTGTCGGATCGGCATCCCCCTCGCCAATCACAATCGCTTCACGCAGCAAGGCGGTTGCTTCTTCAAGCTGTGCCTCGTCACGGGTATGGGCCAGGCAAATTGGTGTTTCAGCCGAGACCGGCTGTCCAACCTTGATAAAATCGGTAAAGCCAACCGCAAAGTCGATCTTCTGATCTGCCCGCGTGCGCCCACCTTTAAGCGACACCAGCGCAAGACCGACCTTTCTGGCATCCATTGAGAGAACACGGCCGGTCTTGGCGGTCGTTACCGTGTTGATCATCGGGGCGGCTTCAAGATACTTGTTGGTGTTTTCGACAAAGTCCGCAGGACCACCAAGACTTGATACCATCTTGCCAAAGGTCTCGGCTGCCTTGCCGCTCTCAAGCGCCTCTGTGGCCATACGCAGGCCGTCGGAAACATCGGCCGCCACACCACTCACGGTCAGCATTTCTACCGCCAGCGTCATGGTGACGTCATAGACACGTTGCTCCTGATGCTTGCCGGTCAGGAAGTCGATCGCTTCCTGCATTTCGAGTGCATTGCCAACTGTGTCACCCAGCACCTGTTCCATATCGGTCAGAAGTGCGACCGTGGGAACACCGTTGCGGGTGGCAACTTCGGTGATGCTTTCGGCCAGTTCGCGGGCGCGCTCATACTCGTTCATAAAGGCGCCAGAGCCGAATTTCACATCCATGACAAGGCTATCAAGCCCGGCTGCCAGTTTCTTTGACAGGATGGACGCCGTGATCAAAGGGATGCTCTCAACCGTCGCAGTCACGTCGCGAATGCCATAAAACCGTTTGTCCGCCGGTGCCAGATCGGCTGTCTGGCCGATAATCGCGCAGCCGACTTCACGGGTGACCTTGGCGAATTCGTCAAGACTTGGTGTGGTGCGATAGCCCGGAATGGAATCAAACTTGTCAAGCGTCCCGCCCGTATGGCCAAGGCCACGGCCGGAAATCATCGGCACGAACGCTCCGCAGGCGCCAACAATCGGCCCCAGCATCAGGCTTACCTTGTCACCAACGCCACCGGTCGAATGCTTGTCCACCACCGGTCCATCAAGGCCAAGCGCCTTCCAGTCCAGAACCGTACCGCTATCGCGCATGTTGCGCGTAAGCGCCGCGCGTTCGTCCATGGTCATTCCATTAAAGAACACTGCCATGGCAAGGGCGGCGACCTGCCCTTCGCTGATGCTGTTATCGGTGATGCCCTTGACGAAAAAGGCAATCTCAGCGTCTGTCAGAACTTCGCCTTCGCGTTTCCGGCGAATGATTTCTTGGGGCAGCATGTGCTGTCTCCTGCGCACGTGTCGTTAATTCAAATTAGCAGCCTCGAAGTCATTCGACTTCAGGAAGCGCTTGAAAAATATTGCAGTAATATCTTGATAAGATTGGCCGAACCGGCTTTCGACATTTCCAATGTCTGCTCGTGGCTAAGCGGTGTCGCACTCATGCCAGCAGCCAGATTGGTGATGTTTGAAACTGCGGCGACCTTGAATCCAAGACGGCGGGCCAGAATATTTTCCGGCACGGTCGACATGCCGACCGCATCGGCGCCAAGGATCTTGAGCGCTCGGATTTCAGCTGGCGTCTCAAAGCTTGGCCCGGTGCACCAGCAATAGGTTCCCTCAAACAGTTTGATGCCAAGCTTGGCCGCCGCACCATGCAGCCCAGACCCGATTTCAGGATCATAAGGCACATCCATGCCGACAAAACGGTCGTTTCCGTGATAGCCGATCAATGGGTTCGGGCCAAACAGACTGATATGATCGGTAATCAGCATCAGACTGCCCGGTACGGCGTCAGGGATCAGTGAACCGGCAGCATTGGTCAAAAGCAGACGTTCTGCGCCAAGTTCGCGCATAATTTCAAGCGGTTCAGCCATCAGATCTGATCGGCCATGCTCGTAATAATGCGCCCGCCCCTGCATCACGGCAACGGAAACACCGCCAATGCGTCCAAGCACAAGTGTGCCCCCATGTCCTGCGACAGTTGGACGGGGGAACCCCGGCAATTCTTCATAAGAAATGCTGATCGCATCACTTACGGCGTCAACCACACCACCAAGGCCGCTGCCCAGCACCAATGCGACTTCTGCCTTGAAACCCGGTGCCTTGGCGGCAATGACATCAAGCGCTGCTTTTACGTTGCTCATTTGAGGTTCTCCGGCCCGAAGGAATGGGGAATAAGTTCTTCACGGCTGAGCGTCAGAAGCGTTTCACCGGCATCATTGATGATGAAGATGGTCGCATCCGGACCTGTGAATTCGCGGATCTTCTGGCGGCACCCACCACAGGGAGTACAGGCGATATCGCCCAGCCCGACAACGACGATCTCGTCAAAACGGGTTTCCCCTGACAGCACCATCGCCGAAATCGCGCCGGCCTCGGCACAGACGCCTTCGGGATATGCCGCATTTTCAACATTGCAGCCTGAAATGATCTTGCCCTCGGTCGTGCGCAACGCAGCACCGACAAAGAACTTCGAATAAGGGGCATATGCCTTGTCACGAGCCGCAAGTGCCGCGTCAATCAGATCGCGCGGAGCCTGTTTGTGAGCAACCATTTGTTTGATCCTGTTTTGATTACCTATCGCGCCTGACCAAAGCGCACATTTTTGGAAAAAGTGGTTCGGGACTGCCTGTATCATAGGCCGAGACCCGAACCACGAAAAGCTTAGCGTTCCTTGACGTATGCCCGACCAAGTGCCTTTGGCGGAATAGCCCGGCCAATGAACCCGGCCAGAAGAATGACCGTCAGGATATAGGGCAATGCCTGCACCAATTGGACCGGAACTTCGCCAATACCGGGCAGAACGACGCCCTGCAAACGTGTGGCTGCTGCATCAAGGAAGCCAAACAGAAGGCAAGCTGCCAATGCCGGGAATGGACGCCACTTGCCAAACACCATGGCCGCCAGCGCAATATAGCCTTTGCCTGCCGTCATGTCCTGCAGGAAGGATGCGCCTTGCGCTGTTGAAAGATAGGCGCCTGACATGCCAACAAGCACACCGCTGCAAATTACGGCGCGATAGCGCATGGCGACAACGCCAATGCCCGCCGTATCAACAGCCCCCGGGTTTTCACCAACCGCGCGCAGACGCAAGCCAAACCGGGTGCGATACATCACCCACCAGGCTGCCGGAACGGCAAGGAAGGCGACATAAACCAGAATGTTATGACCGCTCAGCAGTTCCGAATAGATCAGGCCCAGAACCGGAACGTCCTGAACGGCGTCGGCCCCCGGGAACGTGATCGGCTGGAAACGCGATCCTTTATCAAGCGCTGGCGTTTTGCCGCCCTGTGCAAAAAGTGCAATCCCGACAAGGGCGGTCAGACCCGACATCAGGATATTGATCGCCATGCCCGAAACCACTTGGTTGCCCTTGTGCGTGATGCAGGCAAAACCATGCAGAAGCGAAAGCGCAATCGTGGTTGCAATCGCGGCCAGAAGCCCGACCCACGGGCTACCGACATAGAATGCAACCGCAGCAGCCGAAAATGCCCCGCCCAGCATCATGCCTTCAAGGGCAAGGTTAATCGTCCCGGACCGTTCGGAAAACATCCCGGCCAGGGCCGCAAGAATAAGCGGTGTCGAGGTGCGCAGCGTTGCATCCAGCAACAGGATAATCAGCTGAAATGTATCCATTATGCGGCCTCCCCGGCGTCCTGACGCAGGCGCCAGGCTGTATAGATCTTTGTCACGCGCGGACGGAACATGTGTTCCATCGCACCGGTAAACAGGATGACAAGCCCCTGAATAACCACGACCATATCATTCGAGATCGTCGGAATTTCAAATGAAAGCTCCGCCCCGCCCTGATAGAGCATCCCGAATAGCAAAGCAGCAAGGAAGATGCCAAACGGATGGTTGCGCCCCATCAGCGCTACAGCAATGCCAACAAAGCCATAGCCGGCGGTAAAATCAATCAACAGGCGGTGCTGAACACCCATGACTTCGTTTAGCGCCACAAAGGATGACAGCGCACCTGAGATCATCATCGCAATGATGATAAAACGCCCGGGTTCAAGCCCAGCATAGGTTGCCGCCACAGCATTGGCACCGACTGTCCGGATGGCATAGCCCCAACGGGTATGCCAGATAAACAGCCAGACCATCACGCTGATGACGATGGCATAAACAAATGACAGGTTCAGCGGGCTTGACGCCATTTCAATGCCAAGCGCACCTGCAATGTCGTGAATAAATGGCAATCGCAAATGTTCGGCGATCTGTTCGCTTTCGGGCGTCATCGACCCTTCCGGACGAAGCACATTGACCAGCAGGTAGACCATCAGTGATGAGGCGATGAAGTTGAACATGATCGTCGTGATCACGACGTGCGATCCGCGCCGCGCCTGCAAGTAGGCCGGGATATAAGCCCACGCCGCGCCAAAAATCATCGCCGCCAACATCGCCACAACCAGCATGATCGGGAATGGCAGGAAATCGAGATAAAGGGCGGCCAACGTCACACCAAGGCCACCGATATAGGCCTGCCCTTCGGCGCCGATGTTAAACAGCCCGCAATGGAACGCGACGGCAAAGGCAAGGCCGGTAAAGATGAAGTTGGTGGTGTAATAAAGCGTATAACCCCAAGCCTCTTCATAGCCAAACGCGCCATAAAGCAGGATTTCAACCACCTGAACCGGGTTTTCACCAATCGCCAGAACCACAAGCCCGGACACAACAAGGGCAAGCAGCAGATTCAGCAAAGGCAACGCGCCCACATCAATCCAGCGCGGCAGTTCGACAGTTTTGCTCATGCCTGCCCCTCCGCTGCCTTGGCTTCATTTGGGTCAACGCCCGCCATCATCAAACCAAGCACGCGTTCGTTGGCCTCGGATGCGGCAACTTCACCAATGATGGCCCCATCGCACATCACCAGAATGCGGTCGGCAAGCGACATAATCTCGTCAAGCTCCACTGACACCAAAAGGACGGCTTTGCCAGCATCCCGCATGGCGACAATACGTTTGTGAATGAATTCAATGGCACCGATATCGACACCACGGGTCGGCTGGCCCACCAGAAGCAATTCCGGATCACGCATGATTTCACGCGCCAGAACAAGCTTCTGCTGATTACCGCCCGAGAAATTGGCTGCTTTCAAATCCGGATTGTCCGGACGAACGTCAAATTCCGACATCATATTGGCTGTGGCAGCCGAAATCGCATCCCAGTCCAAAAGCCCGCCCTTTTGATAGGCAGGATCATCTTCATAACCAAGAATGGCGGCCTCTTTGGCTGAAAAGGCCGTGACCATCGCCATGCGATGGCGGTCCTCGGGCACATGCGCGACACCGCGACGACGAAGCTCAGCGGCATCGACCCCTTTGCCGGGCGTTACATCTTGCCCGTTTAGTTCCACGGTCCCTTCGCTGGCAGATCTGATTCCACCAAGCGCTTCAAGTAGCTCACTCTGCCCGTTGCCAGATACCCCGGCAATGCCGACAATTTCGCCTGCGCGCACCGTAAAGGTCGCATTTTTGACCTTACGAACGCCCTGCGCATTATCAACACAAAGATTATCGACTTTAAGCGCGGTCGCAGCCGGATTGGATTCACCTTTTTCAAGGCGTAGCAATACCTTACGGCCGACCATTAATTCCGACAGTTCTTCCGGGCTGGTTTCGGCTGTTTTGCGATGCGCCACCATTGCGCCTTGGCGCATGACGGAAACATTGTCCGTTGCGGCCATGATTTCGCGCAGTTTGTGGGTAATCAGAACAACCGTCTTGCCCTGTTCTTTCAGGGTATCAAGAATTCTGAAAAGATGATCAGCTTCTTGCGGTGTCAAAACACCGGTCGGCTCATCCAGAATAAGAATTTCCGCCCCGCGATAGAGCGCCTTCAGGATTTCCACGCGTTGCTGGAGCCCAACCGAAAGATCACCCACCGTAGCGTCCGGATCAATATTGAGCGAATATTCGCGTTCAAGACGTTTGAGTTCTTCGCGTGCCTTTTCCACACCGTCGCGCAGAACAGCACCACCTTCGACGCCAAGGATAACGTTTTCAAGCACCGAAAACGTCTCAACCAACATGAAATGCTGGTGAACCATCCCGATCCCGACCGCGATCGCGTCTTCTGATCCGTTGATTTCACAGAGCTTGCCGTCGACGTGAATGGTTCCTGCATCGGCCTGATAAAAGCCATACAGAATACTCATCAGGGTCGATTTACCAGCCCCATTTTCGCCCACGATTCCGTGGATAGTTCCCTTGTCGACCTTAAGGTCGATTTCTTTATTGGCATGTACCGCACCGAACCGCTTGTCTATACCGCGCAGTTCAATAGCGGGTTGCACGGCACCGGTTTCCCCAGCGCCGTGCATTTGATGCATCGTATCCGACACGACAAATCCCCGATTTGCTTTGACGTCTGCCTTACATTGGGCAGGCGCTATCGCTCATGTAATCGTGTACTTCAAGGTTACCGGAAATGATTGCTTCCTTGGCCTCGGCAACGGCTGCTTTCATCTCGTCGGTGATCAGGCTTTCGTTATTTTCATCAAGTGCCCAATCAACGCCGCCCTCTGCAAGACCCAGAATGGTCAGGCCCGGCTCCCAGGTATCGTTGGCAGCAGCCTCGAAAGCTTCGTAAACAGCAACGTCAACGCGTTTAAGCATCGAGGTCAGAACCGAACCCGGATGCAGGCCGTTCTGGTTGGAGTCCACACCAATGCCGAGTTTTCCGGCATCTGCAGCAGCCTGAAGCACACCAACGCCAGTACCACCTGCAGCATGGTAAACAACATCGGCACCTCGGTCGAACTGCGATTTTGCAAGTTCACCACCCTTTACCGGGTCGTTCCAGGCCGCACCGGTGGTGCCGGTCATGTTCTGGAAGACTTCGGCATCACCGTTCGAATATTTTACGCCCTGTGCGTAACCGCAGGCGAATTTGCGGATCAGCGGAATGTCCATACCACCAACGAAACCGACTTTGCCGGTTTCAGATGCCATAGCCGCCAGAACACCGACAAGGAACGAACCTTCATGTTCCTTGAAAACCACCGACTGAACGTTCGGCAGGTCTACAACCATGTCAACAATGGTGAATTTGGTTTCAGGGAATTCTTTAGCGACTTTTTCAAGTGCAGAAGCCTGGGAAAAACCAATCGCAACAATCGGATTCATGCCGCGGCGCGCAAAGTTGCGCATTGCCTGCTCGCGCTGTGAATCGTTCTGGATTTCGAAGTCACGATACTCAGTACCGGTGTCTTCCTTGTACTTCTCGGCACCCGTGTATGCCGCCTGGTTGAATGAGCGGTCAAAACGACCACCAAGATCGTAAACCACAGCCGGATTGATTTCTGCAGCCGAAGCAACGCCTGCATAGCAAGCAACAGCCGCGACCACCGAGGTCAGAAGCTTTTTCATTCCGATGCCCTTCTTTGTTTGAATTCTGATTATCTTTCCGCCAATGCCCATCTTGTTTGGCGGAACTCCCTCATCGAAAACACATGTCTCGCAACATAAGCAAAGCGGCGTTGGTCGAGGACCAATGCAGCGCGGTTTGGCATGCTGCGAATGCTCATGGTAACTACAAAATATAGTGCCCTGTAAATAGCTGAGCACGCAACACGTTGCACAGACCTGTCCACTTGGTCAGCACCAATCCACTACAACCGGAACTTCAAATCGCATATCTGCGGGGTTTCCCTTAGTTTCGGGCCGGTCGGGCTCAAATCTGAACCAACCTTTTCTGCACGGTAATTTATCTTTGTCGATACGCTTAAATGGCGCCAAATCGGGACCATTGAACCTCGAATGATTGAAATTGGTGCGCTTCCGATTCTTCCAGACACAAATGAACCGGTGCAAACCTACGACCACAACCGATGTGTAATTTTAACCACACCGTCAACAACCGGACATACCGTTCGCGAAAGTTTGGTGCTAGCATTCCTCGGGGCAAAGATTTTCCGACCCACAGATTTGCGTTTTCATACTTTCCCTCCCGATCGGGACAGGAAGAGTGGATTATTGTTGGAGAACAGGAATGAAAAGAACAATTGCGGGGGTGCTGTCGGCCTGCACCATGCTCAGCCTTGGTGCCGGAAGCGCGTTGGCCGATTATGATTTGCGCCTGATCCATACCAATGACGTTCATGACCGCGTTGAGTCGGTCACCAAATACAATAACACCTGCAGTGCCGAGGATGATGCCGAAGGCAAATGCTTTGGCGGCTACGGCCGTCTTGCCACGGCCATTCGTGACGCCCGTGCCGAAGGCGGCAATGTTCTGGTTGTCGATGCAGGCGATCAGTTCCAGGGATCCCTTTACTATTCGACCTACAAGGGTTCGCTGACGGCTGAACTGATGAACCTTGTTGATTATGATGCAATGGCGGTTGGCAACCACGAGTTTGATGATGGCCCGGACGTCCTGGCAAGCTTCATAAAAAAAAGCCTTACCCCTATTCTGTCGGCCAACATCGAAGCCACCACGGATGGTCTGAATGAACTGATCAAACCTGAAACCATCATCACGGTTGGCGGTGAACGCATTGGTATCGTTGGGCTGACAACGCCGGAAACGGCCGATATTTCAAGTGCGGGTCCGAACGTCAAGTTCAACGACCTTGCGCAATCACTGCAAAGCTCAGTCGACCGCTTGACCGCCCAGGGGATCAACAAAATTGTCGCTCTCAGCCATTCGGGCTCATACGCCGATTTCGAGTATGTCAGCGATGTCACTGGTGTTGACGTGATTGTCGGCGGTCACGACCATCTTCTGTTTTCCAACAGTGATGACAAGGCATCCCATCCCTACCCGGTCGTCAAAAATGGTGCCGACGGCAAACCTGTTCTGATCGTCCAAGCATATGCCTATAGCCGTTATCTTGGCGACCTGAACGTCACATTTGATGACGCCGGTGTGGCAACCGCATGGTCGGGTGATCCGATTGCCCTTGATGCCAGCATCAAACCGGCCGAGGACGTTCTTGCCGTTATCTCTGAAGCCAGCGGTCAGGTTGATGCCGTTCGCACCCTTGAAGTTGGCAGCTTCACGGCACCTGCAGATGGATCGCGCGAGATCTGCCGCAAGATGGAATGTTCCATGGGTTCGTTGGTTGCCGATGCGATGCTTTGGAAAGCTGGTGATGACTATCAGATCGCCATTCAGAACGGCGGCGGTGTGCGTGCAAGCATCGATGAAGGCACGGTTACCATGGGTGAAGTCCTGACGGTTCTTCCGTTCCAGAACGCCTTGGCAACCTTCAAGCTTTCCGGTGCGGATATCGTTGCGTCGCTTGAACATGGTGTATCGCTTGTCGAGGAAGGCAAAGGCCAGTTTCCGCAGGTTGCGGGCCTGAAATTTGACCTTGATCTTTCGCAACCTGCCGGATCGCGTGTTTCAAACGTCATGGTTGCCGAGGGCAATGGCTTCGTGCCGATCGAGGCTGGCAAAATATATGGCGTCGTTTCCAACGACTTTATGCGCAATGGCGGTGATGGTTACGCCCTGTTCCGGGATAATGCCACCGATGTCTATGACTTCGGACCGAACCTTGAACAGGCTGTTGCCGACTATATCGGACTTAACTCGCCTCTGACCCCGACGACCAAGGGGCGCATCAACCTGAAATAAACAGGTTTTCTGTGTTATCGAGTGACCGAAAGGCAGTCCGTTACGGACTGCCTTTTTTGTTTTCCTTGCCTTCATGCGCGCTTGAGGCTTATCAACATCGCTTACAGCACATGACCGTCACCTGCGTGACGTCCCACGACAAAGAGCACCCGTTCTCTATGACGCCTAATGCCAACATTCTTTGCTTTGGTGCCGCCCATTTCGACCGCACCCTGCAATGTACCGAGACTTTTGTTCCCGCTGCCTCGAACCCAGTTCGGACCTTGCATCGCAAACCTGGCGGTGTCAGCCGCAACATTGCGGTGCATCTGAGGCTTCTGGGCAATAATGTCGCGATGCTTGGCGCTGTTGGGGATGATGGTGATGGCGATCAAGTGATCGAGGCGCTGTCCGAACTTGGGATCGATACCCGCCATCTGATGAAGATCAGTGGCATGGCAACGGCCGGTTACACGGCCCTTCTTGATGAAACCGGCGAACTCGCACTTGGTATGATGAATGCCGAGGTCTATGACCTGCTGACCATTGATCGCCTTGAACCGCATCTGGCAAACCTTCAGGCGCGGCCCTGGTGGTTGGTTGATGCGAACTTGCCGACCGAAAGCATCATGTGGCTTGCAGAAAACAAACAGACGACAAAACTCTGCGCAGCTACCGTTTCGCCCAGCAAGGCAGTACGGTTCAAGCCGGTGCTTGATAAGCTGGACTTGCTGATTGCCAACCGCGCAGAAACACGCATCCTGACCGGTATCGAGATCAACGATCTTGCGCAGGCGAAAGTCGCGGTCGAGCTTTTGCGCGGCAAGGGCATCCCGGATGTCGTGATCACACTTGGTGCCCAAGGGGTTGTGTCCTCCTCCGCATCGGGGACGGCGTTCTGGCATCCGTTGCCCACCAAGGTCAAAGACGTCAATGGTGCGGGTGATGCCTTCTATTCCGGTTTTCTGTCGGCTTACTCGAAACCGCATACAAGCTTTGACGATGCAATGGCATCGGGCCTCGCGATGACAAGCCTGACGGCAGAAACCGAAGGCACCACCGTTTGGGATCTGACGCTGGACGCGGTCACGGAACGCGCGGCAAAGGCCGAAAGCAAGGTCCTTTGATCCAATGGGGCCAAACCAAGATCCTGCTTGATGATTGCATGGATCATGCAACGCAGGTAGCTTGTCCTGAATTCAACATCAAACCGGAGCCGATCCGATGCATCCATTTTTCATCTTTGTGAAATGTGAACTTGGCAAAGCCTATGACGTCGCAGCAGCGCTTGTTGAAGAAGTCGAAGGCGTTTCCGAAGTCTATTCCATCTCCGGCCCGTTTGAATTGTTGGTCAAGGTGTATGTGGAAGAAGAACAGGATATTGGGCGCTATGTGAACGAAAGTATCCATAAGCTGGATCATATCAAGGATACCCAGACCATCATTACCTTTAACGCCTTCACCTGAGGGCAAAACGGCCGACAAACAAGCTTGCAGAACCAAAAGCGGCGCCAATCAGGCGCCGCTTTCTTTCTGTCGGATGCAGGCAACGCAACCTAGTTCCTGGCAACATCCCGGATCACATCAAGAATGATCTCGGTCCCCTTTTCGATCAGCACAACATCGTCGCCAACGATCTGACGCAGCGCACCGTCCGTGCGCGCAGGAAGTCGTGAAATCAGGTTATCGGGCAAATCGCGTTTGGCGATGCCGGGCGGCAAGGTACCGCCACGCTCAAGCTTCATGGCAATACCGGGCGGCAAGCCTTTGTTGCCTTTACCCTTGTTCTTTTTGTCGCTATCTTGGTCAGTCTGCCCAGTCGCGATATCAAGCACATCGCGAATAATGCGCCGTTCTTCATCACTGAAAATACCGCCACCTTGGGCAAGTTCGACGACGGTGTGATCATGTTCCTGATTGGCCGGATGTGACTGTACAGGTGTTGTCAGGGCAAGACTGGCACCGACAAGAACAAAACCGGTCGTAATTGCTTTGACCCAGCTGGTTGTGAACGGCATGGCGACCTCTGTCATCGTGAAAAACATCCAAACTCATGTGGGGACTTTGCCCAAAATTGCGACAAGCCCAGTAAGGATAACGTTTCACCGGCTATCTTTATGCCATACAGCAAAGAATATTTTTCTGGATTGTTCGTAACACAGAGCGCGGCAATACCAAATGACGCATTTGACCTTGTCATCAATACGCCTTGGGCTTTTCAATCCGCGATGATATTCGACCGAAAACACTGATCGATTTAACGCTATCATATTGTTTTCATAGAAAGTTCATTATGTGATACAAATCACTCTGTCATCGCGAAAAGCGACGGCAACCAAGTTTCATTAGAACAACAGAATTAATTTCCAATATGGCATCCGGTAGATTTTCTGTTCATCTTGCCAAGACCAAACAAGACCTGAAAGCGGCGCAAGAACTTCGCTTTGAGGTCTTCTTTGGCGAATTTCACGCCAAAGCCATGACCGAGCAACACTCGGCCGGCCTTGATAGCGATAAATTCGACGCGTTCTGCGAACACTTGCTGGTCGTGGATAATGAAAATGACAAGAAAGTCATCGCCACCACCAGATTGCTGCTTTCGCAACAGAAACCCGCAGATCTGTCATACATCGCGCAGGAAGAGTTCTCTATTCCCCTGCTTGACGCTGTAAAAGACAACTGCATGGAAGTCGGCCGATCCTGTGTTCACAGGGATTATCGCGATGGCAAGGCCATTCAGCTTCTGTGGCGTGGTATCACCAAGCTGATTTTCAATCATGACATTCGCTATCTGTTCGGCTGCGCAAGCTTCCATGCGACCGATATCGACAAGATCGCCTACGAACTGTCATACCTGCATCACTACCGGCTGGATGATGAACCTCATATTGCGCGCGCACTCGATTATCAGTCGATGGAACGCATCGCAAAAGACGACATTGATCCGGACGAGGCCCTTGCGAAATTGCCCCCCTTGATCAAAGCCTACTTGTCGCTGGGTGGCGTTGTTGGCGATGGCGTCGCACTTGATCCCGATTTCAAGACGCTTGATGTATTGATTACGGTCGATGTCGCCAAGGTCCCAGATCAATACTATAGATTCTATAAAAAGCAGGCTGATCGCCTTGATCTCACACCTCTAAACACGTGAGTGCGATTACTGTTAAAAGAGACATCCGTGACGTCAAACAAGGGTTTTCAAGCGCTTTGGACCAGATGGCAACACCCCACATCACTGCACCGATCACACCAGCACAGCACGTGAAGGCAGGGCTAAAATTCACGACGCTGATGGTCTGGCTGTTTGCGATGCTGATCCCTTTCCTGATCCTTGAAGGTCTCAAGCTCCGGGCCAGTTCCCAGATTGTCCGCATCTGGCACCTTGGTGCCCGCAAGATCACAGGCATCAAGGTCGAAGTCACTGGATCGCCAAGCGAAACCCTTCCACTGCTGCTGTTGGGGAACCATACGTCTTACCTCGACATTCCGGTGATCAATGCGCTGTTCACCGTTAATTTCATCGCCAAGTCCGAAGTTCGCGGCTGGCCCGGCATCGGGTTCCTTGCGCGCTGTTGCCAAACCATTTTCGTTGAGCGCCGGGCCATCAAATCCCACGAACAGATCAAGATTCTGCGCGACAAGATCCTGCCCGACCGTCGGCTGGTTCTGTTTGCCGAAGGGACAAGCACGGATGGCAGTGTCGTATTGCCGTTCAAATCGTCGCTGATGGAATTTGTGTTTGATGAAAAGATCGCTGAAGTTTGCCACGTTCAGCCGATAACCGTTTTATGCCTGAAAGACAGCGCGAGTGGATCTTCGCCAGAACCGGAAACGGTTCTTTACCCATGGTTTGACGACACGACCCTTGCCTTCCATTTCTGGCGGTTCATGGCAACGCCGGGCTGTACCGTTAAAGTCCATTTCAGTCCGAGCCGTCCGGTATCCGAATTTGACAACCGCAAGGAACTCACCCGATGGGCCCATGCGGGGGTTCAAAACGGCTATGACATCATCCTGAAAAAGGCTTGAGGCATGCCTCAAGCCTTTCGCGCACGGGCGTGTGCCCAGTCTTCCTTCATCTGATACCACTTTTTCTCGCCAATCATCTTGCCGAGATACTGGTCAATGACCTTGAGCTTGATGATGCTGGCAAGACCCGCCGCACGCGCAGGCCAGGTTTCAGGCAAGGCACGCAATGTCAGGCTGATGCCAGCCGTGCTGTATTCGATGAAATGCCACCAGCGGCTGGGGATAAAGATGGTATCGCCCGGCTCCAGAATGCATTCATAGCCGTGAATATCCTTAAGCTTCGGATAGCGTTCCAGATCCGGGTTCCGAAAATCGATATTGCACGAAACAGTCAGCGGATGCTGATACAGGTGACGTCCGTTTTCACTTCCATACAGGATCACACGTTTGGTGCCGGTCATCTGCGTCAGAAAAACATGGCTGTGATCCAGATCGTAATGAATATCGACATAGGCGTCCTGGCCACCGACAAACAGGAATGGATGATTTTTCAGGAACGTGACGCCCAGGTCAGAATATGAAAAATCCTCGCGCAGTTGCGGCATATGCTTGAACACATTGAACAAAAACATGCGAAGCGGTGTCGGCCCCGCCTGAATAAGATCAAGATATTCGCCAAAGGGCATGCTTTGGGTTGAATCGAGATAGTCGTTGTCCGAGTTCGCAAATGCCTCGCTATAAAGCGGCACCTCGACATCGCCACAGCCCTGCTTCAGATAGTCATAAGACCATTTTTCCAATGCAGGCCAGTTTGCGGCGAAACTGCGCATGATGACGGGACGTTTGGGCTTAAGATACTGGTCAATAAACTCTTCTCTGCTCAGATTATCTCGGCGATCAATGCTCAGATAGCTTAACTGGCTCGTCATTCCGGCCCCGTCTGTTTTCTTGTTTTGCTGCACACCAGAACGCTCATGCCTTTTTTCTGTTCCACCTTCAGCTTGGAGCTTGTCAGATAGATCATAGGAAACAGACGAAATCAAGCTGGCTGCGCCGGTGGCACTATGTACTAAACAGTTGTAATTTTTGATATCTTGCGAAGAGCCAACCTAATTTGGGAACGGATCTGGCCTCACCATGATCAATCGCGTCGGCCACGGCCCAAATGCGCGGGCCGGAAACGAAAAAAGCACCCTTTTGGGGTGCTTTAATCAATGGCGGGCAAGGAGGGATTCGAACCCTCGATAGGGCTTTTGACCCTATACTCCCTTAGCAGGGGAGCGCCTTCAGCCACTCGGCCACTTGCCCTTTATGTCCTTGGTGTTCCCTGCGGAACGACGCCTTTCTTAAACATCGCCATGGCGCATGTCAATGCCCGAAACCGGCGTTAAGGTCGTTTTCTTTTTAACAGTCCTGCCAAATAAAACCAGCAGCTTTTTGCCTGCATTGCTCACTGCATTTCACGGTTGATTGGGAAAAGAGTCTTCAAACCATCACATGGCTGTCATCGGACAGAAAAAAACAGCTGTCATAACGGTGTGGTCGATTGGTTTTTCACCGTCTTTTGACGTAAATGCTGGTTGGAGAAAAATGCGTACGATCTATCAAAGCACGGATGATCTCGGTCATACCCTTCGCGCCCTCAAAATGACCAAGGAAGGTCATAACGACCCTGTTTACATGGGGCTGGTCATTCAGGACCGAGAAGTCCTGTTCCGTACCCGCGAAAACAGTTCACGCGATTTCGTTTTGCAGAAGATCAAGGAATTCGTCGCAGGCAACACGACAAGTTTGGTATCCCAACCGGCCTGATGGCCGGTTTTTTATTGCCTGTACACACGCACCCGACCCGTTCTCGTCCATCCCGAACGGCTTGGGATGCAAGCGATTTCAGTCGCGCCGGGGCGACGATCCCCGTTCGCCCTGCAACTTCACCGCCGGTCGTCTTGACCGGCGGTTTCTTTTGGCTTCAGGCGCCTGCGGTTGCTTGCTTTGCGGCATATCCCCGCCACATCAAAATCAACGCAATGGCCAAAACCGGCAGCACACCAAAGTTAATCAGGCTCCAACCGGCACCGGCGATCAATGCCCCGCTGGCAATTGTGGCGACTGTCGCCGTCCCACTGTTGCCAAGCTCCATCAGGCTTTGCGCATGCCCGCGTTCCGCCGTGTCATGCCCCCCGCCCAGCATCGTCGTTCCCGCCAAAAGCATCATGTTCCAGCCAATCCCAAGAAGGAACGAACTGATCAGAAAAGCGGCAACCGAAATGCCCGAAACGGCAACGCCAACACTTGTTACCAGCGCAAACGCCCCGAATGATGCGACCCGGCGTGGCCCAAACCGGTCGATCATTGGCCCGGCAACGAAGGCCGGCAAGAACATCCCGATCAAATGCCAGCGGATCACGTTGGCCGAAACATCCACATCAAAGCCACAATATTTCATCGCAAGCGGTGTCGCTGTCATAACCAGGACCATAATCCCCTGCCCGGCGGCACTGATGGCGATTGCGCCGCGAATGACTGGGCGGCGCAACAGATCGGACATAACCGCCCTGCTCGACCCGGCACGTTGCGGAATGCCACCATCTGGCAACATGATCATCAAGGATGCGCCCAAGGCCGCCAGACCTGCCAGTGCCACGTAGGCCCCGGCAAACGGAACTGGAAGTAAACCTTGGCTTGCCACAGCAATCTCAGGGGCAATCAGCGCAGCAAGAACACCCCCGCCCAGAACGAGGGCGGCAGCACGCCCCTTTTCGGATGGCGCGACAATTTCCAGCGCCGCGTAACGATAATACATAGCCGACGCCTGATAGGTGCCAATCAGTGCGGCAGCAAGCGTGACCAGCCAGAACGATCCGATATAAATGCCGTAAGCCACCATCAGGCCACCCAAGACCCCAAAGAGTGCCCCGACAAACAACCCAACACGTCGGCCACGACGCTGCATCAACATGGCAAGCGGATGAACAGATACGAGATTGCCGACCATAAGCATTCCAAGTGGCAAAGTTGCCATGGATGGCGCGGGGGCGAGCGATACACCGACAAGCGATGTCAGGGTAATGCCGATCAGTGAACAGGACCAATACAGCGCCTGTGCGAAGAAAAGCAGACGCAATGATCCATTGGTCAGCAACAACATGTTCCCAACTCCTGAAATTCAAACTGTTATGAAAGCCGTCAAACCGTTGTTAGTTTGCGGTGACTAATGATTTGCGGGCAAAACGCTCCGCATATTCCTGGGGGCTGACAGAAAGATGTCGCTGAAACGCCCGGCGCAGCGTTTCCGGATGCCGGAACCCGCACAACTCGGCAACCTGCCCAATCGCAAGGGCCTCGTCCTGTAACAGCGCACGGGCGGCTTCTACCCGGACACGTTCGACATAGCGCGCCGGGCTCATCCCCAGATCACGCGCAAACACCCGTGAAAAAGTGCGCGGTGTCATCCCCGCACGTTCGGCCAGTGTTTCAAGTGACAAATCCTTGGCGATATTGCCGGGTAACCATTCAAGCAGATTTGCAAGCCTTGCTGTGGCGCCGGTTTCAGGGATCAGATAGGCACTGAACTGTGCCTGCCCGCCGGGCCGTTTGAGGAACATCACAAGCCGGCGCGCAACGGACAAGGCCAAGGCACGACCAAAATCGGCCTCCACAATCGCCAGCGCCAGATCAATCCCGGCGGTGACGCCAGCTGATGTGAAAACATGCGGATCGCCATCCAGTCCTGCGGGATCATAGCTATGCAGCCGGTCCCCCATCATTTGGATTGCCGGGTAATCCCGTGCCATTTGTTCGCAGCGCGACCAGTGGGTTGTGGCCATTTTGCCATCAAGCACCCCGGCCTCGGCCAGGACAAGCGCACCTGAACAGATCGAGCCTAGCCGTGGTACGATGCCTTCGGCCTTTCTGACCCAATCAAGGATTTGCGGTTCTTTGCATTCTGTCAGAACACCGACACCACCTGGCACCAGCAGAGTATCGACCGTGTCCAGATCAAGGTCACGCCACGCCATATCGGCATATATTCGCACACCACAGGATGTCCGTACCGGCCCACTCGCCCCGGCGACAACGATCCCTTCGTATCCTTGTGGCCGTCCCAGCGCGGAAAGCTCGTCATTTGCCGAGCCGAACACCTGAAGCGGTCCGACGACATCAAGGCTCATGACACCATCAAAGGCATGGCAGACGACTAATTTCGGGGTGTGGGGCGAGTTGGACATCATCTTAGCTCCTTGTCAGAGATACATGATGCCCAATCCCGAATGTGGCAACAATGACAAACACCCCACGAATCTCGCCAACCGGCTTTCGTGGGGTGTTTTCATCATTCAACGCCAAAAGAATTCTTCGACTCAGAACCCGCTTCGTTGCAACAATGCATAGAAATCGCGGATCGTGCCTTCCTTGGTCGTCATGTCCTTGATGTCATCGACCAATTTGTCGGTAAAGTTGGGCTGTTTCAGATACCCGACCACCCTTTTACGGGCCATGGCAGCCGATTTGCCCTCAATCAGAACACCGCTTGAACAGAATTGAACCAGCATATAGGCGCGTTTGCGCAAATGCAGAGACGGATTATCAATGCGTTCAATCACCTTCTCGCGGACAAGATACTCTGCCAGCCCATCATCAAGCTTGGCGCCGATTTCCGCCTTCTGTTCGTCAGGAACGTTTGATGCCGCAAGCACGTCGTTCATATGTTTGACGGTCGCCATTTTATCGCGTGGCTTGGCGTCCGGCTCACAGAACGCGCGCAAAGCACGCATATCACCAACAGCGTCGCGCATCATCTCATAGAGTTCGTCGGCAAAGTCTTCGACAATCCCGCTATTGGCAACCGCAATAAGCCAGGTCAGCTTCCGGAAGTTGGGGATCAGGCGACTATTGATTTCTGCAACGCCTTCGATCAGGGCCCGTGGGCCGCCAACATTGCGCAACCGTGCCCCACGTTCGGCAATCGCGCTGACCATGGGCGTGCCATAAATCACGCCCTGCTCTGTGATCAGGCGTTCAAGGATACCGTCAAGCGGATCCGGATCGCTTTCGTGGCGTTGCAGGCTATTGGCACTGCGCAGTTCACGAACGATGTAATCAAACATCGCTTCCTGGCTGTTGGCCAAAAGGCCTGACCCAAAAAGCGGGTTCAGAAGTTCAAGAATGTCATCGGCAGCACCGCGATTTCCCTTTGCACGGCCAAGTGCAAGATCGATGTGCAGGGTCACCGCTTCGCCAAAGCTGCGCGAACCGCCAAGCAGTTCCTTGAGTGCGACGGGAGAACCGAGAATATCGGCAATCACGTCATCAATCATCTTGCGGGCGGCTTCGTCCTTTTCATCGCCCTTGACCTTAAGCGCGAGGTCAAGCTTGCCAACCCAGTTACGGGTCGAGGACAGCACGCGCGTCAGCGCAACCATGGTCAGGAAGTCGGTATCTTCCGCAAGGTTGAGGCGTCGGATTTCGTCGCGCACTTCCGAAATGGTGGCGTCTTCGAATGCTGGCAGATCGACTTTTTCAACTTCGCGGGCGCGCGCAGAAAGCTGCTCAATCGCGCCATGAAGGTTGTTCATCGCCTCAATGTGATCGCCGTCAGTCGCCTTGGCATGAAGTCCTGCAACCTTGTCAACCGCGGTCGGCATCAAGGTGTCATGGAACATCAACTTGCGCAGGTTCTGGTAATTGTACATTACCTCGCAAGGCGTCAGGATTTCCTGTTCGAAATATTTGCGCAGCAACCGGTTGATCGTCGCGCGGCTTTCTTTCTGCAAAAGGTCGTTATCCGTCTCGCACAACGGCGCTTCGTCGATCGAAGTTACCCGAACGTCATCGTCCTGGTCCTCGCCCGCACCTTGTTTTTCGAGAAGTACCTTTTCAATATGACGACCGTCGCCGCGTTCCCAGTTACGAATAACGCGCACGGCAGAGATCTTGGTTTTCACAAGCTTTTCAGCTTCTGTAACCGCCTCCTGTTCGACATCAAATGTCGAATGGATTATCCAGCGATCCCCACGCTGGACCATAACTTCAAATGTCGTATCCGACATGACGCGCTCTGGCTCCCTAACTTCCTGTTTGGGCGGCATAAGTCTGCCGTTTGACTAGTCAGGCGCGTGTCCCAATTTTTATATTTATTCTTACTTATACTGCTAATCGGGTTCCTAAAACAATAGTTCGATGCAGATGTTTTTTATACTTTCGGGTATTTCTTTAGAATTTCCTGAATTCCCCTGCCCTTGGAACTGGAAAATTCTGAAAATCAAACTGCGTATTTGCCCTTGAACCGTCATTTTGCAGCGAATCACGGAATCCGCGCCGCAATTTCGGCCGTCAAATCGGCCAGCAGGCTGCTCATGGCGATAACGGTGTTGTCGAGTGTTTGATCGACTGGTGTACTGACCTTGTCATACTTGGCCGCTGTGACGATCTCCCCACTTTGGAAATGGACGAGCTTCCAGCGGGCTGTCAGGTTAACATTGCCATCGGCCTGCCGTTCGAAACGGTCAATATCAACAACCACCTGCCATTCCACCATATCCCGTGAGTTCCAGGGAAAGACTTCCAAACGTGCTGCAACCCCAGTCCTGTCGAGGTTATCCATAAGAACACGATTGATGTTCTCGCCCAGCGGTTCGGCCCAGCGGTATCCGGAATTGACCTCCGGCCGATTGGCGGCACTGCGCGTGACAATCGTCGATCGGTCGAGATAGCTCGGAATTGTCACCGGCCCGACACCAATGACCGTCGCTTCACCGGGTGCTGGCGACACCGGCTGCACCATTGGTGACAGCAAATAATATTGGTCAGGAACCGAGGGTGACGCACAAGCGGCCAAAAGTGGTGCGACAAGCAGCAACACCCATCTGGAGATCATTTTTCGGACTGTCTGTCGCATCATTCATTCTCCTCCGGGCCGCTCTTGCCAAGGATGAGGGCACTCGGGTTCTGTTCGAGGAAATCGGTAAGTTCTCGCAGGGAACGCGCCGTTGCACCGAGTTCTTTCAGGGCCTGTTCAAGGTTGTAACGCACAGGTGACGTTGGCGCGGTGACATCGCGAACACCGCCAAGTGCCTCGCGTGCTGCATCCAGCGCGGTCTGGGTTGCGGGTAACACACTCGCATCCAGATTGGTAACAAGCGTGTTTATGCCCGCTGCGGCCTGTTGCAGGCTGATCATCCCGTTATTCAATGCTGGCGACGTGACGATATTCTCCATGCCCTCCACGGTCCCAAGCAGGCGAATTCCGATTTCTTCAATCGGGAAGGTTTCAACCTTTTCAAGAAGACTGGTCAGCGAATTGGCAATTTCGTCCAGCTTTTGCGGCAATGTCGGAAGTTCCGGCAAATTGCCCTCTTGATTGCCAAGATAGCGCGCCGGGGAAACCGGATGCATAGAAAGGTCGACAAACAACTGACCGGTAATGAAACTTCCTGTCTTGAGGCGGGCACGCAGGCCATTATCAATCAGGGTTTCAATGGTTTCCTGCGGGTCAACATCCCCCAGGCGCCCACCGACGATGCTTACGCGTTCAGGTTCAAGTGTGACTTCAACCGGCACACGGAAGGTATGCTGTGTGACGACATATTCCAGGTCGACACTTTCGACTGTCCCGACACGGATACCGTTAAATTCCACAGGCGCACCGCGCGAAAGCCCGCGAACCGAGGAATCGAAATAAAGCATGTAGCGCTGGCTGTATCCCTCGGCGAGCAACTCGGCCTTCTCAAGGCTTTCATGCAGTCGGAATACCGTATCTGCGGTCGCCATTTCGTCGTTCTCATGCGCGGGCGGCGTATAAAAGTTGATCCCGCCCGCCAAAACAGAACGAACAGACTGCGCGCGCACAGAAAAGCCTTCGGCATTCAGATCAAGGGCAATCCCGCTTGAATCCCAAAATCTGGTTTGGCGTTTAACAAGCGCATCAAAAGGTTTGCGGATAAATATGGGGATTGAAACACCATCCGCATTGGCATCCAGTTCGGTATCAAGCACCTCTCCGACCTCGATCCCGCGCAAGAGGACCGGTGTCCCCTCACCCAGGGAACCGAGTTCTTCTGCGGTCAGGACAAAACGCGTGCCGTTTTCTTCATCAGGTATAAATTGCGGCTCTTCCTCGCCAACAAATTGGCGTGCCTTTTCCCCCGACTTGTCCGGTATCACTTCAATGTAGGCGCCGGAAACAATGGTTTCCAAGCCGGTAATACCGCGCGCACTCACGCGTGGGCGCACAACCCAGAACCGCGTTTTGTCTGTCAGGTAATCGCTGAAATCCGCGTTCATGCGGATCGTCAGAACAACATGTTCCATATCGTCGGCAAGATTGATGGCTGTTACCTGACCGACATCGACATCGCGATAACGCACGGCTGTCTTACCGGCAGACAGACCTTCGGCCGCTTCAAACGTAACGGTGATTTCGGGACCCTTTGAGACGATATCACGCCACAGCAGCCAACCACCGACGATCAAGGCCACCAGCGGCACCAGCCAGATAATTGAAAAACGGCCCCAGCCTGTTCGGATGTCGGGCTTTTCCGGCTGTTGATCCGGTTCTGAACTTTTCGCGTCACTCATGACGGAATCCCCTGATTTTCAACGCGGTCATGATCTGTCTTCACACTTGCCAATCTTGGTCGCTTGACTGTTTGCATACCGGCGCGATCCCAAATCAAACGCGGATCAAAGGCCATGGCCGACAGCATTGTCAAAATGACCACCCCACAGAATGCCACAGCCCCGAAACCGGGTTGAACTGTTGCGATATTTCCAAGTTTCACCAGTGCGGCAAGGATCGATACCATAAACACATCAACCATCGACCATCGCCCGATCAGCTCCGTAATACGATAAATCAATGTGCGCTCCTTGAGTGGACCAGACAACCCCAAGGCGGTTGCAATATAAACCCACCCCAACAGCAGGATTTTGATGATTGGCACCAGAATGCTTGCGGTAAAGACAACGATGGCAATTGGCCACTCCCCGGCCCGGACAAGCGCGCTGACGCCCGAGAGTATTGTGTCTGCCTCTGCCCGGCCAAGATACGTCACGGTCATGATCGGAAAGACATTTGCCGGCACGTACAAAATGACCGCAGCCAGCAACAACGCCCATGAACGCGACAGGCTGCGTGGCTTTCGGTGATGCACCATCGCACCACAGCGCGGACAACGCACATTTTCATGCCCGCCGCCCAGAACAACCATGGAGCATGTGTGACAGGTCAGAAGTGTTCTGTCTTGCTGATCTGAACCTTGTTGGTTGCCAATATCTTCAGATGTCGGATAACGCAGGTTTGCCGGTGCCAATCGCCGCCAAACGTAGCGTGGATCAAGCGTGATATTCATCAGAAGAACCGTCGGGATCAGACAGCAAATCGCAAAAAACGCAGGACCGGCAATGACATCAGCAAAATCCGTCAGCTTGGTCAAAGCCACCAGCAACCCGATCAGGAAGACATCGAGCATCGACCATGGCCGGATGATCGCCAGAATGCGCCAGACCTGCTGCATGCCGGGCACTTGCCTGTTCAAGCTGATCGGCAGCAATACATAGATGTGCGCCAAAATCAGGACCAGCGGTGCCAGCACAGATGTGACGGCGACCATAATGGCCAAAAACGGAAACCCTTCGCGCCAGAACGTCAGCACACCACTGCTCAGTGTGTTGGTCTCAACCCGGCCTTCCATGGCAAAGGTCAAGACCGGATAGCTGTTGGCAATCAAGAACAACAGAAAGGCCGTGACAGCCAGAGCCAACGGTTTGTCAAAGCGCACCTGTGCTGCGCGGTACAACGGTGATCCACATCGAACGCAATATGCGACACTGCCCGTCGGGATTTCTTCCTCGACATGGAGATAGTCGCAATGTTCACAGGCGATCAGTCGATGAGACATTGTTTTCCTGTTTTTACAATCCGTTATACGGACTGGTTCGCACATCAAAGTAAGCGACACTTTTCCCTGCAAGTCAAATCGGGGGCACTTGGCAGCGGTGAATGTCCTTGGCAAATGAGACAAAACAATGTTCAGAGAGGCATGATTTTACTGCGGAATTTCTGGCAGATGACGGTGCGCCTCCGACAGGACGATATCGTTGACTTGATCAAGAAGCCGACTGTTGATGGTTTTGTGATGCCAATATAGTGGGCGATCAATTTCAAACGGACACGGCCGAACCAGCTTTCCGGTGCGAAGCCCCTCTTCCGCCTGATGCTGTTCAACGACGGCATAGGCCACGCCCTGTTCGGCAAGGGTAACGAACCCCTGTGAACTTGGAACAGTATGAGCGGGGAATTCCCCGGGGTTAAGTCCGAAATATTGAGAAAGGAACTGGTTTTGCAGTTCATCATGTTCGGAAAAATTCACCGCCGGACAGGCGCGCAAGGCATCCGCATTTACGCCATCCTTGAAATAGCGTTCCTGAAACTCTGGTGAAACCACCATAAAGTAACGCATGGAGCCCAGCGGCCGTACCCGACATCCCTGAATGGGTGTATCGCGCAAACTGACCGCACCCAGCACGTTTCCTTCCTGCAAGGATTGATGATTAAGCGATTCATCATCGACGACCAAATGCACCAGAACCCCAAGATTCTCAAACAGCATCTTGGGCACATCAACAAACCAGGTCGCCAGACTGTCGGCATTAACGGCAAGCGTTACCTGACCAAATTCACCCTCGGCGCGCACCTCCGGCAGTTCCGACCCCAGATCCTGTTCAAGCAGTCGCACACTCTGATAATGCGCAAGCAGCCTTTGGCCTGCCACGGTCGGAACAATCGGCTTGGCGCGCACCAACACTGGCTGACCAAGTCGCTCCTCCATCAGCTTGACCCGTTGGGATATTGCAGACTGAGTTAGTCCCAGCGCCCGCGCCGCCTTCTCAAAGCTTCCGAAACGGATAACCTCCGCACAGGCCTCAACCAATTTGTAATCGAGCATGAATAACCATCAATTATACTAATCCATGTTTAGTATAATTCGATTTTCTTAATCCACAAAGGTGCTATCAACGGCGGACCATAGTACAAGGGATGCCAGAGAATGCTTTTAACCTATGTCACCGGATTTGGCCTTGGCGGCGGGCTGATCATTGCGATTGGCGCGCAGAATGCCTTTGTTCTCGGTCAGGGATTGCGGCGCAATCATCCGCTGATGGTGGCCTTCGTATGCGCTTTGTGTGATGCCGTTTTGATTGCGGCGGGTGTCGCAGGGCTCGGAACCCTGATTGCCGCCTACCCGCTCCTCACAAAGCTTGCGGCCTGGGGCGGCGGTTTATTCCTGATCTGGTATGGATTTGGTGCTCTGCGGCGGTTGTTTGAAACCGAAACATTGTCGGAAAAGGTGATTTCAAAAACCGGTTGGAAAGCGGTTCTTGCAACCACCCTTGCGGTCACGCTTTTGAACCCGCATGTCTATCTTGATACGGTTGTCATGCTTGGTGGTATTGGCGGGCAGTATCCGACGGGCGAAAGACTTGGCTTTGCCTTGGGTGCCATGAGTGCCAGTTTTGTCTGGTTCTTTACCATTGCACTGGGGGCTGCATGGCTTGCACCCTATGTCGCGCGCCCAATCACCTGGAAGATCATTGATGGCGTAACCTGTGGCGTGATGTGGCTGGTGGCCTATAGCCTGCTGGCACCGGAAATACGGGCGCTCATCGGGAACTAGGACGCCAAGTCGAGTGCGCCCTACTCGTCCATTGCTTCCTTGAAATGCCGACGACAGACCGGGACATAACGGTCATTGCCGCCGATTTCGACTTGCGCCCCTTCGCGGACAGGCTTGCCATCCCCGTCAACCCGCAAAACCATGCCGGCCTTGCGGCCGCAATGGCAGATGGTTTTAAGCTCGTTAAGCTTGTCCGCCCAAGCGAGCAGCCACTTGGAACCTTCAAACAGCTGCCCCTGGAAATCGGTGCGGATGCCATAGCACAACACAGGAATGCCATGGATGTCGGCGATATCGGAAAGTTGCCAGACCTGTTCTTTAGAAAGGAACTGTGCCTCGTCAATCAGGACACAATCGACTTTTCCCTTTTCGACCTGCTCCAGGATCAGGGAAGTCATATCAGTGTTGGCATCAAACAGCAGTGCCGGTGCTTCAAGACCAATGCGCGACGCAATCTTGCCTTCGCCAAAGCGGTTATCAAACGCCACTGTCATCAGCAACGTTTCCATGCCGCGTTCACGGTAATTGAAACTCGCCTGAAGCAAGGTGGTCGATTTCCCAGCATTCATGGACGAGTAATAGAAAAACAGATTGGCCATGCGTCTCCCCCGAAAGTCGTCACAGGGGAATAGCCCAACAATCAAGAATGATCAATATGGCTGTCGCCTTGAACTTGCCCATTGCGTGAAATATCGATTTCACGCATTTCTCGCCGCATGTAATCCAGAAGTGACTGAACCTTTGCACTGCGGGTCACACCGCCCGGATAAACGGCATAGATCTCAAGATCGGGCAGCTTGCAATCAGGCAAAACCCGGATCAAGTCGCCGTTATCAATTTCCTGCTGAACATCACATAGCGGAACAACCGCCAATCCATGACCGCCCCGCAGAAACTGCAATCTGGCTGTCGCGTTATCCACCCGAACACTGCCCGACACACGGATATTTCGGGTACCCTCGGTACATTGAAGTGTGAGCGCCTCAGGAACGCGGCTATACATCACCCATTCATGTTCGGACAAATCATCCGGGCTTTCGGGCAATCCGAACTTGCCAACATAGGACTTGCTGGCTGCGATGATCCTGTGGGTCTGATAAAGTTTGAAATTCTTGAGTTCCGAATTTTTCAATGGCCCGGAACGCACGGCGATATCAATGCCGCGACCAATCAGATCGACAACTTCGTCGCTGAGATGCACATCGATCGAAACACCCGGATATGTTTGCCTAAACCGGTCAAGGATCGGCACAATTCGCAGCGTGCCAAGATGAACCGAACAGGTCAGCGATATCTTTCCCACCGGGTCGTCACGCAATTCTTCGACGCGTTTCCGCGCTGCTTCGGCTTCAAGGGAAATGGTCCGGCAGCTGTCGTAATAGCGTGCCCCCGCATCAGTCAGGCTGAAACTGCGTGTGCTTCTGCGCAACAAAGGCACGCCAAGGCGGGTCTCAAGCTGGCGAATTTGATGGGAAATGGCAGCACGGCTGAGCCCCATCTTCCGCGCAGCCGCAGAAAACCCGCCTTCGTCAACAACGCGGGCAAAAATCATCATCGCCCGAACTTCATCAAGTGCCGACATGTTATATGCTCATTAAATTTGACAATGTGTTCACTTCATCAATCTTTCGCAAATTCTGTCAGCCAGTTAAGATGAGTGCAAATGAATTCCACGCATGGAGGAACTGATGCGTATTTTGATGATTGTTACGTCGCACGATCAGATGGGTGACACCGGACACAAGACCGGTATCTGGCTCGAAGAGTTTGCAGCCCCTTACTATCGCTTCAAGGATGCCGGGGCAGAAATTACGCTGGCATCCCCCAAAGGCGGTAAGCCCCCCCTTGATCCCAACAGTCAGGTGCCCGATGCCCTGACCGATGCGACCGAGCGGTTTGAAAAGGACGACGCGGCAAACGCGGCTTTCGCCAACACCGTCACCCTTGACGGTCTGAAAGCCGATGATTTTGACGCCCTGTTCTATCCGGGTGGGCATGGTCCGCTCTGGGATCTTGCAACAGATCAGAAATCCATTGCCCTGATCGAGGCGTTCGTTGCCCAGAATAAACCGGTTGCTGCCGTCTGCCATGGCCCGGCCGCCCTGGTGAACGCCAAGACGCCAGACGGCAAACCGCTCGTTTCGGGCAAACGCGTTACCAGCTTCACCAATGATGAAGAAAAGGCCGTCGGCCTTGAAAACGTCGTGCCGCTGTCGATTGAAGACGAATTCAAGAAGCACGGCGCAACATTCGAGCGCGGCGATAACTGGGCTTCCTATGCGGTTGTTGATGGCAAACTTGTCACCGGTCAGAACCCGGCATCAAGCGATGCAACGGCCGATGAAGTCATCAAACTTTTGTCTGCATAAAACTGCTTGACCTTCCATCTACTGGAACCTCCATACTGCGTTCATAGACACTGATCATATGGAGAAATCTGATGGTGAAACTGAAGGTCGAAAAAATGAGCTGCGGTCACTGCGCAAGTGCCGTGACCAAAGCAGCAACAAAGGTCAGCGGCGTTGAAGGTGCCGAGGTTGATCTGGCCAATGGCGAAGTCGCCGTTTCCGGAAACCCGGACGTCAATGCCCTGATTGCGGCGATCACCGATGCTGGCTATCCGGCATCAGAAGCCCGCTAGACTAGTAGACACCCACGTTCGCGTCCCCCACCCGAACGTCAGAGCCGCCAGTATTGAAAATATGCTGGCGGCTTTTCTTTACCCTGCGTGCTCGTTTGTGCAAACATCGCCACAAACAGAAAGCGGCACCAAATGACTTTTCATATCACAGCCCTGTGCGGAAGCCTTCGCCAAGCATCGATCAACAGAACGCTCCTTCAAGCGGCACAAAAGGTTGCGGGCCCCCATGGTGCAACCATTCATCTGTTTGATGGCTTGGGCCACCTTCCGATCTTTAATCCGGACAATGAAGATACCGATGATCACAATGTCGCGGCGTTTCGAGATGCACTTCGCCGCGCGGATGCAGTCCTGATCGCCAGTCCCGAATATGCCCATGGTGTCACCGGCGCGATCAAGAATGCCCTTGATTGGGTGGTGGCCAGTGGCGAATTCATGCAAAAGCCGGTCGCCTGCCTGAATGCGTCAGGCCGCGCAACAATCGCGCAGGCGGCATTGATTGAAACCATTCGCACCATGGATGCACGTGTCATCATTGACGCGTGCATAACGATCCCGCTGAACGGCAAGAACTTCGACATTGATGATATTTTGCGCGATCCAACCAGCCGGGCATTAATTGAGACCGCGCTTCGACACTTAACGGCTGATATTCCAAGCGAAATGCAAAACCAGGCCATTTAGTCATACAAAAAAAGCCGCCCGTTTGGGCGGCTTTTTCTTTGGTCTGATGATTACAATCAGCCGAGGATTTTATCGCGCAGCAGCTTGTTGACCATGCCCGGGTTGGCCTTGCCACCCGTGGATTTCATGACCTGACCAACAAACCAGCCAAGCATTTTGTCCTTGCCTGCGCGGATCTCTTCAACCTTGTCCGGATTTGCGGCAATGACTTCGTCAATTGCCGTTTCAATCGCACCGCTATCGGTGATCTGCTTGAGACCTTTTTCCTCGACGATCTTTTCCGGATCGCCGCCGGTTTCGATCATGATTTCAAAGACATCCTTGGCGATACGGCCAGAAATAGTGTCATCAGAAATCAGATCGATCAGCTTGCCAAGGTTTTCAGCCGTAACCGGGCTGTCGGCAATCCCGACTTCTGCCTTGTTCAGCGCACCGAACAGGTTGGTGATCACCCAGTTCGCAGCAAGCTTGCCATCACGACCCTTGGCAACGACTTCGTAGTAATCCGCCTTTTCCTTTTCGGCGACAAGAACACCGGCATCATATGCCGACAGGCCGTTTTCACGCATGAAACGGGCCTTTTTCTCATCCGGCAGTTCCGGCAGTTCTTTTTCGATTTCCGAAATGAACGCATCATCGAAAACCAGCGGAAGCAGATCCGGATCCGGGAAATAGCGATAATCATGTGCCATTTCCTTGGAACGCATGGAGCGGGTTTCACCCAGACGCTGATCATAGAGACGGGTTTCCTGCTGGATTTTCCCGCCGCCTTCGATCACTTCGATCTGGCGTTTTGCTTCGATCTCGATCGCCTGCATCACGAAACGGATGGAGTTGACGTTCTTGATCTCGCAACGCGTGCCAAAACCCTCGCCCGGACGACGGACAGAAACGTTGGCATCACAACGCATGGAGCCTTCGTTCATGTTGCCATCGCACGTGCCAAGATAACGGACAATCGCGCGCAGCTTGGTCAGGTACGCACCGGCTTCTTCCGGCGAACGGATGTCTGGCATGGAAACGATTTCCATCAACGCCACACCCGAACGGTTCAGGTCGATATGCGAATATTTCGGGTCCTGATCGTGCATCGACTTACCGGCATCCTGTTCAAGATGCAGGCGTTCAATGCCAACCGACTTGGTCGAACCATCTGGCATATCAAGAATGATCGTGCCTTCGCCGACAATCGGTTTGTCGAACTGCGAAATCTGATAGCCCTGCGGCAGATCAGCATAGAAATAGTTTTTGCGGGCAAAAACGCTTTCCTTGTTGATCTTGGCCTTAAGACCCAGACCGGTTTTAACCGCCTGACGCACGCATTCAGCGTTCACGACCGGAAGCATGCCCGGCATGGCCGCATCAACGAGGCTGACGTTACTGTTGGGCTCGTTACCGAACTTGGTCGAAGCACCTGAAAACAGCTTGGACTTGGAAATGACCTGGCAGTGGACTTCAAGACCAACCACGATTTCCCACGGGCCGGTAGAACCTTCAAGAATATAGCTCATGGATCAGCCCTCCTGCCCGGCAGGTTTTGCGGTAAAGTTGGCAGCACTTTCGAGCACGCCACCAACACGCAGAACGGTTTCTTCATCAAACGGCTTGCCAATCAGCTGAAGACCCAGCGGCAATCCTTCGGCCGAAAGACCGGTCGGCACCGAAATGCCCGGAAGACCCGCAAGGCTTGCCGGAACAGTGAAGACGTCATTGAGATACATCTTGACCGGATCGCCTTCGTTCTCACCAATGGCAAAGGCCGCAGACGGTGCAGTCGGGGTCAGGATCGCATCGACCTGACCAAACGCACCTTCGAAGTCCTGATAGATGCGACGGCGGACTTTAAGCGCCTTGTTGTAATAGGCGTCATAATAACCAGCCGACAGCACATAGGTACCGATCATGATACGGCGCTGGACTTCCTTGCCGAAACCAGCAGCACGGGATTTCATGTACATGTCATCAAGGCTGTCGCCGTCATCCATGACACGCTGGCCGTAACGCAGGCCGTCATAACGTGCAAGGTTCGAGGATGCCTCTGCCGGGGCGACGATGTAATAGGTGCCCAGAGCATATTTGGTGTGCGGCAGGGTCACATCGACAACTTCGGCACCCGCATCGCGCAACATGGCAACGCCGTTATCCCAAAGCTTGCTGATTTCTTCGGGCATGCCATCAACGCGATATTCCTTCGGAATACCGATTTTCATGCCACGGATGTCACCGGTCAGGGCTGCTTCGAAATCTGGAACCGCAATCGGTGCAGACGTGCTGTCCTTGGCATCGTGCCCCGCCATCGAACCCAGCATGATCGCCGCGTCGCGAACGGTTTTGGTCATCGGACCAGCCTGATCAAGCGAGCTTGCGAAGGCAACAATACCCCAGCGAGAGCAACGACCATAGGTCGGCTTCAGACCAACAATACCGCAATAGGATGCCGGCTGACGGATCGAGCCACCGGTATCGGTACCGGTGGCGGCCAGCGCCATGTTGGCAGCAACAGCCGCCGCCGAACCACCAGATGAGCCACCAGGAACCAGATCCTTGCCGGATTTGTCTTTCCACGGGTTGATCACGTTGCCGTAATAGGACGAGGTATTCGATGACCCCATGGCGAACTCATCAAGGTTCGCCTTGCCCAGCATCACCGCACCATTGCCAAACAGGTTGCTGGTGACGGTGGATTCATATTCCGGTTTGAAACCTTCAAGGATGTGCGATGCCGCCGTGGTCTGAACACCTTGGGTGCAGAACAGGTCTTTGACCGCAATCGGCAGGCCTTCCATTTTGCCAGCGTCGCCCTTGGCGCGCTTGGCATCGGATGCCTTGGCCATTTCCATGGCCTTTTCGGGGGTTTCGGTGATGTACGCATTCAGATTGCGATGTGCGTCCATCGATTTCAGGTGTGCTTCGGTCAGTTCGACCGAGGTATAATCACCCTTTGCAAGCCCGTCGCGGGCTTCTGCAAGTGTCAGCTTTGTCAGATCAGTCATTATTCAACCACCTTGGGCACAACAAAACAGCCAGCATCTGTCATCGGTGCGTTTGACAGCACTTTTTGCTGGATATTGCCATCGGTGACTTCGTCCTTGCGCAGCGGCAGGGTCAGATCGGCAACAGATGTCAGCGGCTCGCAGCCTTCAACATCAACTTCTTGCAGTTCCTCGACAAAGTCGAGGATACGGGTCAAATCTCCCGCCAGTTCGGAGAGGCCTTCTTCAGACACGTTGATACGCGAAAGATAGGCAATACGGCGAACTGTTTCCTTATCCAAAGACGACATGGATGAAAGTCTCTCTTAAGGAATGACAAAAAACCCGGCAGATAGATATCTGCCAGAACGTGAATTACAGCGCGGAAACTAGCACCCCGCCGCCCCTGCCGCAAGGGTTCGAAGCAACGAAGAACGCCTGTTGTCGCGCTGTCTGGCAGATAAAACTCTCAGGTGCGAAAATCTCACCTGCCCAGATCGGATCGGGGATATGAAAACAAACAGGCCGACAACAAGAATGTTGCCGGCCTGTTTCGTGTTTATGCCCTGCCCGTGTCACGCGACAGAATGCCAGATCGGCTTAGCCCGGGCTCATACCACGCAGACGTTCGGAACGACGACGCAGCAGCTCCACGGTCAGCAGCAGCAGGATCGAGACAGATACAAGGATCGTCGCGGCTGCCAGAATGGTCGGCGAAATCTGTTCGCGCAGGCCGGTATACATCTGCCATGGCAGGGTTTGCTGACGGGCAGACCCGACAAACAGCACCACAACCACTTCATCAAACGAGGTGATAAAGGCAAACAGGCCGCCCGAAATCACACCCGGCAGGATCAGAGGCATCTGAACCTTGAAGAAGGTGGTGACCGGGTTTGCCCCCATGTTTGCCGCCGCACGGGTCAGTGACTTGTCAAAGCCCACCAACGTCGCGGTGACCGTGATGATGACAAACGGAATGCCTAGCACAGCGTGGGCCAGGATCACCTTTACATAGCCGACGAATGCCTGGTTGAGCCCAAGATTAAGCTCAAGCCAGTTGCCCAGCGGCGCATAGAAGAAGAACATGCCGGTCGCCGAAATGATCAGCGGCACGATCATCGGCGAAATAAGCACGGCCATCATCGCCTGACGCCCCGGCACGTGCGACTGGCTGAGGCCAATTGCGGCAAGGGTGCCAAGAGAAACCGAAATCAGCGTCGCAATTGGCGCGATGATCAACGAGTTCTTGAGCGGCACCATCCATTCATCGGTCCCAAGGAAATCGCGATAGTGCTTGAGGCTATAGCCCTCTGCCTTGAAGCTCAGCATTTCTGGCGTGAAGGTAAAGAAGTTCTCGGCATTGAAGCTGAGCCAGATCACCGGCAGAAGCGGTGCGATCAGGAAGAAGAACACAAACGCACAGATAAACAGGAATGCGTTGTGCCAAAGAACCTGCCCCGGCGTGTAATAGATCGGAACGCCAGCACGATATCGACCGCTTCCAACCCAGTTGGCAAACCAGCCCATCGAAATACCGACAAGGAAGCCACCAAACAGGCCGCCAAGCCCACCGAAAATCATGCCTACACCGCCGAAAAGCACGCCGGTCGCCAGCGTTTTCTGTTTGCTTTTCACCTTGATGATTTTCGAGAACACAAAGGCCAGTGCCGCACCGACCACAGCACCGATGACGAACCCGACCCACGGGCTGCCAAAGATGTTGCCGGTAATGAAGCCGAACATCGCGCCCAACAAGGCCACCAACGGCATCGTGAAGGTCATCAATTCGGGCCGTCTTACGTACGAGATTACTTCATTCATGTTCTTAGCCCCCCAACTTCACGTTATCGATGCCCACAATCTTGTCGTAGCACCAGTAAAGCCCAAGAACGACGACGAGAAGGATGGACCCGAGTGCGGCCGCAAGGCCCCAGTTGAGCGAACTTGAAATGTGATAGGCAATTCGGTTGGAGATGAAGACACCATCCGTACCACCAACGATTTCCGGCGTGATGTAGTAACCGATCGCAAGAATGAACACGAGGATCGAACCAGCACCAATACCCGGAACCGATTGCGGGAAATAGACACGCCAGAAGGCCGTCCAGTTCGTCGCACCAAGTGACTTGGCAGCACGCTGATAGCTTGGCGGAATGGTTTTCATCACCGAATACAGCGGCAGGATCATGAACGGCAGCAGGATGTGCGTCATCGCAATGACCGTACCTGTTGCGTTGTTCATCAGAACAAGGCGATCCGCATCGTTAACGAAGCCAAGCCAGACAAGGATTTCGTTGATCACCCCTTGCTGCTGTAACAAGACCTTCCAGGCCGACGTTCGCACCAAAAGCGACGTCCAGAACGGCAGCAGAACCAAAATCATCAGGATACTTGCCGTCCGCATTGGCAGATTGGCAAGCAACCATGCCACCGGATAGCCAAGAACAATACAGCTTGCAGTAATGATCAACGCCATGATCAGTGTGCGCGTGAACAGCGTCGTATAAATCTGCTGATTTTCCGGCTTCATCACGATGCCGTCGGGCGTCAGGGTCATATCGACGGAATTCAGGAAGTAACCCGGTGTCATGCTTGGCGAATAGAGCTTGATGGTTGCCCAGATATCAGCTGAGCCCCAATCTTTGTCTTCTTCGGTGAAAGCTTCGCGGAAACCGAATTGCGGAAGCTGATCAATATTCGCAGCCGCCGCCTGCAAGGCGCTTGCGCCCGCACCGTTATAGCTGTTGATCGCCGAAACCGTATCCGGATTGGTCAGGTCCATACCAAGGGCGCCATAAACGGACTCCCATGGATCTTCCTCGGCAACGGTGTCGCCATCACGGATCGCCGCCCAAAGGGCAAAGTCGGTATAGGCGCGTGCGGTCCAGGGCAGCAGTTGAATGATTTCTTCCGACGGCACAAAGCCGACATCACCGCTCATGTCTTCATCAGACATCAGCGCCATCAGTTCACGGCGTGTTTCAAGGAAATCTTCGCCGCCTGTGCCCGACATCATTTCGAACCAGAAAGAACCTTCTTCGAAGTTCGGATCGATGTCTTCAAGCGGATCCTGCCAAAGTTCACCGATATCATCAAGCGACCGCCCCGTGGTCCGGAACAAGGATGACAATCCGGATTGCTCGTAATTCAGGCGAGAACCAAGACGGGTGTGCTGTTTGGCTTCTTCTGCCTTGAATAAATCAATGTAAAGATTGCGGTATACGTTTTCGTGCGGCGGTTCCCCGCTTGATCCATCCCACTGGGAAAGCGCAATCACGGTTCCCGGGATCGTATTCGGCACAATGTCGTTTTCAACCGACCGGAAAAGCATCGAGAGAATCGGTACGATAAAAGTCACGACCACAAAGATCAAAAGTGGTGCAACCAGCATGAGCGCGCGCATTTTCTGGCGCATCAATGCCCTTCGTAGACTTTGTTTTAGCGGTCTGCCATCGGCAGCTAACACTACTTCTTGAGATGTATCACCCATTACGCCCCCGTAAGCCTGCCCCGGTGTTTTCGGTCTATTGTTTCGACCGGCAATTTATTGTTTAGCGAATTGGTCGGTAAAGGGGGCCGCGAACGGCCCCCTACCCTTAGCTCTTATTGAGCAAGCCAAGCCTGGAATTTGGCATCGATGTCGTCACGGTAATCAGCCCAGAACTCGTAGTTATAGAGGAACGTGTTCTTGGCGTTTGCCGGATCGGTCGGCATGTGCGGAGCCATGTCGATACCGAGTTCGGCGTGCTTACCAACGAGCGGTGCCGAGGAGAAACGAGCCGGACCGTACGAGATGTAAGCAGCCTGGTCAGCAAGACGCTGGGTGTCGGTTGCGAACTTTACGAAGTCCAGAACGCGGTTCAGACGCTCTTCCGGAAGACCGGACGGAATGATCCAACCGTCAAGGTCAAAGACCTGCGCGTCCCAAAGCATGGCGATCGGCTGATCCTGTTCTACGATTGCGGAGAACAGACGACCGTTGTAGGTCGAACCCATGAAGACTTCGCCGTCAGCCAGAAGCTGCGGGGTATCTGCACCAGCACTCCACCAGATGACGCTGTCTTTGATGGTTGCCAGCTTGTCAAGAGCGCGCTGCTGACCTTCCGGGGTTTCAAGAACACTGTAAACTTCGTCCTTGGCAACACCATCGCAGAGCAGAGCCCATTCCATGTTGTTGATCGGGCGTTTCTCAAGCGAACGCATGCCCGGATAGGTTTCGGTGTCGAACAGAGCACAGATGTCGGTCGGTGCCGGAGTTCCAGCCGGAACCATGTCTTCACGGTAACCAAATGTGGTCGAATAAACGATCTGCGGGATGAAGCAATCACTTACGAGGAGATCACCGAAGTCATCTTCTGCCGAGGTGCCATCCGGCGCTTCTGCAAGAACTTCGTTCGGATCGATTTCCATTGCGAGACCTTCATCGCAAAGGCGCATTGCATCGGCAGCAACCACGTCGACCAGATCCCAAGTCACGTTGTTGGCTTCATTCATTGCACGCAGTTTTGCAACGGCTTCGTTCGAGCTTTCATCCCAGGTAATCGAAACACCTGGGTTCATTTCCATATAAGGCTCAGCATAAGCCTTGATCTGGCTGTTCTGATAGGCACCGCCCCAGCTGACCAGCGTCATGTCGGACGCCATGTGGTCGTCGGCATAGGCTGCGCCTGCCGCCACAACAAGCAAAGCTGTTGATGCTGTAAGGGTTTTAATAAGCTGCATTAATAGACTCCCTGATTGTTTCCCGGACTATTCGTTGAGGACCAGCACCCGGGCGTACCGGTCCTGTATCTGCCTGACTAAAAGTTACGACGCGTCAAGCGCGCGGCAATCTTCTGCAAGCCAGCCAATCTCGATCTCCGTACCCGGCGTCAGGCGAACCTGATCCGGTGCGTTCCTAGTCTTGATGATAAATTCATCATTGCCAGCCACACGCAGACGTGTACGGAAGATGTCCCCCATATAAATGAATTCCAGTACCTCTGCCTTGAGCGTATGCGCGTCTGCATGCAGGCGATCACGGTTATATTCAACACGTTCAGGACGGATCGAAACGCGTGTACGTTCACCCACTTGGGTGACATTGACCGGAACGGCATCAATGATTTCGCCGCCATCAAGCTGGACAACACAAGTGTTGCCCTTGATTTCCTTGATGACGCCTTCGAGCGTATTGTTTTCGCCAATGAACTGCGCGACAAAGCTGTTTTCGGGCTGTTCGTACAGTTTATCTGGCGGTGCAAGCTGCTGAATCCGGCCATCGTCAAACACGGCGACGCGGTCGGACATGGTCAATGCCTCGGTCTGGTCGTGGGTGACGTAAACCGTGGTAATGCCAAGTTGATGGGCCAGATGCGTGATTTCAAACTGCATCTTTTCACGAAGCTGTTTATCAAGCGCACCGAGCGGCTCATCCATCAGAACCAGTTCAGGTTCGAACACAAGCGCACGGGCCAAAGCGACACGCTGTTGCTGGCCGCCGGAAAGCTGTGCCGGACGACGGCCACCGAAGCTTCCCATTTCAACCATGTCGAGTGCGCGTTTGACCTTCTCTTCCTGTTCCGCTTTGCCCAGTTTGCGGACCTCAAGCGGGAAAGCCAGATTTTCGGCAATGGTCATGTGCGGGAAGAGCGCGTAATTCTGGAACACCATGCCGATACCACGCTTGTGCGGCGGGATATCGTTGATCGAAACGCCACCAAGGCGGATATCGCCGTGGGTCGCGGTTTCGAAGCCGGCAAGCATCATAAGACAAGTCGTCTTGCCAGACCCTGACGGACCAAGCATCGTCAGGAACTCGCCTTTAGGCATTGTTAGGTTGAGATCTTTAACGACGAGTGTCTCGCCGTCATAACTTTTCTGTACACGTTCAAACTCAACGAACGCTTCATTTGATGCACCGTCGGCCAAACCCTATACCCCCTGATTTGTCATTGTTTGTTCAGCGTTTTCGCTTTTGGTGATTTTTGTATGCGGAAATCAACTGGAACCTGTCGAGCATGACGGTTCCCGAACCCCGTGGATAGAAGCATTGCGACACTCACGTGTAATAGGTGCGCTGCCTCTTTCTGTTTTTTTCTCTCTCAAGATGATCTGCGCATTCGGTCTGCCTGTTTCGCCCTGCATATTTCGATTTCGATCAATTTCGGCAGTGCGATATTAAAACAAACCTGCTGAGGCACTTCAACCCCTCATCATTCAGAAAGATTTTTACGCTAGGAAGTCCGCCATTCTTGGCTGCATTTAGAATAAAATGCGCTCACACACTCAACTCGGCGTCGTTTCTTCCATAAATCGGAAAACGATACATTTGCTTTGCGCTGGCAATTTCGCAAAAAGACTCCTATAAGGTCGCCATGATTTGCAATGACACTCAGGAATTGCTGCGGTTCTTGCCACCGGCAGCACGTGTATTGGGCCTTGATTTGGGCACCAAGACAATTGGCGTAGCCCTATCAGATGTAGGGCTGCAGATTGCCTCACCGTATGAGCTGATTTCACGAAAGAAGTTCACACGCGATATTGCCCAGCTTTCGTCGATCATCGACAAACAGAATGTCGGCGGCATTATCATCGGCTTCCCGCGCGAACTTGATGGTTCGATCGGCAAGGCGTGCCATCGCGTCTATGCCTTTATCGACGAAATGGAAAAGTATATCGACCTGCCGGTTTTGATGTGGGACGAGCGCCTGTCAACAAACGCGGTCGAGCGTATTCTGATTGAAGAAGTCGATATGACCCGCAAACGCCGCGCTGAAGTCGTCGACAAGACAGCTGCTGCTTATATCTTGCAAGGCGCGCTGGATCATTTGAACCGCCATACCGATCCCGGCGAGAACGCCGAACCCGACGATGACGATATCGAGGCTGAAGAAGACTGATAATCATCAGCCCGCCCTGACCAACAAGATCAAAGCTGCCTGTTCATTCAGGCAGCTTTTTATTTGGCTTTGATCACCATCATCACCCCGAAGAACCGTGAAGGCGGAATGATAAGCATACCGTCTTTTTCTACAGCCCCCATTGCGACAGCTGCATCGGTAATTTTCGCGATGTCATCGACAATTAATTCAAAGCCGGCAAATCCGTCTGTCGGAAATGCGGAATCCTCCACGCCATAGCGCGAAATCAGTTCATCGCCATGCAAGGCATCAACAATCGCATCGACTCCGATTTCCTCATAGAAGTCGCGCACCGCTTCGGCCGCCCAATGATCAACAAGAACCTTGCCAATCGCAACAGCGCCATTTTGATGGCTTTGATAGTCAGGGAAATAGAAATTCTGCACCGGGTGTCGATGTTGACACACAAACGTCACCGCATGTCGCAACAGTGGATGGTTGGCATAGGCCAACGAAAAGGCAACACCGACCGTTTCACCGTCAGGCGTCTTGGCATCGCGCTCAAAGTGAAATACCGGCGGCACTGCAGCACCGGCAGCGATAAATTTTTGCCTGTCCTGTTCGGCATCGTGCGACTGCAGGGCCAGCATCGACATGCCTTCGCGATGTCGCAGATAGTCGCGGTTATAGATCGGAAACGAAAATGGCTGGGCAAGGTCGGTTTCGGCAATCTTGTCCGGATCAATCACGGCAAGAAGTTCGATATACATGCCGTCAAGCTGGATCAGGGCATTACCGGTACCAAAGGGATGAACTGCACGCGGGGTCACTGTGAATCCGAGCTGCTTATAGGCAGCTATCGCGGCATCAAGATCATTCACACATAATACAATGTGATCAATCGCGCGTGACATGGCGTCCCTTTCCTTGAACATTCAGCGAGCTGGACGACTTTGCAGAACAAACAGTCTATCGACGCCAAAACCTGTTGGATGTGCTGACTATCACATCGGAAAACACCGGCAAAGAACAACTCGACACCAACTGAATTTTAGTCATCTATGCCAATTAGATATTGTGAGCGTATTTCACCCTGCTCAGATCGGTGATAACAGTATGGTGACGTTGAAAGTTCTTCTTCATTACGTGATGAAAGCCACCTGATGATTGCCATTCTCTCAGCACTTCTGCCGACCTTTGCCCTGATCGTTGTCGGGTATGTGCTGCGTGAACGGCGTTTCCTGCCCGACAGTTTTTGGCCGGGTGCCGAGAAACTGACTTATTTCATCACCTTCCCGGCCCTTCTTTTTTCCAACACCGCCAAAGCAGACCTTGGCAGCCTGCCGCTTTTGGGGATTGCGACAGCAATGCTGGGCACAATCGCGATCTGTACGGTTCTGATCCTTGTAACGCGCCCCGTTTTGAAGGTTTCGGCACCAACATTTTCATCGCTGGTGCAAGGCGCCATTCGGCCAAACACCTATATCGGGCTTGCCGTTGCCGCAGCCTTGCTTGGAACGCACGGACTGACCGTTACTGCCCTTTGCGTCGCATTGGTCGTGCCGACAGTTAACGTGATTTCTGTATTGGCATGCGCCCATCTGGGTGAAAATGATCGCAAGCCCGGCGTTTTGTCATTGCTGCGCGATGTGGCAAAAAATCCGCTTTTGATGGCATGCGTGCTGGGCAGCCTGTTTAACCTTCTGGGAATAGGCTTGCCGCCGATCATTGGCCCCTTCCTTGAGGTGCTTGGACGCGCGGCCCTGCCCATCGGACTGCTTGCCGTGGGAGCCGGTCTTGATCTTTCGGCTGCGCGGCGCGCAGGTTTCCCAGTCGGGGTTTCAAGCATTGGAAAACTGGTGTTGAGCCCTGCGATTGCAGCGGGTCTGTGTCTTATGCTGGGACTGCCCGATATCGAACTTGCTGCGGTGGTGCTTTATGCGGCACTGCCCTGCTCTGCCAGTGCTTATGTTCTTGCGCGCCTGATGGGGGGCGATGCACAAATGATGGCCAGTATCATCACCGTTCATACCCTGCTTGCGATTATCACCATGCCGGTGATCGCCATTTTGACCCAGGCCGTCTGATCGCCGATCTTCTGTCGTTCGCAACCTCAAACCTGACCGATCAGTCAGGAAATTTGATGCGATTGCATAGGCATTATCGGCAATATTTAACTTTTCGTGACAGGGGCAATTCGTTATGCTCCGCCCGAAATTTTTCAAAGATCATCCAAGGGAAATGTGCAACGCCATGAGCGTCATGGGACCAGCGGCGGATCATTATCCGCACCCACACCTCCTCGGGATCGAGGGTCTGACCCCCGGGGAAATCACCCTTATTCTGGACCGCGCCCAGCACTATGCGGAAAAAAACCGCTCCGCAGACAAGACCAGCAATATTCTGGCCGGCGCGACAGTTGTTAATCTGTTTTACGAAAACTCCACCCGGACGCTGACATCTTTTGAACTGGCTGCCAAACGTCTGGGGGCTGATGTTATCAACATGACGGTCGGAACCAGTTCGGTCAAAAAGGGCGAAACCCTGATTGATACGGCGATGACCCTTAATGCCATGAACCCGGATGCACTGGTCGTTCGCCATGGCGATAGTGGCGCGGTCAAGCTCCTAAGCGAAAAGGTCAATTGTGCGGTTTTGAATGCGGGCGACGGTCGCCATGAACACCCGACCCAGGCACTTCTTGATGCGCTGACCATTCGCCGCCACAAGGGACGCCTGCATCGCCTGAATGTTGCGATCTGTGGTGATATCGCTCATTCGCGTGTTGCGCGTTCCAATATCCTGCTTTTGAACACCATGGGATCGCGCGTGCGCCTTGTCGCCCCACCGACCCTGATCCCGTCCAAGATCGACCGGATGGGTGTCGAAATTTTCCACAACATGGAAGAAGGCCTGAAAGACTGCGACATCGTCATGATGCTGCGGCTGCAACTGGAACGCATGGAAGGCAGCTTCATCCCGTCGGTGCGCGAGTACTTCCATTTTCATGGCCTTGACCGTGCAAAGCTTGCCAACGCCAAACCAGATGCCCTGATCATGCATCCCGGCCCGATGAACCGCGGTGTCGAGATCGACAGTGAAGTGGCTGATGATGTTGAACGTTCCGTCATCCGCGAACAGGTCGAAATGGGCGTTGCGGTGCGCATGGCAGCGCTTGAATTGCTTGTGCAGAACCACAGAAAGATCGGAGGTCAGGCATGAGCCCCGCCATTCGCGCCAAAGGTGCCGGCAAAAAAGCTTTCATCAATGCCAGGCTGCTTGATCCGGTCAAACAGACCGATGAAACCGGTGGCCTCCTGATTGAAGATGACACCATCGCCAAAAGTGGCCCGGACATCACCGAAGGCACCGTTCCCGATGGTTTTGAAATCATTGACCTTGGCGGTGCATGCCTTGCACCGGGTCTGGTTGATATGCGTGCCCAATTGCGTGAACCGGGGTTTGAGCATCAGGAAACCATCGAAACCGCCGGCAAGTCTGCGGCGATCGGTGGCGTCACCACCATTATTGCGCTGCCCAACACCGATCCGGTGATTGATGACGTGGCCGGTGTTGAATTCATTGCCCGTCGTGCCCGCAAGGTTGGCTTGGCCAAGGTATTTGTCTATGGCGCCGTCTCCAAGGGCATCGAGGGGCAGGAAATCACCGAGATGGGCCTGCTTCATCATGCCGGTGCAGTTGCCTTTTGCGACGGGATCAAGACCATTGCCAGTGCACGCCTGCTGCGTCAGGCCCTGTCCTATTCCACGTTCTTTGATGGCATGATCGTCCAACACCCTGAAGAGCCCGAGCTTTCCAAGGGGGCGTCGATGAATAGCGGTGAACTGGCAACCCGCCTTGGCCTTTCCGGTGTCTCGCCACTGGCCGAAGTTATTCAGATCGAACGCGACTTGCGACTGGTTGAAATGACTGGTGGGCGTCTGCATTTCGCCCATATTTCGACCGGTGAATCGGTGGAAGTGATCCGCAAGGCAAAGAAACGCGGGCTTAAGGTCACCTGCGATACCGCACCGCCCTATTTCGCACTGAATGAGAATGCGGTTTCAGATTACCGAACCTTTGCCAAGTTGTCACCGCCGCTTCGCTCCGAAGATGACCGTCAGGCGATTGTTGCCGGCCTTGCCGACGGCACGATTGACGCCATTGCGTCGGACCACAACCCGCAAGATGCCGATTCCAAACGCCTGCCCTTTGCGCAGGCCGCTGCTGGTGCAGTCGGGTTTGAAACGCTGCTTCCGATGGCGTTGGAGCTTTATCACAACGGGCACATGTCGCTGCTCGATGTGATTACCAAACTGACCCGCACCCCGGCCGAACTTGTTCGCATCAAAGGGGCCGGAACACTGGCAGAAGGAACTGCAGCCGATCTGGTGATCTTTGATCCGGATCGCCCGTGGAAAATTGATCCGTACCAGTTCCATTCGAAATCGAAAAATTCACCGTTTGACGGCCGTCTGACACAGGGACGCGTCCTGCGCACCCTGATCGATGGCCGCGAAGTCTTCTCGGAAGGTGCCTGAAATGGAACTTGATGCCAGCTATAAGGCAATGTTGATGTCGCTCCAGGTTGCGACGGTCTGTGGGTACCTGTTGGGCTCTATCCCGTTTGGTCTGGTTCTGACCCGCATGGCAGGGCTTGGCGACATCCGCCAGATTGGTTCCGGCAATATCGGTGCAACCAACGTTCTGCGTACAGGTCGCAAGGGGTTGGCCTTCCTGACCCTGATCGGCGATGCGGGCAAAGGCGCCTTTGCCGCACTGCTGTTCACCCACCTTTATGGTGCAGAGCAAGGCATCTTTGCCGGCGGTGCCGCCGTTATTGGCCACATGTTTCCGATTTGGCTACGGTTCAAGGGCGGCAAAGGGGTCGCCACCACCCTTGGCACGCTTGCCGCCGTCAACTGGATCATGGGCCTTTGTGCGGCGCTGACGTGGTTGGTGATGGCGCTGATTTTCCGGATTTCTTCGCTTTCGGCACTCATCGCCATGATCGCAGCCCCGTTGGCGGCGTTCTTCATCGCCAATGATCCTGGCGCTGGATGGCTTGGTGTGTTTCTGGCTGTCATTGTTTGGCTTGCCCATCACGCCAATATCAAACGCCTGATCCGCGGTGAGGAACCCAAGATCGGCCAGAAGAAAAAGCAGGCTGACGAAGAAACGCCTGCTTCATAGGCGCAAGTCGCCCTTCGAATAGCTTGACGAAATAACGCCCGGATGACCACAATTCGGGCGTCATGCATTTACCAAACCAACAACCATCGCGATTATCGCAATCGGAACGTCTGGCACGCATGCGACTGGCGCGCAGCACCAATGTCGGACCGGTCACCTTTCGCAAATTGCTGGAACGGTTTGGTTCAGGCCGAAATGCCATTGATGCCCTGCCCGATGTCATTGCCCAAGCAAAGACCACGCGAAAGATCAAGATTGCCAGTCGCGACGAAACAGTTGCAGAAATCGAGGTCGCGAAAGCATCGCGGGCCCGACCGATCATTTTCGGCGACCCGGAATATCCGGCCCTTCTGGCGCGGATTGATGACGCGCCCCCCTATTTTTATGCTATCGGACGAACTGAGCTTCTTGGCAAAGCCGCCATCGGGATCGTTGGTGCGCGCAATGCTTCGGCAACGGGATGCGGATTTGCCCGTAAAATCAGTCATGAGCTCGTAAACGCGGGCTATGTCGTCGTGTCAGGTATGGCACGCGGCATTGATGGCGCTGCCCACACGGCGGCTTTGCAAAGCAACCATAATGCAGGCGGTGGTACGATTGCTGTTCTGGGTGGCGGTGTGGATGTCGTTTATCCCCGCGAACATCAGGACCTTTATGCGCAACTCTGCGAACAGGGGTGTGTGGTGTCAGAAATGCCGCCCGGCCTTCAACCACAGGCAAGGCACTTTCCCCGTCGCAACCGCATCATTTCCGGACTGTCTTTGGGAACGGTTGTCATCGAGGCAGGGCGGAATTCCGGATCGCTTATCACCGCCCGCTTTGCCGCCGAACAAGGACGTGATGTGTTTGCCGTTCCGGGCTCCCCGACCGATCCGCGCGCAGCAGGTCCGAACAGCTTGATCCGTGATGGTGCAATCTTGTGCGACTCTGCCGACGTAATTCTGGATGCCCTTCGAACTGCCGAGCAAAACAGTCATCTGTTTGAACAAAATCACACCTTCAACACAGATGCGCGCGACGCAATCTCTGACACCTCAGCCGAGGCATATCACGAGATAACGGCATCACTGGAACAAGATGCGGTCATTTTTGGCGCAAAGAAAGCCCCGCAATCAATTGAATTAGAAGACTTTTCTCACGAAACCGACGCCAACGAAGACTCCGTCAAAGAGATGGAAAAACTCTTTGATTTGCTATCTGCTAGCCCCCTTCTGATTGATGAGCTCATTCGTACGTCTGACTTGCCCGCCGAGCAGGTTTCGACAATTTTGATTGAGCTCGAACTTGCAGGAAGGGTTGAACGTCACCCCGGAAATAGGGTATCGCGTATCGCCAAATGAGAGTCGCGTCGGATATGGATGTGACAAATATTGTTGTGATTTGCCGCAATTTGCGCAATTTGATCTGAAAAACAGCGACACACTATAATATATGTGTGCAGACTTTCAGGTTACGGACCACACAGCATAATGACCGCCTTCGGGCGCAAGAACCGGACACGAAAAACGTAATGAATCTTGTCATCGTCGAATCCCCGGCCAAAGCCAAGACGATCAATAAATATCTCGGCGACGATTATAAGGTACTGGCCTCGTTTGGTCATATCCGTGATCTGCCGTCCAAGGATGGTTCGGTCGATACCGACAATGATTTTGCAATGGTCTGGGAAACCGATGGCCGTTCCGAAAAGCAGATCAAGGAAATTGCTTCGGCGGCACGTGACTCAGACACCATCTACCTCGCGACTGACCCGGATCGCGAAGGTGAAGCCATTTCCTGGCATATTCTTGAAGTTCTCGAGCAGAAAAAGCTGCTCCGTGGTCGCGATGTCCATCGCGTCGTGTTTCACGAGATCACCAAGAAAGCTGTCACCGAAGCCATCGCAAATCCGCGTAAGCTTAATCAGGAATTGGTGGATGCCTATCTGGCGCGCCGTGCGCTTGATTATCTGGTCGGCTTTAATCTATCGCCGGTTCTGTGGCGCAAACTGCCCGGTTCGCGTTCGGCTGGCCGCGTGCAATCGGTAGCACTCCGCCTGATTTGCGAACGCGAGATTGAGATTGAAGCCTTCAAACCCGACGAATACTGGTCGCTTGAAGCTGGCTTTGCCGTTCCCGAGGGCAAGTTTTCCGCACGTCTGACCCATCTGAATGGCGAAAAGCTTGATAAGCTGGCACTTGGTGACGAAAGTGCCGCCAAGATCGCCAAGGAAAAGGTCGAAAGCCGCAGCTACACCGTTTCAAAGGTCGAACGCAAAGACGTCAAACGGCGTCCGCAGCCGCCTTTCACCACATCGACCCTGCAGCAGGAAGCATCGCGTAAGCTTGGCTTTGGGGCCAAACGCACCATGCAGCTTGCCCAGCGCCTTTATGAAGGTGTCGATATCGGTGGCGAAACGGTTGGTCTGATCACCTACATGCGTACCGATGCCGTGGTGCTTTCACAGGAAGCACTCGCGGCTGCACGCCGCCTGATTGGCAAGGATTACGGCGATCAATACCTTCCGGCCAGCGCACGTAGCTTTGCCAACAAGGCCAAGAACGCACAGGAAGCCCACGAAGCTGTCCGCCCGACCGATCTGTTCCGTCGTCCGGAACAGGTTTCGCGTCACCTTGATAAGGACCAGTTGGCGCTTTACACCCTGATCTGGAAACGTACCGTCGCCTGTCAGATGGAAGATGCCCGTTTCGATCAAGTCGCAGTCGACCTGTCATCGAATGACAATCACGTGGTTCTGCGTGCAAATGGTTCTGTTGTGAAGTTTGACGGCTTCCTGAAGCTTTATCAGGAAGGCAAGGATGACGAGGCTGAAGACGAAAATGATCGTCGCCTGCCGCCGCTAAAAGAAGGCCAGAAGCCCGACCTTGGCAAAGTCAGCATTGATCAGCACTTCACCCAGCCGCCGCCCCGCTATACCGAGGCAAGCCTGGTCAAGAAGATGGAAGAACTCGGCATTGGCCGTCCGTCAACCTATGCGTCGATCATTTCGGTTCTTCAGGACCGTAACTATGTGTTGCTGGAACGTCGCCGTTTCGTCGCACAGGACCGCGGGCGTCTGGTAACGGCCTTCCTGTCGAAATTCTTTGAACGCTATGTGCAGTACAACTTCACGGCCGACCTGGAAAACCAGCTTGATGAAGTTTCGATGGGCAAGCTGGAATGGAAAGACGTTCTCAAGGATTTCTGGAAATCGTTCAAAGGCAATGTCGACGAGGCCAAGGAACTCAAGATCACGGACGTCCTTGATGCCCTTCAGGTGATGCTGGAAAACTACCTGTTCCCGCCGCGCGAAGACGGCACAGACCCGCATAAATGCCCGAAATGCGCGGATGGAACGCTAAGCCTCAAGCTCGGAAAGTTTGGCGCCTTTCTGGGCTGCTCGAACTATCCGGAATGCAATTATACTCGGCCGCTCGTTGCCAATGAAAACGGTTCCGAGTCCGAACTTGACTCCGGCCCCAAAGTCCTTGGCATTGACAAGGAAACCGGCAAGGAAATCACCCTTCGCAAAGGCCCGTATGGCGTTTACGTCCAGTTGGGCGAGGAAGAGGAAGTCGAAGGTAAGAACGGCAAGCCGAAAAAGGTTAAACCGAAACGCACATCCCTGCCCAAGGGATTGGAGCCATCTGTCGTTGACCTGACCAAGGCCGAAGAACTTCTGACCCTGCCACGTGTTGTTGGGATTTACCCCGATACTGGCGAGGAAATGAAGGCCAATATCGGCCGTTTCGGCCCATACGTTCAGGCGGGTAGCATTTTTGCATCGCTTAAGGCCGATGATGATGTTCTGACGATCGGTGAAAACCGGGCCATCACCCTGATCGCGGATAAGCGTGAAAAGTCCGGCACGGAAATCGGCAAGCATCCCGATGATGGTGAACCGATCTTTGTCGCCGTTGGCCGCTGGGGACCGTTTGTTAAACACAAGAAAACCATCGCCAATATCCGCGATGTAGAACGTGATGACATCACCCTTGAAATGGCCATCAAGGCCATCAAGGAAAAGGAAGCCAAGTCGGGCAAAACGACCAAGGCCGCGACCAAGAAAACGGCAACCAAAACCGCAACGGCTAAGAAAAAAGCCCCTGCGAAAAAGAAAACGGCTGCAAAGAAACCCGCAGCGAAGAAGACAACCACGAAAAAGGCGGCGGCGAATTAATCGCCGCCTTCCTTTTCTCTGGAATACCTATGAAAGGACGCCGCAACGTTGGCGAACGATACAGAAGACAAAAAACACTTCCCCACCAAGGAAGAGATTATCGAATTCATCGATATGAGCCCGACACCGGTTGGGAAGCGCGAAATTGCGCGCGCCTTCAACATTAAGGGCGCAGCCAAGATCGAACTCAAAAAGATCCTGAAAGACCTGAAGATTGGCGGCGATGTCGTCAAGGGCCGCCGGCGCTTTGACAAACCCGATCGCCTGCCCCCGGTCGAAGTTCTGGAAATCACCGGCGTTGATGACGACGGCGAAGTTCTGGCCAAACCGAATGTCTGGAAACACGAATACGAACCGCCGCTGATTGTTGTGAAATCAATTCGTCGCGGCGGCCCAAGTGCGCCAGGCATTGGTGACAAGATTCTCGCCAAGCTGCGCTACACCGGCAAGCATACCTACGAAGCCAGCATCATGCGGGTCCTCGGAAGCGGGCCACAGCGCGTCTTGGGACTTTATCGCCCCAATGAACGCGAAGGCCGCGTTGTGCCCACAGATCGCAAGGATAGCGGCGAGATCGCGGTCCCGCTTGACGACCATCCTGATCTTGAAAGCGGCGCACTGGTTCTGACCGAAATTTTGCCGGGCAAACATTTTGGTCTGCGCAAAGGCCGGATTACCGAGGTTCTTGGCAACATCAATGAACCCAAATCCATCAGTCTTGTATCGATCCATGCGCGCGGCATTCCGTTTGAATTCCCGCCGGAAGTCGAACTTCAGGCACGTGAGTCCAAGGCCACACCACTGGGTAAACGCACTGATCTGCGCGACATCCCGCTGGTCACAATTGATGGTGCCGATGCGCGTGACTTTGACGATGCTGTCTGGGCCGAAGCCGACCCCGATCCCGCCAATGAAGGTGGCTGGCACATCATGGTCGCGATTGCCGATGTGTCTTGGTATGTGCGCCCGGGTGATGCCCTTGACCGTGAAGCGGTAAAGCGTGGCAATAGCTGCTATTTCCCGGACCGTGTGGTGCCGATGTTGCCGTTTGAGCTTTCGAACGGCTGGTGTTCGCTTGTCCCGCATGAAGATCGCGGCTGCATGGCGGTCGAAATGTGGCTGGATAAACACGGCCACAAACTGCGTCACAAGTTCTGCCGCGGGATGATGAAGTCGGCCGCCCGCCTGACCTATGATCAGGTTCAGCGCGCCATGGATGGCCAGCCAGACGACACCACCGGTCCGCTGGTTGATACCATCATCAAGCCGCTGTATGGCGCGTTTAATGCGTTTCTGGAAGCGCGCAAGAAACGTGGCGTACTCGAACTTGATGTGCCCGAACGCAAGATCGAGCTGAATGACAGCGGACAGATCGTTGCCATTGCGCCGCGTGCACGGTTTGACAGTCACAAGCTGATCGAAGAATTCATGATCGCAGCCAATGTCTGTGCTGCTGAGGAACTTGAACGTATCAAGCAGCCCTGCATGTATCGTATCCACGATGCACCGAGCGAGGAAAAGCTTGAAGCGCTGCACGAATTCCTTGAAGGCGCTGGCTACAAGCTGAACAAGGCATCGGTTCTGAAACCGCGCGATTTCAACCGCATTCTTGAACTGGCCAAGGACACGCCAGAGTCTGAGCTGATCAACACGGTCGTTCTGCGCAGCCAGTCACAGGCCATGTACAGCCCCGACAATATCGGACACTTCGGCCTTGCTCTCAAACGGTATGCGCACTTTACCTCACCGATCCGGCGCTATGCCGACCTTCTGGTCCATCGTGCATTGATCGCTGGCCTTAAACTTGGTGAAGGCGGTTTGACGCCGGAAGAAGGCGAACGGTTCGAACAGATTGGCGAGGACATCTCCGGCACTGAACGACGGGCGGCCATGGCCGAACGCGATGCGGTTGACCGTTATGTCGCAGCCTATATGTCTGACAAGGTCGGGGCCGAGTTCCCCGGCAAGATTTCTGGCGTCACCCACTTTGGTCTGTTTGTTTCATTGAACGAAACAGGGGCGGACGGGTTGGTTCCAATATCCACGCTGCCCGATGACTATTACGTCCATGACGCAGCAAGCCACGCACTTGTCGGACAAAATCGCGGCAAGAAGTTCCAGCTGGGTGATACGGTTGTCGTCAGGATCGCCGATGCCGATGCAGCCACCGGTTCATTGGCACTGCGACTGGCAGAACACGCCGACATTACCGCCCGCGACTTAGTTGAACGGCCACGTGGACGTCGTGGTGCAGGCAAACGGCGCGGGAGCCCCGGCGATCGTAGCCATCGCCATGGCAGCAAGCCCGGTTTCCGATCCGGCCCGCGGGACGCAAATGGCCCGGCTGGATCGTCTGCGACCAAGTCCAAAGGCAAGAAAGCAGCGGCAAAGAAAAAGACCACACCGAAAAAGCAGCGCAAGCTGGTGGCATCCAACCGGGCGGCGCGCAACGCCCCCAAGCAGGGCCCGAAGTCGGATTAAGACCGACCTGCCAACACAAACAAAGGCGGCCGATATGGCCGCCTTTTTCTTTTCGAAGCTAACGATCCGACAAAAGCTCAGAGCATGGTTTCGATGAATTTCGCCAGGTGCTCTGCGGTTTGTTTACCCTTGTTGCTGATGATCGCAACGTTTTCAGGCAGGCCTTCAAGATCGGGATGCGACGCATCGAAACTCGTCAAAAGCCCAAGTTTTTTGTCTGACAGGGTCTTCATCGCTGCCAGGGCGCGGATCAGTTCGATCCCGCTGAGTCCATCAAGCACAGCCGCAGTAATGACGGCATCCGGGCGCGATTGAACCACCGTTTCGAACGCCTCGACGGCCGAACGGGCCGTGATGGTGCGAAAACCCTTTTCACGCAGTGCACGCTGCAAAAAATGCCCCTGCACAGCGGTCGCGGTGACAATAAGGACTTCCTTATCCTGCGCTACTGCAACTTCGGATGCATCATCCTGCTCATCCGCCTTGGCGCTGCGGGTCGGCAGGGAACGGAGAATGCGGGTTTCTTCCTCGGCCTGGGGGTTGGTGCCACTTTCGATGATCTCGCGGATCCAACTGGTGAAATCCACAAGCGATGCCGCTTCGAGATCATCAATTTGGGTCAGTTCGGCAATATAATCTTCAAGCCGATGCGCAATCGCCCCCACCAGCGGGAAGCCGAATGATCCGGCAAGTCCTTTGACGGTGTGCGCTTCGCGCCGCAGTTCGGCAATTCCCGGTCCGGCTTCGTCCATTCCGCCGGCGACACGATCAATCGTGGTTTCAATACGATCAATGCGTTCGATCGTGTCCTCAATGAAGTCCTGTTTCAGACCGGCAATGACTGCGTCTGCACTTCCCACTGGGCACTCCCTTGGCAACTGTTCGATCAAGCAAATGTGACCATATATACGCCCCTGAGGTGAATAGGCATGGCCGATTTTACTTGCTTGCGCAACCGAACATCATGATGATGGCGTACAGTCTCAATGCCTGTTTTCGCCACACGGATCAAGAGGGCGCTGAGATATGACAGGAGTTAATTTTATACATGAATGCCCCACACGATATTTCTCCCGAAACAAATGCCACCACCAGCAACCAAAGCAGCGGTCGACTGATGACCGGTTTGCGTCGCGGATTTCGACGCAAATGCCCCAATTGTGGCCACGGTTTTGCTTTTGGCGGCTATCTGAAGCTTCGTTCCGAGTGTGATGTTTGCAATCACCCGATCGGGGAATATCGCTGTGATGATGCCCCACCCTACTTCACGATCTTTCTGGTCGGACACATCGTGGTTCCGGGTGCCTTGGCGATGGAGCAGAATTTCACCCCGTCCATGGCGTTGCAGCTTTCGATCTGGCTTCCGGCCACCGTCGCATTATGCCTTGGCTTTCTGCCCTTTATCAAAGGGGCTGTTCTTGGCACTCAATGGGCCATGCGCATCAAAGGATAGTCGTTGGCAGAATGCCAATTTTTCCAGTAGAATGCGTAGGTTATCTCGCCTGAATTAACCGGATTGTTTAATTGGTCGCACTTCGCGTAGCACAGAATACATATGACAATCCCGACGCAGGAGTGCGACGTTTGCGGCGCATCTGTGTTGCCGTCGGGTTAAGTGTATTGCAGGCTGCCTGTGCCAGTTCCGACCGGATGGCAGTGACCTCCCCTGATGATCCGCAGACGCGGGAACTGATTTCTCAAACAATTGAACTTGTCGCAACACGCTATATCGATCCGATCAGCCGTGAACAGATCCTGGTGAGCACCCTTGATGGGCTCTCATCGATTGACGAAAGCATTCGCGTCGACATCACCCCCACCGATCTGGTCTTGCAATATGATGACCGAACGGTCGGCAAGATTGCCCTCCCGGCGTCATCCGACGGCATGGCGGATCACGAAAATCTTCAGATCTGGTCCGAAATCACGCTAACCGGATTGGCAAGATACCGGGCACATTCGGCCAAACTGCGCAACACGGACACCAAAGACATCGAGTCTGCCCTGATCAGTGGCGCAATCCGCAATCTGGACCGCTATAGCCGCTATGAGGGTCCGGTACGTGCAGAAAATGCGCGCAACCGTCGTGACGGCTATATTGGCATCGGCGTTCGTGTGGTTGGCGGAAGTGGCTACCCTGTTGTCAAACTTGTTCATGCGGAAAGCCCTGCCGCGCGTGCCGGACTGCATCCCGGCGACCAGATCCTGACGGTCAATGGCGAGGACATGTATGGCAAAGCCAGTCGCTATGCCGCCGACCTGCTGCATGGGGAGGAAGGTACATTTGTCCTGCTTGAAGTGAATGCAGCCAAAAGCAACGCCATCACCCCGATGGAGATACTGCGTGAACGGGTGATTGACCGCACAGTATTCGATGATGTCCGTGACAATATCCTGATTGCGCGTGTCAGCAGCTTCAACTCGGCAACTGCGTCAACGCTTGCTGACAGCATCATGAAGGCGAAGCTTTACGATGGTGGTCTTCACGGCGTTATTCTCGACCTTCGTGGAAACCGTGGCGGACTGTTGCAACAGGGCGTTGCGGTGGCTGACCTGTTTCTGGCCGATGGTCCGATCGGAAAGACGTTTTCCCGTGTCACAGCCGCACGTCACATATTCAAGGCAGAAACCGGCGATTTGACCAATGGGGCGCCTCTGGTTGTCCTGATTGACGGGCGCACGGCCTCGTCAGCGGAACTGGTTGCAGCAGCGCTGCAGGATCGGCATCGTGCCGTGCTGATCGGGTCCACAAGCTTTGGCAAGGGGTCCGTTCAGGCAATCAATGATCTGCCTAACCATGGCACATTGACCTTTACCTGGTCGCGCATGACAGCCCCTTCTGGATACACCTTTGACAGAATCGGTCTTTTCCCGGCCATCTGCACGAAATCGGGCACAGGTAGCACAGCTATTCACAAGGTGGCGAACGCCCTGTCACAGCGTGATGAGACCGCCTCGGTGATGATGAAATGGCGTAAGCTGGACTATCAGGACGAAAAGAGCCGTCGAGAATTGCGTAGCGTTTGTCCGGCCAGCACAAATGGTGAAACATTTGATGTCGAAGTTGCACTTGAGCTGCTGAAAAATAACCGTGAATACAAGAATCTGGCCTATGTCGGACAACAGGAAATCGCCGATACTTTTGCCAGCCAATAAAATTACATTCTTTTTTCCAAAATGGCTTGACACTCTGCCGATAACCTTTATGTTCCGCCGCCTGAGATACACCTGAACACAGGATGCAGAGACATGGCGAAGCCCGCTTCGATCCTCGTAAAGTTGGTAAGCACCGCAGACACCGGTTACTTCTATGTTGTTAAGAAGAACCCGCGGAATACCACCGAGAAATTCCAGTTTCGCAAGTACGACCCGGTCGTGCGTAAGCACGTCGTGTTCAAAGAAGCGAAAATGAAGTAATCTGGTTCTTCGGAACTTGATTGCAAAGATTTAAAAAAGACGTGTCCTTCGGGACACGTCTTTTTTGTTTGTACTTGCCTGGTTCAGGTTAAATGCCACGTGCTGCGATATCAGCCAAAGCGTCTGTATCCCGCCGCAGCAAGCAGCAACCAGCCCCCAATAAAGGCAAAACCGCCAATCGGGGCCACTGCACCAAACGCAGAGATACCGCCAAAGGCAATTGCGTATAAAGACCCGCAGAAGAAAACGATCCCGACAAGCATTGCATAGGCGGCAATGCGCAGGAACTTCTCATCGGGCACATGATGAACCAGGCCAGCAATTGCGGCCAGGGCAACAGCATGTACGAGCTGATAATGCGCGCCCTTCTCGACCAGGCCGCGTGCATAATCCATTTCGCTTCCAGCCATGCCATGGGCGGCAAACGCCCCCAACGCTACCGCCATCGCACCATTCAGTCCGGCCATAACCACAGAAATACGCATCAGAGGTTCCCTTAAAAAGAAGTGCAGTTGTTTCGAACAGATTAGACATCAACAAATCCGTTCGCCATGCGAAAACGCAAAAAAATGGCCGTACAACAAGTGTACGGCCAGTAACTCTCTTGGGGGAGATGTGCCGGAACATTTAAATGTCCGCCACACCAATACCTTTACCTGTCGATCATCTTCTTCTCTGTGACAGTCATCACATGAAGACAAAAAAAATCATACAAATACGACCTAATGAATTGACTCACTTAGGAATTCTTCAAGTCGGCGCACATCCGGGACGAAAAGACCGGTCTCAACCTTTGTCACCAGTTGTCGACGGCCAAGCGTACTCATGACGCGTGCAACGGTTTCCCGCGATGTGCTGACCCGCCCGGCGACCTCGGAATGAACCGGAACGGGTGACAAAAGTGCCGAACCGTTATCGTCACAAACATTGTTGGCACGGCGCAAAATTTCCGCCACGACGCGTTCGTTGGCGCCAAGTGTGCTGACATCAACAATTCTTCGGGTGGAGTTCCGCACAATTCTGGCCAGTTCGCTGATTACGTTCCAGGCGACTGACGGGTGATTTTTGACGACCTTTTCAAAGTTTGCCGGGCTCAAAATACCGACACTGGTATCGTCAACCGCAATTACACAAGCCGAACGCGGCTGCCCGTCAATGGCCGAAAGTTGTCCAACACAGCCGCCTGCTCCGATTTCCTCAAGGGTGATTTCACGCCCCGAAAGCGAGTAATTAACGATCCGTACCCGCCCGGACAAAATCAGGTAAACGTCAGAACTATCTGATTCCGGTTCGATAATTTGCGTTCCGGCCGCAAACGTCTTTCGGTTGACGTGGCGTTCGACGTCTGCAATCGCGCTCTCATCGAGATCCGCGAAAATGCCGACCACTGATAATTTAACCATATCCCCCAAGCTTCTCACTACGGTGTTGTTAGTGTCCGGAGCACAGATCCCCTGCGTTCCCTCACATCTTTTACTGTCCCGGACGCAATCATAAGCAAACAACTTCAGACTGACAATCATTGCCAAACTAAAGTCGGACTCCCACATGTGATTGGACAAGATTATGCTGCATGTGCGAACATAATCGAGTTCTTTTTAATCAAGGCATATATTTGCATCGATCCCGCATCGCGAGGAGGCACGCCATGAGTCCCGAATTGGAGATTTTCCGTCGCAGCCCGACAGGCAAACCCAAAAGTAAACATCCATTGGTGTTTGTACATGGCGCCTATACCGGAGCGTGGTGCTGGAACGAACATTTCCTGACCTGGTTTGCTGATCGCGGCTTTGAGACCGTGGCGTTTTCCTTGCGCGGCCATGGCGGAAGTGGCGGTCGCGAACTGCGCAGCCTTGCATCCATTGACGATTACGTCGAAGACCTTGAAGAGGTTGTCGAGACCCTTGGCAAGAAGCCCGTGCTGATCGGTCATTCGATGGGCGGCTATGTCATTCAGAAATATCTCGAACGCCACAGTGCCGAGGCCGCCGTCCTTATGGCCGCCGTCCCGCCAGAAGGCCTGATTGCGAGCAATGCGATGATGGCAATGGCCCAGCCCGATCTGTTTTTCCATATGTTCTGGCTTCAGGCCATTGGCCCCCATACCCTGCTTCGTGAACGTCTGGGGCGCGCGATGCTGTCGCCTGATATCGCCGAAGATGAAGGCATGATCTATTTCGGGCGGCTTGAAACGGAAAGCCAGCGGGCGATTACAGACATGATGGGCGCCAACCCGATCTTCCTCACAAAGGATGAAGCGCCAGCCATGCTGGTCATGGGCGCACGCGACGATGAAATCATCCAGAGCGAGCTGATCCACCACACAGCCAAGCGCTATGGCGCGGATTATGCCCTGATTGACGACATCCACCACGCGATGATGCTCGATAAAAACTGGGAAAAGGTCGCTGAAACCATACTGGAATGGCTGCAGGTCAAGCTCGTTAGTCAACAGCGTAGCAAAGGCAACAAGACAGCGGCCTAGTCAACCTAAACTGGATTTTTACTGCACATTTGCACCCGCATCTGCCACGATGCGGGTGTTTGCTTTTGAGCGCCCCGACAAACGAAATACCCCGCCAAACAAAACAAAGGTCTGGAACATGCCCCTTAACGCTCCTGTATCTTTCGAAACAATCAAACCACGCCCACGGCTTCTGGCAGCCCTTATTGCCGCGGGTTTATACGTCTGCCTTGGCCAAAGTGCTGTTGCCCAGCAAACAACAGACGCTATTGCGCCTGAGGCAAGCACGGCCGGTTCCTCGTCCGAAATGCGCAAGGCCGCCAATGCAAACAACTGGATGATCAGTGCTGGCAACCCACTGGCTGTCCAGGCAGGTGCCAATATCTTGCGATCTGGTGGCAACGCCATTGATGCGATGGTAACCATTCAGACCATGCTTGGCCTTGTTGAGCCACAATCATCCGGGATTGGGGGCGGCGCGTTTCTGGTTTATTTCGATGCAACGAGAGGAAAACTGACCACGCTTGATGGCCGCGAAACCGCGCCTCTGAACGCAACGCCGATGCTATTCCAGGATGAAAACGGTGAACCGCTTAAGTTTTATGATGCGGTTGTTGGCGGCAGGTCGGTTGGCACGCCTGGCACCCCTGCCCTGATGAAGGCAGCGCACGAAAAGTGGGGGCAACTTCCTTGGAATAGCCTTTTCGATCCGGCAATTGATATTGCCACGGCGGGCTTTGAAGTTTCTCCACGTCTTGCTGCCTTGATCATTGATGATCAGGAAAAACTTTCACGCGATCCCGAAGCAAAGAGCTATTTCTTTGACCAGGATGGCGCACCACTTGCTGCCGGTACGGTTCTTCGCAATCCGAAATATGCCAAGACCCTGCAAGATCTGGCGACTAACGGCACCGTGAATTTCTATCAGGGTCCGGTCGCCCAGGACATTGTCGATAAGGTCAAGGGTGCCAGTTGGAACCCCGGCGTCCTGTCACTTGCCGATTTCGCCACGTATCACGTCAAGGAACGCCCGGCCGTCTGTATCGAGTATCGCGATCATGATGTGTGCGGCATGGGACCACCTTCTTCGGGGGCGCTGACGGTTGGACAGATCCTTGGACTGCTTGAACCCTATGACATCGCCGCGATGGGCCCTGAGTCTGCACAAAGCTGGCGTTTGATCGGCGATGCATCGCGTTTGGCATTTGCCGATCGTGGGCGCTACATGGCCGATATTGATTTTGTCCCGATGCCATTGACCGGATTGCTTGATAAAACCTATCTGGCGGACCGATCCAAACTGCTTGATCGGGACACCGCGCTTGAAACCGTCGAACCCGGTATGCCGAGCTTTAGCCACGCCATGAAATTGGCAGACGACGAAGCGATTGAACTGCCAAGCACCAGCCATTTCTCGATCGTTGATATCTATGGCAATGCGGTTTCGATGACGACCACAATTGAAAACGGCTTTGGTTCACGCCTGATGGTGAACGGCTTTATGCTCAATAACGAGCTGACCGATTTCTCGTTCAAGACCCATTCAGATGGCGTGCCGATTGCCAACGCCTTGGCACCGGGCAAACGCCCGCGTTCATCCATGGCGCCCACCATCGTGATGAAAAACGACAAGCCGGTAATTGTCACTGGTTCACCGGGTGGATCGCGCATCATTGGGTATGTCGCCCAATCGCTTATCGGGATGATTGATTGGAACATGTCGCCCAAGGACGCCATCGACATGCCCCATCTGGTCAACCGGTTCGGCACCTTTGACCTTGAAGCCGGAACTGATGCCGAAAACTTGGCCCCAGCACTGGAAGGCATGGGCTTTAAGACCGATATCCGCGATCTCAATTCCGGCATTCACGCCATTATGATCACCAAAAACGGCTTGATTGGCGGCGCTGATTCCCGCCGCGAAGGCATTGTGGTTGGTGAATAAAGACATCCTGCGAAAACAAAAGAACGGGCAGCCCAACACGGCGCTGCCCGTTCTTTTTTGATGGACACTATGAACGCCAGCTAGGCTGCAGACATCCAATCGGCCAACAGCCGATAAAGATCCCGGTGGTCGGTCGCAATATGATGCGCACCAGCGTCAAGAAGGTAGTTGGCCGGCGTAATATCGACAAGACCGATGGTCGTCGCACCGGACGCAACCCCTGCACGCACGCCATTCTGACTGTCATCGACAACAATGCAGTCCTTGATATCGACACCGATTTTCTGTGCGGCCAGCAAAAAGACATCCGGATGCGGCTTAGGGTTTTCGACATCATGTGCCGAGCAAACCCTGCCTTCAAAGCGCTCCTTCAAGCCAACCTTGGCGAGCGACACATCCATCTTGGCATGTGGACCGTTGCTGCCAATCGCAATGGGAATGTTGTTTTCTTCCAGCAGATCAAGCACCGGATCAAGATGTGCGAACGGTGTCAGATCGTTGCGAAAGGCCGTAAACGTACGTTCGTAGCATTCAGACAGCCAGTCTTCTGGCAGTGTGATGCCAAACATCTGTTCCATTTTTGGCGGCACCATCGCCAATGTGCCACCAATGAAAAGATCATGGGTCTTCGCCATATCCATGTCGCAGCCATAATCACAAAGTTGCTCTGTCAGCACACGACACGCCAGCGTTTCGGTATCAACCAAAACACCATCACAATCAAAGATCACTCCCCGAACGACCGGCTTTGACATTTCCGCCCCCTTACAAACCGGCCAGATCAGACCAGCGTTCCTCATCATAGGCGACCGTCCGGGTCGATCCGAAATCAACAACCGGACGTTTGATCACGGTCGGATTGGCGGCAAGCACTTCAGATGCGGCGGCACAGCCCTGCTCCAATATCGCTTTGTCGTCGTCACTCAGATTGCGATAACTCGGCCCGCGCTTATTGATCAAAACCTTACCCCCGACTTCATCAAGCCAGCCTTTAATGGTCTTGGCATCAATACCGTCGGCACGGAAATCATGGAGCTTGTTTTCAATGCCCTTGGCCTCAAACCATTTAAGGGTTTTGCGGACAGTCTCGCAGTTCTTGATGCCGTAAATCGTAACCATATCAAATCCTGTACTTTAATATCTTCGGGATGCTGCTATGCATCGCGCAATCGGTTTTGACCCTAAATCCCGGAACCTATATAAAGACCGCGCTTGGAATACAGCAACCCTCTTCACCCGGCTTTGACAAAAACGGTAGGCAAATGACTGTTAATCGGCGTATTTCCGTCGCCCCGATGATGGATTGGACGGATCGGCATGATCGCTATTTTCTGCGGCAGATCAGTCGTCATACGTTGCTTTATACAGAAATGGTCACCACGGGTGCCATTCTTCACGGCGGCGTGGAACGTCATTTGCGCTATAACGATGCCGAACACCCGGTTGCGCTTCAGCTCGGCGGCAGCGACCCGGATGATCTGGCGCGCGCCTGCGAAATCGCCAATGACTATGCCTATGATGAAATCAATCTGAATTGCGGCTGCCCGTCTGATCGTGTGCAGAACGGCGCCTTTGGTGCCTGCCTGATGGCAACACCAGATGTCGTTGCGAAGTGCGTGAAATCGATGATTTCGGCCAGCAACGCCCCAGTCACAGTCAAGAACCGCATCGGCATTGACGATCAGGAAGACTACCCGTCGCTTAAACGCTTTACCGAAACGGTTGCCGATGCTGGCTGTAAAACCTTTATCGTTCACGCGCGCAAGGCGTGGCTCAAGGGCTTATCTCCCAAGGAAAACCGTGAAGTTCCGCCGCTAAAGTACGAATTGGTCTATCAGCTCAAACAGGAATTCCCGGAGCTTGAAATCCTGATCAATGGTGGCATCAAGACGCTTGATGAAACCGACGCGCATCTGAAACATGTCGACGGTGTCATGATCGGGCGCGAAGCCTATCAGAACCCTTATGTTCTGGCAGATGTCGACCGGCGTTTTTATGGCGATGATGCCAAGCCCCTGAGCCGCCATCAGGTGGTTGACGCCATGCTGCCCTATATCGAAGAACACCTGAAAGAAGAACACGGCACCATTGGCCATGTTACCCGCCATATGCTGGGCCTGTTCCAACAAATGCGCGGTGCGAAACAATGGCGCCGTTATCTGAGCGAAAACGCCCATCGCAAAGGTGCAGGTACTGAAGTCGTGCGCGAAGCCCTGGCCCTTGTCCCCGAACAGGATGACGAGGTCCTGTCTGCATGACGGCAAACGATGTCACCAGGCTGGCAGAAGGTGATGAACCAAGACCTGCCGGTGAAATAACCTGGCAGGATGGCAATGTGCCTTTCTCTCCGCATTTTGGTGATATCTATTTCAATCCCAAGGATGGGCTTGCTGAAACGCGCTATGTGTTTCTTGAGGGCAACAACCTTCCATCTGCCTGGCAGGACCGCGAAAACTTTGTCATTGGCGAAACCGGCTTTGGCACCGGACTGAACTTTTTGGCCGCGTGGCAATGCTGGGGCACTGATCCCAACCGATCCAAACGCCTGCATTTCGTTTCCGTTGAAAAATACCCGCTGTCGCGCGATGACATGATCCGCTCGCACCAAAGCTGGCCGGAACTATCACAATATTCCAACCAGCTTGCCGAAATCTGGCCACATGAAACCATGTTGCCCGGTGTGCACCGGTTTTTCCTTGCCGATGGCAATGTCAGTCTGACGCTTTTGATCGGCGATGCGATTGAATGCTGGTCTGGCTATGACGGGAATATTGATTGCTGGTTTCTTGATGGCTTTGCGCCCGCGCGCAATCCCGATATGTGGCATCCGGACCTGTTTGCTGCACTTGCCAGCACGTCCAACCCGCGTGGTGCAAGCCTTGCGACTTTTACTGCCGCACGCATTGCCCGTGACGGCCTGGAAAGTGCGGGATTTGAAATCAGCAAGCGCAAAGGGTTTGGCTATAAACGCGACATGATCACGGCGACGCTTTCGGCACCGGTTGGTGACAGCGACGATGCGTCGGACCTTTTCGAAATCGCCGATGATCCTTGGTTTAACCTGCCCCGCCCCAAGAAAACCAAATCTGTCGCCGTTATCGGTGGAGGGCTTGCCGGTTCGGCCTGCGCGGATGCCTTAAAGGCGCGTGGCGTTGCCGTAACCCTTTTTGAGAAGGCAGATGAACTGGCCAGCGCGGCATCGGGCAATCCGATTGGCATGTTGGAGCCCTATCTGACCGTTGATGATGCCATCATGGGCCGGTTTTATGAGGCTGGTTATCGTTTCAGCCATCGCAAGATCAAAAAACTCGCCGATCAGGGATTGGTCGAGGCTGATTTCTGCGGCGTGATTGATCTTGCCACCAGTGACCGCAAACGTGAACGGCTTGATGGCCTGATCGCGCGCCTTGGTGACAAACCCGACCTTGTTGAGGCGCTTGACTGTGATCAGGCCTCAGAACGATTTGGCCTACCCTTGCCCTCTGGCGGTGTTTTCTATCCATCCGCCGGCTGGGTTAATCCGCCTTCGGTGGTGCGGGCCTTTTCAGATGGCATTGATGTGCGGCTTTCAACAACCATCACGGCCATTGGCGATGCTGAACAAGGCAAAGTCCTGACCGATGAAAACGGGTTTTCCTATGGGCCGTTTGATGCCGTTATCATCGCTGGCGCGCATGAAACGCAGATGCTGTCTCAGACAAGCTGGCTTAGAGACCACCTGAACCCTGTTCGCGGTCAGATCAGCTTTTTACCAGAAGAAATCGTGGCAAACTTTGACGATGGTTCCGCTATTAAGTGCGTACTGAGCCACAAGGGCTATGTGACGCCAGCCCGCGATGGCATGCATGTATTTGGGGCCACCTTTGGGCGTGACGATGCGCATACGGACCTGCGCGAAGATGACCACGCCTTTAACATCAACCAGCTTGGTAAAGTCCTGCCCGATGTTGCGGCAAAGCTTTTGCCTGACATGCTGCAAGGCCGGGCATCCTTGCGAACGACAACGGCGGATCACCTGCCCCTGATCGGTCCTGCGCCGGATTTTGACGCCTATCTTGCGTCATATGGCGAGATCGACAAGGGCAAAAAAGGCGCGCGATATATCGATGCGCCCTACCACAAAGACGTGTATATCTGTACCGGTTTTGGGGCCCGCGGACTGATTGGCGCCCCGCTCGCCGCCGAGATTCTTGCCAGTGAGATTTGCGACATGCCCCTGCCTCTGGAAAAAGCGCTGATGCATGCCATTCATCCGGCGCGTTTCATCATTCGCGGCCTCAAGCGTCGGCAACTCACCGCATGAACACACCAAACGCCACACGATCATCGAAACCGTCACCAGCCACCGATCCGGATCGCATGAAAACAGCGGCAACGCTGGCCTTGTTCTTTTCCGGACTGTTTCTGATTCAGGGGGTTTTTCTACCCTATTGGCCGGTCTGGCTAAAATCCCAGGGATTATCGGCGGCCGAGATTGGCATCCTGCTTTCACTGCCGAACTGGGTGCGCGTCTTTGCCGATCCGTTGATTGCCCAACGCGCTGATCGCACCGGCAATCGCAAAACCCCGATGATGTGGCTAGCCGGGATCTATGTGTTATCCATTCTGGCCTTCCCGATCTCGAGCGATTTCTGGTGGCTTGCCACCCTGTCGGTCGTGATCGGCTTTACCTTCTCGCCGCTCCTGCCGCTTGGCACGACCATCACGGTGCACGAATGCAAGGCGCGTGAACTTGATTATGGGCGCGTGCGGCTGTGGGGTTCGCTTGCCTTCATTCTGGCGTCCTATGGGGCGGGCTGGGTTCTGGATGGAACATCGACGGAATGGATCGTCTGGATGCTGTTTGTTGCGGGGATCGTGAATTTTGCGATTACCACCCGTATGCCTGACCCGCAGACAGATCGCCCGCTCAGGTCCGGTTCGTCGCTGATGTATCTGCTGCGTAAACCGGTTTTCCTGATCTATCTCGCCTGCATCGGGTTTGCCCAGGGTGCTCATGGCACCTACTACGCCTTTGCCTCCGTCCATTGGGAATCCGCCGGTTACTCGCATGAGATGATTGGCGTTTTCTGGTCAATTGGTGTGATTGCCGAGATTGTTCTGTTTGCCGTCGCCGGGCGGTTTGTCCGTGGTCGCCATCCCGGTATCTTGTTTGCGATTGGTGCGGGATCAGGAATTTTGCGCTGGATTGTGCTGGGCACAACCGACAATCTATGGTTGATTATTTTGGTTCAACCCCTTCATGCCATGACATTCGGGATCACACATTTGGCCGCTGTCAGTTTTATCGCCCGCGCCATACCGCAACAACTTGCCACCTCGGCACAAAGCCTGATGGCGACATTGTCCATGGGCGTTTTCCTTGGTAGCAGCATCTGGATTTCCGGCCCGCTGTATGAACAGTTCGGATCGCAGGTCTATTACCTGATGGCGGTATTTTCGGCGATTTCGATGGGATTTGCGATTGTGCTGACGCGGACCTGGCGCGGAGAGGATCAGACTTTTTGCAACTGATTAAACTTACCGGCACGAACCAAAAGACAATAATTTTGAACCCATAAGGGGCCTTTGATATGACCTCGATGCCGTTCTCTCTCAGAATGCGCCGCTTGAAACTTGGTTTGAAAACACTGATTGGCGCTGAGCCTGCCGGCTATTTCATTCCTTACCGCTATGCTAGCGAGACGGCAAAGGCTGTTGGTCGCCCGACCTACCCGGCAATCGAAACCATGATGGACACAGCCGCCCCCACCATGAAGGCGTGGCTGACCAAGGCCGCCAATTATCAGGAGGCGTTTGCCAGCTTCGGCAATGCCACCCCGCCGGAGCCACGCTGGCAACAAAGCTGGTTCCCGCGCCTTGATGGCATGATGGCCTATGTCTTTACCCGGGAATTTCGCCCGGACCGGATCATTGAAATCGGGTCGGGTCATTCGACACGGTTTTATTACCGGGCGATCAAGGACGGCGAACTGGATACGGCTTTTCATGCGATTGATCCGGCGCCACGCGCTGATATCGCAAAGCTTCCGATCACCGTCGAACGCACCATCGTGCAAAAAGCCGACCCATCGGTTTTCAAAACACTGACAGGTGCAGATTTCCTGTCGATCGATTCAAGCCACATCCTGATGCCCGGCACAGATGTTGACATGCTTTTTTCATCGGTCATCCCGACCCTGCCGAGCGGGGCGATCATTCATATCCACGATATCACCCTGCCCGATGACTATCCGGAAATCTGGCAATGGCGCGGCTATAATGAACAACAAGGGGTCGCAGCGCTTCTGGCTGGCGGCGGGTTTGAAATCATGTGGTCAAGCGCATATGCAACGACCCGCATGCGCGATGAGGTCGACCAATCCATAGCCAACGGCATACACCTTCCCGAAGGCGCGCATGAAACAAGTCTGTGGCTGCGCAAGCGCTAGGAAATAGACACCCAAAAACAAAGGGCAGCCCAATAAGGCTGCCCTTTTTTCGTTTGGTGCGATGATGGATCAGTTCTTGTAAGGATCCGCCGCATCCCGCAGGCCATCGCCCAGGAAGTTAAAGGCGAGCACCACGACAACAACCGGGACAACCGGCAACATCAGCCAGGGATAAACCGCGACCGCATTGATGTTTTGCGCTTCATTGAGCAACACGCCCCAACTTGTCACCGGCGCGCGCAGGCCAAGCCCAAGGAAGCTCAGCGCGGTTTCACCAAGGATCATGTTCGGGATCGACAACGTCACGGAGGCGATCAGGTGGCTGGCAAAGTTCGGCAGTAAATGGCGGGCAATAATCCGCTTGGGCTTCGCCCCCATCAGGCGTGCGGCAAGTGCATAATCTTCTTCACGAAGCGCCAGCAGTTTCGATCGAACCGCGCGTGCAAGCCCCGTCCAGTCAATCAGGCCAAGAATGATCGTTATCCCGAAATAAATTAAGATCGGGCTCCAGGTCACGGGCAATGCGGCTGAAAGCGCCATCCAAAGCGGAATTTCCGGCAAGGACCGGATGACTTCAATCGCACGCTGGGCTGTTGAATCAACCCAGCCACCGTAATACCCGGCCGCCCCACCGATCAGGATACCGAGAAGGAAACTGACGGAAATACCAACCAGACCAATGGTCAGCGAAACCCGCGCGCCATAGATCATGCGTGACAACATGTCCCGACCAAGCCTGTCGGTGCCAAACATGAACAGCGTACCGTCCTCAGACGGGCAGACGAAATGGAAGTCCATATCGATCATGCCCCAGAATTCATACTCATCCCCTGAACAGAAAAAGCGCAATGGCTCTATCCGGTCCGGATTGACCGTGTAAGTCGGTTTGAGTGTTTCCATATTGACGGAGAAATCGGTGCCATAGGTAAAAGGCCCAACAAATTCGCCCTCATGGAACAGATGAACACCCTGCGGCGGGTGATGGATATATTCAGAATTGCGGGTTTCCTGCGCATAGGGTGCAATGAACTCGACGATAAAGACCGACGCGTACATGATCGCCAGAACAATCAGTGAAAAATACGCCAGCCGGTGCCGTTTCAACCGCCACCACATCAATTGCCACTGCGAGGCAAGGAAATACTTTTCCTGCTCAGGCGTCAGTTCCTCGCGATCCCAGGGATCAAAGGGTGCTGAATCGACAAAATGTTCGTTGCGCTTTTCGGTTTCCTTGCTCAATTCCCTACCCCTCCCTGCAGGCGAATACGCGGGTCAAGCCAGGCAAGCAACACATCGGAAACAAACATGCCCACAACCGTCAAAAGGGCCAAGAACATCAGGAAGGAACCAGCAAGATACATATCCTGACTTTGCAATGCCGTAAGCAACATCGGGCCAGTGGTGGGTAGTGACATCACCACCGACACCAAAACCGAACCCGACACCACCTGCGGCAGGATGTTACCGATATCTGCGATGAACGGGTTAAGCGCCATGCGCAAAGGATACTTAAACAGTACCTTGGTCGGTGACAGCCCCTTGGCATGGGCTGTAACCACATATTGCTTGCCCAGTTCATCAAGCAGGTTGGCGCGAAGACGGCGGATCATGGCGGCTGTACCGGACGTGCCAATAACCACGACCGGTGCCCAAAGATGTTCAACGACCGACATCATCTTGGACAATGACCAGCCTTGGTTGATGTATTCCGGATCCATCAGACCACCGATTGATGTTCCGAAAACGACGTTTGCGTAATAAAGCAGGATCAGGGCAAACAGGAAATTCGGCATGGCAAGCCCAAGGAAGCCGAGCAAGGTAAACCCGTAGTCGCCCCAGCTATATTGACGGGTTGCCGAATAGATCCCGATGGGGAAGCTGACGATATAGATGAAGATAACCGTGCTGAAATTCAGTACCAGCGACAGCCAAAGCCGATCACCGACCACATCGCTCACAGGCAGGTTATATTCAAACGAAAAACCGAGATCGCCTTGCAGAAGCCCCCAGGCCCATTCGGCGTATTGAATATAGATCGGTTGATCCAGGCCGTACTGGCGTTTGAGAAACTCGATCTTTGCCGGATCAACCGCCTCGCCCTGTGCTTGAAGCTCGTTGAGATATGTGGTCAGAAAGTCGCCGGGTGGCAGCTGAATGATGACAAACACCAGCACGCTGATCATAAACAGCGTGGGTATCATCACGAAAAGCCGTCTTGCCAGATAAGTCAGCATCGGCGCTGTTGCTCCCCCGAGGATGTTTTACGCCATTCCCTCAACGACGTAAAACAACACGTTTTTAGTTAAAAGATTACCGATCCCACCAGAAGGTATCAGGTCGGTAAATCCCAAAGAACGCGCCCGGCTCCCAGCTATGGATGCCTTTTTCGGGCACGTTGCGCATGTCCTTGTCGATGACGACCGGTTGCGGCACGTTGCCGATCAGGCCAATTGAGAACATGTTTTCCGAATTGATATCGAGAATGGCTTGCCATGCTTGTTTCTGGCCCGCTTCATTGCTGGTTTGCCACTTGCGATACTGTTCCATCAGTTCCTTGGCGGCTGGCATATCGGGTGCTTCACCCGCCTCGCCGTCCGTTTGATAATACTGTCCCCATTTCGGCCATTGCAGGCTGTCTTGCAGAACAGGAACAAATTCATCAGGGGCAGTGTTGGGCGTCGCCAAGCCGTTATCAATGCCGTTGAAAATCGACATGATCGTCTCACCGGTATAGGCACGGTTACGCATTACTTCGCGCTGCAGGCCCTTGACGAACAGCTTGATGCCAACCTGACGCCAACTGTCGCCGATCAGTTCAAGCATGTCGTCATGTTCGGGGTTTTCCCCGGAGGTCTCGACAATGATTTCCATCGGGCGTCCATCAGGCAAAAGACGAATACCTTCGCCATTGCGTTCATCCAACCCAATTGTATCAAGCAGTTGGTTTGCGGCCTTGACGTCGAAATCGGTATAGCTTTCACGATATTCCGGCTTGAATAACGGGCTTTTGGGCAAGACGGTATTGTTGGTCGGTTGCGCCAAACCAAAGAACATGACCCGGTTAATCTCGGTACGGTTGATCGCCAACGACAGCGCACGGCGGAAACGGACATCACGCAGAACTTCGCGCCAGACCGGATCGCTGCAGGTCAGGTTGGGATACAATGCGGCATAAGCCCCCGCCCCGACATCCCAAAGACGCACATCATAGTTCTGATTGGCTTCGGATTGCTTCAGGAACGTGTAGTCCTTAAGCGACAGAATTCTGCTTTGCAGGTCGACCTCGCCCGCGCCGACTTTGGCCGGGACCAGCTTTGCGTTCGAGATATTGAAAATCATCCGGTCGATGTAAGGAAGCTGGTTACCTTCCGGATCGACGCGGTGATAATACGGGTTGCGCACGAAGACGAAGCGATCAGAAGGCTCCTCTGTCGTGATCAGCCATGGCTCCAGCGACGGGCGATGAATGTTGGAAAGCTTGTAGGGACGATCAATGTCCGTATGCAAGACAGCCCAGCTACGCAGACCGCGTTCTTCGACCATCGCCTGCAGTGCGTCGGCATCACGATAATTCTCATGGAACTGTTTCAGATAGTGCGCCGGACGATAAATAAATGGCGGGCGGGTTGCTGCCAGTTCGGTCAGGAAAAACGGGTTTGGCTGTGACCAGCTGTACCGAACTGTATATTCGTCAATAATTTCAAAGGTTGCCGGCTCATTCCCGACAAACAGGAAGCGCGGCGGCCCGACCGGAAACAGTTCGTCGTTATTAACGATATCTTCCCAGTAATAACGGAAATCCTCAGCCGTGAACGGCTCGCCATCCGACCATTTGTGACCTTTGCGGATATGCAACGTGAAGACATTGCCTTCTTCGTTTACATCAAGCGCTTCAAGGATATCTGGACGCAGGTTGAGGTCCTGATCATAGCCGATCAAGCGGGCATAGCCATAGACAACCGCCATACGGATATCTTTGGACCGCCCCATGATGGTGACAAATTCTCCACCATACTTGCCGATTTCCTTACCCTCACCGGCAAAGTCAATCACATGCGGATGTTCTGGCAGGCGGTCATTCATCGCAGGCAAAGACCCGCTTGCGACCGCATCCTCGAAATAAGGGACTTCTGCGTGCGCCGGTGCGACCAAGACACTTGCCGCCAGAAAACCTGTCGTCATCACAAGGCCAGAAAAGGCACGATGAATTCTAGACATCGACGGGTTTAACACACTGATCATATGGCGATCTCCGTAAAATCGGCACGTTCGGCACGAACAAAGTGATCTTCTGCGACCTGCATCATCTTGGGCTCGCTGGTCTGGTTGATCGTGAACGGGGCTGGCCAGCGGGATGGATCAGATGCCTTGCCATCCATTATCTTGTCGAAATCAAGCAGGTGATCCAGATCGGCAAACGGCACGGCATGCAGCAAAGCCTGCGTGTAGGGATGCATCGGGTTCTTAAACAGCACTTCGCGTGGTGCGGATTCAACAATCCGCCCAGCACACATCACTGCAATCCTGTCTGCAACGTAATCCACGACCGCAAGATTGTGTGATATGAACAGATAGGTCAAATTAAGATCACGCTGCAAATCTTTTAAAAGATTAAGTATTTGGGCCTGAACCGATACATCAAGTGCCGATGTCGGCTCATCGAAAATCAACAAATCCGGCTTCAGGCTAAGTGCACGTGCGATCCCGATACGCTGGCGCTGCCCGCCTGAGAAACTATGCGGATACCGGTTCAGAAAGCGCGGATCAAGACCAACCAGGTCCATCAGTTCCAGCACCATTTTCTGTCGATAGTTACTATCCCCGACACCGTGAATAAGCATGGGTTCGGTAATGATATCCTGAACCGTCATCCGCGGATTGAGCGATCCGAACGGGTCCTGAAAAACAAACTGTATCCGCTTTCGGTACGGATTGAGCTGATCTTCATCAAGCCCGGTCAATTCAGTCATCTGTCCGCTTTCACCGCGAAACAGAATGGAACCTTCATCCGGGCTCATCGCGCGCATGATCAGCTTGGAAAGGGTCGTCTTACCGCAACCACTTTCGCCTACCAGACCAACGCATTCGCCGCGATTAACCGTCAGTGAGACGTCGGAAACTGCGGGTACAAGGCGCTCTTCGGATTTGATCCAGTTACCCTTGCGCGTGGTAAAACTTTTGCTGAGATGGCGAACTGCCAGAACCGGCTCGCTGGCCATGGTCGGGTGCAGGGCCAAAGTCGCCGGAACATCCGATGTATTTTGTTGTGTATCGCCATCACCTGCACTGGCAAGCAGACTGCCGGTTTTCGGCTTGATCTCGCGCAGCGGACGCAACCTTTCGTCCGGTCCCATGTCAAAGTGCGGAACCGCCGCAAGCAATGATCGTGTATATGTATGGCCGGGATTGATGAACACATCGTCGGTTTTACCAGCCTCGACCACCCGCCCGTCATAGATCACCACCATCCGGTCAGCCATGTTAGCAACGACACCAAGATCATGGGTGATCAACAGAACCGACATCTTCAATTCTGCCTGCACTTCCTTGATCAGACGCAGAATTTGCGCCTGAATGGTTACATCAAGCGCGGTTGTCGGTTCATCCGCAATCAACAAGGCCGGACGACACACCAGTGCCATCGCGATCATTGCACGCTGACGAAGGCCACCAGAAAGTTCGAATGGATAAGTTTTAAGGGAGCGCTTGGGCTGCGGGAAGCCGACCAGTGTCAGCATTTCAACGGCAAGTTCACGCGCCTCGGCCGATCCGACCTTGCGATGAAGTTTCACGGCCTCGCATATCTGATCGCCGATTGTGTGGAGTGGCGACAGGGAACTCATCGGTTCCTGGAAAATCATCGAAATCCGGCCACCGCGAATGGCGCGCATGTCAGAGCCAGACCGATCCAGCATGGCGATATCCGCGCGGGTTCCGGGCTTTTTCGGATCGGCAAAGATGATAGATCCTTTGGTGACCTGGGCCACCTTTGGCAACAGCCCCATGATTGCCTGCGAAATGGTGCTTTTGCCCGATCCGGACTCACCAACCAGTGCAACGGTTTCCTGCGCACCGATCCGAAAGCTTACATTCTCGACAGCCTTGACACGCATGTGCGGCAGTACGAATTCAACTTTCAGATCCTTGATGCGCAGAATATCGGACATTCTAGTTGGTACCACCGTGTTTGCGTTCGGATGCAGCGGCCTTAACCAGTGTTTCGGCCTCATCCATGCGCATCAAGTTTGTTCTTGTGACGTCATCGACAAGCAGCTGGTTATCTTTCGCCCAATCACGAGAAATTTCAAGGAGATCGTCAAAACCGTCCAGTGTTGATTCTGCGACAATTTTCGCATCCCCTGCCTGCAGGGTCAGCTCAAACCATCCCTTGTTGCCATCGCGCTTGGTACTAAAGTAACGCAAACGGAACTTTGAAAGTTCCGGCCAGGCAAAAGCCGTTCCACCGCGCAGGCTTGAAAGCCGAATGCCGTATTCCGATACATAAATCTTTGACTGGAAGCGGATCACCGTGCGGGCAAAATAGAAAACGAACAGCAAAGCAAGCCCGGCCGACGTCCATTGAATGATTGCGAGCATCTCGGGAATCAGCGCGATAACCCCGCAAATCAGCAGCCCGACAATTGATTTCGCCAAATCCGGCGCCATCAGTTTGGATGGATAGCCCATCGTCTGGACTTCGCTGTCACCAACACCTGCTGGCTTTACCGGGTCCACTGTGCTTGGCACACTGGGGGCCTCGGGGGCCGGTGCCTGTTCAGGTTCCACGTGTTGTTTTGGCCTTATTGCCATGGAAATACTCCGGGTATTCTCAACCAGCGCAAGGCTGAATGGTCCATAGAAAACAGATTATCAAGGAACTTCGTAGTGGCCTCGTCATGGACAAGATGATGGGTCAGAATGCCCGTCGGCTCATCCGCGTCGACCTGCCCTGTTCGCCGCGCCGCCAGATGTTCAATCATCGCGCCAAGTGCCGCGTCTTCGCCAACAAAGCCGCGTGTTCCACGCCAATCAATGACGTCAACATGCGTGTTGACCTGCATGATGCCTTTGTACGGCTCTGCCACCTTACGCGCATTGAATGTGCTGATCCCGCAAAAGCCAAGGGAATGCAAAGCCGCCACGACATCTTCGGCCACCCGGTTCCATGGCGGCACCAGGACCGGCAAGAAACGATTGCCAAAACGCGATTGCAGAACCGAAAACCCGTGGCGCAGATCGGCAACGACATCGCCAATATCGCGCACGTCATCGAGTTCCTGTTTCTTGCGTCCCTCTGGCATATGGTTTTGGTGGGACCAACCATGCTGCAACACACGAGTATCAAGGGTTTCGACAAGACGTTCGACAAGGTCGTCCTGTAAAACCGCCGGAATAACCGCAAGTGCGAGTGGCACTTTATAGTCCTGTTCAAATCGCAGAAGCGTTTCAAGCGCCGGGGTCACAGAAACCGCATCGTCGTCACGCCACCACGCGGTGGCAATCCGGTCTTCCGACTGCCACAGATCAAGCTCTGCGCGTAATTGGTCCCAGCTGCTCATGCCTGCCCTTTGATCTTTTCTGCGATGATTGACGCAGTTCTTTTTGCGCCATCCAGTGCGATTTTAATCCCGCTTGGCTGTCTGGCGTTATCTATTTGTTTTGCTAATGATTGCGCAGACAGGCCATCAAGATCAAGCAGGGAAATAACCCCTTCTTTGGCAAGGACTTCTGCACGTTCGGTTTGCTCGCTTTCGCCGCCTTCTGCAAACGGCACCATGACAGCTGGCGTTCGCGTCGCCAACACATCCATCAGCGTGTTGTATCCGGCCTGTGAAACGGAAACGGCGGCACGCAACATCCGTTCACGGAAATCGGGCAAGAACCGATGCAGGATCACACCGTCTGGCAACTGGCCGCGCAAAAGCTCGAACTGATCTGAGGGAAAATGCGGCCCAGCGACAATATCCCAAATAGCGTCGCTATATTTTTGCGAATGCGCGCGGGCAGAAATTGCAAGCCTGATCAGTTCAGCTCCGACGGCACCACCACCGGCGGAAACAAGAAGACCGTGACGGTCCGCCTCAACACCTCCAGCAACGTCATCGGCAACCTTTGGTGCGACATAGCCGGTGTAAGCGATCAGATCAGATATATCGTCGGCAAACTCAAAGCTGCGATCAAAACCAAACAGGCGCGGATCGCCATGTACCAGAACCGCATCAAGATATTTACGTGCGGTGTCACGCATCCATCGTGTTTTGCCGATGTCTTTTTTACGCACCAAAAGGTCTCTGACAGAACAAATGATCGGAATGCCTGCTTCATTCGCCGCGTCAAATAGCGGAATCAATTCGAACCGAAATGCGCGGCGCCCGAATGGGAACATTTCGACCAAAAGCAGTTTCGGCGCTGTTTCCTTAAACGCGGTCAGCAGTTGTCTTTTACGTTCTTCCTGCCAGTCGTCCCCCAAGGCGTTCCCTTCAGGATCGACAAGCCCTGAGAAACCAGTATCGGATGTCTTGCACGGGAAAAGCTGAACAACTTCATTGGCCGCGAAATTAAGGCTGTCATCGGGCACACCGCCGCTTACGACCGTGACGCCAAGCCCTTCATTGCGAAGCGCCTGATTGATCAACGCCATGCGGCGCACGTGACCAATGCCAAGCAAGTGCTGAACATAGACCATGACGTCACTCATCACGCACTCTCCTGCGCGGGCACAAGTGGCACATTGAGTGCGTCAACAGAGAACCCGGCCTCCTCGGAATACTGAAACACCTGCAAACAGTGCCAATCGAGTTTGTCTGGAATTTTGCCCATCATGTCCCATCCACGTGCCGCAGCATAGACAGCACGTATCACGCCCTTGTGGGTTACCACACCAAATTCCGGCAAGTTGCAATCCTCTAAAAATGTCGCAACCCGGTTCAATACATCACGCGGACTTTCGCCATCATCTGGACGAAAATCCAAACCGCGGTCTTCATTGTCACGAAGGTCTTTCCCCATCCTTGCACGAAGATCCGACAGTTTTTCACCTTCCCACGTGCCCCAGTCCATCTCGATGAACGCAGGCTCAGTGGCAACGGTTCTGATCCCAAGCGCATCTGCGGTTTCACGTGCCCGGGATAAGGACGAAGAAAACCACGGCACATTGGCCCACTTGTCGGGTAAGCGGTGCTGACGATACCAAGCAGCTGTCTCGGGCATGATTGAGATATCTGACCGTCCCTGAATGCGCTTTTCGGTATTCCACGCCGTGACACCATGTCGAAGCAGCGCAAAACGGATCTGTTTCATACCAAACCCTGCCCGTTTTGTGACGAAACGTGACCCGGGATGATTTTCTTGAATGTGGTGGATAACAGATCGGCTGCGGCTTCAAGCGTGTGATGCTGCGCTGCTTTCGATGCGCCAGCGGCACCTATATCACGCAATACGGCGAAATCCCCCCCAAGGCATTCCGTCAAACGGTTTGAAAAAGCCGCGACATCACCAACAGGCACAAGCCACCCGGTCACACCGGATGAAACAATACCCGACACGCCGCCGGTATCCCCTGCGAGAACCGGAAGCCCAGCAGACTGTGCCTCAAGTAACGCCATTCCGAAGGCTTCATTGATCGCGGGCCAGACAAATAAATCTGACTGCGCGAGAATATCTTTGGTTTGTTCCGGTGTTTTCAGCCCCACTAGTGAAACCTTGTCTTCACCAAGTCCTTTTTCTTCAAGAAGGTCCTCGACCTGCTGACGTGCGGGGCCATCACCAATCACTGTCAGGTGCCAGTTATCAACACCATTGCGCCTGAGGCGACCCAGTGCGTCTGCCAAAAGCGCATAGGATTTCAGTTTATCACCATCCCGCATCATCGCGGTTGTCACCAACCGCACGCATTGCGAATTGATTGCTGCCCGCTGCCCAACATGCCATGACGCGACACGTGCAAAGGGCGGCAGGAAATGCAGACGATCCGGTTGGCAGACCTGAGCCAAACATTCCATATCAACGCGATTGAGCGAGAAAACGGCATCTGCCTGCTTAAGCGCCGTCTCAACTGCCAGATGGCTTTGTCCCCACGGCCCGTTTGCACGCTTTTGGGCAAAGGATGCTTCGGCCACCACATACGGGATACCCAGCGCATTGGCGACAATCGGCCCGATCCAGTCCGGTGCCTTGTAATAAAGATGATAGGTAAACCAGATATCCGGTTTGGGACGGAACCCCGATTGGTACTGGCACAGTAAACGGGCTGCAAGTTTGGTCCCCAGTTCGGCAAGCCGTGCCTGCTTAAGGACATTGCCATCTGCAACGCGGCTGCGAAGGCGGGCGCTAACATCGACCTTCATACCTGTTGACTGAAGGGCCTCACAGAGCATGCGGGCAATCAGGCGGTCACCCGATGGCACCGGATGGTCAATCGGCTTTAGCGGGGCGTAAAAGGCAACCTGCAAGTGCGTGCCTCCTACTCTGCGGCGGGTTGTTCGGCGGGGGTTTCTGCCTGTTCGTCGGACTGGGAGTTAACACCGAAACGTACCGCCAGATCCTTCATACCGCGATAGAATGAGAAATCACGACGCACAATCTCATTACCCTTTCGCCCCATGGTTTCACGAAGACGAGGATCAGTGATCAAGGCTTTCAGCGCACTCGCAAGTGCATCCGGATCACGTTCGGGCACAAGTTTGCCATTTACACCGTCTTCAATCAGTTCAGGAATGGCCGAAATTGCAGTCGAAACGGCAGCAAGTCCGCAAAGCTGCGCTTCCATCAGAACGTTTGGCAGCCCATCGCGATCACCATCTTTCTCAATCCGGCTGGCCAAAACGAACAAATCGGACGACTGACATGCCGCAATGACTTCCTTCTGATCACGTGCCCCTTGCCAGTCACAGCGGTCCGCAATGCCGAGCTCGGTCGCAAGCTGCTGATATTTTTCGCCGGTGCCGCCGCCAATATGAACGAACCGCCAATGAAGGTTGGCTGGCAGTTTGGCCAAGGCGCGCAGAAGGTCGTCATACCCCTTCTTGCCCACCAGTCGCCCGACCGACAGGATCCTTGCCGGGTTTTCGGCATCCTTCCCATCGCGCAGAGGTCTTTTTGGAAGGTCTTCGGGGAAACGCGAAAAATCCAGTCCGTGATAGAGCAGATTAACTTTATCCGGGTCCTCGGCAATGGTGCGCAGGTAATCGACATTGGCGCTTGTACAGGTCACCAGCCAATCCATATCGCGCAGCTTTTCGCGCATATCCCAGTCCTGACTGGTATAGATATCCTTGGCATGCGCCGAACACGACCAGGGCAAGCCGCGCATAATTGCGCAATAGCGCGCGACCGATGCCGGTGTATGCAGGAAATGGGCATAGATGCGGGTCACATCATCGGGCAGCTCGGCGGCCATCACCATGGCCTGGGCAAATCGGCGTGCGCGATTGGCGGTGCGGTCCCGGCGGTAATCCTGCCACCAGATATTCAGGGCTCGACGATATCCGGGCATCTTGCGCGCCTTAAGCCAGCCACGCAAAACCCGCATCGGTTCCTGATAGACATATTCCGGGAGATAATCGACCGCACCTGCAATGCGATCATTGATCGGATGGCGTTTTTTGTCGGTTGGATGACGCAGCGACACAATCCGATAGGGAATGCCTGCCTGCTGAATACCCAGAATTTCCTGGGCGATAAAGGTCTCCGACAATCGCGGATAACCCTTCACCACGATTGCCAGATTGTCGCGTGCCATCAAATCTATTCCCGATGATTATTCTGCGGCCATTTGTGGCGGAAGCCAGCGATCAACCAATTCGCCAACGCGATCCAGTCCGCCCATAAGGTTCGGAACAGTCACATGCGACGGTTTTGGCTGATGTATCAGACCACGCAGTGCGTCGGCCATTTCGCGCGGATCGCGACCACCGTCTTCGGTCAGCATTCTGACCAGACCAAGCTTTTCTGCCGCCGCGGCGCGAACATATTGTTCAAGACGCGGGACAGTACGCGGCACGATAACGGCCGGTTTGTCAAAGGACAGGATCTCGCAGAAGGTGTTGTAGCCGCCCATGCCGATCACGCCGGCCGATTTGTGCATCAACACTTCGACATTGGCATCAAAGGTAATGACCGACAGTTTGTCGATCTTTTCCGCACGCTTCATGAATTCGTTTTGCTGTGTCGGCCCCATAAAGGGTCCGAGAACAACCAGCGACGGCACCGGAATGTCCGGATCGGTTTCATAGGCGCTGATCACCCAATCGACCAAATTGACGCCATCCCCACCGCCACCGGTCGTTACCAGATAATACGGTTCTTCAAGACCAAGCGCCCCGTGCTCGGGTGCGGGTCTGCGGGTGGCGGTACGTGGCAGATAGCCGGTATAGGACATCTTTTCTTCAACACCCGGGGGCAAGTCGATCCCTTCGAGCGGATTACAGATTTCCTTGAGACCATAAACCCAGATTTCATCATAGAGGTTTGCCAGGGCCGGAACGCATTGCTTGCGGTCCCATTCTTCGCGCAGGTTCACCGGATCATCCATGACATCGCGCAAGCCCATCACCAAACGGGTGCGCCGATGGCGCAACATCTGCAAGGTAGACTCGACCTCGCCGCGCAAGCCAAGCGGTTCTTTGTCGACGATGAAAATGTCGGGGTTAAAGACATCGGCTGTGTGCTGAATAATCGATTCTCGCATCGCCAGAATCTGGTCGACATCGATATTGAGGTTAAGCGACGTATATTCGCCATTCGACAGCTTGATCACGCCCGGTATGCGGACAAAGTCCACGCGCGAGCGGAATTCAAAGCTGCCGATAATCGGTGAGCCCGACAAAATCAGAACAGATACGTCATCGCGATGCGATACCAGCGCATGCGCAATCGTACGGCAACGGCGCAAGTGCCCAAGCCCAAAGGTATCATGGCTGTAAATCAGAACCCGATATCCGGAATTCCCTACGATTGACATATCCCCGCCCGTATGCGTAGTGATCTCAGTTCCCCGCACAACCCATAAACAGGGTGACAGGTTCTTTGTTTATGGCAAGTAAATCCGTGAAGTCGGGGTTTGCGCCCTTCTTTCAGCTCCCGGACAATTGCTCTCATACTGAACCGATATCGCGCAAGACTTTTTCGAGCATCTCTTTTCTTTCTTCCGCAGTTTCAAGCGAACGAAGTTTTTCCGAAAGCGCCGTTACTGTACCTGCATAAAGATTATGCCAGTCATCGCGCGAGAGTTCTTCACCCGAAAGACGTGCCTGCGGAATAGCCGGTTGGCCTTTGCCCTTCTTGAGGGTGACCGTGTCATCAAGCATCGGCATGGAAATCAGCTTTTCCTCGATGCCGTGCGCCATCAGAACTTCTCGGAATGCCGCGCGTGCGCCTTCTTCACCATGGGTGAGGAAAATCTGACGCGTCACTGGCAAACGGTTCTTGGTCCATTGCAAAAGCATATCCTGATCGGCGTGGCCAGAATAGACGTCCAAGGTCCGAATACGGGCACGCACTTCGATTTCATCGCCGTGTATCCGCACATGTTTTGCCCCGCTCTGCAAAACACGACCGAAAGAGCCCGCAGCCTGAAAACCGACCAGAAGCACGGTGCAATTAGGGCGCCACAGGTTGTTCTTCAGATGGTAGCGAATGCGACCAGCATCGCACATGCCGCTTGCGGAAATAATGATCGCACCGCTGGTGACCTGTGCAAGCTGTTTACTGGCCTGAACATCCGGCACCATATGGAACTTAGGATGCGACAGCGCCTGTGCGTCGCCGCGCTTCAGGTGTTTGGCAAATACATCGGTCGCACGTTGCGCCAAGGGGCTATCGACAAAGACATTTGCCGGTGGCAACTGGCCGCGGTTGAAAAGATGCGCTAGATCAACAAGCAGCTCTTGCGTTCTGGCAACGGCAAAACTCGGAATAACCAGATTGCCGCCATTGCCCAGCGCATCCTGAACTTCCTTGCGCAGCATCTCACGGCGTTCTTCGTCGGTCATCACCGGACGGTTACGATCGCCATAGGTGGTTTCGACAAACAGGTAGTCGACACCCGTCGGTGCCTCGGGTGCCTCGTTAAATACGGCCTCACCGGTTCCGACATCACCCGAGAACAGCAATCTTGTCGGTTTACCGTCTTTGTCGCCGTTCTCAATCTCCACCTCGATCGAAGCGGAACCAAGAAGATGGCCAGCATCCCAGAATCTCGCCCGCACGCCATCAATCACCGGCAACCATTCGTGATATTCAACGGTCTTGAGCTGCGAAAGCGTATTTTCCGCGTTTTCACGGGTGTAGATCGGGGTGACTTCAGGACGACCGCGCCGCGCATTGCGACGGTTCAGGCGTTCGACTTCGCTCTCCTGAATGTATCCGGAGTCCGGCAACATATAAGTCAGAAGATCACAGGTCGGCTCCGTCGCATAAATCGGCCCGCCGAACCCGGCTTTGACCAGCTTGGGCACAAGTCCGGTATGGTCAATATGCGCGTGCGTCAGCAACACGGCCGAAATCCGGTCTGCCTCAAACGGGAACTTGCCATAGTTCAGTTCACGGACGGTTTTGCTGCCCTGGAACATACCGCAATCAACAAGGAAATTGCCCTGATCGGTCTGCAGAAAATAGCAAGACCCGGTCACCCCACCAGCAGCACCACAAAACGTCACCGATATCGTCATTCTATTCACTTTCGCGGATTGGAAACGGTCCAACAGTCCGGCAAACCATGTTCGTTTGCAATGATGTGGATCATTTTTGATGAAGTCACTGCAGGCCTTGCAGCGGCAAATAAAGAACCTGATCTCCTTTGGAGACCTGCCCGCAATTTTCGGGCAGTTCAATCAGACCTTCGGCCCAGACCATTGATGACAACATCCCGGAACTGGTCGAAGAAAAAGCAATCGCTTCAAATTCGCCGTCATCACTCTGCACCAGACGCGCGCGCAACCATTCCCTGCGTCCGGTGCCACGCTTGAAATCAAACCCGGCACGAACCGGAATACGTGTTGGTGCCAGTTTGGAATGATCCGCGCCCATCGCATGACGCAGCAACGGTAAAACATATAGCAAGCCTGAGACCAGGACTGATACCGGGTTCCCCGGAAGCCCGATCACCAGACAATCGCCGATCTTGCCGCGCATCAAAGGCTTGCCGGGCTTGATCGCAAGTTTCCAGGCGGCGATTTCACCAAGGCTGTCGACCACCGGTTTCAGAAGATCGGCCTTGCCGACCGAAACACCGCCAGATGTCATGATCAGGTCATGCGACTTTGCCGCGCTCGACAACGCGTTTTGCAACACATCAAAATTATCAGTGAGCAATCCAAGGTCTGTGACCTCGCAACCGATGGACCGCAACATCCCGATCATTGCGAAACGGTTGGAATCATAAATGCCCCCCGGCGGCAAAGGATCGCCGGGTTTAGCCAGTTCGTCGCCGGTGGAGAAGACAGCAACTTTAAGGGGCCGTGCAACCGACAAGCTGCCAAATCCTTGCCCGGCCGCAATCGCGATATCCTGGGGGCGCAGGATCGTGCCTGCCTTCAAGACTGTATCACCGGTTTTGATGTCTTCGCCCAGCCAGCGGATGTTTTGATGCAAGCTTGCGCGTGCGATCACGTCGGCATCAATTTCAATGATGGTTTCATCGGCGTTGGCGGTGACATTCTCCTGAATGATCACGCTATCCGCGCCATCGGGGATCGCAGCCCCGGTCGCAATACGGATCGCGGAGCCCGTTGGCAGGGTTCCCTCAAACGGATGACCTGCCAACGACGCACCGACCACCGAAACAGGGCCGTCTATCGCGGCCAGATCGGCATGACGAAGGGCATATCCATCCATGGCGGAGTTATCCACCGACGGCACGGAAACCCGCGCAATGACGTCCTTGCGTAAAATCGCACCGTAACAATCACTGATCGGGCGTTCTTCGGATGGCGTCATCACCGGCACTTCGGCAAAAGCAATGTCGAGCGCATCGGAAAGTGTTGTCAGTCCCGGTTTGATTGTTTGCATTCCGAAAGTTTCCTGCCGCCCTTGGTCTTGTTTTGTATTCCCATCCGTAATCAGGATAGCCCGATCATCGCCGGAACGCATCAGGATTGTCCGCTATGCCCCGGACGGGATTTTGAAATTGCACGGCTCAGCATAATCACCGGCACCACACCGACAAGCACAATGGTCAGCGCCCCAAGGGCTGCATGTTCAATCATTTCATCCTTGGCGAACTGATAGACATGGGTTGCCAGCGTATCAAAATTGAACGGACGCAGAATAAGCGTTGCCGGCAGTTCCTTCATGCCATCGACAAAGACCAGCACCGATGCTGCCAAAATGCCGCCGCGCACCATCGGGAAGTGAATGCGTTTGAGTGTTCCCCACGGGCTTTCGCCCAAGGTGCGCGCCGCGTCATCCATGCTTGGCCGAACCTTGCCAAGGGCTGCTTCGATCGAGCCATAGGATACCGCCATGAACCGAACTGCATAGGCGAAGACCAAAGCGAATACCGTCCCGCTTAGCAGTAACCCGGTTGATATGCCGAAGGTATCGCGCATCACCGCGTCCAATGCGTTGTCAAACCGCGCAAACGGGATCAAAACCCCGATGGCCAAAACCGCGCCCGGCACGGCATAGCCGACCGATGACAGACGGACACAGAATTTCAACAGCGGTTGCGGGAACAGGCGCAGCGCATAGGCCATGAATATCGCACAACCAACCGCAACAAGCGTCGCAAGCCCGGATACCAAAAGGCTGTTGCCGGCAAATTCAAAGAAATCCGCCGTCCAGCTTTGATCAAAATAGCCAATGGAATAATAAATCAGCACCAGAGACGGCACGACAAAGCCCAGCACAATCGGCAGGATACAAATCGCCAATGCGCCGGCCTTGGCAAGCGGGCTCAGTTCATAGCCCGGCAGTTCCTGAAAACGGCTGGTGGTGTCATGGAAACGCTGGCGGCGGCGTGAATAGCGCTCGATCACCATCAATGCGATCACGACAGCCAGCATGGTCAGGGCAATCTGGGCAGCACCACCAGCATTACCCATACCAAGCCAAACGTTGAAAATACCGGCCGTCAAGGTATGCACGGCAAAGAAATCAATCGTGCCAAAGTCATTGAGCGTTTCCATCAACGCAATGACAACGCCAACAACGATTGCCGGTCGTGCCAACGGCAACGCGACCGTAAGAAACGAACTCCAGGCACTTCGACCAAGGATACGGGCCGCCTCGATCGCACAGATGGATTGAGACAGGAACGCCGCACGCGCCAGCATGTAAACATAGGGATAAAGTGTCAGGCTGAGCACCATGATCGCACCACCCTTGGTGCGAATATCAGGAAACCAGTAATCGGCCGCCGATTGCCAGCCAAACAAGTCCCGCAGGAAGCCCTGCAACGGTCCGGCATATTCCAGAAGGTCGGTATAAACATAGGCCACGATATAGGCCGGAACCGCCATCGGCAGCAACATCGCCCATTCAAAGAACCGCTTTCCCGGAATTCGGCACATGGTTACAACCCACGCGGAAGCCACCCCGATCAGGGTCACACCAATACCAACGCCAAGCATCAGGATACCGGTATTCTTAAGGTACCTTGGCAACATGGTGGATGCCAGATGCGGCCAGATATTTTCGGTCGGAAACAGGGCAATCCAGGCAACGGCAACAACCGGTGCCGCAACCATAGCCGCCACGATAAACGCGCCGATCAGCCAGGCTGCCGATTGGCCACGCGGCAACCACAGCATCGCCCGACGTCCGGTGGGCGTGCGCATGGGGTCAAACGTTTCCGCCATGGCGCTCGGCCGAATGTCGTCTTCCTTTTGCGTCTGACAAGCGTTGTTCAAGGCTGTTTCCGTTTCATTCGCCGCGGACTACTCCGAACGGTTCTGTTGGGCGGTCTTGATATCCTTCTATCGACGTACGGTCTACTCGTTAAAGCCGACCTCATCAATCAGACGAATTGCCGCACCACGATTGGCCGCAACCGCATTAAGCGGCAAATCATCATGGACAAAAGTGCCCCAAGCCCGAACCTGTTCAGACCAGGCAACGCCCGGTTTGACCGGATATTCAAAATTGATATCGGCATACATATGCTGGGCTTCGGCACCAGACAGGAATTCCACCAGCTTGATGGCATTTTCCTTGTTCGGTGCATACTTCATCAGCGCCACACCCGAAATATTCACATGCGTGCCACGGTCCCCCTGATTGGGGAATACGATACGGACCTGTTTGGCGGCTTCGGCCTTGTTCGGGTCATCAAGCATCTTGCCGTAATAATAGGAATTGCCAATCGCAACGTCACAGACGCCCTGCGACACTGCCTCGATCTGATCGGTATCGGCACCCTGCGGTTTACGGGCGAGATTGTCCTTAAGCCCGGTCAGCCAGGCTTTGGTTTCTTCTTCACCATGATGGGCAATCATCGAGGCGATCAGGGCGATGTTATAAACATGCATGCCGGAACGCACACAAATGCGCCCCTTCCATTTCGGATCGGCTAGCTCTTCATAGGTGGTGATCGCGTCCGGCTCCACCCGATCAAGCGAGGTGTAAAGCACGCGCGCACGCGTCGTCATCCCGACCCAAAGCTTGTCTTCATCGCGGAACTGATCGGGGATATTGGCATCCAGAACGGCACTTTCGATCGGCTGGGCGATATCGGCATCGACTGCATCCTGAATGCGGCCGATATCAACGGTCAAAAGCAGATCGGCCGGGGTGTTACGCCCTTCGTGCTTGATGCGCTCCACCAGTCCACTTTGCGAGAAAAGCGTATTCACGCGAATACCGGTTTCCTCGGTAAAGCGTTTGAACATCGGTTCGATCAGAAAGGGCTGTCGAAGCGAATAGACATTAACTTCCTCTGCGGCATGGGCGGTGGGGAACATGGACACCCCCATCGCGGAAACAACAAGACCAAGAACGGTTTTGCGCAGAGAAATCATAAATGCCTCGTTTGGATCAGCTGCAGGTCGCACAGCAATTAGGAATGATTTGTATTTGCTGCGGCCGAAATTAAAGGGCCCGCCCCGCCTTTTGCAAGCAAGAAAACCACATAAGAGCCATACCCGAAGTCACGAATGCGCGACCACATCCGGCGGGAGACCGCGTGCCGAAACTGAAAAAAGGGGCGGTATTACACCCCCCCTTTTAAAAAGCTCATCAAACTCAGTCGGTTTGACTATTCGTTATAACCGATCTCATCGACCATCTTGATCGCATCCGGGCTCAGGCGGGCAATCTCGGCCAGCGATACTTCATCGGCCTTGAAAGTGCCCCAGGACTTCACATTCTGAGCCCACTCGACACCCGGCTTGACCGGATATTCGTAATTGACCTCAGCATAGATGCCCTGCGCAACATCACCGGCCAGGAATTCCATCAGCTTGATGGCGTTTTCGCGGTTCGGCGCATCGGCGATCAGGCTCATGCCCGAAATGTTCATCGACATGCCACGACCGTCCTGGTTCGGGAAGACAAGGTTTACGGCCTCGGCCCAAGGACGCTGTTCTTCGTTATCGAGCATCTTGCCATAGTAATAGGTATTACCGATCGAAAGATCGCAAACGCCTTCCTTGATCGCCTTGACCTGTGCGCGGTCATTGCCCTGCGGCTTGCGCGCCAGATTGTTTTTAAGACCCTGCAGCCATTCCTTGGCTTTTTCCTCGCCATGAACGGCGATCATCGATGCAAACAGCGCCACGTTATAAACGTGTGTGCCGGAACGGGTGCAGATGCGCCCTTCCCATTTCGGATCGGCAAGGTCTTCATAAGACGTGATCTCGCCTTCTGCCACGCGCTCCTTGGAGGCATAGATCGCACGACCACGCTGGGTCAGAGCAAACCAGTGACCTTCCGGGTCGCGGAGATGGGCCGGAATATTGGCATCAAGGGTGTCATTCGAAACGGCCTCAGTCACACCGGCGTCAACGGCCTGCTGGATACGGCTGATATCGACGGTCATCAGGATATCGGCTGGGCTGTTTGCGCCTTCCTGCTTGATACGTTCGACCAGACCTTTTTCAGCAAAGATCACATTGACGTCGATGCCGGTTTCAGCGGTGAACTTCTCAAAAAGCGGTTCAACCAGAAATTCCTGACGCAGGGAATAGACATTAACTTCCTGTGCCATCGCGGTTGTCGCAGCCATCGCTGTTGCGCCGAATACCGCACCACCGACGAGTTTCTTGATATCCATTTGAACGATCCCTGTTGAGTTTAACCCTGTTGGATTTGGGTACGCGTTGAAACGTACTGACGTTGCAACTCACTTGCATATTCAATGCAATTAAGATCAACTCGCATTTAATTCAACACAAATTTTCAAGACAGGGCGTCAAAATGTGACGGACTTCACGTCTGAAGTCATGCCTGGGCACAACGTCGAGCCATATCAAAGAACGTTGAACGACCCGCCACTCGATTGCTGCCAGGCATCCAAGAATTCCTGGTAGGCGGGAATATCCCCTGCCCGTTCTTCCAGCCAGCCTACAGTCAGATTGATCGCATGGTTATAGCCATCATGATCGGTCAACCCGGTATGAAGCGCATGGCGCAGATACAGCAGATAGGTATTCAAAACATCGGTCTCGCAATAGCGACGAATGCCATCAATCTCGCCATTGTCATACATATCCGAGACTTTACTGCCATCCACCCCGGTTTTGCCCGGCAGATCAAGTGCAGCACAGACTTCATTCATTTTGGTCCGCGCAGACGCACCGTAATCAGATAAGACTTCCGCCAGATCACAATGCCAATGCGGCGCATAGCGCGCGGTATAGTTTTCCCACTTATTGGACGCCTGATGCAGCCAACGGGCCGAAACGCCATGTTTCATCGCTCGGTATTTCAACACCGGCAGATCAAACCCCCGGCCGTTGAAACTGACCAAACGCGGATAAAGCTTGCCGCAATAGGCAAAGAACCCGTTCACAAGGTCCTTTTCCTCGGATGTCAGTTCGCCGCCCGACCGTAACTCTTCGATCTCGTACATTTCGGTATCGCCATCACGTTGAATGGTCGCGCGCAGGAAGCTGATCGCCACCACCTTGTGAAACGGCTGGCGCGGGAAGCCATTGCGACCACTGGTGATTTCAAGATGATAGTCTTCCAGCATCTTGCGACCGGTTTCAGGATCCGGCGCAGTTTCGCCGGTTAGCTGCGGCAGAACATCAATGTCGGGCACGGTTTCGATATCAAAAACGAACAGGTTGGTATGCATCATGACGGCCCCCGATAATCTGTGCCCGATTGGTTGGTTTGCCCAACATAACGACAAAGTCCGATAAATTCACGGGCAGAGTTAAACCAATCGCGCCCGCTACCGTAAATCACATTACCTGACATCTCCTGCCATCCCTGTCAGGAGCATTCTGCAATGATATCAGCACGGAAACACTTATCACGGCGGCGTTATAATCGACACCGGGGGTTGCGCGCGTTCTAACCACACGTCTAGAATTGCCGCACCTGTATCAGGGGCACGGTCAATTCGAAGTTCAGGATCACACCTGATCCCAAGCTTTGCGGGCTTCCCGCACCGACCATGCATTTGATGCGATTCCGGACCGCAACCACGAAGGGACAGAAGGATGAAAACCCTGCCTACCGGAGCCGCAATGCTTTTGGCCGCTGGCCTTGCATTTACTTCTCATTCAAGCGCAAACGCGCAAGATGCCACATGCGAAATTGATCGACCGGTGATGTTTGCCGGTCTCAATTACGACAGTGCGCTTTTCCATAACGCCGTTGCCCGCTTCATCATTGAAAAGGGCTATGGCTGTCAGACCGACGCCCTGCCCGGCGATGTCATTCCGCTTTTGACCGGGGCGGGCAAAGGGGACGTTGATATCGTCATGGAAATCTGGCGCGATAACGTTGCCGAGGCCTGGACCAAGGCCGAAGAAGCCGGCAATGTCAGCCAGATCGGGGTGAATTTCGATGACGCCGTCGAAGGCTGGTTCGTGCCAACCTATGTTATCGAAGGCGATGCCGAACGTGGTATAGAACCGATGGCGCCTGACCTGGAATCGGTCGATGATCTGGCAAAATACACTGAACTGTTCGAAGACCCGGAAGAACCCGGCAAGGGCCGCTTCTATAACTGCCCGTCGGGCTGGGTGTGTGAAAAGGTCAACTCCGCCAAGCTTGGCGCCTATGGCCTTGATGACAGCTTCACCAATTTCCGCCCCGGCACGGGTGCGGCGCTTTCGGCTGCCATCGCATCGGCGCATAAACGCGGCAAACCGGCCCTTTATTACTATTGGGGTCCGACCTGGGTGATGGGTCTTTATGACAGCACGCGTCTTGAAGAACCGGCTTATGACAAGGCGATCTTTGATGCGCTGAAAACCGAAGAAAACCCGACCAAGGCAACCGCCTACCCGCAAAGCACAATCACGATTGGTGTGAACAACGACTTCAAAGCCGCCGCACCAACCCTGATCAATTTCCTGACCAACTACGAAACCAGCAACGCGCTGGTCTCTGAAATGCTGGCTTACATGCAGGAAAATGATGAAAAGCCCGACGGGGCCGCGATGCATTTCCTGAAATCCAAGCCGGACGTCTGGAAAGCGTGGGTACCAGCGGATGTTGCCGCACGTGTTGAAAGCGCGATGTAAGTAACACCACCAATAAATTACTCAAACACCCCGCAGGGGAAATCCTGCGGGGTGTTTTGTTTAGCAAGAAAAATACGACGATAACTGAACAAACTAGGTCGGCTGGGGTCAATCCTCAACAGCCGCTAACTGGCAGTGCGTAAGGCGTTTGAAACGCCATGCGGCCCACAGTCGATACACAAGGTTTGCAATCTGACGAATGATCGGCAGCGCGACAATAGCTGCCAAAACACGCCATCTGTCTAGCTGGCGCCAGATCAGAATGAAGGCATCAGCACCTGCATGCCATTGCCCATCTGAGTCGAGGGCGCGCATTTGCTTTAAGCCATCAACAAGGGAAATGCCGTGCTTTTCAAGATCACCAGCGTGTTCCGTGACATCGCACCATTCGAAAACGCCTCTTGGCGCGATCTTGCGGTAGTAATTGATTTCTCTGGAACACAGACCGCATTTTCCATCAAAGAACACAGTGATCATCGCAACCTCTCAGGAAATCGATATTGTCTATGATTTACGGCTTTGGCTGGTCTCTGGATTATCAATCACATTAACAGGCTACCAAAAGAAGTCAGGAGATATCAGTCACAGTTCGATTTACGGTCGCGCGGTCCACGTGATCTTGTTAGGCTCTTACGCTCATTGATTTTTTGAGCAGATCGGGCCAATTGCGCCATGTTTCCAGAACAGTTGAATGTGCCTTTGGGCAAGTGGGTCAATCAGTTTGTTGATTGGCTGGTGGTCAATTATGGCGCGGCGTTTGAAGCCTTTGCCGACAGTTTGCTGACCGTTTTGGTGGCGTTGGAGCAGGTTTTGCGCGGTACGCCCTGGTGGGTGGTCTTGATCGCCATTGCCGCCATCACCTGGCATGCCAGCAAGAACTGGAAGCTGGTTGTCGGGCTGGTCATCGCCATGTTTGCCATTGGCATGCTGGGTCTTTGGGATAAGGCAATGCAGACCCTGGCGCTGATGATCGTCGCGACATCGCTTTCGGTTCTGATTGGCATTCCGGTCGGAATTGCCATGGCGATGTCCAATCGTTTGCGGGCCGTCATGTTGCCGATCCTTGATACCATGCAAACCATGCCGAGTTTCGTCTATCTGATCCCTGCCCTGATGCTGTTTGGATTGGGCAAGGTTCCAGCGATCCTCGCCACGGTGATTTATGCTGCCCCGCCCGTCATGCGCCTGACCGATCTTGGTATCCGCCTTGTTGATCAGGAAGTGCTCGAAGCATCGCGATCATTCGGCGCCAGCCGCAAGCAGATCCTGTTTGGTGTGCAGTTGCCACTCGCCCTTCCCAACATCATGGCCGGGATCAACCAGACGACGATGATGTCAATCTCGATGGTGGTGATTGCATCCATGATTGGCGCGCGCGGGCTTGGCGAGCAGGTCCTGATGGGTATTCAGCGTCTGGACGTAGGTGCGGGGATGGAAGCCGGGGTTGCGATTGTGCTTCTGGCCGTGGTGTTTGACCGGATCGGTCAGGCCTATGGCAAGCGATCACAACGATCGCACGATGCGGAGGACGCATAATGAGCTACATCGAAATCCGCAATATTTTCAAAATCTTCGGACCTGATCCGCAATCTGCACTTGAACTGGCAAAGGGTGGTGCTGACAAGGATGAAATCCTTGCCAAAACCGGTCATACGGTTGGTCTTCACGATGTCTCCCTGTCGATTGAACAAGGGGAAACCTTTGTCGTCATGGGCCTGTCCGGATCGGGAAAATCAACCCTGATCCGCCACCTTAATCGGCTGATTGATCCGACAGCGGGCGAAGTATCATTTGGTGGCGAAGATATCCTTGCCATGGATATCACAACCCTCAATGCGTTTCGTCGCAAGCGGCTTGGTATGGTGTTTCAGCGCTTTGGACTGCTTCCCCATCGCAATGTGATGGATAACGTTGCCTATGGGCTCGAAATCCAGGGTACCGCGCGCAAGGAGCGCGAAGCCGCCGCATCGAAATGGATCGAGCGGGTTGGTCTGGCCGGGTATGAGGCCAAGTATCCCGATCAGCTGTCGGGTGGCATGCAGCAACGCGTCGGCCTTGCCCGGGCCCTTGCGACCGATCCGGAAGTTTTACTGATGGACGAGGCTTTCTCGGCCCTTGATCCATTGATCCGATCCGACATGCAGGATGAGCTGATGAAGCTTCAGGCGGAGCTTCACAAGACCATCGTGTTCATTACCCATGATCTGGACGAGGCGCTTAAGATCGGCGACCGGATCGCGATCCTCAAAGACGGCAAGCTTGTGCAGGTCGGGCGGCCGGAAGAAATCGTGCTTAGACCCGCCGATGACTATGTCCAGGCCTTTACCCGCGATGTGAACAGATCACGCGTCTTGCGCGCAAAGTCGATTATGGAACCGATCACATCTGGCGAAAACCAAGCGGCACACGAAGACTGGCCGAGCATTGCGGCAAATGCACGTCTTGCCGATATTCTGCCTGTTGCGCTTGCCAATGGCACGTCAATGACGGTGCGTGATGCCAAAGACACTGCGATTGGGACACTGTCGCCAAAGCAGATTGTCGAAGCACTGGAAGGTTGAGCCAGAGCGCCCTGCAAAAACTTAGCGGTCAATAATCTGGCAGCGCCGAAAGTATCGTAATTCTGATTGCTCTGCCGCTTCGGCGGTTGATTGGTGAATGATGCGATACAGGCCGCCGTCGCCTGCGCGATTATGCTCTGTGGCAATGATCAGCCACAGAAAACCATTTTCATCAGCGCGTGCGCGATCTGCCGGCGATGGCAGGGCCTTGCCATTGGGGTGGGAATGAAAACATCCCACAACCCGCTCCCGCTTTTGCCGCGCAGTACGATGGGCATCAATCAGGGTTTGCGGATCAATTTCAAACGTGGTCAGCGGATCTTCCGCGACGTTGCGCGCAAACACCACACGGTCAATCCGGTTCGGGGTATCAATGGCGGCAATCAGAAGTCCACAGGCTTCCTCCGGCCATTTAACAGCGGCGAAATCGCGTATTTCTTCGAGAAGCGCCTTGCCAAGTGCGATGTGGGTCTGATCATCGCCACCTGATGAGTTGTTGTTTGCGATCCCCTGCCCGTTTGCCATCGCTGCACGCGCCCTTGTGGTTTCAGGCTACTTCGCGGCCTGTTGCAAAAGGATACGCCCAAGGATCTTCTTTTCGCTTAAGGAAACGATAACAAGACGCGCGTTGTCACCGTGTCGACCTTCGATATGGAGCGTTGCCTGCGGACCCTCGACAGTATAGCCAACAAGACGTTCACCGTCTTCAAGGTCGATAACGATATCACCGAATGCGCCAAGAGCACCTTGTGCGGCTGCATTATCGCCACCTGCAAACGGCACGGACGGCGTCACCGTTGGTGTATTTTGCTCGACACTTGTGTCTGGGGCGTTCTTGTCAAGCGACAGGCCATAGACGACAAGTCCGATACCCACCACGATCAGAATGCCCATGAACGCGACCAGAGCCTTAACTACACGCATCGTATTTCCAACTGACAAAGTTTGATGAAACCTGCATGCTCGCCAAAAGCGCGATCATACGTACCCTGTTTCAAGGCCATAGCGACAAGCACGACCAATTGCAAGGCAACAACGCCAAATGAAGCAAGTTGTCGCAATTCGTTGCAATCGCCGGACAAAGCGCTAAAAGCGGCGAACACATGCATCATTACAGTCACCCAATCAAACCATGCCAATAGCAAACAATGTCTGAAAACCTGACCTATACCGCGACAGACCAGGACGAAGGTGCCCGCCTTGATAAGGTGTTGGCGACCGCCTGGCCCAATCAGTCGCGTTCGCGGATCAAGGCCTTGATCGAAGACGGTCAGCTTTGCGTCAATGGCACGCCTGCAGCCAAGATGTCTGCCAAGGTCAAGGCTGGTGATGTTTTTGATCTGAGCGTGCCCGAACCGGAAATGGCCGAACCCACACCGGAAGACATCAAACTTGATGTGCTTTTTGAAGATGAAGACCTGCTGGTGATCAACAAGCCCGCCGGCATGGTTGTTCATCCTGCGGCCGGCAATGAAAGCGGAACGCTTGTGAATGCGCTTCTGGCCCACTGCGGGGACAGTCTTTCGGGCATTGGCGGGGTTAAACGCCCGGGGATCGTGCACAGGCTGGACAAGGACACCAGCGGTGCAATGGTGGTTGCCAAGAACGATGCCGCCCATCGCGCCCTTTCAAACCTGTTTGCCGAGGACAAGGAAAACATTGAGCGTGCCTACCTTGCGGTCGTATGGGGTGTTCCCCGCCCCCGTTCCGGTGAAATCGAAGGCAATATTGGCCGCAGCCCACGCAATCGGAAAAAGATGGCGATGGTCAAAAAAGGGGGGAAATATGCCCTCACACACTACAAGACTCTGCAAACTCGCGACGACTCGTTGGCGTCCCTTGTTGAATGCCGCCTTGCAACCGGACGGACGCATCAAATTCGTGTTCATATGAACCATATTGGGCACGCACTTGTATGTGATCCGGTTTACAGCCGAAACAGACCAGCTGGTAAACTCAACCTAGAAGCGCAACAGATTTTGAACGCATTCAACAAACAGGCTCTGCATGCCCGAACGTTAGGATTTCTGCACCCTCGCACCGGTGCCTATATATCCACAGAGGCACCTATACCAGGTGACCTTTTGGCACTGATAAAGGCCCTAGATCTATACCTTTGAATAGTTGATACTAGCCTTACTGTCTAATTTTCCATTGACGGTTTCTAATACTCCCGTATAAGCTCTTAAAAAGTGCAAGGGGTAAAATGCACTTTTCGAAAGCAATACGGGAGGCTTTGATGAAGCAAGGAAACGCTCTTCCAACTATCTCTCAAGATGGTCTCACGGTATACCTTCAACGTATACGCCGCTACCCGATGCTTACCCCGGAACAGGAAACGACCTATGCCTGCAATTTCCGGGACAAGGATTGCGATAAATCTGCTGAAAAACTGATTACCAGCCACTTGCGCCTGGTCGCCAAGATCGCGATGAGCTACCGCGGTTATGGCCTGCCGATCAATGAACTCATTTCCGAGGGTAATGTCGGCCTGCTGCAGTCGGTAAAACGCTTCGACCCGGACAAGGGCTTCCGCCTTGCGACATATGCAATGTGGTGGATACGCGCCGCCATCCAGGAATACATCCTGCATTCATGGTCGCTTGTGAAAATGGGCACGACTGCCGCACAGAAAAAGCTGTTCTTCAACCTGCGCAAACTCAAAAGCCAGATGCAGGCAATCGATGAAGGCGACCTTCAACCTGAACAGGTCGAGCTGATCGCGACCAAACTCAATGTGTCCGAAGATGACGTTGTGATGATGAACCGCCGCCTGGCCGGTCCGGATCACTCACTGAATGCGCCGGTCCGTATTGAGGGTGACGGTGAATGGGTCGACTGGATCGAAAGCGATGACGAAGACCAGGAAACCCTTTATGGCAAGCGTGAAGAATTCCTGCAGCGCATGAGCATGCTCAAGAACGCGATGTCGCATCTCAATGATCGTGAGCGCGATATTCTGACGCAGCGCCGCCTGCTTGAAAGCCCGGTCACGCTTGAAAACCTGAGCCTTGCCTATGGCATCTCGCGCGAGCGCATCCGCCAAATCGAAGTACGCGCCTTTGAAAAGGTCCGCAAATCGATCCATACGGACCTGCCCCACTAATACTGCCTGCTCTGCGTCCCTTCTGAAACAACTTGCGGCGGACAATGTCCGCCGCTTTCTTTTTGCATGGTCTTTTTCAATCAAGTCACGCAGTGATCAGTTCCCGGACCGATCCACTTCCTTGATCAGACTATCGCCCCAGGTTTTGATAAGTCCGCGCTGTTTCTTGCGCAATTCACTGACACGACGCTGGGCTGCCAGGTTCAGAACATTGGCAACAATTGGCGGCATGGCGAGGTATAGAAGCCAACCAAGGCCAGCTGCCCCATACATGATCGACAGCGCCAGCGGCTGGAAAACGGCCTGTGTTGCCCCACCAACCGTTTGCGATGGTTGCATCCATACTTCCAGAATATAGGGCGCAACCCCTGAAAAGTTCAGACCGAAGACACACCGCGCCATCGTCCTGCCCGCGCTGCGATCAAAGATAAAGGCCACAAGGGATGGCAAAAGCCCAACCGTCAACGTGATAAAGGTGGGAAGTGCGACCATGAACAGCAGCACGGCGGATGCAATAACCGACAAGCCGGAAAATGCGCTGCGACCGCCTTTTTTTGTGCCTGCTCGTTTACCCTTTGCCATGGCGATCCCTTAAAAGATATGCATCAAAAACAGCGCGGACACTGTCAGTAGTGCGATCATGGTAGACGCGAAAGCAGCCGCCTGTTGCCCGACCTTTTCGGCCAGCTCCATACGGGCCGGCCCCGACGATTCAAGATCAAACACTTCGCTTTCCGCTTCGGAATATTCCGCGACGGCTTCGACAAACTCTGACTGGTCCTTGCGACGTTCCTGTTCGTCATTGATCAGGTTGTACAGCTCGACAAGGTTGCCGCGTTTGGCCAGTTTGGGAATCTCGGTCTCGACCCGTTCACGACGTGCCTTGCTATGGAATACCTTGATCGCCGGTTCCATCAGACGCGCAACCCAATGCGACAGGTTCTGCAAATTGTCCGGCCCATGACGCCATTGCGCAATCGCCAGCATGCTGATTATTGCGCGGCTATATTCGACCTCGTCTGACGGGTTTTGCATCGCCAACAACTGCCCTTCGACGTCGTCCTCGAGGCGAGCGGCGATGAAGGCGGCGATATGACGATCCACCGGCCAGCTTTCTTCAGATGCGGTTTCGGCTGCCTTTTCAAGGGCTGGCAGCAGGTCTGCGATCTCGACGACATATTCCTCTTCGACCAGCGGACTCAGGCAATGCTGGTTGCGCACGGTCGCATAGAGGCAGCGTTCATACCCGTAACCGGCACTTTGCTGCTGAATGTAATAGCGCAGGTTCTTGTATAGCTGCTGTTGCCTCTGGACCTCGGGGCTGTATCCCATCTGACGGCCAAACCAGAAAGATGGAATATCGCGCACGATCACGTCGGCAAAACGTTGGGGCCCCTTTCCATGTTGGACATCATAGGACAGCATGAAGCCAAGCCCGTCGACCATCGACGAAAAGCCCTTGAACCGGATCGGGCCCGCCGGATCAAGAATCAGGATAGACCGCGCAACCAACACGTCCTCTGCCGACCGTTTATCCGTCCCGGCCCACTGCAGTTGTCGCATGGCATCCGATAGCGCCTTGGCGCGATCATTATCACCAAGGCCACGCCGCAACCAGACTTCGACCGTGCTGTCACGCAACGGGCCAAGCGCGGTTACCCAGTTCTTGGCGATCCCCTGCGCCAATGAGCGCACGGTATAATAATCCCGACCAGCCAGGTTTTGAGACCGCGCTGCGCGTTTTTCAGTATTGGCCTGAACCGGCTTGGTTCGTCTTCCATCCAGCCATGCGTTCAATTCGGCCAAGCCCCAGCGTTCTTCGGGGTCATCACACAACAGACCACGGACCGGTTCAATCAGAACAAGCGGCAGCTTTTCGTGTGATGCGATTGCCTGAAACGACCCTTTGGCCAGTTTAAGTTCGATAATTTCCTGATCATTCAGCTTTTTGAGTGGCTGGCGGCCAATGCCAAGCTCAGCCAAAGTCATGCCAAGAGCGTAAAAATCGTCGGTCGCATTGCCAGAACCACGACCGGCAGGATCAGCACTCATACGTGCTGTGGTCTCATAAACAGCTGGCTGATCATAACCGGGCGGTCCACTGGCACAATCGCCAAGCACGACCTTTTCACGCATTGGATCGGCAAAGAACAGGTTATCGGCGCGAATATTGCGGTGTGCCAGCCCCTTCTCGCTGAATGCCTGCATGGCATTCATCAGCGGCTCGACCACAACCGTGGCAATATCATGCTCATCGATGGCGAGTTTCTTGTGTTCGCGCGCGACGACCTTTCCGCCTGCCGGCTTTTCATAGAAAAGCACCATCGTCTTGCGACCAATTGGCGGCCAGTAGGCGGTTTCATAATCGATAAGGTCAATCTGACCGGCCATATGCATACCGGCCAGGAAGGTCAGATGGTCATGGCGGGTCGGAAGAACAGGATCGGTTACCAGCGCAAAGGCGCTGCCCTCTTCCCGGCGGAGATTGTCAGCCGAATAGGCCTTACAGTGGCCCATATCGAATTCGGGCATCCGCAAATCCAGAAAGACGCGAAAATTGCCGATCTCGACACTTTTGCCGCCTGCATTGATTGCGACACCATCAAGTTCAGGGGCTTCTTCGGGTTCCTCAGGCGCAGATGCACCACCGCCCGGTGCATCCATCACCGGCCCTGTCGCAGCACCATTCGAAACGTCCTGTTCCTGATCTTCTGCTTGCTCTGCCATGGTCCCGATATTTCTTTACAGGTTATCATTCCCTGAGTGACGCACATACTTGGGCCAAAAGTCTTCCTGACCTAACCCTCAGAACGCTATCCTCAAAAGGTTGATAAAACGATACTTGTGATCCCCCCTGTCGGCAAGCTGTTATCCCGCGGCCGCAGTCACGGATGAACGGTAAGCCCCGCAACTGCAAACAAAAAAGCCACCAGTCATAAACTGGTGGCTTTCGAAGTTCGTAAATTCAGGCAATCAGGCGCTGAACGGATCGTGTACCAGAATGGTGTCATCGCGCTCCGGGCTGGTTGACAGAAGCGCAACCGGCGCTTCAATCAGCTCTTCGATGCGGCGAACATATTTGATCGCCGTTGCCGGAAGGTCGGCCCAGCTACGCGCACCCATGGTCGTTTCCGACCAGCCGTCGATGGTTTCGTAAACCGGCTTGGCTTTTGCCTGCAGACGCTGGTTGGCCGGCAGATGATCATAGATTTTGCCATCAATGTCGTAACCGGTGCAGATCTTGATTTCATCAAAGCCATCAAGAACGTCCAGCTTGGTAAGCGCAATACCGGTGATGCCGTTGACCTTGACCGACTGACGGACAAGGGCCGCATCAAACCAGCCGCAACGACGCTTACGGCCGGTGACAACACCGAACTCGTGACCGCGCTGACCAAGACGTTCGCCGTCTTCATCAAACAGTTCGGACGGGAACGGACCTTCACCAACACGGGTGGTGTATGCCTTGGTGATACCCAGAACATAACCAACGCCCGACGGGCCCATACCAGAGCCAGCAGCAGCCTGACCGGAAACAGTGTTCGACGAGGTCACAAACGGATACGTGCCGTGATCGACATCAAGCATGGTGCCCTGTGCACCTTCGAACAGGATGCGTTTACCCGCTTCCTTGAACTGATTAAGCGACTTCCAGACAGTGTCGGAAAACGGCAGGATTTTCGGTGCGATTTCCTTAAGCTGCGCAAGCAGTTCCGCACCGTCGACTTCCGGCTGGCCGAGACCACGCAAAAGCGCGTTATGGTGCGTCAGAAGGTTTTCGACCTTGGCTTCAAGAAGATCAGTGTCTGCCAGATCACCTACGCGGATCGCACGGCGACCAACGCGGTCTTCATATGCCGGGCCAATGCCACGACCGGTGGTGCCGATCTTGTTGTCGCCCGAAGCAGCCGCTTCGCGCGCACGATCAAGATTGCCATGCAGTGGCAGGATCAGGCAGGCATTTTCAGCCAGACGCAGGTTTTCCGGGGTGATGTCCACACCCTGCTCTTTCAGGCGGCCGATTTCGGCAAGCAGCGCCCACGGATCAACAACAACGCCGTTGCCGATCACCGAAAGTTTATTTTCACGGACGATACCTGACGGCAGCAGGCTCAGTTTATAGGTGGTTCCGTCGATCACCAAAGTATGACCGGCGTTGTGACCACCCTGGAAACGCACAACAACGTCTGCCCGTTCGGACAGCCAGTCGACGATCTTGCCTTTACCTTCGTCCCCCCACTGGGAACCGATCACGGCAACATTGGTCATCGCAAAACTCCTTGCGCGATAAAAAGTTCGTTCGATTAGGCGTTCAGCGGCACAACCTGACCGCCGATATAAATATGATTACAGCCCATGCCTTGCGCTTCGATGCGTGCGGCGGCTTCGGTTTTGGCCTCGGCCGCACCTTCAAGGGCGGCAACGGTGTAATGGCCTTCTGCGCGCAATTTGCGCGCTTCACGCTGTGGCGTTCCAAGCGGCAGATAAACACGATCAACCGGCTCGGCATCTGGAAGACCACGCAAAATGCTGTCCATATAAAGCGACATACCTGTTGCGGCTTCGCCCGAGGCACCCCCGGCACGATAACGGCCACCGCGGCCGATTTCGCCACGTACGTTGCGCGCAAACAGCGTAAAGCTGACGCCGGTCTGATAGCGGAAACCAGCCATCTCGACCGGATCAATGGTGAGCGCTGCGTCAAGGCCGGACGCCAGAACGCGTTCAGCAACATCGATCAGGCGATAAAGTTCCTCGGATGCACCAAGCGGCAGTTCGAGTTTTTTGAGTTTCGGCAAAGCTGACTGTGCCGGGCCAGCGGCCTCAAGCAAGGCAACCAGAACACCGGTAACTTTGCCATCGGCAGCACGAAGGGCCGCGACATCACGCCGTTCAAGCGCCTCGGTCAATACTTCACGGTCATCGCGCGACACACCAAAGGCATCAAAAAGACGAACCGGGAGTGTTGGCAAATTAAGGTCAACCGAGACATCGGCCAAACCGATGCTTTCCAAAGCTTCGAGCGCAAGCAGAACAATCTCGGTATCAGCAGCAGCACTCGACACACCGATCAACTCGGCACCGACCTGTGCAAACTGGCGTTCCGGGCGCAGATGCGATCCCTTGATCCGCAAGACATCGCCGGAATAGGAAAGACGAAGAGGACGGGGTGCATCAACCAGACGGGTCGCTGCAATGCGTCCGACCTGGGGTGTCATATCGGAACGAACGCCCATCATGCGGCGGGACTCAGGGTCCATCAAACGGAACGTCTGGGTCGACAATTCCGGTGCAGCACCTTCAAGCAAGCTTTCTTCGAACTCGACCAGTGGGGTTTTCACGCGGTCATAGCCTGCATGCGCCAGACTGGCCATCAGCTTTTCACGGATTTCAGCTTCCCGTGCAGCGGTTCCTGGCAGGACATCCTGCAGGCCGGCGGGCAAAAGAGCTTTCCTGGCAAGTTCGGTCATTTTGTGTGCTTTCCCGGACGAGGCGCGCAGATTTAAATTGATAATATCCCGAGCAACGCTCAGGGCTCACTATCCGGTAGCGGTTACTACCGCGTTGTGCCGGACAGAGCAACGGGGAAAAACCCTGTAACGCAAATAATACGTACGAATTATTTCCTAGCTGGCCGCAAATTCGGCTTTTACCACCGCATATGCCCAATCGAGCCAAGGCAGCAAAGCCTTGATATCGCTGGGCTCCACGGTTGCACCACCCCAAATACGCAGTCCCGGAGGCGCATCACGATACCCGTTGATATCAAGTGCGACATTTTCCGCTTCAAGAAGCTGCGAAATCTTTTTCGGCAGCAAAGCCTGCTGATCGGCAGACAGACCAAGCGCCCATGGATCGACAATCTTGATGCACATCGAGGTGTTTGAGCCGGTTGCCGGATCCTCGGCAAGGTCGGCCGCCCAGACGCTGCTGGCAAGCCACGCATCAAGATGCGCGCGGTTTGCACGGGTACGTTTCAGAAGCCCTTCAAGGCCACCAATCTCTTCGGCCCATTTCAAGGCATCAATGGCATCTTCGACAACCAACATCGATGGCGTATTGATGGTTTCACCGCGGAAAATGCCATCAATCAGCTTGCCGCCCTTGGTCATGCGGAAGATTTTCGGCATTGGCCATGATGGCGTGTAGCTCTCAAGGCGTTCAACAGCACGCGGGCTAAGGATAATGATCCCGTGACCACCCTCGCCGCCCAGAACCTTCTGCCAGCTATAGGTCACGACATCGAGCTTGTCCCAAGGCAATTCCATGGCAAAGATGGCCGAGGTCGCATCGCAAATGGTCAAACCCTTGCGGTCGTCGGCAATCCAGTCGCCATTGGGCACACGAACACCGGCCGTCGTGCCGTTCCAGGTAAAGACAACATCGCGATCAAAATCAACCGATGCCAGATCCGGCAGCTTGCCATAATCGGCTTCAAGGGTGCGCACATCATCAAGTTTGAGCTGCTTGATCACATCGGTGACCCAGGTCGCCCCGAAGCTTTCCCACGCCAGCATATCAACGCCACGTGCGCCCAGCATCGACCACAGCGCCATTTCAACGGCACCGGTATCGGATGCCGGAACCACACCCAACAGATAATCTTCTGGCAGGTTCAAGATAGCGCGCGAACGTTCAATCACCTCTTCAAGACGTTGCTTGCCCAGCTTGGATCGATGTGAACGGCCAAGTATCTCCGTCTGCAATGCGTCTACCGACCAACCCGGGCGTTTTTTGCACGGGCCCGACGAAAAATTCGGGCTGGTCGGACGAGTAGTCGGCTTTGCAAGTACGGCAGTCTGGGCCATCTGTAAGTTCCTGAGAAAGAAGGATAACCAATGCAGGTTGGTTTAGAATATTCAAGCGACCCGATCCTATTGCCCCAAAGGCAAAAGTCAAACGCCTTCCACACAGACATGACAGCCATTTTTGCATGGCTGAAACGAACCGCCGCAAACAATCATTCTTTGGTTTATGCGCCTTAGAACGGGATGTCGTAATACCAAGGCGCAAACAGGCTGAACGCAATCCAAAGAATAATGATCAGCGGTGTGCCTGCCTTCAGGAAGTCGATAAACCGATAGTGCCCTGGCCCCATGACAAGAAGGTTGGTTTGATACCCGACCGGCGATGCAAACGAACAGTTGGCCGCCATCACCACCGCAATCGCAAACACATGTGGCTCCACGCCAAGTTGCTGGGCCATGCCGATACCGATGGGCGTAAACAGAACCGCACAGGCATTGTTGGACAGAACGTTGGTGAAGCCCGCCACAATCAGGAAGAACAGCGACAAAATAACCGGTGCGGGTGCGCCGCGGGTTGCCGCCAACAACTGATCGGCAACGAATTCTGCGCCGCCGGTCAATTGCAACGCATTACCAAGGGCAAGTGCAGCAGCAACAAGCAAAACGATTTTGCGATCAATTGCGCGCGATGCCTGACGCAAATTAAGCGCGCCAGATGCGATCATCAATCCGGCACCAATAAAGCTTGAAACCATGATCGGCACGACACCGGTCGCAGCAAGCGCAATCACGCCAAGGAATATGGCTGCTGCCCTACGCGCGTGGAATGGACGGGGCAAGGTTCTGGTCGACCATTCCAGCAACACAACGTCGCGGATGGTACGAAGGGCCTCGACATCCTCTGATCGTCCCTGCACCAGCAAAACGTCCCCGGCCTCAAGCCGGATCTCGGTCATCTGGCTTCGGATCATGCGCGAACGACGCTGGATACCAAGCACAAGGCACTTGTACTGATACCGGAACCCGATCTGCTCAAGGTTAAAGCCAATCAGGCGCGACCCTGGCGGCAACATGACCTCGGCCAACAACTGCGTGGATTTCTGCGGGGTTTCGTCACCGTCTGCACCAACGGCGGCGGCGTCTGAATGCAACAATCCCGGATCCTTTTGCAGAGCCTCGGTCAGTGCCTTGCGGGTGGCGGCAACCACTAGAACGTCGCCCGCCTGAATTTCCATATCGTCTTCAAACGGCGGCAGTTCAGCATGTTCGCGCCGAACAATCATCTGAACGGTGATATTGGGCAGGTTCTTGAAGAACCCGGCAACCGGCTTGGTGCCAATCATGTTCGCCGCTGGCCCAACCGTGATCTGGGCGATGAACTGCTTGCCGCTGCTATCGGGATTGGCAAGTTTGCTGCGCATAGATGCCAAGGCCGGAAGCAGGCGCGGCGCAATCAAAAGGACATAGACAAAGCCGGTCAGGGCAAGCACGCTGCCAATCGTTGTGAATTCAAAGAATTCAAGCCCCGGCATGCCGAGTTCGATCAGGGAACTAGACACCAGAAGGTTGGTCGATGAACCGATCAGGGTCGTCATGCCGCCAAGGATCGCGGCATAGGAAAGCGGGATCATCAATGCTGACGGGGAACGTTCAATACGCTCGGCGAGTGCCTGAATAATCGGGATAAAGATAACAACAACCGGCGTATTGTTCAGGAAGGCCGACAATACCATCACAACGAACAACCCGACAAAAATCGCAACCGAGGCATTCTTGCCGCCATGTTCGGTAATCAGACCGGCGATGTAACTGACCCCGCCGGTCAGGACCATTCCCTGCCCGACAACCAGCAAGGACAACACCGTCAGCAAGGCCGGGTTGGCAAAGCCCGACATGACCGTGGCAGGCCCCATCAGGTTTTCACCATCCGCATCAAGCAGCGGGAAAAAATCAAAGAAAAGCAAAAGCGTTGCGATAAGGGCAATACTGGTCAGTTCGAGCGAGATACGCTCCAACCCATACAGAACAAGCGATCCGGCAACGAGTGCAAGGACCACCCACATCTGCATCGGCGTTGCAGAACTGGCAACAACACTTTCGAGCACGATAAACTTTCCCCTGTAAAGCCTGCATTCTTGCGGTTATCGCGCACCTTTGCACTGGCGAGATCTGTCCACAATCGTTTCATTTTGCCTTTTACTTAGACGAAAGCCCTATAGCGCGGTCAATAAAAAAACAAAGCAAATCAGTTCGAATGCGGATTAGTCGGTAGAATACCCCAAAACAGAATGCAGCCCCCTTGAACAAGGAAAGGCGGGCAAATACCAGATTGCCCGCCCTTTTGAATTCATTGCCCGACACCGCCAAGCCAATCACGCCGGAACCGTCATTTCCCCTTTGAGATACTGCACGGCTTCGCCCTTGAGATGCACACGGTCACCGTCGATTTTGCAGGCAACCACACCACCCCGCGCGGACGCCTGATATCCGACAACATCGACCTGCCTCAGTTTTTCTGCCCAATAGGGCCCAACGACACAGTGCATATAACCGGTGACCGGGTCTTCATTGATTCCAAGTGCTGGCAGGAAATAACGTGAAATCATATCAAGTCCGGTTTTATCGCCGGGTGCCGTAACAATCACACTGCGCCCCGCCAATTTGCCCAACGCCGACATATCCGGGCGCATATTTCGCACAATGGCAGCGTCATCATAGACAATCACAATGTCGGTATCACGGCTTACCACGCCAAATGTCTCGGCGGGCTTAACTCCGCCAAGGGCGACAAGCACCTCCTCGGAGACAGTTTCAGCCTTGATCGGTTGTTTCGGGAAGTTCAGGACAATCGCATCACCTTCGCGCCGGGCGGTCAAAACGCCGCTTTGGCTTTGCAACCTGATCAGATCGCCCTCAAAACCAAGTCGATTGAAAATCACAAATGCACTTGCAAGCGTCGCGTGGCCACACAGCGGCACCTCGACGGTCGGCGTGAACCAACGAATATGAAAATCGGCCTCGTCACCGGCAGTTGGGACGAAAAAGGCCGTTTCCGAGAGATTGTTTTCCATCGCGATTTTCTGCAGCACGTCATCAGGCAACCAGTGAGATAACGGCACAACCGCCGCCGGATTGCCGGCAAACAAAACATCGGTGAAGGCATCGATCTGATAGATCGGCAGGGTTTGGGTCGTCATCGTCTTATCCTGAACTCGGCATATGTGTGATGTAGAAGTCGATACATCGAATGGGTTATCGATGATTTGGGTTCGCCTTTACAAGGCCGTTTGAATGGCCTGCTTGACGACCACAAGATCTTCGTCGCGGGTCCGCCAGTTGCTGAAGGCCGCGCGGAATCCGAAACGACCGCCATAAACCGTTGGTGTCAGGAAAACCTTGCCGGTCTCATTGATACGCTGGAGCAAGGCCCGATTCTCGTCATCAGTTCCACGCGATGCGAACATTGTCACATTGAGTTTGGGTTCACGCAGTAGTTCGAGCTTCTCATGGGTTCGAATCCACGCGGCCAGGTTTGCCGTCTGATCACAGTTTGCCCGGATGATGGATGCAATTCCGTCGCGACCATAAGCCGTCATCGCCATCCAAAGCGGCAACGCGCGGAAGCGCCTGGAGTTTTCGACCCCGCGATTGATATAGCTATTCCCGTCCGCCTTGGTATCGAGATACGGCGCGAAGGCGCGGCAGCATGTCTCCAGCACTGAAATATGACGGGTCAGGAAAATTCCGCAATCATATGGGACATTGAGCCACTTATGCCCGTCTGATGTGATGGAGTCCGCACGTGCTATTCCCTTGGTAATGTAGGCACGACGATCATCCAGGGCAGCGAAAAAGCCAAACGCGGCATCGACATGAAGCCATGCGCCAAAGTCACGACACAAATCGGCAATCGCATCAAGGTTATCGAAATCCGTGGCGTTCACGGTTCCCGCCGACGCAATAACGATCTTGGCACGAGCATCACTGGCCGCAACTTTGGCCTTGAGGTCTGCAATATCGGTTTCTTCCGATCCCGGTTTGGTTGCAACCTTGGTAAAGCTGTTACGACCAATGCCGGCAATCGATAAATCCTTGATCATGCTGGCGTGCGGACTCGCGGCAAAAATCTCAAGATCTGGCAAAACGCTTGCACCATCGGCATCGACATTCACACCAATCTGTTCACCACACCACTGGCGGGCCGCAACCAGACCCAAAAGGTTTGATACCGTTGCACCGGTCGTCAACACACCATCAAACGTATCTGATGGCACACCACCCAGCTCACACAACCAGTTGATGACCTGTTCTTCAACCGCGGCATTGACTGATCCTTCCGGTCCGGTGGCGTTCTGATCAATTGCACTGACAAGCCAATCGCCAACAAGGGCGGCCGGCGTCGTGCCACCGGTAACAAATCCAAGATAACGAGGACCAATTGATGCGGCGAGCAGCGGCAGAATTTCTTCCTTCGCTGCCCGCAACGCATCAAGCGCACCGCGTCCCTGCCCCGGCATGGGGCGCGAGGGGTCAAAGGCAGAGAAATCGCGGCAGGTTACATCCATGTTATCCGCAGCCTGAATAAAGCTGTGTGCAACATCACCTGTTTCCACAAGAATGCGGCCAAGTTTTTCAAGGTCATCAAACATGAGATGACGTTCATCAACAGTGGGGCTGTCATCTGAACGATTTGAAATGCTGTTCATTTGTTCTCTCCTGAAAGGATGCGCGCAAAGTCGGAGCGATCGATGTTCGCCCCGGTCAACACAACGGCAACCTTCTTGCCGATATTGCTTTCGCGCTGTGCAATCGCAGCCGCCAGCGGCACGGCACCTGCACCCTCGGCAATGGTGTGACAAGAACTGAAATAAAGGCGCATGGCATCCGCGATCTGTTCGTCATCGACAGCAACAATGTCCGCAGCACCGCTTTTAATGATCTCAAACGCGCCCGGATCGGGGCTACGGCAGGCAACCCCGTCGGCAAATGTATTGGCCGTCGGTGTCTGGATGATTTCACCGGCCATGAATGATTGACGTATGGCATCCGCACCCGTTGCGACCACACCAATAATTTCGGTCTTAAGGCCCAGCGCATCACGCACCGTGATCAGCGAACAAATCCCGGATCCCATGCCAACCGGCACATAGATACGATCCAGACCGGAAATAGCGTCAAACAGCTCCAACCCATAGGACGCGACACCACGCACAAGTTCCCGATGGAACGGCGGGACCATTACAAGGTCTTCCTTGGTGGCAAGTGCCTTGGCGTATTCCGCTGCCTCCTGGAAGTCATGACCATGCTCAATCACCTCTGCACCCCAGGCTCGCATGGCGGCGTTCTTTTCAACGGAATTGCCATGCGGGACAATAATGGTCGCAGGCATACCAAAACGGCTGGCCGCATGAGCAAGGCTCTGACCATGGTTGCCCCGTGTCGCCGAGATAATCCCGCGGTTCACATCAACCGACTTTCCGAGATAACGACAAAAGGTCAGCCCACCCCGGATTTTGAACGCACCAAGTCGAGTGTGGTTTTCGTGTTTCACATACAGGGACAATCCGGTCGCACGATCAAGCAGCGGCCACTGAATTGTCGGCGTCGGCGCAACATATTGATGCACAAAATCCGCGGCCTCGCGCAACTCACCCGTATTAAACATTGCATTGTATTCCTGACAGATCAAAATCGTGACAATTTGCATTTACAGCCGCTTCCCGCCGAACGGAGGCACAATGGGAGCAAAGTGACTCCGTCAAACGCGGCGGTGGCGAGCCGCGCTGGGGGAAACCTTACAGGAACGGCTTTGACAGTTCCTGTTCGATATCTGATCGGGTCAGCCCGACATCCTTAAGCATATAATCATCAAGCCCTTGCAAAGCGTGACGATCGCGCGAATGCGCCTGCAGACAGGCAAGATATTCAGCCGCAGAGATCATCACGCCAGTGATCGCGGCACGCCAGGTCACAGGCTGCTTGGCCTGCTTAAATGTGCTTGCTGTGCGCTCAGTGACATTGATGCCAGGAAGCTGGATTGTATCGTTACAATTTACCATTTCCATCTCCTTTCGGTGAATTGTCTCGATATTGTTTTGTCATTGACATTATTATTGTGTCAATTTAAACATTGTCACCATGACAATATGGTTCCCGAAACTTGATGAGGCTGGTGGTCCCGTTTATCGACAGATCGCGCAAGCCATCCGCAAAGCAGTCAAAGACGGCTCTCTGAAACCCGGAGACCGACTGCCCACCCATCGCGACCTCGCCTATCAACTTGGCGTCACGGTTGGCACAATTACCCGCTCCTACCGCGAGGCGGAAAGATTGGGGCTGGTGGCCGGTGAAGTTGGCCGTGGAACCTATGTGCTCGACAATATCCAGTCGGAACTTGATATGGCGGCCACCGCGCCAATTCCGATGGCATTTACCAACAACCTCACCCAGCTGGCGCGATCTACCGGTACTGCGCCATCGACGAACTCCCAGTCAAATGAGACCGAAGATACCGGACCGATCAATTTCAGGATGAACTGCCCTCTCCCACCAAGGGAAGGCCGCATTCGCGAAACCCTGATTGAGGTTGCGACTACCATGTCGACAGACGATATGGTGTCCTACAAATCGGAATATGGCGTTGCTCATCAGCGTGAAGCATTGGCTTTTTCCGCCGGAAGACTGGGGTTGGATGACAACCCGGAACGCGTGTTACCAACGGCGGGCGTGCAACATGGCATGACGGTCTCGCTGCTGGCGACAGTGCGCCCAGGCGATCTTGTCCTGTGCGAGGAACTCACCTATCCCAACCTGCGCAGCCTTGCCAATTTGTTGCAGTTCCGTCTGCGCGGTGTGGCCATGGACGACGACGGCATCATGCCAGACGCACTGGAAAACATCTGCCGCACACAAAGCCCGCGTGCGATTTATCTGATGCCGACGCTGCACAACCCGCTTTGCAGCACCATGAGCCAGAAGCGCCGCATCGAAATTGCCGAAATCCTGCGTAAATATGATCTGACATTGATCGAGGACGGCATATACCACTTCCTTGATCCGGATGCCCCACCCCCGCTGTCTTGCTTTGCACCGGAACGCAGCATTTATCTTGATGGCGTATCAAAAAGTATCGGTGGTGGCTTGCGTGTCGGTTATATCCATGCACCGGGCGAAATGATCGGCAAACTTGCCAGTGCGATCCGGTCTACCTGCTGGATGGTTTCAACCATCAACCTTGAACTTGTCACACGCATGATCATGGATGGCAGCCTTGCCCAGTTCGAGGCATGGCACCGCGAAGAAGCGGCCAAACGTCTGGCGATCGTGCTTGGCACGCTCAAGGGTTATGATATCCGTTTCCACCCAACCAACTATCACATCTGGCTGGAACTTCCCGAACATATCGACACAAGTGAACTGGTGATGGATGCGGCCAACAATGGTGTTCTTTTGACCGCAGCACAGCAATTCGCTGTTGGCCACGTGCCAAGGGGTATGCGCCTATGCTTCGGCGCAGAACGATCCCCCGAAAGATTACGCCGCGGCGTGCAAATCGTCGACCGCCTGCTTCAGAGCAGTGATTTTGGCAATTCTGTCGTCATGTAACGCACGTTTTTCTTATGCATGATGACCGTGCAATTTTGAGGCAAAGTCACGGTTCTTACTGGCATTTCAATTATTTCCGCACGCAACGCTTGACCGCGTGATTGCGTTGCTTCCAAGATATGCTGCGGGGGCAAGAAGCCCCTGCTTGATACCTTGATCTTGGGCAGCAGAAAGTCAGCAGATGCCAGTTTCCCGCCTTGACGCAGATGATTGCGGTTTCCCGCATTTCCGTATTCGCAGCCCACACAAAGACCAACAGCCGAAAATATTCGATTTTTCATCGCATTACCGCGCGGCAGAGGCTCTTAAATTCGGACTTTCGATGTCCGAACCCGGTTTCAACATTTTTGTTCTTGGCCTTGATCGCGCTGGCCGCATGACGGCGACACTCGATTACCTCAACAAGGCCATGGAAGAACGCGAAGCCCCCGATGACTGGGTTTATCTCAATAATTTTTCGCGAACCAATCGCCCGCGTCCCTATGCCCTTCCGGCTGGTCAGGGCCAAAAGCTTTTGGCGGCGATGGAAACGCTGATCACACATCTGCGCGAAGCTTTCGCTTCGGCCTTCAACGCCCCGGCCCACCTGACCGAAACCCAGACCCAGACCGAAGAAGCGCGCGCACAGCTTCGCGAAAAGTTCGATGCGTTGCGTGAATATGCCCGCGAACGCGGTCTGGATGTTCAGGAAAACGAAAAAGGCGTGATGATTGTCGCGCTGAACGAGGACGGCGAACCGGTTTCACTCGACGAGATCCCAAAGGATCGCCGCAACGAGGCCGAAGACGCGTTTGAGGAAGTCGCCGAAGAAGCCCGCAAAACGCTGCTTTCCACCCGCGACCTCGAAGAACAGATCGCCGATACGCTTGATAGTTTGCGTCGCGGGGCAGCGAAGGTTGTTCTGAAACCGCGTATCAAGAAACTGCGCGACAAATTCACAAGCCCCGGGCTCAAGGCATGGTTCGACGCGCTTGAAAAAGACATTCTCGACAATATCGACGCATTCGAGGAAGCCAGCGACCAACCCGCCATCGAAAGTGGGGATGGCAAGATCCCCGAAACCGTCGATGATCGCTATGCCGTCAACCTGCTGATTGATCATTCGCGCGATAATCACCCCGATGTCGTGCTTGAACCAAGTCCAAGCTACGACAACCTGTTTGGGCAAATTCAGTACCGCCCGATGGGGGGCGGCATGCATCCGCATTTCAGCCTGATCAAGCCAGGCGCCCTTCATCGCGCCAATGGCGGCGTACTTGTGTTGCGTGCGGAAAGCCTTCTGGAACACGAAGAATGCTGGGGCTTTTTGAAAGCAGCCCTTCGTGACCGTGAAATCCGTATCGAGGAAACCCACAAGGGCGGCCCGCCGACCGCAGGCGCACCGGAACCGCGCCCGATCCCGCTTGACCTCAAGGTGGTTATCGTCGGCGCACCGAAGTTTTATTACACCTTCTTCTCGCTAGATGTAGATTTCAGAAACCACTTCCGGGTCAAGGCCGATATTGATGCCGACATGCCAGCGGCTGGTCGCAATATTTCGATCTATACCGGGCTTCTGCGGGCATCCGCCCTGTCACGCTCCGGCATCCCGGTTGATAATGGTGCGATCCGTCAATTGCTTGGTCAGGCGGCGCGTTGGGCAGGCGAACGTGACAAGCTGACAGCCCAGATTGAACGGGTCGAAGATGTCGCGATCGAGGCCGGCGCACTCAGCAAGGCCGAAGGTCGCGAAACCATTCGTGCTGCAGATGTCCGGCGTGCGATCGAGGAACGTCGCCATCGCAATTCACGTCTTGAAGACCGATCCCACGAACGGGTTCAAAGGCGCGAAATCCTGATCGACAGCTTTGGCAGCGTGGTTGGTCAGGTCAACGCACTGACGGTTCTCGATTACGGCGATCATGCCTTTGGCCTGCCAGCACGCGTGTCGGCACGGTCCTATGTCGGTAGCCTCGGCGTTTTAAACATCGAACGCATGGTCGATATGTCCGGCCCATTGCAGCAAAAGTCTGTGATGATCATTGAAGGCTTCCTGAAATCGCGCTTTGCGCAGGATTTTCCGCTCTCATTCGCCTGTAACGTTACGTTTGAACAGAACTATGGCGGGATCGAAGGGGATTCGGCCTCGATGGCGGAACTTTGCGCCATCATTTCCGCTGTTTCAAACATCCCGATGCGCCAGAATGTCGGCATTACGGGGTCGATGAACCAGTTTGGTCAGGCACAGCCGGTCGGGGGCATTTCGCACAAGATCGAAGGGTTCTATCGCATTTGCGCCGATCAGGGCTTTACCGGTGATCAGGGCGTGATCATTCCTTCGGCCAATGCGGAAAACGTAGTTCTGCGAGAAGAAGTCGTTCAGGCCATTCGCCAGGGCAAATTCAACATCTGGACCGTTGAACACATCAATGATGCGATTGAGCTTCTGACCGGAATGGCAACAGGTGACCGGACAGATGGTCAATATGCGCCAGACACAGTCTACGGCAAAGCCATGGAACGCCTGCGCAACAATGATCTGATTTTGCGCGAACGCCATGCATATGGCCCGCGCACGGAGATGTAGGAATGGCAAAACCACCCCACGCATATCCAACCCCTGTGGCACAGTTGTCGCAGGCGATTGGCTTTGCCGGAATGTGGGGTGGTTTTTCTTTTTCGGTCACTTTTGCTGCGGCACTGATGGCCGCCATGATCTTTAATGTCGGTGCAGTGGCACAAACACTTGCGCCTGAAACAGGACCAACCGGGATCGATATCATCCCGACAGATTTGCCTGCCCGCGCATCAAGTGTGCGATCAGGCAATCAGCCTCTAAGCCTCCTGCCCGGAACAATTCCAACTGAAACCCGGCTTGAGGAAGAAATCGAAATCCCCTCCTTGGCAGATCAGTATCAACGAACGATCAACGGAAAGCCCCCAATCCGTTCGGTCCAACCCGTCCATCAAAGGGCACCAAGCCCCACGGAAACTCGGATTACCCCGGCGGCTTCAACAACTTCGCCTCCAACTCAGACCACTCTGCCCGCCGTGACCGTGCAACGCACGACGGCATCTGATCTTGTTGAAACAGCAACGCCTGTGTCGGCAGTCAGCGGTAGCGGCTTCCGAATACAGATTGGCGCCTTTCGCGACACATTTACCGCTGAAACCTATTGGGCAAGCTTTAGTATCCGCTATCCGGAACTGGCTAAATCGCACGACAAAAAAATCGTATCCGCTGATCTCGGCAGTCAGGGCATTTATCACCGGCTGCAGCTTGCAGGATTTGAAGACTACGAGTCTGCGCAAAAACAATGCCGCCAGCTCAAGGCTGACGGCACGGATTGTTTTGCAACTGCGCGCTAGACAAAGGCTCAGTCAGCAGGTGCAAGCAGGACAATCTTGTCAACGATCAGGGTTGTTGCCTCGGTACAGGTTGTCATCAGTGCCAGATGGCCCGTGATGCGTACCTTGTCGCCCGGGCGCAGCCTGCTTGCCTTGTTGGCGAGTGCATATAGCGTCCCATCTTCGGCACGGAACGTAACGCATTCCTGCCCCTGATCGGTGATTTCACCACCAACCGTAAAGTTTTCTTTTTGCAGGAACGAACACCCTGCCAACGCCAGAGCCACGCCCGCAACAGCGATTTTTCGCGCCAATCCGGCCCCCAAAAGGTACTTCATCCGTCGTGCTCCTTTGCGTGATCGACAGTGCTTCGTCACAAAATACGCTTCATGTGCGTTAATGTTCTTGTAACGCCATGAAAGATAGAATGGTTCCACCCCTTTTAAGGGTTTCGGTATCCAATGTCATTGAGAACAAGACGCCCAATGGAAAAGTCGCAGATAGATTTGTTGATAGAGCTTGCTGCTGATTTTCAGCATCAGACGGCAATCAACAATCGCGCGACCGAAGAAACAGACGAAAGCGAACAACGTAGTGCGCTTTCGACATTGGTTGATCTTGCCCGCGACATGCAAACCCGACTTGATCAGCAGCAAAACCGGATCAGACAGCTCGAACTCATGGTCGAAACCGATGAGTTGACCGGACTTTATAACCGTCGCGGCTTCATGAAGCGCACCCGGGAGGCAATCTCGCGCGCGTCACGAACCGACGAACGCGGCATTCTGGTCATTGCAGATCTTGATGGTTTCAAACAAATCAATGACATGCACGGGCATGCGGCGGGGGACGCCGTCCTTCGGCACTTTGGCCAGAACCTGCGCACGCACACCCGGTCTGATGATTTTGTTGCCCGCTTTGGCGGCGATGAATTTGCCATCCTGATGACCGGCAGCGACCCTGCCGCTGCGGCAAAACGGATTGTGCAGCTTCAGAACGCGACGGAGCGGTTCCCGCTGATATGGCAGGGCAAGGCACTGTCGATCAGAGCAAGCTTCGGTCACGCATCATTTGGCGCAAAATGCGATATTGCCGATTTGATCCGCGAAGCAGATGAAGCCATGTACGATCAGAAGCACAGCCGCCGCAAGGCCAGCGAGCCCCGGAAAGCCGATCATAACGCCGCCTGATATCTGATAAGACAGGATAGGCTGTCGGTTTCCCCTAACCTTCCTCGTCGATTATATACTCTGCTGCGCGCAGACCGGTCATGAACGCCCCATGGGTTGTCCCGGCATAGTCAAAGATCGTGTGTTCACCAGCCAAGATCAATCGATCTGAAATCGGCTCTCCGAGACCGTCAAAATCAGATTTTCGGTTACCCGGACGCGGAAAAGCATATGCGCCAAGTGTGAATGGATCGGTGGCCCAGTGGGTTGCCAGAACGTCAATCGGTTCTGTCACGTCATCTTCCCAGACAGTGCGCAGCACATCGAGTGCATCTTCAACCATTTCCGCATCCGTCATACGATCAGCCGTCAGCGCATAATCCCCGACACTTAGCCCCAGCAAGATGTTCTCATCTGAAAACGTTCGGTAGCTCAGCCAATAGTTCCAACGCCCTTTCGGCTCGGTTGTGATGCCGAAATACTGGGTTTCGATATCCCAGAACGGTTCTTCGAACTTCAGTGCGAGTTTGGTCACACTGCCAAAGCCGAGATTTTCGATGGAATCGCGATAGCTGCCGGGAAGTTCGGGCGTAAACTGGATATTGTTAGCTTTCAGAACACCGAGTGGAACCGAACAAATGCAATAGTCAGCCACGAAAGTTCCCTGATCGGTGGTGATCACCACTCCCTCATCGGCACTGTAATCAATTGCCGAGACCACATTAGAAAGCTTAATATCAAGCCCCTCTTTCAGAGGTTTTAAAATCTCGTCATAGCCGGATGTGACGACGACATCCGCACCGTCAAATGCCTCATCCCAGTTAAATAGGGGCGCTGACAATTTTTCGATCGCCCCACCCTTTGAAAATTCGGTAAAGGCAGAAAACGCCCACATGATCCCCGGATCATCAAGATACGCCGGACGATAGTCCTTGATCGCTTGCAAAAGACTGCGCGGGTCATTTACCTCATAGGTGCCGTCGATGTGTCCAAGAACCCCTTCCCAGGCATCGACAATTCTCTCGACCTCGTCCTCATCATATTCGTAGCCGTTGATGTCAAAGAACACTGCGTTCTCATCGTCGGTGACGGCATACTGGGCGTTAACCGCATCAGCAAGTTGCTTGGTCGGGTTGTCCGACGATGGACCGTGGATCCATCCAGCACCGACTTCAAACGGTGCGCCCATAGACCAGTCTGTTAGAAGACGACCACCGGTATGGTCCTTTGCCTCAAGCACGGTCACTGTGGCCCCGTGTTTACGCAACAAATTCGCCGCACCGAGCCCGGCAATACCTGCACCGACCACAACCACAGAAACATTTTCCAGCGCATGGGCACTTTTGACGGCAAATTTTGATGCAAAAGCGACAGCCCCGCTTGCCATCAGGACAGACTTCATAAATCGGCGGCGGTTGATGTTTCGGCTTAACACAGCGACCTCACTAAGCTGATGATGCAGTTTCCCCGACAGAAGGTGGAAGGCGCAGATAACTGCCCAATTCAGAGTTGATAGAACAATCGAAAAAACATCAAGTCTCAATGTCTGCGATGGCATTGAGGTGAAAGTCAGCGTCCCTAAACTTTCGCTTAGAATTGATCGGCACACCGCCCCTTGCGACGTGTCAAAAATCGATCTTTTGAAGCCGGAATGTTTTTTTTGCCATATCAAGTGCAAATCCTTCATATCCTTTGTAAGATCGCTATTTATGAGAGACAGGCAAAGCTGCGGCTTAGAAAAACAAACAGGCGGCTTACGATGACGGGTCGAAAATGACAGACAGCACCGGCCACTCGGCAGAAACGAATGACCAAGACCTTCTGGCAGCCATGGCATTCTGCTGGGCTGACATGCTTCTTGAGGTCGATGAGAACGGCTATATTCTGTTTGTCGCAGGCGCGACCGAGAGCCTTCTGGGATGCACGCCAGACCGTCTGATCGGCGAAGCCTTCGAGAAAATTGTTGTTAAGTCCGAACGTCCTTTGCTGCGCGCCTATCTTCACGGCGGCACTGGGCTGAAACGCCTTGAAGAGCTTGATCTTGATTTCCAGCTTTGCGAGTCCGACGGCAAACCGGTTCAGGAAGCTGTGCCGCTGTCACTCAGCGGTTATATGATCGCCGACCCTTCAAGCCGCTATTACATCGCAGCACGTCACCGCGCCATTCGTCCTCGGGCCAGGTCGGGCATTGACCGTATCATTTTGCAAAATGCCGTCATTCGCCAGAACATGAACGCCGAAACCAGCCAGACCGGTTCGGTTGGCGATCTTTCAAGCATGAACTACCACAACGAAGCCTTGGTGGTGCTCGAAAACCTTGCAGCTTCGCGGTCTCAGGCGGAAACGGCCGCAACCAATGAATTGGCCCGTCTGATCGGAATTGGCGCAAAGCAATTCAATGCCAGTGTGGTCAAGGATCAGGAACAGTCACGGCGACCACATAAAATTCATCCGGTTGACGAACCGATGATCGAGCTCGAACGCCGTATCGTGGCCTATGCGAGTGCGCTGCGCGCCGACCTTGAGGAAATTGATAAAACCACCTCGGCCGAGAGTATCAGCGGATTGATGTCTTTGACCAACACCTCGGGCGTTAACGGCAAAAATACCAAAAAGTCCAAAACAGCAGACCTGTTTGGCAATGACTATGAAAGTGCTCGGAACATCCATCATTTCGATACCGAGAATGCCGAAAGTGACCGGGACACCAACCTGACACGGGCAGTTGCCTATGCGCTCAACCGGATGCAGCGCAAGGCACAGAATGATGTCACCGCCGCCCGCCTTTCGGCAAGCCTGCCGCACCTGATCAACGAAACACTGAAGTCCGTGCGTGCTTTCCGCGAAATCGTGGAAAATGGATCATTTGCTGTTGCATTGCAGCCGATTGTCCATCTTGGCAATCGGGAAATGCATCATTTCGAAGCATTGGCGCGCTTTAACATCGGCGACAGCACGTTGGCCGTTGACCAGATCATTCATTTCGCCGAAGGAACCGGTCTGATTACCGAGTTTGATCTGGCAATGTGCAGCAAGGTTCTTGATCACCTGCGCGACAATCCTGACAGCATCCCCTATCCGGTTGCCGTCAATCTTTCCGGCCACTCGCTTGAACAGGCCGGTTTCATGCCAGCCCTGATCGAACTGCTTGGCGACTATGACATCCCCTCGGAACAAGTCCTTTTCGAAGTGACCGAAACGTCGCGTATTCGTGGATTGACCGATGTGAATAACGGGTTGCAAATGCTACGCGCCCGTGGCCATGCCATCTGTCTTGATGACTTCGGTGCCGGGGCAGCCAACTTCGAATATCTGAGCGCGCTTGATGTCGACATTATCAAGTTTGATGGCGGGGCGATGAGAACTGCACTTGCCAATCCCAAAGGGCGCGCATTTCTTAAGGCAACCGCCCTGCTTTGTCGCGACCTTGGTATTCATACAATCGCCGAAATGATCCACGATCAGGCCAGTTACGAACTGGTATGTGATTTAGGCATCGACTATGGTCAAGGCTATCATCTGGGGCCGCCAATCACGATTGGCAGCGAAGACGACTATCACAAGACCAATCTCGCCAGCTCAAATAGCAGTGCTGACACCGACGATCAGAACGCGTCGACCACAACAGGAGGACGCGCATGACTTCCCGTCATCCGGTGGATCCGCAAAACCAGAATACAAACTTTGCAGACGATCTGACAAACTACGATGCCGACGTGTTTACCCTTGACCCCAAAGTCATGGCCGAGGCCGAGGCCCCCGTCATCGTGATGGACGCAAAGGGTGTGCCGCTATTTGCCAACAAAAATGCCGTCGGCTTTGCAAACGGTATTCGTGACGGCCTGTTCCCTGAAATCTATCAACTGATCCGACGCGCATTGACCACTCCGGGTGGTGTAGTTGAACTGATGACCTTTGAAGTCCAGCGCGGTACCGCAACACTGGAGCTGACTGCCCTTCCGACCACAAAGAACGAGGTCATGATCCTGCCGCGTGATGTCAGCATGGATCGGAACTTGCGTGAAGCTCTGATCGACTCACGCCAGCGCTATCGCGACATTGTCGAAGTTTCATCCGCCTTTGCCTGGGAGACGGATGAAACAGGCAAGTTTATCTTTGTCTCGCCGCGCGGGGCACTTGGATACCGTGCTGATGACATCGTCGGTCGGTTCCCGGGGAAATTCCTGCTTGATACTGCCGATCAGGACAGCGAACACGTATTTCGCAGCCAGAAGGCCGTGCGTGATGTCCCGGTTTGGTTCCGGCGTTCGAACGGACGCGACGCGTGCCTGTCTGTTTCATCGACGCCCGTATATTCGCGCGAAGGGGTCTGGATTGGCACACGTGGTCTCGCCCATGACATTACCGAACAGCGCCGCCGCGAAAGCGAAGTCGCTACCGCCCGAAATCGTGACCGCCTGATGACCTATATCGTGCGCACCATGCGTGATGAAATTGATCCGCTTATGGTCCTTAAGGGCGCGTCCGAGGCCAGCACGCGTGCATTGGCCTGTTCACATTGCGTTATTTTCAAACGCAATGATGAAACCGGCGACCTTGAACTTACCGCCGGCGATGCAGACAAGGCGGCCAACGAGATCGCCCACCAGGCGCTTCATCAGATGCAAAAAACGAATGAAACGTTTGATGCCCATGTCGGAAACTACCGGCTCATTGGCCTTCGCTGCCACTATCATCAGCGCAACAATGGCGCTGTGATCTTTATGTTTGATGCGGATCACCCGGAACCAACCGACGGCGAACGTGCCATCATGACCGAGGTTGCCGATCAGGTCGGTATCGCCATTGAACAGGCCATCCAGCATGAACGCATCCTGACGCTTTCGCGTACCGATGGCATGACCGGGCTTTTGAACCGCCGCGCGTTCTTTGAGGAACTCAAACGTCGCCACAGTCGCCTGCGACGTGAAAATGCACCTGCGGCTTTGATGTATGTCGATATGGACAACTTCAAACTGGTCAATGATATCCATGGCCATCAGGCTGGCGACGACGCCATTCTTACGCTAACGCAAGTGTTACTTGATAATGTGCGCCCGTCTGATCTTGTAGCCCGTCTTGGTGGCGACGAATTTGTTCTGTGGCTGGAAGGTGCTGATATTCCGGCCGCGTCGGCACGCGCCAAGACCCTGATGAAGGAAAGTGCCGTTCTTGGAAAGTATTCCGGGGATGCCGAACATCCGCTGGGCATTTCCGTGGGTATTGCGGTTCACGAACCTGATTCAAAAGAAACGCTTGAACAACTTGTGCAACGCGCAGATCAGACCATGTATCAGGTCAAGAAACTTGGCAAAGGCCGTTTTGGTATCGCTGCCGCGCCGGGGTCAAAAGACCCGGCGAAAATCGAAGTTTAGGAGGAATGCCCGATGAAGGGATTTTTGCAGCGGGTATTTACCAAGCGAAGCGAAACGCCGATCACCTATGATGAAGCCAAGGAAATGGCGGCAAGCCCGGATGCAGATGTTCGCGGCAAACTGGCACAACGCCATGATACCCGGCCCGAAATCCTGTATTTCCTCGCCACTGACCACGATTCTTCCGTTCGTCGTCACATTGCCGCCAACCAGGCAACCCCGGTTCAGGCCGACGTCCTTCTGACCGATGACAGCGATGACAGTGTCCGTGGCAGTCTGGCGGAAAAAATCGCGCATCTCTCTGCTGGCCTGACCGCCCACGAGACGGATAAACTGCGCCGCATGACTTACGAGGCGCTCGACAAGCTTGTGCGTGACCAGGCTGTTCATGTCCGCCAAGTGATCTCAGAAACCCTCAAAGACATTGCTGACGCCCCGCAGCCAATCATTCAGCAGCTTGCACGCGACGCCGAAAGTGTCGTATCCGGCCCGGTCCTGCAATATTCGCCGGTTCTGACCGAGGAAGATCTGCTTGAAATCATTGAGGGCAGCTCTGGTCGTGGTGCGCTCAGCTTTGTGTCGCGTCGCAGAAACGTTGGTGAAAAGCTTGCCGATGCCATTGCCGCAAGCAGTGACAAGGATGCAATTTCCCATCTGCTTGGCAACAAGTCTGCACAGATCCGCGAAGAAACGCTTGATCAACTGATTGATCGCGCCCCGGATTACCCGGAATGGCACGAACCGCTTGTCAAACGCCCAACCCTGACACCGACTGCGGCCGGAAAACTGGCGCGCTTTGTCGCCGAAAATCTGATCAGTGTGCTGGAACGCCGCAAAGACCTCAAGAAAGACCAACTTGAAGCGGTCCGCGAAGTCGTTCAGCGCCGTATCGCATCTGGCGAGTTCGAAAAGCGCGACGACGTTGCGACCGATGCGAAAAAGATCAAGGCTGACAAGGACAAAGCCAAACCGTCCGACAAGGCAGAACCGAAGTCTGACAAAAAAGGCGTGGTCGCAGAAGACGGTGACGAAGAGGAAGGCGAACCTGCCTTTGAGAAGGCACTGGCCATGCATGCCAAGAAAAAGCTGACCGATCAGGAAGTGGCAAAGGCGCTGGCGGCAAACGATGTCAAATTTGCCCGCGCATCGCTGGCCGTTCTGGCTGGAATTTCGCCCGACGCCGTATCAAAGGTGCTGAACACCCATTCGGCAAAAGGCGTTGTGTCGCTTGCATGGAAGGCCGGTCTTCCTGCTGACCTCGCGGTAAAAATTCAGGTCAAGCTTGGTCACGTCCCGCCGAGCCAGACACTTAATCCCCGCAGCGGCAATCAATATCCGCTAAGCGAGGATGACATGAATTGGCAGCTTGAATTCTTCACCGGCATGGCGACCAGCGGCGCACGCTAAGGTGCGCCGCTATTAATCACTTCAGGCGGACCTATTTCAGGTTTGCCGGGCGTTCCATGCTGATATGGGCGATACCGTCTTCGTCATATTCATCGCCAAATTGCACGAAGCCTAGGCTTTCGTAGAAACCTCGAAGATATAGCTGCCCGTTCAGATAGATCGGTTTGCCTGCAAACTGCTTTTCACAAACCTCAATCGCACGGCGCATCACTTCGCGGCCAATGCCCTGCCCGCGTAAACGATCGCTGGTAACAACGCGCCCAATTGCGGGACGGTCACCTTGTTCTGCATGGTCGGGATCAATGCCCGGTGCAACGATACGGGCCGCAGCCAGAACATCGTCACCCTCGTAGGCGACAATGTGCCTGCATCGCGGATCAAGCCCGTCTATGTCGGGAAATATGCAGGTCTGCTCAATAATGAAAATCTGCTGGCGAAGCTTCAAAAGGCTGTGCACGTGGCGCGCGGACAGATCATCAAAATCACAATCCAGCCAAGTCAGATTAGGTGGGGTTGGCGACATTCAGGGAACTTTCATCGTGTGGGGCGCTTTAAAACCCGGTGTCAGGTACCGGATTTTTCAATGTGATAGATAAAGACATCTTCGTCCTGTTCAGACGATATCAGGCGATTACCGGTCATCTCGCAAAAGGCTTTCATATCGGCGACAGAACCGGGATCGGTCGCAAGGACTTGTAGAATCCCGCCATCCTTGACGTCACGCAGTGCTTTTTTTGCCTTCAGAACGGGCATCGGGCACATCAGTCCGCGCGCGTCGAGAATTGCATCATGGGGACCACTTGAAGATGTCGACATAAGAAACCTTATAAAAAATACGAAACCGGTCCGATATAGCGGCAATTGGCGATTGTTGCATTTGCACAATATGTTAGACTGAACCACAACAATCAATCAAACGCTGTTAGCCCGCCCGCGATGCAAATCTATCTCCCGATTGCCGAGATATCGGTAAATATATTTCTGATCTTGGGACTGGGCGGCGGGGTCGGCTTCTTGTCGGGTCTTTTTGGCGTTGGTGGCGGCTTTCTGATTACGCCGCTTTTGATTTTTTATGGTATTCCCCCGGCCGTATCCGTGGCAACTGCTGCGAACCAGATCGTGGCATCTTCTGTATCGGGTGTGTTCGCCCACTGGAAGCGCGGCAATGTCGACCTTAAAATGGGTCTGGTTCTTCTGGCAGGCGGTATTGTCGGGTCGACCGTCGGTGTCTGGGTGTTTGCCTGGTTGCGGTCACTTGGTCAGATCGATCTTGTCATTTCGCTCTGCTACGTGATCTTCCTTGGTATCATTGGCGGTATGATGCTGTTTGAAGCCACGCGCGCCATTTTCCGTACCCGGCGTCGCGGCGGCCAAATCCGCCGATCCAAAAAACATCAACACAGCTTTATCCACGGCCTGCCCTTGAAGATGCGGTTTTATCGCTCCGGGCTTTATATCAGCGCCCTGTTGCCACTTGCCGTTGGCTTCTTTGTTGGCATGCTGACCGCATTGATGGGCGTTGGTGGCGGCTTCGTGATGGTGCCAGCCATGATCTATCTGTTGGGCATGCCGACCGGCGTTGTCATTGGCACATCGCTGTTTCAGATCATCTTTGTCACGGCCAACGTCACCTTCCTGCAATCAGTGCAAACACAGACGGTTGATGTCGCCCTTGCCATCCTGTTGCTGATTGGCGGCGTAATCGGCGCACAGTTTGGTGCGCAGTTTGGCTCCCGCCTGAAGGCGGAACATCTTCGTGCCCTGCTCGGCCTTTTGGTTTTGTCGGTCTGCCTGAAGCTTCTGTTTGATCTGGTGATTACTCCAAGCGACCTTTATTCCGTCATGCCGGGGGATCTGTGATGATAGTACCCTCAGCCATTCGGGTCGCATTTATGATTGCCTTGGCGCTGCCGCTTTTGAGTATCGGGGCTGGCCCCAAAAAGGCGTCGGCTGATCCGCTGGTCGTCGATTTGTCGAACCATCTTGTGGCCATCACCACCGGCTTTACCGGCACCAACGTGCTGTTGTTTGGCGCGGTCGAAGAAGAAGGTGACGTCGTCGTCACGGTGCGTGGCCCGGATCAGGACATGGTGGTCCGAAAAAAAGAGCGCAAAGTCGGCATTTGGGTCAACAGCGAAAGCGCACGCTATAAGAACGTGCCAGCCTATTATGCCAGCGCATCAAACCGTCCGATGGACATCATCGCATCCCCCGAAGTCTTGCTCGATTACCGCATTGGCCTTCAAAATCAGCGCTTTATAGGCGAAAGCACGCTGAGCGATGATGATCAGAAAGTCTATCGCGAGGCGCTGGTGCGCAATATGCAAGGTGCGGGTCTGTTTGGAGAACGTCCGGCCAAAATCAGTTTTCTGTCCAATCAGCTGTTTCGAACTGATATCCATTTTCCGGCCAATACCCCGACGGGAACCTACACCATCAACGTGTATCTGATCCGGGATGGCCGTGTTGCCAGCGTCAAAACCACACCACTGGTTGTTTCAAAAACCGGCATCAGTGCCGAGGTTTATGAGTTCGCCCATCGTTACTCGGCCCTTTACGGCATTATTGCCGTGATCATCGCCGTGGTTGCGGGCTGGATTGCCAGTGTCGTATTCCGCAAACGCTAACAGCGTGCCGGCCTGCTCACCCTCAAAACGCGCATTCCGGGTCCTTGCGACTTCGCAGCCGCAGCATTACCTCAATCAATAACGCAACGCATAAATCTTTGTCGCTATTACCAAAAATCACTTGGAAACCGGCATTGAGTTGCGGCACAATTTGACTGTCCGCTCGTAACAACAGTCCCACATCTGTTCAGTGTCGCAGCGGTTGAGTGCAACTGTTCAGAGAACCCATATGCCTTCTTTTGATGCCGATCAGGAACTTCGTGCGACTTCGAACAGGACATTTCTTGTTGTCGTGGATGACAGCGATGAGATGACCAAGGCATTGCGTTATGCCTGCCGTCGCGCACAACATACCGGCGGTCGTGTCGCCCTTCTCAGCGTCATTGAACCGGCCGAGTTCCAGCACTGGATGGCGGTTGGCGATCTGATGAAGGAAGAAGCCCGTGACGAGGCGGAATCCCGCGTGAACGAGCTTGCGGCCTACGTCCATGAACAAACCGGCAGCATGCCGCTTCTGTTCATCCGCGAAGGACGTCTCAAGGACGAATTGTTGAACCTTCTTGACGAAGAAGAACAGATTTCCATTCTGGTCCTTGCCGCAGGCACGACAAGTGAAGGCCCCGGCCCACTGATTACGGCATTGACCAAAAGCGACACCGTCGGTCAGTTGCGCCTGCCACTGACCATTGTGCCAGCGGCCCTCTCCGAAGCCGACATTGACGTGTTGAGCTAACCTCAACCCGTCATCGGCGTCCTAGCTTTTGACAGGACCACGTCCGAAAATCCGGCGCAACAACGCGCCCCAAAGCGCAAAACTGCCTGCCGGTTTTGACGCGTTATCGATCCCGGTCGTGTAAAGCACACGGATCAACGCATCGCGCACTTCGCCGGCGGGCTCCGGCGTGAAATCGAGTGTCAGGACAAGCTGTTTCTGATCATTCACAAAGACACGCGCCAATTTGGCGTCCAGCGGTGGCAGTTCTTCGGCATCGAGCTTGATTAATGCCCCCTTCTGGAACCTGTCACGATCAATGCCCGTTGCAGGGCACATCGCGCGTGCGCCGCCCAATGACATATCGATGATCGTCATATCAAGCGGGTCATCGTCACTGTTGGCCGTAATCTTTGCCTGCAAGCTGGTCGGGAATCGTTCCTGCTGGCGCTGTACCGGGCTTTCAAAGCAAATCAAAATCGCAACAAGCAATGTCAGCGAATTGATTACGGCCCATAATCCCCCAACAAGCAGAAAATCGGCGTTATCGATGATCCGGATGTCTGTGTTGATGTTGTAAAAGAACCCGCCAATCGTCAAAACGAACAGCACGCCGAGAATTATTGCCTCAGTCCTGGAGTTCCCCACCCCGGACTGGGATCCCTTTGGTGTCACCTTGAACGGGCGCCCGAATGGCCGGATCAAAGATGATACGACAATTGGAAACAGCCTGAGGGATACCAGCACCGCTGGCCCTTCATTGACGATGGGATAGGCTTGCCTGCCATTGTGCCACATCGCCGTTGCCCATCCGCCAATCAAAACCGGCAACTGCCAATAGAAAATTTCCCAACTTCGGGCATTTTCAAGCGGTTGCAGGCCAAACCAGAAATAAAAGATCGGGATCATGATCACCAGCAAGCGCGCCGGGATATGAAACACCCAATAGATCGGAAACAGCAATATCCGCTGCCAAAGCGAAAGCCCCGGCCCCAGCGGCCCCGCCTTTAAAAACAATGTCTGGATACCGCCCTGACACCAACGTTCGCGCTGGGTGTGGAACGCCAGAAGACTCTCGGCCGCAAGACCGATAGACAGTTTTTCATTGAGGTAACGGGTGCGATAGCCTTCGCGCAGCATCTCAAGCGAGGTCAGGATATCTTCGGTGATGGACGCGGTCGGCACACCGCCGATGGCATCAAGCGCCTTGCGCCGCATGACCATGCAAGATCCGCAGCAAAACATTGAATCCCATGCATCAACCGACGGCGCAATGTGATCAAAGAACAGCCTTTGTTCATCCGGCCACCGATCAGCAATCCAAAGATTGCGCTGCATCGGGTCCTTGTTGAAGAAATGCTGTGGCGTCTGGACGATGCCAATTGTCGGATCCTCGAAAAACCCGACCACGCGTTTCAGGAAGTGGCGATAGGCCACGAAATCTGCATCGAAAATACAGACAAGGTCACCACTGGAATGTGCCAGCCCGTTATTAACATTACCGGCCTTGGCATGGGTCCCGTCCTTGCGTGTTAGGTACTTGGCCCCCTTTTCTTGGCAAAAATCACGCAACCAGCCCCGCTTACCGTCATCAAGCACCCAGACAGTCTTGTTCGGGTAATCAATGGCCAACGCGCCGACAATGCTGCGTTCAAGTACATCAAGCGGTTCATTGTAACTCGGAATGAAGACATCGACGCTTGGCCAGCTTTCGACTGGCCGGGCGGACAGTCTGGCACAGGCCTGATCTGCTTCGGCACTGCGATTGACAATTTTGCAGTGAATAAGCGACTGACGCAGCATGTCACACAAAAACACGATTTCAATCGCAAACAGGAAAACAACCCACCAGCCCTGAAACGTGGTGAGGTCGGCTGGCAAAACTGTTTCGGTGATCCGCCACGGCAAATACCGCGCAATCAGCGCGATCAGGAAAAACACAACCAGCCAACGCGCCCATAACCGGTCACGACGCAGAAAGGGTGATGCCAGCATCATGACACCGACAACAAGTGCCAGCGGTGCAAATTGCGCCATCGCGTTCATTATGACGGGTCGCTCTCGCCAAACCAGCTATGAAGTCGGCTTGGAATGCTGACTTCGGCGCGACGACCGACATTACAGAAGGTCTCGGGGCGATCTTCAAAGCCGGAATCGGGAATATTGACGACCAGAAGGACTTCATCCTTCTTAAGCAACGGCGGCAAGGCTGCATATTCAAGTTCCGGCGATACCGCACGGGTGCCGATCACGCCGCTGATGATCCCTTCAAACGTTTCGGGTGATCCTTGCAGGCGAACCGAAACAACCGCCCCAATTTCCATCCGATCAGACAGGCTTTCATCGACCGGCACCTCAATGCGAATGTCCGAACAATCCAGAATTTTTGCCAAGTCATTGTTTTTGGTAACCGTCGCAAGTTCTGTTGCCATGCGCCGCCATATCAACCCGTCAATCGGGCTGCGCACCAGCATGGACTCGCGCCGCCCCGCACGCGCGCTTTCATCGCGGAGCTGCTTTTCAAGGGATGCCATGCGACCATTGGTTTCGGTCAGCTGAACATTCAGATCGGCAATCGCAAGAACGACTTCGTCAAGACGCTGCTGGGAATATGGCACATCATTTTGCCCGTCCCCGACAAAGACACCTTTTTCAAGCGCCCCGGATTCCTTGCGGTAACGTTCTTCATCGGCGCGTGCGCGCTCGACCTCTTGCTGTGCCTGTTCAAGCAGGCTTTCGGCCTCTTCCACGCGCGCCTTGGCAACATGACCATCCGCCAACAGGGTTTTCTGCCGTGCGAGGCTCAAATCACGTTCCTTGACGACCGACATCCAGCCTTTCTGGCGGGCCGCTGCCTCAAGCATTTTGTAATGCAGGCTTTCCATCGAGCCCGTCACCATTTCACGGACGCGCTCGCCCAGTTCGCGGCGCAGGCCATTCAGGGTCGACAGCTTTTCAACCAATGCCGTTTTTCGCGACCGCAGCAGTTGATATTCACCATCAAGCTGGGTAAGCAGCGCCTGGGGTTCGGTATCGTCAGTTATTCTTGTCACAATCGACCCGGCCGAAACGGGCTCTCCGACGTCGGGGATTGCGCGAACAAGCTGACCACTGATCGGTGCCTGAATGGTCACCAATTTGGCATTCACAACGCCGTTCGGGCGAATATCAGAAACGGTAAGTGGTGCGAGTTGCCAGATCGCAATAACGACAATAGCCAAGGCGACAGTCAGACGGACAATCTGCCCCTTGGAAAAACGCAAGGCCATAAAACTACCTCAACCGGGTCTGGCATCACTGCCATATACAAACATCACCTTAGAATTTGTGAGTCGATTGGATCGTTTCAAGGTTATCTATCGGAAATTAAATCACTTTATCGGCCGGCAGTGCGATTGATCGGTCAAGAAACTGCATATAGGCATCAAAGGATGATTTCTGGCCAAACAGAATGTGCGACCGGCTCTTGATGGCGTGCGAAACGACCGAGCGACGGCGTTTATCGGTCGCGAGCGTAAGGGCCGTGTCGACAAAATCGGCCGAATGATAGGCAACGCAATCAAAGACCGATATCTGGCGATAACAGGTATGGCTGCGCCGGGATCGCGCCGCATTCCCCGGCAAGGTAACAAGCGGCACACCAAGCCCCAGACAATCAAAGGCCAGCATCGCATCATTCCATGCCGGACTTTCAAGCACGACATCCACAGCACATAGAAGCGACAACAAATCGGACCGGTTGCGCACATTCACAAACCGCATCCGACCGGCAACATCGGCATGATTGATGGCAAAGCGGCGCCCCCATGCCGCATCCCAGCTATCGCGTTCCGGCGCAATCAACAGAAGTTCTGCGGTTTCATCCAACCGCAAGATTTCGGCAATCAACGGATCAAACTCGGCCGTCAGGACATCAAGCGGCTGCGGGCACAAATAGGTATTGCGGTCTTGTGCCAAACGCCATCGCCGCTGCAACTCTGTTGTCGACATCTCGACAGGTTCTGGCGGGCTGGCATTCACAAACAAGCCCGGAAGGCGCACCAGCTTCTCGCTGAACCGCTTTTCACCGCCGGCTGTTTCCCAATCCTCGGCGATCAGATGATAATCAATGTTGGAAAGACCGCTGGTCGCGGCAATCCCGCCACCTGAAATCTGAAGCGGCGCCAAGCGCCAGCTTGCCAGCAACATCGTATAGGCATCGGCCTGTGGATCGACATAATGCAGAACATCAAGACCAAGCCCGGCAATCACCCGTGCCGAATGCAACGGATCAAGCGGTAATGGCACGACAAGGTCGGCATGTTCGTCAATGCGGGCGGTAATGTCGTCTTCGCCCGTCGGCGGACGAATGATTGTCACATCAAACCGGTCGCGATCAATCGCCTCGGCAAGGCCTTCGATCCAACGCCCTACGCCATTATCACACATATTGGCCGAAACGATGCCGATGCGGATTTTCCCACCGAGCCGTGTAGCAGACGCACTGACTTCTGGCACGTCATAACCGGACACCAGACGTTCCCAGTAATGACCAACCGCGCGTAACTGCTTGTCCCCTTCCGGGCGCAATGCGGCGCGCCAGACCGGCGGAAAGCGGGTCAGAACAATGGGATTGATCCGGTCAGAACCAACAAATTCAAGGTCTGGCTCAAGTGCGTCTTCATCAAGCGTATCATCAAGAAGATCACGCACGACTTCATCATTCTGGGCGGCAAGATCGGTCGGCACGGGGGCAAACAACAAACGGCGTGCTGTGCGGAATAGCGCGGTATTCTCGCCCGCGGCAATTTTGCGATCTATCCCGCTTTGCAGGACCGATTGCGCGGAGCCTGTATCCCCTTCTTCGGCCAGCTCGACGGCAAGACGGAAAACCGCGTCATCACCACCACCGGCCCCGATGGCTGCGCCAAACTGTTCAACGGCCTCACCATGACGGCCAACAAGGCTAAGCGCCTCGCCCATCATCAACAGTAATTGCGGATCTTCCGGACTGTGGGCCAATAGTGGCTCAAGTGCCCCAATCGCCTCAAGCCCCTGCCCGACGCGCAAATTAAGCAACGCAAGCGTCCTGCGTGCCTTGGCGTCATCCGGATCAAGGGCAAGCACCTGTCGCAGGCAATGTTGCGCACCGGCAAATTGACCCAGTTGGAAAAGTGCATCGCCATAGGCGGTTAGTGCGCGTGGATGACCGGGTTCAAGCGATAGCGCACGGCGCAACGGTTCGCTTGCGGAAACTGTGCGCCCCTGATCCAGGCGAATTTGGCCGATCAGAACCAATGCATTGACGATGTCGTCGCGCATCTTAAGCGCGGTCAAACAGGACGCTTCAGCACCTTCGATATCGCCCATCGCATATTGGCAGGCGGCATAATTGGCATGAATTTCGGCGACATCCGGGGCCAGTTCGAGCGCGCGTTCATAATTTTCCCGCGCATCTTCAAGTTCATCAAGCTGGCGATAGGTGTTGGCGATATTGCAATAAAGTGCCGGGGCATCCGGGCACAGACGGATGGCCCGCTTGAACGCGCCAACGGCGTCGCGCAATTTGCCGATGGCCTTAAGGGCCTGCGCGTGGTCATGCTGAATTTCTGCACTATTGGCATCGGCAATGGCGGCACGGCCCATACGCTCTGCTGCCAGGGACTGATTACCGTGGCGCATCGCAACGAGACCGGCCAGATGCATTGCCTCTGCGGCCTGTGGGAATGATCGGATCATTCGCTGACAGGATTCTTCTGCCTCTGCGTATCGGCCTGCCTCATACAGGTTCAATGCAGAACGGTAGATGTCGGCAAAATCAGACAAGGAATACCTATTACCCAAGAGAAAGCAGATTTCGTCCCACCATAAGGTCCAACCGTTAACAAACCACGTCCTTGATGGAATTTTTCAAAACAATTCATGACGGCGAAGTCATCGCTTCTCTAACCGATTGCAAGAACACCTTTTTCTAAGAAATCAGGAAAACTTTCCCCTAATACAGAATTGAAAAATAAAGAAACCCTCCGGAATTTCTTCCGGAGGGTTTCGGTACAAAATATCAAATGCAGGTCGTTGGGCGCACTCAACCAGCGTGGCTGTAGTATCGACCAAACCGGTTTGCCAGAAAATCTTCCAGCCTGACTTCTTCTTGTCGGACGTACCCGGTTGCGGGCAATTTACCGGTCAAAACCATATCCATCACAGCACACAATCCGGCCGATGTTGTAATCTGGATCGCTGACCAGTCCATATCACCAACACGCGTGCCATGGACCTTGCGAATAAAGCTCTCTTCACAAAGTTCCCCGCGCCGCGTGCCGACAGCATCGGCAAAGATCACGATCACGTCCTGTTTGGTGACTGGCAGGGCATTTTCGAAGATTTCCTTCATCATCTCCGGACGTTCACCCAGTCTGAGGTCCTCGATCAGGATTTTAAGAATTTCCTGATGCCCCGGATACCGCACGGTTTTGTAATCAAGGTTGTCAACCTTGCCTTCAAGCATATCACACAGTGCGCCCACGCCACCCGATGTATTGAAGGCCTCATACTCCGTACCGTCGATGGTAAAGCGCTCATATCCTTCGAGGGGCAGCACTTCGACCCGCTTGCCATTCAAGATCGCTTCGCACGGGTTCAGATACTCGTTGATCAGCCCGTCAGTCGACCAGGTCAGGTTATATTTCAAACGGTTGGTCGGATTTTGCGGCAAAGCCCCGACGCGCAAACGAAGCTTGTTTACGTGATCGAACCGATTGAACAAGTCATGAGCCGCGATGGAAATAAATCCCGGTGCCAAACCACATTGCGGCACGAAAGCACATTGCGCACCTTTGGAAACTTCCCGAATGGCGCGGGTGGTTTCGACATCTTCGGTAACGTCAAAATAGGATGCCCCAACCGCGCGTGCGACACGGGCAATCGCCACATTCAAAAAGAACGGGCATGTCGACAGGATCGCATCATGCCCTTTGGCAACATCGGTGAGTGCGGCCTCATCCGTGACATCAACTTTTACCAAGGTAGCTGCGTTGTCTTCGGCACAGATTTCCAGCATTTCACCACTGGCATCGGCCAGCGTCACCGCATAATCGCCACTTTCATTGAGCATCACCGCAGCAATGCGACCAATTTTCCCGGCGCCGAGGATTAAAATCTTTTTCATTTTCTCTAACTCCCGAACGAGCAGACACCTTCACCGTCGATGTCGCACCTGCCCTGATCATGTTTTTGTTTTTACCGTCATAATGTTCCGCTGCTGGACGAACGCTTTCAACCCGGCAATACTGTCAAAACACAATAAAACCCCGTCATTTTAATGGGTAAAACCGATGAAACGTCAGATTGATGAAGTTGACCGCCAACTGATCGCACGCCTGCAGGAAAATGCCCGCATGCCTACCGCTGCCCTTGCGCGCGAAGTCGGTCTGTCACGCAGTGCCGTTCAGGAAAGGTTGGAGCGCCTTGAAAAGGCAGAAGTTATCAAGGGTTACACCGTTCAGCTTGGCGATGTGGCAAAGCCCGTCTTGCTGGCAGAAGTCCTGATACAGCTTGAACAAAAACAGTCGGCAGGTGTCGTGGGCGCCCTTCAAAAAGTCCCGCACTGCATTCGATGCCTTGCGGTTTCAGGCGAATATGACCTGATTGCCGAGGTCGCCGCAAACACGCCCGAAGAACTTGATGGCGTGCTTGACCGGATCGGGGAAATGTCGGGGATAAAACGCACATCAAGCTCAATCATCCTTTCAACAAAGTTCGATCGCCGCTAAGATCGGCGCGGGGTTGGGGAAAACCTCTTTTCTGGAAGAAAACCGATTGAAATCAAAACGCAGATATTCAGTCCTTTCTGTACTGCTTGCCGGTTTTATCGCCACCAGTGTCTTTGGCGTCGGACTATCCCTTTATGTCGGTCTTGGAACGGCCTATGAAAACACCCGCAATCTGTGGGTGATGCTGGCTGATATTGACCTGACATCGGTGCAGCGCACCATGCATGAACGCATGGACGAGGTCGAACAACGTTCTGACTGGGTCGCAGAACAGGTCGCCAGCGGCGCACTTGATCCAAGTTTTCAATATGGCTGGACCAGCACAATGCGCGCCCTTGCGGCGGCAGACATGGGTGTCATGGCCTATGGGCTAGTGACCGGGGAACGCGAATTTATCGGCTTTAATCCCGAAGACATGAGTGACATTCGAAGAACCCTGCCCGAAAACGACATGCTGTTTTCCGAGCTTGCGCATATCCGCGGGCCTATCAGCAACCGCACGGGCTATCCGCGTTGGGACCCCTATTTTGACCGTACCGTCCTGACAAGCTGGGTACCGCTGTTTTATGACGGGCAGTATCTGGGAACGTTCATTCAGTATCTGTCACTGTCCAATCTGTCTGAAAGCCTGATCCGCGGGCGCGAAGATTTGCCAGGCACGCCCTTTGTCCTGATTGGTGGCAATCGGGTCATGGCCCATCCGGGATTGCGCAACTGGGGGGAAAAAACAACAACCGAGCTGGTCAATGGCAACAACATCGCACGCAGCCCGATTCCCCTGCCCACCATTCATGACATTGGCGACCCTGTTCTTGCCAACATCGGAAAATCCGAAAGCATCCGGCTTGATCCCGATGACGAACGTCACAACAGCGGCATTCGCCTTTCGGGGCTTGAGTACAATGATCGCTATCACCTGATCGTCACGCGCCAGGTTCAAACCGCGCCAATTTCACCGGTCGTAATCGGCATGTATTTTGACCAGGAATTGTTTGACGATGAATGGGATCGACTGGTTCTGGCCTCTGTTCTTGGCGGTGCCGTTTTTATCCTGTCGGTTATCGTTGCCATCGTCCTGTCGCGACACTTCACCAAGCCGATCCGCCGGTTTGCCAGTGCTGCGCGCGCCTTTGAAGACGAAGACATCGCATCAATCGATGTGCCGCAACTCAAAGGCAGCCGCATTCGCGAATATGACGACGCCGCGCGATCATTCAATCACATGATGATGGCGGTACATGACCGCGAACGCATCACCAGCCTGTTTGGTAAGTTCGTGCCGCAATCAATTGCCAAAAAGCTGTTGGCATCGGGCAATGATTCTGGTGTCCTGCCGCCGCAAACCTCCGAAGCCACCGTGCTTTTTGTCGATATCGTCGGCTTTACATCGATGTGCGAAAGTCTTGATCCGAAACAGATCATTGCGATGCTTAATGACTATTTCGACTGTGCGACGCACATCATCGAACGCCATGGCGGCATCATCACCCAGTTCCAGGGCGATGCGATCCTTGCAGTCTATAACGTGTTTGATGATCTAAAAAACCACGCAGATGCCGCTGTCGATAGCGCGATTGCTCTGCAAGCCGAGGTCGAAAAGCGCAAGTTCGAAGGTCTTGAGTTAAAGGTTCGCTGTGGTGTGAATACCGGCCCGATGGTTGCCGGGAATGTCGGCGCAAAAGCCCGTCTGTCATTCACTGTTCACGGGGATGCCGTCAATACGGCGTCTCGCCTTGAACAGGAAAACAAGGTTCTCGGAACACAAATCCTGATCTCGGAGACAACCCGTAACCTGCTGGCTGATCCTGATCGTGTTGCCAAGGCAGGTGACGTTCTTTTGCGCGGACGTCATACCACGACAGAGCTGTTTACAACCCGGCCCGACAAATAAACAAAGGGGGCATTCACTGCCCCCTTCATCATTCCAGGAATACAAACAACAAAACGCCGCATTGGATAAACCGATGCGGCGTTTTGTAAAACCTTAGAACAAGGTACCGGGAATTAACCCTGGCGCGCCTTGAAACGCGGGTTCTTTTTATTGATCACGTATACGCGGCCACGGCGGCGCACGATACGGCAGCCTTTTTCCCGCAGCTTCGCGGATTTCAATGAGTTCCGGATCTTCATAATCTTAAACCTTAGAAACTTGGCCCCTTCGAGGAAGCCGGAAAATAGAAGTACGACATGCCCCTGTCAACACCTAAAACAGGTTGCGGCGACAGAAAGTGGAACAAATCCCCTCTGCGTCGCCAGCAGCAGTCTCGGCTCAGGATCTTAAACCTGAGCACTCAGTTGATCGTTGCGTAGAACCGATAAAAGGCCAGGCTGCCATTTTCAAGCATTTTTACGCGATTCATCCACATTTCCATCTCTGGCTCCAGATAATCCATGATATCGGGGTCCAGACCGGCTTTCTGGATGTCTGAAAGCATCGTCATCCAGGCCAGTTTGATATGCTTCAGATGCGTTTCCGACTCATCCTTGGCAATACGGATATCAAATTTCAGCTGACCAAGACGGGATTTGTACTCCTGTGCTGTCCAAGGAAACAGCTCTTCGCCTTCAAGTTTGGCCCAGTTTGCCAACTCATTTTCATCAAGGTCACGCGTCAAAACATAATCCGTAACCAAAAGCTGCCCATGGTCGCGCAGCGTTTCGGCCAAAGCTTTGAGAAAGGTTTCCTTTTCCGGGATCTTATAAAGCTCGCCATAGGAATAAACGACGTTGAAATAGCCCTTGCGAAGCTCCGGCTGAAGCGGGTCAAGCGTTTGAACCGGGACTCTCTTCTGAACACCGGCCTGAACAGATCGTTCCATGCCCAGAAGTGCAAGCTCGCCGTCCGGCTCTAATGCCGTCACCCAAACGCCAAGACGGTCTGCCAGCAAGCGGGCCACACCGCCAAGCTTTGCACCAATCTCAAGACAACTGAGTGTTTCATCAAGTGCCAGCGGCTTGGCAAGCTCAAGGGCGTATTCATGACCGCCCGGCATCATGATCCCGTGATCAAACAGTTTGTCATAGAGCCGGATACGGTCCGGCGGCCAGCGACCGATTTCGTCATCGAGGGCAAGTTCACTCAGCTCCGGCTCGACCGGACGGGCAAGCCAGACACGCATCTTGCGCAACCAGTCGGTATAGGCATCGATTTCAAGCTGCAGAAGGTAGTATTCAACAGGATCGTCGTACCCTTCCCACTTCGCGCGCAACCGCGTGCCGAAATCAAGGTGATGTCCCGGCGGCATTTCGAATTCGGGTGCCTCGCCTTGGGCGACGCCAACGGAACCTCCGCCCTTTTCGGGCGCATCACCATCCGCATCAGACTTGCGTTGCCAAAATTTCAGTTTCAAGGCGTTTACCTGTTTGTTCGCATCGCGTGCACTTGCGATTCCTGAAAATATGGCAATTAGCCAAAAGTGACAACGTGTTAAGATTTCCAGCATATGATTGCACCGCGAAATACAATCGATAAAATTGTCGTTTGCTGGATTACTGCGCTGACAAGCATGCCTGACAGGAATTTTCATTCATCATGAACACCGATAACCTCGGCATTTATTATCGCATGCTGAACATTGCGCCGGGGGCGAGCGCAAAGGAAATCAAACTGGCCTATCGTAAACTAGCCTTTGAATTTCATCCGGACCGCAACACAGACCCGGACTCCGAGGACAGGTTCAAGGACATTACCGAAGCCTATGAAATCCTGATTGGCGAACGTAAACCGCCCAAGCAATCTGGCAATGCGCCCTCGGGAGCCCAAAAGTCCGGTACCGCCAGCAACGGGACATCGACCGCTTATGGCCCGAACGCAGCCGGTGCGCAAAATGCGAACCGCCAGAAACAGGGCTTTGCTGGCGCAGGGCGCAAACAGGAAAAAGCCAAGGAAACTGCCGAGGAAAAATTTGCCCGCGCCAATCAGGCCTACCGCGAACAACAGGCCAAGGCCAATGCACGCAAAAGCAACATTCATCCCGGTGCGCGTCGCCACAAAGGCAAAAAGACCGAACCCAACGCACAAGGATTTATTCAGTGCGCGGTCACCGGCGTGGTATCGGCCCAACCGCGTCAGGTGGAATTCAAGGTCGTGCGTGGTTTCCTGAATTCCTGCAATATCGAAACCATCACAGCCAACCTCGCCCCCAAGGGCGCAAAGCGTATGGCACTTAAGGCAAGTTTCAAGACGTGGCTGCGCGGGTTTTGGGGCTGGAAAAGCTTTTTACCGGCCTGGAAGGCGATTATTGGCAACATGCGCGGCGGCACTTTCCCGCCGGAAGGCAACGCCAAAATGCTGTTTACACAGGCCAATGCCTTTGAACGGTCTGGTAACAAGCCGCTTGCGCGCGCAGTTCTGATGCAGGCGCTTGATTTCATCGGGTCGAACCGCTCTGCCCTTGCTGAACAGGTGCGCGCAACGCAGCGCCGCCTCGATGACGGGCAACCTGCACGGCGCGTTCGTGACGAGTGGAAGCGTGCGGGCATGTTCGATGCGCTGCTCCATCTTAGTCCACTGTTTTTGCTGATTTTTGCTGCCCTGATTGCCTTTGGCCCCGGCCAGGGATTTGTCACCCGTGACATCCCTGAACTGGTCGCCCGCCAAGGCACGGAAATCACCCGTCAGGTCAAGGACCTGATTGGTGAAGAACGCGAGCCCTATTATGTCGATCGCGAACTTTTGAATCTGCGCGATGGTCCAAGTGTCAACGACACCATCATTCGCCGCCTGACCCGCTTTGAAACTGTCTATGTAGCCGGCGACAGTCAGGGATTCTGGATCGAAATCGAAACCAGCATCGGTGAAAACGGCTTTGTGAACCTTGACGCACTGGTGCCGGGAAATGGTTCTGATGCCCGCGATGCGTGGTGTGCTGAAAACAAATGCGACTGACCGGTTTCCCGATCAGTCGCATCAACTTCATCAAATCCGATAAAGGCCTTATCCCTTGGCCGGGATCGCCTTTAGCGCAGCCAGAAGATAGTCCCAGAAACGCGCAACGCTTGGCACATGAACACATTCATCCGGGCTGTGCGCGCGCTTGATGGTCGGGCCAAACGATACCATGTCCCAGTGCGGGTATTTCGATCCGAGTACGCCGCATTCAAGACCAGCGTGAATGACGCGAATTTCCGGTTCCTTGCCAAACATGTCCTTGTGAACCGCCTTCATCAGGCTGACCACTTCGCTGTTGGCATCAGGCTTCCAGCCCGGATAGGCATCGCCCCAGGCAACAGATGCGCCGATATTCTCAAATACCGCTGTTGCGACCTCACGCATGGCATCGCGCGCAGAATTGATCGAGCTACGTGCTGACAGCGTCACCTTGGCCTTACCTTCGCCAAGCTTGACGATGGCAAGATTGATCGAGGTTTCAACAACACCTTCGACCGAGGTACTCATGGCCTGAACACCGTTCGGCGCACCGACACAGGCATTGTTGAACGCCTCGGAGTCTTTTGCGCTCATTGCGTTCGTTGGGACATCTGCGTTGGTTGCGGCAATGGCAAATTTCGGCTCAATCGCGCCGATTTCGTCTTTGATGTCGCTGGCAAAAGCATTCAATGCCGCATCGAAATCAGAAACCTTGCCTTCCGGCAGAACGATGGTCGCAAACGACTCCCGCGGGATGGCGTTGCGGGCGGTCCCGGCATTGATTTTAACAATACGCGCATCAAAATCACGGATCGCAGTGCGCAGGAAACGCGCCATCAGTTTGTTGGCATTGCCAAGACCAAGAATGATGTCGATGCCGGAATGGCCACCTTTCAAACCGGTCAGCGCGATATCACGGGCCACCTGCCCTGCGCCAACGGCTTCTTCGCTGTATTCATAGCTTGCGACCAGATCACCACCGCCAGCACACCCGACACAAAGCTCGTACTCGTCTTCGGTATCAAGGTTGAGAAGGATCTCACCCTTAAGGCGGCCCGGCTCCAGGTTCATCGCACCGGTCAGGCCGCGTTCTTCATCAACCGTGAACAAAAGTTCAAGCGGGCCGTGTTCAAGACCGTCTTCGGTCATGAAGCCCATCATTGCCGCCGCACCGATACCGTTATCAGCACCAAGGGTGGTGTTATCGGCAGTGATCCATTCCCCATCCATCACCATGCGGATCGGGTCGGTGTCGAAATTGTGGGTCGATCCGGAATTGGCCTGGGTCACCATGTCGACATGGGACTGCAAGATCACCATTTTGCGGTCTTCACAGCCGGCTGTTGCCGGCACAGACACAACAAGGTTGCCACCGCTGTCGCGGAAATGCGCAAGCCCCTTGTCATCGGCCATCTTCTCCAGAAGCTTTAAAACTGCCTCTTCTTTATTGGACGGACGCGGTGTATCGCAAAGTTTCTGGAAATTGTCCCAGATTGCGACAGGCGCAATTTTACGGATCTTGTTCACGGTGGCGCTCCTGGCAAATTTTCGTCTACGGGTTCTCACTTACCCAGACCTGTTGATTACCTTATTGCCGCGCGAATTTAAAGCGTGCCAAGGACGTTTTCGACCAAGCCACATACAAATTCGAAAAAACCGCATTCCGCGCGCAGTTTGCGCACGCAAAGCGGGAAAATGCGCAATATGATTTTAACTTAGTCGACACCAACGACCTGACTGCGGCGCTGCAACAGCATGACATCGCGCCATTGTCCGGCCAGCGGTCCGTAGCCCATGCGCCCCAGCCCACGCTTACGGCCGACGATGTCGAAGCCCAATGTCTTATGCAGTTCGAGGCTTGCTTCGTTTTCCGGAAAAATACCGGCCTCAAGCGACCAGATACCATTTTCCTCGCTGGCAGCAATCAAGGCTGAAAGCAGCGCTTTGCCAATACCCTTCCCGTGATGATCGGGGTCAACATAGACCGATATCTCGGCAATCCCGCGATAGACACAGCGATTTGAAACGCCAGATAACCCGGCCCAGCCAATGACGATGTCATTGTCGTCGCAGGCAACCAGCCGGCATTCCGGCAAATGCCCCTGATCCCAGTCTTCCCAGGTTCCTGGATTTTCCTGAAACGTGGCATGGCCCGATTTGATGGCCTGCCCATAGATTTCAACAACACGATCAGCATCAGAAACGGTCATGGAACGAACACGCATTACGGCCTCGCACAGAAACTGCCACGCAACTACCAAACAGGTGCGGCATCGAATGTCAGGAAAGCATTATGGAAAGCGATGATAATCGATGATCCGGTGATCAGCTATCTTGTTCTTGCCCGGCGAAGCGAAAGACAAGTTGATCACGTCCGGCATCCTTGGCGGCGTACATTGCTTCGTCTGCGACCTTCATCGCTTCTGAAAGTTCGATGAATTTTTGCCGGCCCTCGCCGCCAACGGTTGCGCCAAAGCTGGCCGTGACATTGACATATTCCGTACCGGACTTGTCGATTGGCACCCTGATTTCACGGATCATGTTCGACAAACGCTCGCCAATGCGCTTGGTGACTGCCGCAGTCGCAGATGGCAACAAGACCGCAAATTCCTCTCCCCCCAGACGAACGACAAGGTCGTCATCGCGCAACGCCTGACGCAAGGTATCGGCAACCCTCTCAAGAACCCGGTCGCCCACCGCATGCCCGTGGGTATCATTGACAATCTTGAAGTAATCAAGATCAAGAACGATCAACCCGAACAGCCAGCTTTTATCCTTGAGATGGCGAATTTCGCGCAATCTGCTGACCGCGCTTTCAAATCCGCGACGGTTAAGCGCACGGGTCAACGCATCGGTTGACGCCAGGGTGTCTAGCATCTGCTCCTTGCGCTTGTGATCGGTAATATCAGTCGCCGACACCATGACGCCGCCATCATCCATCATGTTCATGCGGATGTCGGCCAGACGGCCCGATGGTGTTTGCATTTCGTCGATATTGGCATGGCCATGCCCGTTTCGCATCATCTCGGCACAACATTCATGCAGTGCTGAAATATCAAATACCGGTTCGGAGCCATCCGTTGTTTCTCCGCCGAAAAGACGGGAAAACTCGTGATTAAAATGAATAACCTCAAGCTTGTCATCCAGCATCGCAACAGCCGACGGCACCATCCGGATGACTTCGGTAACCGCCTGTTCCAGGCTTGCTTTGGCGCGGACAAGTTGCTGATGCATTTCGACTTCGTCGCGGACATCATGGGCAGTCGTCAGGATCGCCGGCTTGCCGTCATACCAAAGAATGCGTTCATCGGTCAGATCACGCCAGACCGAACTGCCATCATCGAGGATATCGCGCACACGGTGCCGGTCGCCGCGTCGTTCGCCGCTCAGAATTGCCGCAACATGGCGGATTGCGCGCGGACGATTTTCGTCGGGGATAAAGCGAAGGATATTGGGATTTTCCATAAAGGCACTGACGTCCTTTGCCCCCATCAGGCGGGCAAAGCTCTCATTAACGTATAATGCAGTCATGTTGCGATGGACCATGACACCAATGAAAGATCGACCCAGCATATGGTCGACCTGCATCGCAGTCGTACCATTATCGATCATCTGTGCCGTCGTCAGGACCGCATTACCGCCTTCCCATTCGACGGTCTCGTCACTGATTTCCATCCAGACCGGCGTTCCATCCGTCCGGATGTTGTAGACTTTCTTCCAGCCGTGGAAACCACTGCTTTTCTGGAAACTGTTGGAAAGCTTGTCCGCCTCATGATGGAAACTTGGCGGAATATACTGGCGCATGTCAGGGTCGCTCATAAAGTCCGAGACATCGCGACGGCCCAGCATTTTCGCATAGGCATCGTTGACATACACAGCTTCGAGATCCTTGTGTACAACAACGCCTACGCGTGACCGCCCATACAGACGTGCGATTTCTGTTGGTTCGAACCGCATCAACGTCCTGTATCCCCCGACACATCTAAACCCTGAATGAAAGCACAGTTATCTAAGACTTGTTTCTCTGCGCACCATATTCGAAAGATTACATCAGTTTTGATGCAATTGAAACCGACGGATGCCACCCTCGCCCCGGCAAATATGGTCACGATGAGAAACATCATGGTATCAAATAACAGCAGATCAGCTCGAATATATAAGAACTACAAAATATTAATAGCAACAGTAAATCAACTGAATAGATCGACAATGTCACATTTTCCGGGAGAAACGCCGTGGCAGAAATGAAATTTGAAATAATTGCCAAAAATCGAAGCTGGGACGGTTACTGCAAGATTGATGTCTATCAGTTGCAACATGACCGATTTGATGGTGGTCAAAGCCCTGTCCTGCAACGCGAGGTCCTTGAACGTGGCCACGCTGCTGCCGTCCTGCCCTATGACCCGGTTCGCGATGAAGTTGTACTGATTGAACAATTCCGCCCCGGTGCCATTTCTGTCAACGACAGCGATCCAACAATGCCGGTCTGGCTGACCGAAATCGTTGCAGGCATCATAGAAGACGGCAAAACGGCCGAAGATGTTGCGCGCCGTGAAGCGTTTGAAGAAGCCGGGTGCGAACTTATCGGATCGCCCAAACTGATTTCGCATTATTACGTCACACCGGGATGCTCGACTGAAACGGTCCACCTGTTTTACGGTCAGGTCGACACAACAAATATTGGCGGGCTGCATGGTGTCGCCGAGGAAGGTGAAGATATCCGCGTCTTCACAGTGTCGGCCGAAGAATGCTTTGCCATGTTGCAGAATGGACAACTCTGCAATGCAATGACGACCATCGCCGTTCAGTGGTTGATGCTAAACCGCGATCGACTTCGGCAGAATTCAGAGGCTTGAGGATACCACAGCGATTAATCAGAAAAACAATAATCACACAAACTTTACGTTATATTTTTTAATCTGCCTTGACTTTTGTGTGCAAAAAGACCAATCAACTATCAAACACATTTGAAATCACCATGTTTGGAGTCTGTCATGGACATTCGCAATGGTACCATCGAAGCCATTGGCCGCACCCCGCTTGTGAAGCTTAAAAAGGTTTCCGAGCTGACGGGCTGCACCATTCTTGGCAAGGCGGAATACGCAAACCCGGGCGGGTCGGTCAAGGACCGTGCAGCCCTTGCCATCATTCGCGATGCAGAGGCGCGCGGTCTTCTGAAACCGGGCGGCGTCATCGTCGAAGGTACGGCTGGCAACACCGGCATCGGTCTTGCGGTTGTCGGCAATGCGCTGGGCTATCGCACCGTGATCGTTATCCCTGAAACCCAAAGCCAGGAAAAGAAAGACCTGCTGCGGCTTCTCGGTGCGGATCTGCGCGAAGTTCCGGCTGTCCCCTATCGCGACCAGAACAACTATGTGCATGTGTCGCGCCGTCTGGCCGAAGAACTCGCACAGTCCGAACCGAATGGCGCGATCTGGGCCAACCAGTTTGACAACGTCGCCAACCGTCAGGGCCACATCGACACCACCGCACCCGAAATCTGGGAACAGACCGACGGCAAAGTGGATGGCTTTATCTGTGCGGTCGGTACCGGCGGCACGCTGGCCGGAGTTTCGATGGCGCTTAAGGATCGCAACAAAAACATCCAGATCGGCCTCGCCGATCCGATGGGTGCGGCCCTTTACAGCCACTACAAGTTCGGTGAACTGAAATCCGAAGGCAGCTCAATCTCCGAAGGTATCGGTCAGGGTCGTATCACCGCCAATCTTGAAGGCGTTGAGATCGATCACCCGTTCCAGATCTCGGACGAGGAAATGCTGCCGATCGTGTTTGACCTGCTCAAGGAAGAAGGTCTGTGCATGGGTGGCTCAACGGGGATTAACATTGCCGGTGCCGTGCGCCTTGCACGTGAACTTGGCCCTGGAAAAACCATCGTCACCATTCTGTGTGACCTTGGAACCCGCTATCAGAGCAAGCTCTGGAACCCTGCGTTCCTTAAGGAAAAAGGCCTGCCGAGCCCCGATTGGCTCTAAGCCGCAGCCATCCCGAGAGATAAAAACCCCCGTCCGGTTTCCGGCGGGGGTTTTGTTTTAATCAGGTCGCGCGGGCAACCTCATTTCGGGATTGGCGAATGTCCTGCGCCGCGCGCGCCCAAAGATAAAGCCCGCAGAACAACGCACACAGCAACAACGATCCGGCAAAACCCGCAACCGCGTTCCATCCGCCCTGATCCCAGAACCAGCCGCCAACCGACCCCATGATGCTGGATCCCAGATAATAGGCCAGAAGATACAGCGATGATGCATGCCCCTTGGCCGTTTCGGCAAGTCGCCCGACCCAGCCACTGGCAATCGAATGGGCAACGAAAAAGCCACTGGTCAGGATGACAATCCCGCCAATGATCACCGGCAGGCTGTCAGAGACAGTCAGCCCGACACCAAAGGCCGCCAACAACAGCCCCACCACCAGCACCGGACCACGTCCGATCTTGTCAGACAACGCACCAGCAATCGATGAGGTCACCGATCCACACAGATAGACAACAAAGATCAAGCCAATCTGACTTTGCGATAGGCCATAGGGCGCATCCGAAAGACGGAAACCGACATAGTTAAACACTGTCACGAAGCAGCCCATGGCAAAGGCCCCGATCAGAAACACGAACGGCAAACCCGCATGTTTCAGATGCCTGCCCCAGGCCCGCAGGTGATAGCCCACCTGAAAACCGGGACGCCGGACAAAGTTTCGCGATGCCGGCAACAGAACAGCAAAACCAAGCGCGGCAATCAGGCCCAAGGCGCCCATCGCACCAAGGGCAATGTGCCAGCCAAACAGATCGGTCAGAAAACCGATCACAACACGACCACTTAAGCCCCCGATCGCCGTCCCGCTGATATAGATGCCCATCGCCATGCCAAGGCCCTTGGGATCGATTTCCTCGGCCAAATAGGCCATGGCAACGGCCGGAACCCCGCCCAGCATCAGACCTTCCAACGCGCGCACCACAAGAAAAGCGTGCCAATCGGACAGAAACGGCGCGATCAGGTTCAAAACCGAAGCCACACAAATGGAAATCAGCATCAATTGCTTGCGCCCGACGGCCTCGGACACAGCACCGGCCAGCAAAATGGCAAAGGCCAGAAATCCGGTGGTCAACGAAAGTGCGAGCGAGCTTTCAGCCGGCCCAACCGCAAAGTGGTTTGCAAGTTCCGGCAACAGTGGCTGCACACAGTAAATCAGCGAAAAGGTCGCGTATCCGGCCAAAAACAGTGCAATGCTGATACGGCGAAATGCGGCCGATCCCGGCTTTATCCAAACCGGGTCGGCAGACGCATTTGCGTTGGTGGACGCGAGCGGGCTTTGCGAACGTATGGGGGGCGTTGCATCAGATGACGCCGTATCAGCAGCACTATCAGAATGTTCTTCTGGGTCAGTGTCCCGGGAAACAGACATTTGCGACCTCTTTTGGAATGGTTCGTGGGGTGACGCTTATGATTGCACTATCGCGCCTATCCGTCCAATATATGGAACTGTCTTCTTTGATATCTTTTGGATATACCATCAATGGAACTGCGCCATATCCGCTACTTCCTTGCCGTCGCCCGTGAAGGGAACTTTACCCGTGCTGCGGCCCGCATCGGCATCGGGCAGCCACCGCTTAGTCAGCAAATCCGCGATCTGGAAAATGAAATCGGCACGGCCCTGTTTCATCGTCTCCCCCATGGCGCCGAACTGACAGAGGCCGGAACGGCGTTTCTTGAGGTGGTTGCACAGTTCCCCGATCTGGCAGAGCGCGCCATTCGTGCCGCACAACGTGCCGGGCGCGGCGAAGTCGGATCGATCCGGGTGGGATTCACGGCGTCCGCCGCGTTCAGCCCGTCTGTGCCACGTGTATTCCGTGACTTCCGGCGCAGTTACCCCGGTGTTGAAATGACACTCGAAGAAGCCAACTCTGCCCAACTTGTCGCCGGCCTGCGCGATGAACGCCTTGATGCGGTATTCCTGCGCCAGGATACGATTGCAGGCGATGGCATTCGCCTGCATGTGATTTCAAGCGAACCGATGGTGCTTGTGCTCCCCTCCGGTCACCCGGCTGCCCAACGTGAAAAGGTCGCCCTATCGGAACTCAGAGACGAGGCGCTGATCCTGACCCCGCGCGCGGTCGGCCCAACCCATTATGACAAGGTGGTCACTGCCTGTCGCGACGCCGGGTTTGAACCACAAATGGGTCAGATCGCGCCACAGCTCGGATCCGTGATCAATTTCGTTGCGGCCGAGCTTGGCTTTTCATTGGTCCCTAAGCCGATGACGCAGCTTCAAGCCAAGGGTGTCGCCTATCGCGAGATCGAGGGCGAAGTGCCCATTGCGCAACTTTCACTGGCTTATCGCAGCAATGATATCTCGATTGCTCTTCGCAATTTCGTTAGCCGCACGCTTGCCGCCCATCGGCAGCCAAGCATTGATGAATAGACGAAAAGATATGTTTTAATTCAGATACTGGCGATCTTCTTCCGAACAAAACCAACAAGTATGTCAGAAGAAGCACAAAGCGATTGCGCAGCAGTATCAATCACCAGATCCACATCCGGCCAGGGGTGATATTCACGATCACAGACCTTTTGCCAGTCGGGCAGTTTCAGGTTTTCTATGTCACCCTTTCGTGTTTCAACCCGGTAACGATGCTCATCAACATCAGAACAAATCAGTTCAATCTGCACAAAAGGCTTGTCTGCGATTATCGCGGCTTCTTGCCACGCGGCACGGGATAATTCGATCGGATTGACCGCATCTCCGATCACAAGGTGGCCAAGGCGCAAATTATCTGTCGCGATCCGGTTTGCGACGACATACCCGACCGGGCCCATTTCATCGGATGGCACGACACCGCAATCAATAACTGCCTGCTCGATTGTATCAATTCGCAGATGGATCGCGCCAAGTTCCTGAGCCGCCAATCTGGCAATTGACGTTTTGCCGACACCAGGCAATCCACCAAGAATAATCAACATTTTCAACGTCCCTTGTTTGTTCCTGTATATGAACATTCCAGTTAGGGACTGGCAAGACGGTTCATTCGCGCTAGATTAATGCCAACTGTGAAATCCGGCGCGCCGCTGATATCTATTTCTGCGATGTCCGCGCCAAACCGAAAGTCTGGCTATGCTAAGATATTCCCTTCTTGATCTTTGCCCCGTGAATGAGGGTGAACATCCCTCTGATGCGTTGCGCAATACACTTGCCCTCGCCCAACACGCTGAAAAGCTTGGCTATCATCGTTATTGGCTGGCCGAACATCACAACATGCCCGGCATTGCCAGTGCCGCGACATCTGTTGTCATGGCCCATGTCGCGGCTGGTACCAAGACCATCCGCGTTGGGTCAGGTGGCGTCATGCTGCCCAACCATGCGCCGCTGGTGATTGCCGAACAGTTTGGCACCCTTGATGCGCTTCATCCGGGCCGTATTGATCTGGGCATTGGCCGCGCGCCAGGCACGGATCAACGCACCGCAGCCGCCCTTCGCCGTGACATGCATGGATCCGAGGAACGCTTTATTCAGGATGTCTTGCAGGTGCAGGCCTTCCTCGCCCCGCTTGAAGGCAATCCGCCGATCCGGGCCGTACCGGGCTATGGTTCGCAGGTGCCGATGTGGCTTTTGGGCAGCAGCCTGTTTTCAGCCGACCTGGCCGCACGCCTTGGTCTGCCCTTCGCCTTTGCATCGCACTTTGCGCCCGACATGCTGATGGATGCGCTAACCCTTTATCGCAACCGGTTTGAGCCAAGCAAAGCCCTTGATAAACCCTATGCGGTTGCTGCGATGGGCTTCTTTGCCGCTGACACCGACGAGGAAGGTGAATATCTGGCCACCTCGATGCAGCAGCAGTTCCTGAACCTGCGGCGCGGAACACCGGGCCAATTGCCAAAACCGGTCAAGGATATGAGCGAAATCTGGAACCGCGTTGAAAAGGCCGGTGTGGATCACGCCATGCGCTATGCCGCAATTGGCGGGCGCGATACGGTGCGCAAGAAACTGCGCGAATTCGCCTACATGACCAAGGCCGACGAAATCATGGTCACCGCCAACATCTATGATCAGACGGCACGCCTGAAATCCTTTGAAATCGCTGCCGAGCTGTTTGGCGAAATGAACGCAAAGTCCGAGAACAAAGACTGCGCCTAAGACCAAGCGGCACCTTATTTCTACAAATGCCGGGTTCTTCGTGAATCCGGCATTTTGCTTTCATCATACGAAATACCAGAACACACCACTTGCGCTTGCATCATTGGTCGGACAATATGCGCGTCCCGTTGAAGACTTCAACGATAGCCCCTTGTTTCAAAAGGTTATGGTGCGCCCTTCATGACCAACTTCCTGCTGGCAGCCCTGCCAATCGCGACTATTTTGTTTCTGATGATCAAGGCCAACTGGGGTGCTGCACGCGCAGGTGCCGCCGCCTGGTTTGTGACGGTTATACTTGCCGTCTTCTTCTTTGGCGCACCGACCGATATGCTGATCATCGCCCAGGCCAAGGGCGTGATGCTGGCCCTTTATATCCTGTATATCGTCTGGGCCGCACTGATCCTGTATTTCGCAGCCGAGGAAGCCGGCGCGATCAAGACCATCGGGCGCGCCATCCGGTCGCTGACCGATGATCGCCCGCTGCAGCTTTTGATACTGGGCTATGTTTTTGCCAGCTTCCTTCAGGGTGTGGCGGGCTTCGGCGTTCCGATTGCGGTCGTCGCACCACTTCTGCTGGGCATGGGTTTCTCCCCGGTATTGGCGGTTGCAGCCCCAATGATCGGGCATAGCTGGTCGGTTTTGTTTGGCAACATGGCAACCTCGTTCGAAGCGCTTATTGGTGTCACCGGCATTCCGGGCACCGAACTGACCCATTATTCGGCGATCCTTTTGGGCTTGTCCGGCTTTATGTGCGGGGCGGCTGTTTTGTGGCTTGATGGCGGGTTCCGCACCATTCGCCGCCGCATTGTGCCGCTGGTTCTTATTTCCGGCGTGATGGGCGTGGTGCAGTATGCCATGGCCAATTACGGCGTCTGGACGCTGGGCGGCCTGACAGCCGGGATTGCAGGACTTGTGACCTCGATCATCGTGACCCGGTTCTGGAAACCCCATCCCGATGATGTGGCCGAGCAGGTTACTGATGATCATCACCACATGCCCCTGATTGAGGCATTGACCCCTTATCTGGTGTTCATCGTGCTGGTCACGCTGGCAACCTTTGTGCCCGCAATTGAAATGCTTTTGGGTAAAATCCGCTTCACGCTGGATTTCCCGGAAACCGCGACCGCAACCGGCTGGGTGATCGAGGCCGAAAGTGCCAAGGCGATTGCCATCTTTGGCCATCCGGGCGCGCTGTTGCTTTATACCGCTGCCATCAGCTTTACCTTCTTCAAGCTGCGCGGTCATTACGACGACGGGATCGGTAAACGTATCTGGCAACGCACGCTCAAAAGTGGCCTTCCGACCAGCATCGGCATGGTGCCGGTGATCGGGCTTGCCATCATCATGGACCACGCGGGCATGACCTATGCCCTTGCCGAAGGGGGTGCTGCGGTCTTTTCCGGGGCCTTCGCCGTTGCCTACCCGGTGATTTCACCTGCCATCGGCGCGCTTGGTGCGTTTATGACCGGCAGCACAAACAATTCCAACGTCGTCTTTGGTATGTTCCAACGCCACACTGCTGAGCTTTCTGGCCTGTCGACCGCCCTTGTTCTGGCGGCACAGGCGACGGGTGCGTCCCTTGGCAGCATGCTGGCCCCGTCAAAGATCCTTGTTGGGTGTTCGACCGTTGGGCTTTCGGGAAAGGAAGGACCGGTACTTTCGGTGGTGCTTAAAACCGGCGTGATCCTTACCGCGCTGTGTGGCTTCATGGCTCTTGGCCTGCTTTTGATCACGACGATGAACGGGGGCGCGTAACATGAAAAACAAACTGTTTAATCCGGTCTTTCTCGTCCTGACCTCGATCATCCTGCCGATTGCCGCGTTTGAAGCCCTGGTGACAGACAACATCGCTGCGAGCGACATTCTGTTCGCGTTGTTCTGTGCTGTTATGGCGCTGATCATCGCGCGCAAATAACCCCTTGGGTCCAAGTGCCGACAGGATCACTTGCTTTTTAGCGCACAACATTCAGGGCCAATCGACATTTAATCGAAAGCGCCCCAGAATGGACCCGTTTGATCTCCAAGAACTGAGCCCCGAACAATGGCGAAGAATTGACGCCTCGGGAAAAGGGGAAAGAGACCGTTGCCATCCTTATGAAGAACAACTCGCTTGGCGTCGACGAAGCAATGACGTGGATCGTTACGGACAGGAACTGCCATCGGTAAATCCAATCGATCCTGTATTGGTGACTGACGTACTGCATGTCGCAGCAGCCGCATTCTTTGTGTTGCCGGAACCTGAGAGGTCGGTAACGTCGTCTAAATAGACAGAGTGCTTGTTCCCACTGCCGCTGGCCGTGACCGAGTTGTTGGAGAATTTGATATTGCTGCTGTCCTGCACGGCCATCCCACCAAAGGTCTGATGACCCGTCTGGCCGGACGCTTTGAGGGTATTACCGGTAATCGTGATATTGCTGGAGTTGTTGAGAATATAGATCGGCGTAGATGTGTTGCCGGATGCAGATGCACTGAGGGTGCTATTGCGTATTGTTGCGCCGGAAACGCCGTCCATTAAAACTGCATAACTGGCCGTTCCGCCACTGGCCGTATTGTTCACCGTGATACCAGCAAGGGTGCTGTTATTGGCCATTTCAATCAGCCTGGAATCATTCCCCCCGACAGTTGTCACCGTTCCTGTCCCGGAGACAGAAGCCGATCCCATGTCCAGGGTGGCAACACGCCCGGAGGGGCTTTTAACTTCCAGGCTGCCTTGCCCCATCAATGTCTGACCGGACTGCAATATGACTTTGCTGTTCACGTTGGAGAAGTCACCTTGCAAAATAACTGTCGAATTTGCGCCTGCTGCTGCCACGGCATTGGAAAGATTGCTGCCTGTGGTCGATGAGCTATCCACTACCGACAACAATTGCCCAGATGCCGTTTCGCTTGCTGTCTCTGGCGGACCAAAGGCTCCGGCCCGGCTAACAACATCGACGTCACGAATAACCGGATCCGCCATTCGTCTTTCGATCGGTCTCAGGTCTGTTTGATGGGTTTCTTGGCCTCCAAACACCTGAAAGGGAATGCGCAATCTGAACATGGCAAAGCTTTGGGTGCCGCGCGGATCATCATGCTGAACCTCAAGCCCAAGGCTCAACCGAGAGTCATCCCAAAGGAAAGGGACCTCATTAAAGGTCAAATCAATTCGTCCCCGTGGACCGGCAATCATACCCGCCTTTTCATCGGAAAAGCGATATCCCCCGCCATAAAGGCGCAACTGTTGCTGGGAATTTTCATCAAAAACAGGCACGCGCCAGCCTAGCTCGGCATCAAAACCGCCCAAAGAACGTTCCTCGCCGCCGCGAAAAACAACAGTTGTACCGGAAATTGTCGCAGTATTCAGGCTATCGACCTGATAGGATTTTCGACCAATCGGAACATAGGCATTGGCACGTATATCCCAGTCCATCGACAGTGCTTCTGCACCGAACGTGATCTGGTTGAACATATTGCCCAAAGAGCTTCTGCGTCGGTCAAAATAGCCATACCCGCCCAAATTCCATCCGGATGACAGCATATGACGCACGCCCAATCCGTAATTGCCTTCCCTGCCATTCTGATTGTCGATCCTGCCGCGAAGATTGCCAAACACAAGCGTGTGGTCGTCCTGAATCAACGGTACGAACAGGTCGGCTTCACCGAGATGCCGGTCAGAACCCGGCTTTCCCTCAAGATCAATGTGAGGTCGCCATTTGTCAGATTCCGACGCTTTTACAGTAGAAAAAGAACTAACAAAAATTAATGCCAATACAGAAAACGAAATAAACATCGAATTTTGCATGAATTGGCCAATATAATTCGAATCAATCAAATATAACAAATTATTTTCATTTTTCAGCATAATAGTCTTTAAATTATCTATCGCTCACAAATGTAATTGATCCAATTTATTTAAACGAACCAAGCCATCAAATTGGAATTATGAACAAAACAACCTTTCCTCGACCAGCTCTATACGTCGTCATACATCAAAGCAATTTGTCCTGTATCTGTTTGTTTGACAGGAAACGCTGTTGATTGAGGTACCCTCGCCGGAATATCTGCGCTTGCGATAAGTTGTTTTGTGTTGGCGCGAGGCGAAATTACTGCACCGTTAATGTTCGGCGGTCCGTCACATCTGAATTCTTGGGTGAAATCTAATGCGCTTCAGATAGCTAAACCACTTCTATTCTTTATCATTTTCCCAAAAGTTATCATTTTCCCGACTGACGAGCGTTGGCACGGTCAGGAGATTGCTTCGGTCATTGGCACATTGAGGAAATTCATGACCGGTAACGCCAATAATTCGAACGTCGCCTTTGGCATGTTCCCGCGCCACACAGCCAAGCTTTCGTGTATTTAGACCGCATCTTTCATGACGACACAGGCAACCGGCGTGATCCTAACGGTGCGTTGCGCGGTTATAGACCTGATCAATATCCGAAAACAAAAATGCCCGCCGACTTCCATAACCGGCGGGCAAAGTACAATAGCGTTGGTTCAGATTAGGGGCGCAACGACACCAGCTTAACACCAAAGGCGATGAACACCGCCCCGGTGGTAGCCTTAAGTGCGCGCTGAAAACGGCCATTCCTTGCAAAGCGAGTCAGCCGTGCAAACAACATGACCATGGCTGCAAACCAGATGGCGTTGATTGCGGCATGCACACACACCAGCATAAAGGCGGCGGTCATCGCCCCCTCACCTACGGGAATGAATTGCGGGAAGGCAGCCAGATAAAACATCGAAGTCTTCGGGTTCAGCACATTGGTCAGAAGTCCCTCGCCATAAGCCGTGACCAAGGTACGCCTGCGTTTGGCCGGTGATACATTGGCAACTGTTTTCACCCCAAGCCACGCATCACGCAGCGCCTTGAACCCGACCCAGCACAAATAGGCTGCGCCAAGAAACTTCACGACCATAAAGGCCTGTGCCGACTGCACCAGAATCAGGGAAATACCAAGGATCGACAACGTCCCGTGCACATAAAAGGCACTGACAAATCCGGCCACATTGGCCATCCCGGCCATGCGTCCTGATGTCGGCACCGTCTTGGCGACCAGAACACCGTTGGGGCCCGGCGACATGACAAGCAGTGACGCAACCAGCGCAAAACTCAAAACCTGTGACCAATCCATGGCGCATTCCTTTTCTGATCCGCCGTAAAACCTTCTTGGACTATAGGTCTATCTGATTTTCCGACAAGCAAACAATTGTATCGCTGCAATCCGGAACACGGCAGATCTCAGGCTTGATGCTTTATCGGTTTCCACTTGAATGTTCCTATTTTGTTCTATACGTTGTTTGCATGCAAAACCAAACCGCCTTCATGGAACAAAACACCGACAACACGGCTTTTGGTGATGACCGGACGCGCCCGGATCATGACCAAAACGTCTTGCCTGTCCGCGCGCAAAAGGGACGCGGGGCTGTTTCAAATATTGATGGCCGGTTTGAAAGACATATCCATCAGGCAGTTGATGATGGCTGGACGTCACACCGGCTTGAAGAACAGGAACCACCCCGGATCAAAACGACCCTTGGCATTGATGGGGCGCGTTCTGTGATCACCCGCAATCAAAGCCCCGATGTGCCGTTTGATCGCTCCATCAACCCTTATCGCGGGTGTGAGCATGGCTGTGTGTATTGCTTTGCGCGCCCGACCCATGCCTATCTGGGCTTGTCCCCCGGTCTTGATTTTGAAACGCGTCTTTTCTGGAAGCCAGAGGCCGCCCAGCTTCTGCGCAAGCAACTCTCATCAAAGACTTATCAACCCGCCCCGATTGTGATCGGCACAAGCACTGATCCCTATCAGCCAGTCGATCGCGACAAGAAACTGACGCGGTCGATCATTGAAGTCCTGTCAGACTGTCAGCATCCCTTTTCACTGATTACCAAAAGCGCGTTGGTCACCCGTGACATTGACCTGATCGCCCCGATGGCCGCCCGAAACCGGGCATCGGTGGCCGTATCCGTCACAAGCCTTGATCACCGGCTGTCAAACCTTCTGGAACCGCGCGCCTCTGCCCCGCACTGCCGGCTTGAGGCCATCCGAAAACTCTCAGATGCGGGCATTCCGGTCACCGTCCTGTGCGCGCCGGTTATTCCGGGCCTGAATGATACGGAGATCGAAAAGATCGTGTCGGCCTGCAAGGACGCCGGTGCGCAATCGATTGGTCACATCGTCTTGCGCCTGCCGCTCGAAATCGCCGATCTGTTCGAAGAATGGCTGGAGGCCCATTACCCCGACCGCAAGGCCAAGGTGATGTCATTGATCCGTCAGATGCGTGATGGTCAAATCTATCAATCGGAATTTGGCACCCGCATGCGCGGCACCGGCCCGATTGCCGATCTGATCGCCAAACGCTTTGACGCTGCGCGCAAAAAGCATGGCCTGACCAACAGATCCCTCAACCTTGATTGCAGCGGCTTCAAACGTCCCAGCGCGAGCGGGCAAATGTCGCTGTTCTGACATCAGCAGCAACATCGCCCATATCCCGCAACAGATAACCCATCCGGATCAGTCCGCGCGCCGGATCAGCATCGTGCTTTTGCCCCCAACCGTGAGCCGCAGCACTTCGCCATCATCAAAGGCGTAGCTCAGGATATGATGGTCGGGATCAATGATCTGTTTGCCTTCGATGGTGACAGCACCACGTGCGACCAGTTCACTTGCCGCCGTAGTGGTCTCGGCAAAGCCCGCCATCAGAATAAGCGGCACCACCCCGATCCCGTCCTTCAGGGCGTTGGGCGTGAAATCAAGTGTCGGCATGCGATCAGCAAGAGAGATATGGGTCATTTTCCGGTTTCCTTGTTGGTAGGGCCACCTCGGGCAAACCGGTTTATGGAAAAAACAAAGGCCGCCCTGGGGCAGCCGGTCTTGGTTTAATTTACAAACACATCAACAGGCGCCGCGCTATGTGCACGACGTAAAATAGGCGTTCTGATGTGTAATAATGTTTTCCATGCTTTAATGCATATGGCGCTTTTTTCGTTTGGTCAAGCCGCTTGTTGACCACCCTCCACGCCAAAGAAAAACACCCGCCAGCAAAACAGGCGGGTGCACGAAACATTGATAGTCTGACCTGTAAGCGAAGATCCTAGCTGACAACCCGATAGCGGGCATGCACTGCCGGCTCGCTGATGATGGCGGGATCAATCATGGCATTCACCGCGTCCTGTGCTTCGCTGGCGGCCACACCTTCGCGGTCCTTGGCGTTCACATTTCCATCTTCGCAAAGCGCCCTGGCACGTGCACTTTCAAAGAAACGCAAACCACGTTTTTCCATGACATACAGGGTTTCACCACCCCATTGCCCGGTCCAGACAAGACCAGAAAGACCTTCCATTTCCCGTTCAATCCGGGTTGGCGAAATCGGCATCCCCAGGCAAGTGGTCAAAAGGAAGGAAAGTTCGGCTGCGGTCACCCCGTCTTCGCAGCATTCCTCGGCCAGAACCGACATCACCGCCATGGTCACAACCCGAAGCGAAACCTTTTCCGCATCAAGCCCCGGGAACCGGTTTTGCTGAAGTTCAACAATGTCGTTGGCAATACGATCAACATCACCACGAATGACATAACGGCCCCGCCATACCCGGCAGCTGCTTCTGACTTCCCACGCGCTCATGATTTGGTCCCACCCGTTTTTGTTTGTCCCTGCTAAAAAAGATACAACAAACATACATAACGTCAATATCTTTTTCGACTTTTTGTATTATTTCATACACTCATCACGAAACCAGCGGAAGCCATCAGCTGCAACGGTGTAACCGTCCTCGCCCTCGACCTCTTCAAGGTAGCCTCTTGCCACGGCCGCATGGAAATCCCGGCTAAAATTGCGCGGCATCCGCAGATGATCCTGGCGGCGTAAAAGGCGGCGGACATCACCGCGCGTTACAAAACTCCTGCCATCGCGATCTTGCAGCCAGATTGCCGCCAGCAAGATTATCTCGGCAAAGCCACGTGGTTGCAGGCGTCCGACCAGATCGGCAAAACTGCCAACATACCCCGTAATGAACATGCCGGGATCTATTGCGCCGGAAAATGCGGCATCGCCTGCATATCCTATGCCACCATGCGCCCCGCCCGCCCCTGGCACGCCAAGGGTTGCTGTCGCGGCGCGATCATTCACCTTGTCCGCCGCACTTTCATTGGCGAAGCCATCAACCGCGCCGTTCGCGTGCGGGCGACCACCACCCGAAACACCAGGTACAGAACCATGCACCGCGCCAACAGCCATTCCCGGCACAGACGGTGCCTGCCCGAACAAAGCAGCCATCACCACCGGCAAACGCGCAGGCGGAATCGCACATTCGAGATCGACTGGCCCGAAGTCCCCTTCGCCGGAAAGCTTGACATGGATAATGGCTGGCACGGCTTTATCACTCCTGAAATACACCGCAGCGATATCATACATTACGTACAATTTTCAACATTAATATTACATTTATGTATACTAACTTACATTTCAGCCGAAGGATTACCGTAACTTTGGTCTCGACAATTGCCGGTCCGCCACCGCACCATAATCCCGGCAATCAATCCATTCGCACCAATCCTGCGCGACGAACGGACGCCCCGGCACCAAACGCCGGGCGGTAAAATCAAGAACGCCATCAACCGCCACCAACGGGAGACCAGAAAACATGACACGACTAATGTTTCGCGAAGACGCCTATGCAAAGAATTGCAACGCCGCCGTCACCAGCATTTCAGATCGCGGGATCGAACTTGATCAAACGGTGTTTTACGCAACCGCTGGCGGCCAATCAGGCGATATCGGCACACTAACCCTTGGCGATGGCACGGCCCTTCCCGTCGTTACCACGGTCAAAGATCGCGAAACCGGGCGTATCTTGCACATCATTGCCGATGATCATCCCCTGCCCGCGGTTGGCGATACGATCACAGCCGAACTTGATTGGGACAATCGCCACAAGCTGATGCGCTTTCACACCTGCCTGCATCTTTTGTGTGCTGTCATCGAAGGTGATGTTACGGGTGGCAACATCGCCGCCCATAAGGCGCGGCTAGACTTCAATCTGCCGGACGCCACGCTCGACAAGGATGAAATCAGTGAAAAGCTTAACGAACTGATCGCACGCGATGCCGATGTCTATGACGGGGAAATCTCCGTCGCCGAGCTTAAAGCCAACCCGGAACTGGTGCGCACCATGTCGGTGCAGCCGCCAATGGACGGACATTCTATCCGGACTGTCACCATAGAAGGCATTGATTTCCAACCCTGTGGCGGCACCCATGTGCGCAAAACCGGCGAGATCGGCAAGGTCATGGTTTCCAAAATTGAAAAGAAAGGCCGCCAGAACCGCCGGATCAATATCGTATTTGACGACTGATGCCATTTGTAATTGGCAACCGGCAAACATACGGATCATCACCATCCGGTTTGACTGCCAGTTGCCAGCAAGCGGCAGGACCGTTACAAATTTAAATAGATTCAGGACCAAATTTAAAACAATCCCGGAACCAACCGGAAATCCACCACCGTCAATCGGAGCTTGTCCATGACCAACCCACTTTCCGACGCCCTTGTGTCCACCCAATGGCTTGCGGATCACCTTGATGCACCGGACGTGCGCGTCGTCGATGCCAGCTGGTACATGCCAGCCGAAAACAAGAATGCCCGCGAATTCTATGACGCTGAACATATTCCGGGTGCGGTTTTCTTTGATATCGATGATATCGCCGCCGATGACAGCGCCCCGCTGCCGCATATGATGCCCGATGCGATCAAGTTTTCCGCCAAGGTCCGCAAACTCGGCCTCGGCGATGGTGTCCGTGTGGTTGTCTATAGCCAAAAGGGTTCCGCCCTTGCAGCCTGCCGTGCATGGTGGATGCTGCGTCATTTCGGCCATCATGATGTTGTCGTTCTCGATGGCGGCCTGCCGAAATGGATCGCAGAGGGCCGCCCGGTCACCGATGCACCGACCCCGCCGCGCGAACGCCACTTTACCGCACGCGCCAACAGCTTTTTACTGCGTGAATATGATCAGGTTCTCTCGAACGTCAAAACCAAACGCGAACAGCTGGTGGATGCCCGCGCAGGCGAACGGTTCCGTGGCGAGGTTGACGACCCTTGGGGCAAATCGGGTCACGTTCCCGGCTCCTACAACCTGCCCTTTACCGAACTTCTGAATTCGGATGGCACCTTCAAGTCGGCGGATGAAATCAAGGCTGCATTCGACGCAGCAGGTGTCGATCTTAACAAGCCGATTGTTGCAAGTTGTGGTTCGGGCGTTACCGCCTGTGTCCTTGCCATGGGAGCCTATATTTCCGGCCACAAACAGGTCGCTGTCTATGACGGATCTTGGGCAGAATGGGCCACCACGGAAGACAGCCCGGTTGATACCGGCCCGGCCTGAACATCCTGCCCCGTCCGTATCACACATTTAAAATGAGAAACCCGATGCCCGCCCCATCCCCGTTCGGTTCGGATATGACGAACAATACCGCGGATGGCGCGGGCATCAGACTTGAACAGCTTAAAGCCCCTACTAACGACGATATTGCCGCCATCACCCGCCTTTGGATTGCGACCGGACTGATCCCGGCGATCCGCGATGCACGGCAGGATATCGAAAACTGTATTGCGGCTGATAATGGCAGCCTGATTGTCGCGCGCATGCCAGATGATCAGCAAATCTTTGCCACCATGATGACCGGCCATGACACTGTCTTTGGCTGGATTCATTACCTGGCAATCGCCAAGCACGCCCAAGGCAGTGGCATTGGCCGCGAACTGGTAAGCTTGGCCGAGGATATCCTGCGTCTTTCGGGCTTAAGTGAAATCCGGGTCACAATTGAAAATGCCGCAGCGGGTGATTTTTACGCCAAACTCGGCTATGACTTTATAGCAAGCGTCACCGATCAGGCTGATCCTGATCCGCACCAAAACAAAATAATGCGCAAGAGTTTAGTCCAATGACCCCATCCAATCCGCGCAAGCTGGAAGTTGTGATCAGCTTCCTTGAAATGCAAAGCCCGCCCGAACGCGCGCCAGCCATCGTCCCGCCCGGCAAGGTCGCGATCATCCGGGCTGAAAACCCGACCCTGTCATTTTATCGCTACCTATATAATACGGTCGGCGAACCTTGGCTGTGGTGGCAACGCCGCCTGATGAGCGACACGGAGCTTTCCGCGATCCTCGCCAAGCCGGAGACGCATGTTTATGTGCTTTATGTTGCCGGTGTGCCTGCCGGCTTTGCCGAGCTGGATCTGACGGACTTTGAATCTGACAACGTCATTGATCTGCACTATATGGGCCTGATGCCGGAATTCATCGGCAAGGGCTTTGGCAAGTACCTACTGGATTGGGCGATTGATACCGCCTGGAGCTTCAAACCCACCCGTATCACGGTCAATACCTGCACGCTTGATCACCCAAGTGCACTTGGGGCTTACCAAAAGGCAGGATTTGCTATATATGATCGCCGAACCGATATTGTTGATGATCCGCGCGATACAGGACTGATCCCGCATATCGACCACCATGTCGATCATGATGGTCATCCCGCGAGCGATACACCTGATCGCGAAAGTGATCCGGAAAATGCAAATAATGCAGATTCCGACACTTTGATCGTTGACTTTCCCGACCGCGCACGGTAACAAGCGCGCCTGAGTTTACCCAAGCCAGAGGATGATGACCCATGGCAGTGCCAAAGAAAAAAGTGACCAAGTCCCGTCAGGGCATGCGTCGCTCGCATGACAAGCTCGCCAAGGGCTCGTACCGCGAAGACAAAGAGACCGGCGAACTGCATCGCCCGCACCACATTGACCCGAACACCGGTATGTACCGTGGTCGTCAGGTGGTCGAGCCGAAGATGTAATTCCGCACCGGAGAGCTTTTTGCTCTTTGGCGGTTTGCGACGCTATATATTTCCGCGCCAGTCCTATCGGACTGGCGTCTGGTTTAAAAAGGGATGAAACCGTTTGGTTTCATCCCTTTTTATTTATCCCTACTCAAAACCATCCATACCGGTTCCGCACACGATCACCCCGACCCGCCCCGGATTTGGATCGCCCAGGCGATCATTCATAACGGCCGCAATACCAGCGGCGGCGGAAAGCTCAACGGAAATGCCGAACTCTTTCCAAAGCCACCTGGCAGATTTTTGCATTTCTTCATCACTGACCAATGCGATGCGATCCACGTTCCTGCCAATCAGATCGACATTAAGTGCCGATGACTGACGCGGCGCAAGACTGGTGGCGGCTGTATTCACGCTGGGCAAAGTCGCGACCTCGGTGGCCTTAAGGCTTTCAAACAGGGTTGCCGCCCCGGTCGGCTCCACACCGATCACCCGGATCGATGGGCGCAACAAGCGTGCGGCTGTCGCCACACCGGCAATCAGCCCGCCACCACCAATCGCCACCACCAGTGTATCGAGGTCGGGTTGCTGTTCTAAAAGCTCAAGCGCGATGGTTCCCTGCCCGGCAATCACCTTGGGATCGGCGAACGGGTGGATATAGGCCATACCGCTTTCATGCGCGTGCTCCATCGCAGCACGGTTGGCGTCATCCCAAACGGCCCCGATCAAAGCCACGTCAACACCCTGCGCGCGCAGTTTTTTGACTTTGGGCTGTGGTGTATTGGTCGGCAGGAAGATTTTCACCGGCACACCCAGTGTGCGGGCCGCATTGATCACTCCCATGCCATGGTTGCCGCCAGATGCGGTGCACAGCCCGGCAGATCTTTGTTCAGGTTCAAGGGCCAGTGCCGCATTCATCGCCCCGCGTGCCTTGAAAGACCCACTGACCTGCATGTTTTCAAGTTTCAGGAACATCTCGGGGATGCGATCACGCGCGACAAAGCCGGATGTATCGCCAAAATTGCGGGCCGCAAACACCGGGGTCAGGCGCATATGGTCCGATATCGCCTTGCGCGCAGTGCGAAAATCCTGAAGTTCAATCACGGGGCCCCCTTGCTGTATTCTGTGTCATTCGTTGCTGTTATTGCCTGTAAAAAATAGCCTGATATCAGGCATTAACAATGGCTTTGACGCAAAAAGCCTTGAATGGCCGCCGCCAAGGTGGTTTGTCTTTGAAGCATAAGACGTCGCGCCCAAGGAGAACCGCCTGTTATGTCATCGCAAAGCCCCAAACATACCGCAACCAAGCTGGTCCATGCCGGTCGCCGTTCCAGCCAGTATCACGGCGTGGTCAACCCGCCGGTTCTGCATGCCTCGACCATCCTGTTTGACAGCCTGGCAGAACTTGAAAAGGCCGGTGCCTCAGTCCCCGGAAAAACGACCTATGGCCGCCACGGAACGCCGACGCGCTTCCTGCTCGAAGAAGCCGTTGCCGAACTTGAAGGCGGCTATGGCACGCTATGTGTTTCATCGGGCGTTTCGGCGATTACCAATGCGATCCTCGCCTTCGTGAAGCCCGGCGATCATATCCTGATCACCGACAGCACCTATTTCCCGACTCGCAACCTGTGCAATACGTTTCTTAAGAAATTCGGGGTCGAGACGGAATATTATGATCCAACGATTGGCGGCGACATTGCGGACCTTATTCGCGATAACACTGCCCTTGTCTGGTGCGAAAGCCCGGGGTCACTGACCTTTGAAATGCAGGATATCCCGGCAATCGCCAAGGCCGCGCACGCGCGCAATGTGAAGGTGATGCTCGATAACACCTGGGCTTCCCCGATCCTGTGTCGCCCGTTTGAATTGGGTGTTGATGTCTCGGTTCAGGCGGGCACCAAATACATTGTCGGTCATTCCGATGTCATGCTGGGCACCATCACGACTGCGACCGAGGATGACCTTCTGACCATCAAGAAGCAGGTCCTGATTTCCGGTGACGCGGTTGGTCCGGATGATTGTTACCTCGCCCAGCGCGGCCTGCGCACCCTTGCCGTGCGCCTGAAACAGCATCACGAAAGCGGCCTTAAGGTCGCAAACTGGCTGCAAACCCGCCCGGAAGTAAAACGCGTCCTTCACCCGGGGCTCCCCGATGATCCGGGCCATGCCATCTGGAAACGCGATTTCACTGGTGCCTGCGGCCTGTTTTCCTTTGTCATGCAGCCGGTCGAAAAAACCCGGCTCGCCAATATGGTCGATCACATGGAACTGTTTGGTATGGGCTTTAGCTGGGGCGGCTTTGAAAGCCTGATCCTGCCGTCTGATCCGACCAAAATCCGCACCGCCACCAAATGGGACGACGATGGTCAGTTGGTCCGGCTCCATATCGGCCTTGAAGACCCCGATGATCTGATCGCTGATCTTGAAGCCGGGTTCGCGCGACTTAAAGTGGTCTGAAAACAGCACTCAGCAGAATGAAAAATGGCGCGGAATTTCCGCGCCGTTTTTTTATGTTAGACCGGATCGGAACGAGCCATCTCAATACTATTTCCGCACCCAACTAAATTTTGGATCAACGCCAAAGGCAGACACATCTCATGTTATGGATTTTGATGCTCTAAATTGTTTCTTTGCCCGGAGACGCACAAATCCGAACCACCCCGTAGTCACCGCATAGGATGAGACAGTACCAATGGACAACAAACCAGGAATGGAAACAGGACCATCAGCAGCGAAAAGAAACAAGGTTACAATCATCAGGAAAACTCCACCCACCGTGTCTCTATAAGCCCGAGAAGGTCGCAACTCATTTCTCTTCGGTGGCGGATATCTCCACGCATAACGATATCTTCCAGTTCGATAACCGTCGTAGCTACCCACCAACCAACTCAGCGCACCGAACCAATGCCCCAACGTCCCATCAACCATGAAGTAACCGAAATAACGCCAATCAACCAATGCAGCAAAACCGACTGGCACCACTGTCAGTAAACCAACACAAGGACTAGTAATCAGTTTTTGGAACCGTCTAAGGAGATCCGTAAAAAACTGAAGCACTCTGCCGGTCATGACGTTCTCCACGTGTTAACGCTCGACAAGTCTTTTCACCAAAGGTGAAAACCCAGCCGTCAAAACAAACAGAAACGCAGCCGAAATCACGATGCTCGGCCCGGCTGGCGTATCGACATGCCATGACAGGGAAATCCCCGCCAGTACCGATGCCGCGCCAAACAGCCCGGCCCCAATCGCCATCTGTTCAGGTGTGCGGGCAAAGAAACGCGCACTGGCGGCCGGGACGATCAGAAGGGCTGTAATTAACAAAACCCCGACAATCTTGATCGCCATGCCGATCACAAGCGCCATTAGAAGCATGAAGATCAAACGCAGCCGTTCGACCGGGATGCTTTCGGCCGCGGCAATTTCCGGGCTGACTGTCAGCGCAAGCAACGGCCGCCACATCCAGGCAAGGATGCCAAGTGCAAAGGTGCCGCCAACCGCCAAAAGCAAGATATCCCCGGTATTGACCGCCAGAATATCGCCAAACAGATAGGCCATCAGATCAACAGCCACCCCCTGCACAAAGGCAAGCGCGACCATACCCAGTGCCAAGGTCGAATGGGCCAGCATGCCCAGCACCGTATCACTGCCAATCCGCGATTGCCGCTGCCCATAGGCCAAAATGAGGGCCGCCGCCAGACACGTCGCGATCATGCCAATGCGAACATCGACCCCGATCAGAAGACCAAGTGCCACCCCCAAAAGGGCCGTATGCGCCAACATGTCGCCAAAAAACGCCATGCGCCGCCAGACGATAAAGGCGCCGAACGGCCCACAGACAACGGCCAGCAAAACGCCGCCCAAAACGGCGCGAAACAGGAAATCGTCCATCATTGGTTTGTTCCCGCCCCTTCTTTGACGGTTTTATTGTGATCATGTCCGTGATCATGTGAATGGCCATGTGCATGATGATCATGCGAATGATCGTGACCACATCCGCCAACAACATGGCCCGACAAATCATGTTCGTGATCATGTTCGTGGTGATAAATACCAATCGCATCGGCCTCGCGCACGCCAAACAAGGACCGGTATTCCGGATGCTGGCGCACGGTTTCGGGAATGCCCGAACAACAGACATGGCGATTGAAACACACCACCTGATCGGTCTTTGCCATCACCAGATGCAAATCATGCGAAATCATCAGAACGGCGCAATCAAGTTCGCGGCGGATCTCGTCAATCAAGCGATAAAGCTCCGCCTGCCCGGAAACATCCACGCCCTGCGTCGGTTCATCAAGCACCAGCAAATGCGGACGCAGCAAAAGAGTGCGGGCCAGCATCACACGTTGCGTCTCGCCACCTGAAAGCTGGCTCATTTGCGCATCAATGACATGCCCTGCCCCGACCTGCGCCAGAACGCCTTCGCAATCCGCCCGGCTCACGGACCGGGTCAGGCTCAGAAACCGCTTCACCGTCATCGGCAAGACCTGATCAATGGCAAGCTTTTGCGGCACATAGCCAATCGTAAGCCCGCGTTTGCGGATAACCTCCCCGCTATCGGCCTTCTGCAAGCCCAGAAGCGTCTTGACCAGTGTTGATTTACCGGCCCCATTTGGCCCGATCAGGGTAATGATCTCGCCCGGATGGATGGCAAGCGATACCTGATCAAGGACGCGCTCATTGCCAAAAGAAAGGATCAGGTCGCGGCCTTCAATGAGTGGCGCAGTCATGGCACAGCCCCTTGATCTCGACCGTGGTCGCCTGAATGGTAAAACCGACACTGCGGGCGGCCTTGCGCACCGCGTTGCTCATATCTTCGTTGACTGCCTCGGCCACGCGTCCACAGTCAGTACAGATGAAATACTGCCCCAAATGTTCGCAATCGGGCCGGTCACAGCCGAAATAGGCATTAAGCGATTCAATTCTGTGCACCAGTCCAAGCTCGGTCAGGAATTCCAGCGCACGATAAACCGTCGGCGGCTGAACCCGCTGGCCTTCAGCGGTCAGCGCATCGAGCAGTTCATAGGCCGTGACCGCCTTGTGCGATTGCCAGATCAGGGTAAAGACCTTGCGGCGCATGTCGGTAAAGCGCGCATTTTCGCTGTCACAGACTTTCTCTGCCTGCGCAAGTGCGCTATGCACACATCTGTCGTGATCATGGCCCTTTTTGGGGAAAAGATCGCTCATAGCTTAATATCTCGTATCGACGGCCATCTGGTTTCGGCGGTTTCGGCCCGACCGATTTCAAAAAGCCGTGGCATCTGATGAAATGTTATAATATATCATTTTCTGACGCGCCGAACGTCAAAAGTCAACCACCATCGACCGGAGCTTCCCCATGACGGGCTCAAATGCACTGATTGCCGACAAACTGAAATTCAACGAAAACGGCCTGATTCCGGCAATCGCCCAGCAATATGACAGCGGCGAAGTCCTGATGATGGCCTGGATGAACCGCGATGCCGTGCTTGAAACCCTTGAAACCGGCCGGGTGTGTTATTTCTCGCGCTCCCGCGGGAAACTGTGGCGCAAGGGTGAAAGCTCCGGTCAGGTGCAGAAACTTGTCGATTTTCGTTATGACTGTGACATGGATACCATTCTGGTCGAGGTCGATCAGATTGGTGTGGCCTGCCACACCGGACGGCGCAACTGTTTCTATTTCGCCGCCCGCGATGGCAAGGAAGTCGTGATTTCCGAACCGGAAATTTCGACCGAAGAACTTTACGGCAAGAAATAGGCCCCCGCCCCAAATCCCACGCCCAGTGCAAAAGACCTGATTGATCATGGCCCTTTCCAACGAACAGTTTGACCGCATCGCCACAACTGTCATCACCGGCTTTCTCGGCAGTGGCAAGACCACGCTTTTGAATGTCCTGCTGACACAGGATGGCATGGATAAGACGGCGGTGCTGATTAACGAGTTCGGTGAAATCGGGCTGGATCATCTTCTGGTGCGCGAAGTTTCCGAAGATGTGGTGCTGCTCAATTCCGGCTGCATTTGCTGTTCGGTGCGCGGTGATCTGATTTCGGGTCTGCGTGATTTGTTTGTCAAACGCACGCGCGGTGAAATCCCGGAATTTGATCGGGTGATCATTGAAACCACCGGCCTTGCCGACCCGGCCCCGATCCTGCACACCCTGATGACCGACCCGCTTCTGACCACCAAGTTCCGCCTTGATAGCGTGGTGACCACGGTCGATGCTATCCATGGCGCAGGCCAGCTTGATAATCATCCCGAAAGTGTCAAGCAGGCCGCTGTTGCCGACCGCATCCTGATGACCAAGGCCGATCTGGCCGATGAGGCGACGCGCACCGTACTTGAAACCCGCCTGCGCGCACTCAATCCGGCCGCCCCGATCTATCCGGTGGTCAATGGCGACATTGCGGTTTCAAAACTGTTTAATGCCGGGCTGTATGATCCGGCGACCAAAAGCATGGATGTGCAGAAATGGCTGCGTGATGAAGCCTATCAACAGCATGGCGATGACCATGCACATCATCACGACGATCACGAGCATCAAGACCATCATGATCACAGCCACGACGTCAACCGCCATGACGACCACATCCGGTCATTTTGCATCACCTTTGACGAACCGATCCATTGGGATGCCTTTGTCACCTGGGCCGAAATCTTTACCCAGATGCGCGGCGAAAGCCTGTTGCGCGTAAAGGGCATCCTTAATCTGGTTGGCGAAGATGCGCCTGTCGCCATTCATGCCGTGCAGCATGTTTTCCACCCACCCGCATCGCTGCCCGCATGGCCAAGTGACGACCACCGGTCCAAAATTGTCTTCATCACCAAGGATCTCGGGCCCCAGGTGATCCGTGAATCGCTTTATCACCTTAATGCCGCCGTCAGCGAAACCAATGATGGCAACACGGTCAAAGAATAATCGACTGCGTTTGAGCCACATCAAGGATCATCGCCGGTGATTGCGGCAATCTCGTCCTTGGCTTGATACAGCCTCACTCTAAGTCCTGAACTTCGGGCGACCCAAGAATTTGGTCGCCCTTTTTCTTTGCCTGAAAATCCCCAGCCGCACACGGGTCAGCCCCGGGCCTCTCGCCAATTGCACAGCCCGTACCATCCTGATGTACAGGTTGCGATCGGCGACATCCGCACTAAATCTGGCGCAAATCGGGCAAACTGACACCGGATCGTCATTTGCACATGACACCACGAAGACCCAAAATCACAACAATCAAACGAAACAAGGGGGTACACCAGTATGATTTACCGGAACTGGCAGGACACTAAAATCCCGGCCCTTGGCTTTGGGACCTACGAGCTTAACAACGATGAAGCGGCGAAAATGATCGCTGAGGCCGCCAAGATCGGCTATCGCCATTTCGATACCGCCCAGATGTATCACAACGAACAGGGCGTTGGTCAGGGCCTGAAAAATTCCGGCCTTGCACGCGATGACTACTTCCTGACCACCAAGGTCTGGTACGACAAATTCCAAAGCGGTGATTTGCAGACCTCCGTGGTCGAAAGCCTGCGCAAGCTTGATATGGACCATGTTGATTTGTTGCTTCTGCACTGGCCCAATGATGACGTGCCGCTTGAAGAAACCATGGCAGCCTTGAACGAGGTCAAAAACCTTGGCATGACGCGCCTGATCGGGATTTCAAACTTCCCGACTGCCCTGATTGATCAGGCCGTGTCGCTAACCGATGCGCCGCTGACGGTCAATCAGGTCGAATATCACCCCTATCTTGACCAGTCCAAGGTGCTCGAAAGCGTTCGCGCGCATAACATGCTGCTGACGGCTTATTGCCCGATTGCACGTGGGAATGTCATGAAGGACGCAACACTTAAGGCCATCGGTGAAAAATACGGCAAATCCCCCGTGCAGGTCACACTCCGCTGGTTGCTGCAACAAGACAGCGTCATGGCAATCCCGAAATCGGGTTCGCCCAAAAATGCCGCGGCCAATTTCGATATCTTTGATTTCGAACTTTCGGAAAACGACATGGAAGCAATCCATGATCTTGCCAATCCAAACGGTCGCCTGATTGATCCGTCTTTCGCCCCGGAATGGGACAAGGCCGCCTGATCACCATCCGGCTTAACGGCGAACAAACATACAAAATTACCAAGACCGGCTTGCTTTAAGCCGGTCTTTTGCGTTTGGCGATGCCGTTACATCAAAAACACGCGATTTACGCCGCGATCTTGCCCACGGCTTGTTTCGCACTTGCGAAAAGCGTATTTTAATTCAATCTAATCAACCAACTGGCAGCAAACCGCTTATGAGCACCGCAAACACCAACGGTAAAACCGACCCGGCCGCAACCAGCGAAACACCCAAAAAGGACGATATCGCCCATCGCCCGTATGAGGATGTGCTGGCCCTGTTGCTGGGCACCATGGTGGTGTCGCTTGGCGTCACGCTCTATAGCGAAAGCATCCTTGTCACCGGCAGTACCGCCGGGGCCGCGCTTTTGATTGAACATGCCACCGGGCTGTCATTTGGCGTGATCTTCTTTGTGATCAACCTGCCGTTTTACTGGCTGGCGTATAAGCGCATGGGCAAGGCCTTCACCATCAAGACCTTCATCGCCGTTGGTCTGGTCTCGGCCTTCTCTAAGTTGACCCCCATACTGGTGGAGTTCAACACGCTCAACCCGATCTATGCCGCGGTTGCCGGGGGTGCGCTGATGGGGATTGGCCTGCTCATGCTGTTTCGCCATCGCGCCGGCCTTGGCGGGGTCAATATCCTGGCCCTCTATCTGCAGGAAAACTTCAACATCCGCGCCGGTTACTTCCAGCTCGCCGTTGATATGGTGATCCTCGTCTGCGCCTTCCTGACCCTGCCCTTCGAAAAGGTCCTGCTCTCGATCCTGGGCGCTGTCATCCTCAACCTGATCATTGCGCTGAACCACCGTCCGGGACGGTATTTGGCGGCAAGGTAATATCGCCCCGAGCAGCCGAGCTACTGATTATTTGCAGTCAAAGATTGGCTTATTGTTTGATAACTCTCATAACACGCTGTGCGGATGGCGCTCTCTTTTGCCGTTATCGGGAACCGCTGAGTAACAGCCCACAGTAATAAATTGCTGTCTATACGCGTAAGACCTAGCCCCTCTCCTGCACCAAGTATCGCCGAGCACATTTTCTTTGCTTCTGCTGGCAACGTCTGACTTGTTGCGGCTGCGACGTCCTGAAGTCTGGTATTGAACTCAGGGGAAGCCAACAGATAGCTGTAGATTGTAGTATTATCAGACAGCGGATACCCAAGAACCCGCTCAGGAGAGAGCTTAAAGTCTGCCGGAATATCCTTTACTTGAACTTGACAGGTCACTGCTTGTGAGTTGCCACTTGCAACTCTTCTTGCTGGGATGAACAAGGAGCGCGTTGGACAGTCCAATGACACATCCCAACTGCCAATTTCCATAGCGTCATTCAGACCATTGCTATCAAGATTTCTGGGCAACCTGAGTTGGACTGAAACAATGGGCGTGTCCGGCAAGAATTCATGCAACAAGCTGTCTGAAAGAACTTTCTCACTCAAGCTTTGAGAGAACAATTTACCAAGAGCGCTATCCCAGATTTTTGCTTCTTTATCTGCCGAGTTTTTCGTAAACGTTGTAAGCAAGTCGGACTCAGGAGCAATAACCTTAGTTGCCTCCCTCGCCACGTTAAGTGCACTCTGAATGATCTGGCTATCTGCACTCTTAGAACGCGCCAGCTCGACGCCAACGCTAATTTTAGAGCCTGCCCGAATGCGGACCAGTTTGTTTACGGACTGACCATAGATGTCGGTGGACCACGCTTCGCCGGTTTCGCTGTTACTAATGTGGGACATTGCGACAACCGGTACTACCGAAGAAAATGCAGGACGTTCTCCGCTGATATCCACTCTGAAGGTCAAATTGGCCGAAAGTGTCTTCCCGACAAAGAAACGCGCAATGGCGTTTCGTCTTTCGGCATCATAGTTCCGATCAACGCCTAGTCCGCTGGGGGCATTGCCAAGCGTCTTGGCTGTGACCCTAACTCGGGTATAGGTATCATCCCAGAAGTCCACAGTCTGCCCAGAAGTGTTCCTTTCAACTAGGATGTGCGGCGTAACATTCAAGACTCTCTCTTGCGCTCCCGAACTCAATTGACTTGGTACAAGTGGAGCCTGCTCAACGTTAATGGTGCTGCTGGTCGTCTCAACTGCAACGCTTGGGGGTGATGTTTCAGACGGGGCACCGGCCTCAGAAGAGACAAGTTGTGAACTACTGCAACCGGACAACAAAATGAGTGCAACCAATGGCAAACTGCGCATCCCAACAACCTCCGCTTAAGCAGGTAAAAGCAATTGCACAGCATGAATATAAAGGAAAATTAAATCAACCATAGATTGATAGATGCAGAGTGATCAGTTCTACTTTTCGCTTCCTAAAGTTTGGCGTAGGCCGCCAACTATTAAGATCGAAATCACACTTTTTCTGGAGACTACGCAACAGTCATAACTGATTGGCCAACTGCCAACCAAATTAGCCAATTCCAGATTGTTTAAATGAAGAAAAATGGCGATCCCTGCAGGACTCGAACCTGCAACCTACAGATTAGAAGTCTGTTGCTCTATCCAGTTGAGCTAAGGGACCGCTGGGTGGGGTGGTTACGAACCCCGGGGCATGGCATTGGGCGCCTGCCCGATATGATTTCAGGATTTAACGTCCCCTGTCAGACGAAACGGGGCGGAAATCCGCCCCGAGAATTGGTCAAATACCGATGGCAAGTGCCAGATCAGACGACGCGTTTGAATGCGAAGTTGTCGGCATAGGCCTTGAGCTGAAGTTTGCGCGGCTTCGGCATTTCGATGTCCGCGATCAGCTTGTGCTTGGCGGCAAACGCCTGCGCTTCTTCGAGGGTTTCGAAATACATGCGGACCTGACCTCGGGTGTCGGTCGAACCGATCCAGCCCATCAGCTGATCCGCGACCTTTTTCGCACCCGGTTCAAATTCCATGACCCAGTGCTTGGTCGCAGCCTGACCGGACTGCATGGCGTTCTTGGCAGGTTTGTAAACACGGACCTTCATCGGGACCCTCGTCTTGACCTTCGGGATAAGATGATGATGGCAGTTAAACGGGTCTCTCTAACCCCTGCTATCAGTTCATCTTTTACACCTTTTATCGTGACTTGGAAATCCCGTTGGGCATCCGAAAAACGATAAAAGGGGAAATGGTCGGGAAGGCGAGATTCGAACTCGCGACCCCCTGCTCCCAAAGCAGGTACGCTACCAGACTGCGCTACTCCCCGACGCGGATGTGGATTTAGCACCATCTTGCTGGGTGGGCAAGACCGCATTACGTGTTTTTCTCGAAAATATGACACAAAAACCGACGCAAAAACCAAAGGCCGCAGATATCACCTGCGGCCTTGCTATTGCTGATTGATTGTGTGGCGTGTCGATGGCGTGGCCTAGCGCGGCAGTCCCTCGACCTTTTCACCAACCTCAAACCCCATCCGGTCAGACGAGCCACCATTGAGTTCAAGCACAAAGCGCACAGGCCTTGGCGACGGAATGATGGTTTCCGATTGCGGCACGGTGCGTTTTTCAATACCGACAATCGTGCCGTCGGTTGCAATGAACAGCATATCAAGCGAGATAAAGGTGTTTTTCATCCACATCGAAATGTCGCGTGGTCCGCCGAAATCAAACAGCATTCCGGCGTCTTCAGCCATTTCGGTACGGAACATCAGGCCGCGTGACCTTTCTTCGGGTGTGATGGCCAGTTCAACATTGAACACTTCGCCATCAACAAGAAGACGCGACCGTTCATAACCGGTTGCCTTTGCATTCAGCCCGGCAACAACCGCCGCGCTGACAAAGCACACAACCAAAGCCATCTGAAAGAACGACTTCATACCCCATATCCTCTTAGTCTTTTGACGCGCTCCCGGACCTCGTCCCGGATGGCGCCACCCCGCCATGGATCCGCAAGCGTTGTGAACAACTCACTTGCCGGCTGTCTTCCACGACTATGCGCCCATTTTATGACACGCAGGATATTTTCCGCTGTGATGGGTAACACATCAGGTATTTCGATCCCGTTAATGGTTGCCCACACCCCGGACCAACAGCGTGCAACGCCATATGGACTATATCCTCCGCCGCCAAGAACAAGGCTTCGGGGCGCCAATCGGGTCATCGCCCCCACGACTTCCCAGATCGACTGATTGCCCAAAAGCTGTCTGGACAGTGGATCCTCTGCAAGAGTATCACATCCACATTGTAAAACAATAGCTTGGGGTGTAAAACTTAATCCAAGCGGAATCAAATATTCAAAAAGAATGAAACGCATCTCGTCATCATGCATGCCGCCCGGCATCGGAAGGTTGCGCGCCATGCCGCCTGCAATGTCATCAATTGCGCCGGTCTTGGGCCACAGGTCTTCCTGATGGATGGAGACGGTCAGAACACGTTCATCCTCGGCAAAGGCAATCTGCACCCCGTCGCCGTGATGGGCGTCAATATCAACATAAAGCACCCGGTCCAACCCGCTATCGAGCAAGGCATAAATACCCAGAACCGGATCGTTGAAGTAACAGAACCCCGATGCCCGATCGCGCAAACCGTGATGGGTGCCCCCTGCCGGATGATGAATGATCCCGCCATCCTTGATCAGGTTGGCCGCCATCACCGATGATCCGGCGGCAGTCGCCGGACGCCGGAAAATTTCCGGATAGATCGGATTGCCATTCTTGCCCAGACCAAACCGCTCCATCATCTCGACGGGCAGCGCTTGATCGCGCTCGGCCTGCATGACGGCGGCGATATAGTCCGGGTCATGGAACCGCGCGAGCTGGTCGGGCGTTGCCACCGGCCCTGTCAAATAGGTGGTTTCATCCACCCAGCCCAGCGCATGCACCATATCAACCACCAGCGATACACGCGGGATCGCCAGCGGATGCTTGGGACCATAGCTTGAGCCACGATAAATCTCGGCCGCAATCATGCGCGGGGCAGGACCGGCAATACGGTGGTCAGGTATCTCGTCTGAAAGGATCACAATGGCACGCAAGGCAGATTTGGTTGCAGTGCCGAAAGCATTGACCGTTTCATGATGCTCTTTCAAGTTCTGTTTTGTGCAATTCCAGGCTCAGGACCTAGGGCCTTGCACTTATGATCCGGATGCTTTTGGGCTAAACACCTGATTTCATCGACATAACCGGTTGCAAGGCAATTGACGGGCACCCTGACTTCTCGCAATCTGCGAACACTGCCAAATCGCCCTTGCTGTCACCGACCTGAAAGGCTGTGCCGTGCCATCGCCCCGCCGCATTCGTTACCGCCGCCTTGTCAGGGTGGCGATTGTTCTGTTTGTGCTGCTTGTTGCTGTTCCCGGAAGTCTTGCACTAATCGGATTGTCTGACTTTGATATCAGCAACCGCCCGACTGAACAGATCAGCTTTGCACACGAAGATGCTGTTCTGTCTGGCAGCCTGATCTTGCCAGATGCGCAGCATACAGGCCCGATTGCCCTTCTGCTTCATGGCGATGGTCCGCAGGACCGCTTTGCGGGCGATGGCTATTTACCCCTGATCAATGCCCTGCTCGATCGCGGGATCGGCATTTACAGCTGGGACAAGGCCGGCGTCGGCGAAAGCACGGGAAACTGGCGTTCGCAATCGATGAATGACCGCGCAAACGAAGCCGTTGCGGCGTATGACGCAATCAAAACGGCCCATCCCGGAAGCCGACAGCAAATCGGCTTTATCGGTTTTTCCCAGGCGGGCTGGGTGTTCCCCAAAGCGTCGCGGATGATCCCGGACAATGCCTTTAACGTCATCATTGGCGGGGCGGTGAACTGGCAAGACCAGGGTGATTTTTATACACGCCAACGCCTGCTGGCAGGTGGCGCAACAAAAACCGATATCACCCGTCAGCTCGAACGCAACCACGTCCGGGACACCGTGATCTTTGCGCCCGATGCAAGTTACGAAACCTACCTTGCAAATACCAATGATCCGTCACCGATGGCATCGGACCGGTTCGGATTTGTAAAACGCAATATTGCATCTGACGCAAAAGCCGACCTGGCACAGATTGAAACACCAACACTTGCCATGTGGGGGCATGATGATCTGAATGTGGATGCAAAATCCGATGCGGACATCTATCGCGATATCCTGATCGGTCGACATCCTGAAAATGAGGTGGTTGTCATCCCCGATGCCACGCACGGGCTGCTTAGAAGCAATTTGTTTAACTACCAACTCATTAGCGAGATGCCGACATCCCGCCAAATGCTTTATGTCGCCCTTGGCCGGTATGCCTATGCGCCCGGTACGTTTGACAAGATCGCAGGCTGGATCAAGCAGGTGGTTGCCCGCCCCTAACCCGACGCCCGAAGATCAAATTGCAGGGTGATTGACGCTTCGACCCCGTACGGATGACGCAAGGAACCAATGTAACCTATGCTGCGCAATTTGGATCACATCAGGACACACTTGCGCGTGGCCGAATGATCTTGCCACTTTTGCGCTGTTCAAAAAGATGCGCGATCCAGCCTGCCATGCGCCCAACGGCAAAAATACCAAGCCCTGCCCCCTTCGGCAGACAAAGTTCGCGTTCAATCAAGGCCAATCCGAAATCAAGACTGGGATTCTGCCCGGTATTTTGCGCGACCTCATTTGCAATCCGCGCCCAGAAGGCATCGCCAGTCTGACCACAGGCCTGCATGAGTGCACGGGTTCGCGGATCGCCATCGGGATAGAGCGGATGACCAAATCCCGGCGGCACATAATCGGGATCAATCTTGCCACCAGCTTTTTCGACCTGATCCATCCATGCCCGACATCTCGGTGTCAGGCCGCCATGACGCGCACCCGACAGGGTCGACAACCCCGCCATCAGGGATGCCGGTATGGTTGCCCCGGCCGATGCCGCAACACGCACGGTATAGGCCGATGCATTAAGCTCGTGATCGGCACAAAGTACGAGGGCCCGACGCAACAGGTCCGGCGCATTTTCATGATCTGTCCATGCATTTGCCAAAACCAGATGGATCGGGCTTTTCCCGTCGTCTGAGACTCCGGCTGCGGCCAAGGCGCCAAGCCGAACAATCCGTGCCGCGCTCGGACGACCATCACCACGGGGCGATCCGGTCATAAGCTCAGCCAGCATCGCCACCATACGCTGCAGCGCCAGATCATGTTTGGCCGGAACAAAGTCCGGCACGGCATTCAACACAGGATCGCATCGAAGCCCGGCCAAAAGACCGGCTGCGTCCTCAAGCGTCATTGTGCGGGACAGTTCGACGGCGTTTTGACCGCGATAGTAAAACTGCCCATCGGCAATGCGGGTGATGTCCGACATTAGGATCGGCTCCCCCCAATCAATGGTCGAGGCCGCAACAGATTGCCGTGACCGTCCACGTCGTTTGCGATCATGCAGTTTGGCGACATCGCGCCGGTCATACAGGCTTTTGCGTGCATCACCCGGATGGGCAACAGCACGCACAATCCCCCTACTGACATAGGCGTAAAGCGTATCGCGCGATATGCCGACCTGCGCGCACACATCCGCTGCCGACAATGTGCAGAATGATCCGTCATCGAATTTTTTCATATTGATTATCTTGATCAAGATTGACGGTTTGTCCAGTCCGGCATGATGCTTTGGTCATTACTGGTTCCGCCCCTTGATAAAGGAAACGCCATCATGCCCAACTGTTTCACACCCCAGATCGCCAATGCCCTTGGCCTATCTGAAACACCTGAAATCACGACCATCGGCACAGATGCCTTACCGTCCTATTTCGCAGTCACCGAACTCGCCTGTGCAAGCATCGGGATGGCCGCCGCGACGATTTCAAACTGGCGCGCCCTTGAAACCGGATCAGACGCCCCGATAACGGTTGATCAGCGACTGGCGTCGAAATGGTTTAATATGACAATCCGCCCTCAAGGCTGGACATTGCCAAACGTCTGGGACCCGCTGGCGGGCGACTATCGAACGCGTGACGGGTGGATCCGGTTACATACCAACGCGCCACATCACCGCGCGGCGGCACTTTCTGTTCTGGGCGATTACGAAACCCGCGATGATCTGGCGATGGCTGTGCTGGACTGGCAAAGTGATATGCTTGAAAACGAAATTGTCGCGGCGAATGGCTGTGCCGCAACCATGCATAGCCTTGCGGAATGGCAGGCACATCCGCAAGGAATATCGATCGCCACCGATCCACTGATCTGCTGGGACCAGCACGCAAACACCAATTTCACCCCCGCGTCAATTGACCCGGCCCGCCCGCTGCGTGGCATCCGCGTTCTTGATCTGACCCGTATCTTGGCCGGCCCAGTCGCCGGGCGTTTTCTGGCAGCATTTGGTGCGGATGTGTTGCGCATCGACCCGCCAGGCTGGGATGAAGGTGCGGTCATTCCCGAAGTCACACTCGGCAAACGCTGTGCGGGACTTGATCTGCGGGACCGGGAAGACCGCAAGCTATTTGAAGAACTGATTAGCGGTGCTGACATCTTGCTGCATGGCTATCGCCCTGACGCCCTGCCTGAATTGGGGTATGACGCCAAAACGCTGCGTGCCATTAACCCGGCGCTGATTGATGTGACGCTGTCTGCCTATGGCTGGACCGGACCGTGGGCCAAACGACGCGGGTTTGACAGCCTTGTGCAAATGAGCTGCGGCATTGCCGATTGGGGGATGACACATTCAGGTTCTAAAAAGCCCCTACCGCTTCCGGTACAGGCGCTTGATCACGCGACGGGATATTTGATGGCGGCCAGCGCAGTTCACGCCCTGATCCGCCGCGCCGCCCATGGCGAGGTCACAACCGCCCGCCACTCATTGGCCCGAACAGCACATATGTTAAGCAAGACAGCAACGCCTGACTGCATTGGCATGATCACCGCGGAAACAGATGCCGATACTGCCCCAGATATGGAAGACACAGACTGTGGCCCGGCGCGACGCATCGCCTTTCCGGTCAGTATAGCAGGAACACCGCATCATTGGGATCATCCGGCGGGAAAGCTGCATCGTCATGGCGCGCACTGGTAAGCTGTGATCAGGATCAAGTCCAAGAACTGTTACAAAACTTGACGGCAGCGATTTGTCTGCGCATAGTCCCCTGATCTCCGGGGGGGCCGATCGTAAATCGGCTGAGAGGTTCGGTGTTGCCGAACGACCCTTTGAACCTGAACCGGTTAAGACCGGCGTAGGAAGGATCGAATGCGCAGCACAGAACACGCGCCCCAGATGGCGCAAAACAATCCAACCAGATTTGATATTGCGCTCCGTGCGGCCCGCGTGGCTTTCAACGGCGCCGATATTTTCCATGATCTTGACCTGACCTTGCAGGCGGGCAGTTTTACCTGTCTGCTCGGTCCAAGTGGTGTCGGCAAAAGCACGCTTTTGCGCTATTTCGCAGGCCTCGTCGAAGGCGATGTTAGCGGTACCATCACCTGTTCGGACAAGATCGCGCTTAACGGTCGGGTTGCCTATATGGCGCAACAGGACCTGCTCTTGCCATGGCGCAGTGTTCTTGAAAATGTCGTACTCGGTGCTGTTCTCCGCGATGAAAAACCCGATTATGAGAAAGCCTCACATTTACTGACCGAAGTCGGATTGCGTGATGCGGCAGACCTGCGCCCGGCTGAACTGTCTGGTGGCATGAAACAGCGTGCGGCCCTTGCCCGCACATTGATGGAAGATCGCCCGGTCGTTTTGATGGACGAACCGTTCTCGGCGCTTGATCCGCTCAATCGTCTGCGTTTGCAGGAACTGGCCGCACGGGTTCTGCGCGGCAAGACGGTGTTGCTTGTGACCCACGACCCGCTTGAGGCATTGCGCCTTGGCGATCGCGTTCATGTCCTGACCGGCAGCCCGGCACAATTGCAAGATGCCATCACGCCCAAGGGCCAAAGCCCGCGCAACATTGCCGACCCCGAAATCCTGGCACAGCAGGCCGAACTGCTCGGCCAACTCGGTGCCGAGCGGTCGGAGGGCGCGGCATGAGCACCCAAAACAATCCTCATACCAATAAAGCACTGTCGGAGCACCGCTGGCTGATCCTTGCGCGGCCGCTGATTATTATCTTTGCGCTGATTGCCACCTGGCAGATGCTGGTGATTGTAACCGGTGCACCGAAATACATGCTGCCACCGCCAGCTGACGTTTGGCATACCCTAGTCGCGCGTCATGCCGTCCTGCTTGATCATGCGAAATACACCATTGCTGAAACCGTGATCGGCCTGTTTGCCGGTGCCGCCCTTGGCACGCTGGCCGCGATCCCGATGGCGCTGTTTTCGCCGGTGCGTTTCTGGCTGATGCCGATCCTGTTGGTATCGCAGGCCATTCCGTTCTTTGCCCTGGCGCCGCTTCTGGTTCTCTGGCTTGGCTTTGGTCTGGCATCCAAAATCGCCATGGCCGCATTGATCATTTTCTTCCCGGTGACGGTTGCGTTCTTTGATGGCCTGTCACGGACGGAAACCGGCTGGCTTGATCTGGCGCGCACCATGGGGGCAAGTCGTTGGCGACTTTTGACCAATATCCGATTGCCCGCAGCCCTGCCCGCCTTTGCATCGGGTTTTCGGGTCGCCACCGCCGTTGCCCCGATCGGGGCGGTGATTGGCGAATGGGTCGGGTCCAGTCACGGGCTGGGTTATCTGATGCTGCATGCCAATGCGCGGGTTCAGATCGATATGGTTTTTGCCTGTCTTCTGATCCTTTGCGCGTTTTCGATCACGCAATATTTCATTGTCGATCGCGTGCTGCGCGCGGCCCTGCCCTGGCAACCCGACAGCCTGAAACCGGTTCGGTAAGACACGACACGCCTGCCTGTTTGGCAGCTTCTTAAATCTTCATACTATTTATTTGGCGCATCTTACGGAGGTTCATCCATGTCACGCCTTAAATCCATGATCACCGCGACCGCACTGGGCGCACTTGTTCTTGGAACGTCTTCAACCGCCTTTGCGGCGGACAAGCTGGTCATACTTCTTGACTGGTTTGTGAACCCCGATCACGCACCGCTGATTGTTGCCAAGGAAAAGGGCTTTTTTGCCAATCATGATCTGGATGTCGAACTGATCGAACCATCCGATCCGTCGGCCCCGCCGCGCCTTGTTGCTGCCGGTCAGGGCGATGTTGCCGTGAACTATCAGCCACAGCTTCATGTTCAGGCCGCAGAAGGCCTGCCCCTGACCCGTATCGGGACACTGGTTGCCACCCCGCTTAACAGCCTGATCGTCCTTGAAGACGGCCCGATCAAGGAAATCGCCGATCTGAAAGGCAAGAAAATCGGTTATTCCCTGGCCGGCTTCGAGGATGCGCTTCTTGGTACCATGCTGGGCAATCATGGGGTTTCGATTGACGATGTTGAGCTGATCAATGTGAACTTCTCGCTTTCGCCGTCGCTATATTCCGGTCAGGTGGATGCGATCATTGGCGGCTATCGCAATTTCGAGCTCAACCAGATGGAAATCGAAGGCAAACCGGGCAAGGCATTTTATGTCGAGGAAGAGGGCGTCCCGCCCTATGACGAGTTGATCCTGACCGTGCGTAACGACAAGGTCGATGACCCGCGTTATGCCCGCATGCTGGCCGCCCTTGAAGAAGGTGTTCAGTACCTGATCAACCATCCTGATGACAGCTGGCAGGCCTTTATTGCCGCCTATCCGAACCTTGATGATGAACTCAATATCAAGGCATGGGCCGATACCCTGCCACGCTTTGCACTGCGTCCGGCCGCCCTTGATAAGGCGCGCTATGCCCGCTTTGCCGATTACATGGTCAAACAGGGGTTGATCACCGAAACCCCGGCGCTTGAAACCTATGCAACCGTGATCGAATAAAATTCAGTCCCCCCTGCTTTCGCAAGGCTCGCCCCAGCAACTGCGAAAGCATTGGTCTGCACCCCGCATGGGCAGACCAGCAAGAAAGGCCGGAATGTGTGTCCCGCGTTCCGGCCTTTCGCTTGCGCAGGTCAAATTCCCAGTTACCATATGGTCACCCGTACAAAAAGCAGAATGGCGACCACATTCAAACCGGATCAGGACCCAAAAGTGCCGCAGCAAACAAAACCAGCCCATCACACCGATAGCGGCTTTGAAAACCGTCACCCCCTGCCCGATCCGGTCAAACGGTCGTTCTGGCATTTCCTGAAACGGCGCTATTTCGGTGATTACAACTGGCCGAAGGCCAAGCATCAGGTCGGTAAAATCCCGACCGAAACACCTGATCATGACGCCATCCACAACCCGGACCCGAGCCGCCTGCAAGTCACATGGGTCGGCCATGCCACGGTTCTGGTGCAATATAGCGGGCTTAATATCCTGACCGATCCGGTGTTTTCCGACCGTGCATCACCGTTCAAGCGACTTGGTCCGAAACGCTATACCCGACCGGGCCTTGCCATCGACCAGTTGCCCAAGCTTGATCTGGTGTTGCTGTCGCATAATCACTATGACCATTTCGACCTGGCCAGCCTGACGCACCTTGGCAACGCGCCGGGTTATGTCTTGCCGCTGAAGAATGGTGCACTTCTGGAAAAGGCGGGCATTCGTGCTGATCGTTATGTCGAACTGGATTGGGATGAAAGCCATCATCACGATGATCTGAAAATCACCCACGTGCCATCGAACCACTGGTCAAGCCGCACCACCAAGGACCGCAAGGAAATGCTGTGGGGTGGCTATATCCTTGAGTTCGGCGATGGCTATCGGTTCTATTTTGTCGGCGATACCGGCTGGAACGAAGCCCTGTTTACGGAAATGGGCGCGATCCACGGCGGGATTGATTTTGGCTTGATCCCCATCGGGGCCTATGACCCGCGCGACTTCATGCGCAATGCACATTGCAACCCCGAAGAAGCCATTCAGATCATGCAGAAAATGGGCGTCAAACAGGCGCTTGCCATTCATTGGGGGACGTTTGTTCTGACGTCTGAGCCGGTGGATGAGCCGCCGGTCCGGTTGGCCGCGGCCCGTAAGGATAGCGGGATTGCAGATGGCGATTTCGTTGCCCCACCAATCGGCGCCACCCGGTTCTTTGATGGCAAAGCCGCACCCGCATCGACAACCACGCAAAAGGTCGAGCATACGGCGTCTGGCTCATAGCAGCCCTATCAAGTTCGGTTTGGTGGTTTTTCAAACTGCATGCTAAGCATCAATGATTGCGTCACAAAACCGTAACATTGGTCGCCCCGCCATGAGTTTGACTGTCTTTCTTGCTGTAATGGGTGCTGCCCTGATGCACGCCGTGTGGAATGCACTGGTCAAGGGCGGCTCGGACAAATTGATGAACATGACGGCAATCGTGCTGGGCCATACGCCGATTGTACTGACCCTGTTGCCGTTTGTTGACCTTCCTGCCCCCGAAAGCTGGCCTTATCTGCTGACCTCCGTCGGGCTTCATATCGGCTATCAGTTGTTTCTGATCCTGGCGTATCGTTTGGGCGATCTCAGCCAGGTTTATCCGATAGCACGCGGGTCTTCGCCGCTGATTGTTGCGGCAGTGTCCGCGTTGATCATGGGGGTTACCCTGCATGTCAGTGAGTGGCTGGCGATTGTAATCATCGGGGTCGGCATCATCAGCATGTGCATAACGCGACAAGCCGATGGCCTGCGTAACCGCAATGCTGCCCTTGCCGCGATCATCACGGGTTGTTTCATCAGCAGCTATTCACTGGTAGATGGCACCGGTGCAAGGCTGGCTGGAACGGCGCTTGGCTATTACAGCTATCAGACGATTGGCAACGTTGTGATCTTTGCCGTGATCGTGACCTTCATGCGCCCGCGCATCCTTGCCGATATCGCGCGATCTGGAAAAAAGGTCTTTGCGATTGGCGGCACCGCATCCTTTGCGGCCTATGCCACTGTGATGTGGGCCTTTACACAGGCGCCGATCCCGCTTGTGGTCGCCCTTCGCGAAACCGGCATTGTCTTTGCCCTTCTGATCGGGGTGTTCTTCATGGGCGAGAAGCTTAATCTTGTGAAGCTGTCCTCAACCATGATGACGCTGGGCGGGGCGATTATCCTGCGTCTGGCACGCAGCCTGTAACCGCCCTTGCCCAATATCAGTTTCAGAACACGCGATCAGACCCGTGTCCGCGGAACACGGCGGGTGCTGTCTTCGAACCGGGCAAGTTCCATGCCCTTTAGCGTGATGGATGGTTGCCCTGTGGTGATCCAGTCGGCCAGCACCTTGCCCACCACCGGCCCCATGGCAAACCCATGGCCCGAGAAGCCAGATGCGACAAAGAAATGCCTGGGGTTGTCGAACTGATCGATCACCGGCACGGCATCCGGGGTGACATCAATGTCCCCCGCCCAGGTATCGACGATGCCGACTTTCTTGATCTGTGGCAGGACCTTTTGCAGATTACGCATCGCGTTTTTAACCCGCACCTCATACGGCTGTGCCTGATTGGTGCGTCGCCCGATCATGGGTTGCCGTGATGCATCCGATCCCGGCAGGCGATCCACCAGATCATCAAAGAACCGCTTGTTAAAGTGGAACTTGAAGGTCGCCCAGTTATCAAACAGTCCCGGCATGAAATCACGGGCATACTTGAACCGGCCCAGTGTCAAATCAATGTCGGTCATGAATTCATCGGCGATATTCATCGACCCATCTGCGCGTTGACGAAACGCCAGACCAGCCGCCAGTGTGCCCGCGGCCGAGATATCAGGCACGGGTGTGGTACGGATCACCGTCCCGCGTGTGGTTTGCTGCGGCAAACGCCGCCCGAACTTGGCGACGAATTTATGCGTCGCAGCCCCGGCAGCACAGATGACGTATTTGCATTTGATTTCGCCCTGTTCGGACACCACCGAACTGATCGCGCCGGCCTCTGTTTCAATCGAAAGCGCGCCGCAGCCCTCGGCAATCACAGCACCCAATTCACTGGCGCGCTTGGCAATTGCCGGGGCTGCCTTTTTCGGTTCGGCCTGCCCGTCTGAGGGCGTGTAGATCCCGCCAACACCCGGTGTTGTGATCCCCGGTGTCAGTTTTTCGACCCCCTTGGGGTCAAGGACCTGGGTTTCGATGCCAAAGTGTTTGGTGTCGTTAATCCAGCCTTCGAATTCCGACATTTCCTTGTCATCGCGGGCAACAAACAGCACCCCGCCCTGACGCCATTCCAGATCGGCATTCAGTTCCTTTTCAAGACCTTGCCAGATCTTGTTGCATTCAATCATTAATGGCAGTTCAACCGGGTCACGCCCCTGTTGGCGGACAAAACCCCAGGCACGACCGGACTGGTGTGACGCGATGGTATCCTTTTCCAGAAGCACGACTTTCATGCCGGCCTTGGTCAGGTAATAGGCGCAAGATGACCCGTGAATGCCGCCGCCGATGACAACGACGTCGCATTCCTTTGGCAGGGTGATTTTGGGATAATTCGTCATGTGGGGACCTAAGGTCAGGAGTGGTTAATTTGGTTCGAATAGTCGCTCAGATTTGTGCGGATACGCGGAGCCAAACCGATGGAAGATATTTATCTTTCAAGGTTTTGCAACAAAGTAGCCCGTGCAAATCTGAGCGATCCGAAGGACAGAATTTATATTTGCAAACTCCGACGTCAAACCCCTTGAGCGGGATACCAACCCGCCCAGCGGGATTTTTCTTAGATTTCACAAATATAAATTCTGCCATTCCAATCAAATTAACCGCTCCTGACCTTAAAGATCAGTTTTGGTGGCAATTCAATTTGGTGTGTGGCGGGAACCACGTTATGTTGCGCGCCAACAAATCTCAACCAAATCAGGTGCCACCATGTCTGATCATACAAAAAAACAGTCCCCCGCCACCGTAAGTGCACAGGCCCTTGGCTGGGTCGATGAAGCCACCAAATCCGTCACACCGCCGCTTTATCCGTCGACAACGTTCGAACGCAACACGGACCTGAGTTACCATGACGGGCGCTGCTATACGCGTGCGGACAATCCGACCTATGATCAGGCCTGTGCGGTCCTGAATGAACTTGAAGGCGGTTCTGAAACCCGCCTGTTTGCATCGGGCATGGCAGCCGCCGTCGCGGTTTTGCATGCGTTGAACCCGGGTGATCATGTCGTCGCGCCGAAGGTGATGTATTGGGCGCTGCGCAGCTTCATGCTTGATAGTGGTGTACGTGCTGGACTGTCATTTGACTTTGTCGATAACGCCGATATTGCCGATTGGGACAAGCACATCGTTGCCGGCAAGACCAAGCTGGTCTGGCTTGAAACCCCGGCCAACCCGGATTGGCAAATCACCGATATCGCCGCGGCTGCCAAACTGGCCAAGGCCGCAGGCGCAGTTGTTGCCGTTGATAATACGGTTGCCACACCGCTTTTGACCCGTCCGATTGATTTTGGTGCCGATATCGTCATGCATTCGGCGACCAAATATCTGAACGGTCACAGTGACGTTTTGGCGGGATCCTTGACCACTGCCAAGGACAGCGAATTCTGGCAGCGTGTTTGCAAACAGCACGCATCGGGCGGTGCCGTTCTGGGCGTGTTTGAAACCTGGCTTTTGCTGCGCGGGATGCGCACCCTTTCGATCCGTGTCGAGCGCGCCAGTGCCAATGCCATGGCAATCGCCAAACATTTCGAAAGCCATCCGGAAATCGAACAGGTTCAGTATCCCGGCCTTGAGAGCCATGTTGGTCATGACATTGCCAAAAAACAGATGTCAGGTGGTTTTGGCGGGATGTTGTCGCTGCGCGTCAAGGGTGGTGAAAAGCGTGCGGTTGATTTCCACAACCAGTGCAAACTGTTTAAACGCGCGACATCGCTTGGCGGGGTTGAAAGCCTGATCGAACATCGATCCTCGGTCGAAGGTCCGACCAGCCCGGTACCGGCAGACCTTCTGCGTCTTTCGGTCGGGATCGAAGATTGTGGTGATCTTGTTAACGACCTTGAAACGGCCTTGCGCTTAAGCAAATAAAACACACACGTTTTCAATCAGGAATCAACTGATCGATGCCCAAGTCGATGCCGATCCAAATCGCAGTCAGATCATGGACACGTGCTGTTAAACGCAGTGTCGGTATCTCTGTGGTTGCGCTGGCATCGACTATCCTTCCCGTCGCCCCGACGGTTGCGCATGATAGCAATACCCCCCAGGGCAGTCTGACCGACGTCAATGCCCTGCCCCCGGCGCCGGGTTTGATTTTTGACGTGGTGGCTGGCGAATACATCATGTTTGATACGCTGGTGGAACGGCTGTCAGGTCGCAAATATATCCTGATTGGTGAAAAGCACGACAATCCCATCCACCATCACCATCAGGCACAGCTGGTCAATGCACTCAGCAAGTCGGATCAGCGTGAACGTGCGATTGTCTGGGAAATGTTTACCCGTGATCAGCAGGCATCGCTTGAAGACAGCTGGCAGACGCTTCCGGTTTCGGAACTCGGACCGGCGATGGCGTGGGAAGATCGCGGTTGGCCGTCATGGCATGACTATGCGCCGATTGCGCAGGCTGCACGCGACAACGGTTTGATGATGGTGGCGGGTAATCTGCCCGATGATCTGCTTAAACCCATGATCAGCAATGGCAACGATGCCCTGCCCGATGATCTGGCTGCCAAGCTTGATTTGCCAGATATGCCGACAGAAATACTAAATCGCTTCAATGTCGAAATCGCCGAGGGGCATTGCAATATGTTGCCCGAAAGCATGCTGGGTGGTTTTTCCGCCGTTCAGTTTGCCCGCGATGCGTCGCTTGCGCGTGCGATGAGCGATGCGGCAAATATTGACGGCATTGATGGTGCCTTCCTGATTGCGGGTGCCATGCATGTCCGCCACAGCATTGCCACCCCCTGGCATTTGCAGCGCTATGAACCGGATCTTGCGGCGCGCGATATCGCAGTCGTCAGCCTAATCGAGGCCGATGATCCCGGCCCGGACGCGTCAAGCGTCGAAGATTACGCCATGCGGTTTGGCGCACCCGACGATATCGATTTCATGTGGTTTACCAATGACATCGCGCGTGGCGATCCGTGCGAGAACCTGGGAATGGGGCAATAACCCCAAAACCCGTTCAGCCAAGCTTTTCGGATTATTTGATCTTGCGCGGCAACCAGTCGGTGGTCGCAACCGGTTTGCCTTTGTGGGAGCGCATAACACGCGGGCGCACGACTTCCTTGGCCTCGGGCGTGGTCGCGGTTTTGCGGACCGAGGCATAAAATTCAACCAGTTCGTCGAACGGGATGATCGTTCCGATCCCTTCCTTGTAGGCCTTGGTAAAGGGCGGATGATTGCGCACGGTCACGCTGAGATGTTCGACCGTGTGATGACCAAACTGCGCCCAGATGCTTTCAAGAAAATGTATGGTTTTCGGATCAACCGATTTCAGCCGCACATCAGGCCGGGATTCTTCCATCACGGCATAAAGGTTCGGTTCGACCGGGCCGAATTCCTCGGCCACAAAAATGGCCGGCATCAACATGTTGCCGTGATAGTTCGCGCCGTAATAGGCCTGCGCCAGATACAACAAACGATGCAGCTTTTGGGGCTGCAGATATTCGTTGTCATTGAGTGCGAGGTCAATGAACCTGAATGCGGCATCAAATACCGTATTGAGAACCGGCTTGTTCTTCATGCTGTGCCCGATGGTCATGGGATACGATCACGTGTTGCCACGGATCATAAAACCTATGGCAGATACCAACAAGCATCACCGATCAGGTTTTTAAATTTTCGGGAAAAGCAAAGGTTTGCAGTGCCTATGGACAGGCCTATCTAAACGGTCGCATCCAGATGCTTGCCGCGCACGCCCACACCGTGGGCCACCGCATTGACCACCGCATAAAACGATGTACCGCTATTGGCCGACAGGTCAAACGGGATCGACGGATCAAGCAGGCTGGCAAAATCGATCTCGCTGGGCATATCGACAGCACCCTCGCGATCACTTGCGCGACGGGCAGCTGACAGGTTGCGCTGTTCGGTGCGCTGGTCTTTCTGTTCACCGGGATTGCCCTGCCCGGATTGACGTTTGTTTTTGCCATCGACATAGGCATTAAACAGAATACCGTCATCATCCGGGTCATAGGTGTAGTTCTGAGACGATGCCTCAACCTGATTATCCCGGTCGGCCGTTGCCACACCGCGCGCACCAGCAGGCGCAAGTCGGCCATACTGGCCAACCTGTGAAACTGTCTGTGCGTTTTGGACCGGTGCGATCATGTTCCTCTGCCTTGGCGAAAGACCGATATGGGCTAAGACCTAATTCAACCCATGCATTATACATGAATATATAGTGATACGGCAGGAAATTCGCAATTCCCGCCACTCACCTTAGTTTCCCTGCGTCTTAATCGCCTTCGAATTCGACAAGATGGAATTCTTCGATACCGCGATCGCGGATTTTCTGCGCCCCGCCAAGATCCGGCAAATCAATGATAAAGGCGCACCCTGCGACCTCTGCCCCGATCTTTTCGACCAGATCAATCGCGGCAAGGGCAGTGCCACCGGTGGCAATCAGATCATCCATAATCAGAACACGACTGCCCGGTTTGACGGCGTCCTTGTGGATTTCGATGACGTCGGTGCCATATTCGAGTTCGTACTCGACACCGACTGTTTCAGCCGGGAGCTTGCCCTGCTTGCGGATGGTGACGAAACCGACACCAAGGGCCACGGCAACCGCCGGACCGATCACAAAGCCACGCGCTTCGATCCCGGCGATCATATCGATCTTCTTGTCCTGGAATTCGGCGGCGAAGCTGTCAATCACTTCGCTAAGACCATAGGGGTCCTCGAACAGCGTCGTGATATCCCGAAACATGATGCCCTTTTTCGGGTAATCGGGAATGGTACGAATCAACGACTTGATCGACATGGGATACTCCGGCCAGATATCAGGAAATACGACGTCGCAGATCAAAAGCCATGACTATCACGGCCAGATCACATACGGCGTCACTTGATGCCTGAAACAGAGTGAATTGGCAAGGTACATCCCATAACCCGTACCTTGCCGGAGCCGAGCTTTTAACCGCGTCAAGCCGCGTGCGGTGTGGACAGACGCGGGTTGATATGTGCGACAGACGGTACCGCCGCAACAAAGTCATTGGCGAGCTTCTTGCTGATTTCTGCGCGTGTTCCACGCGGCAAGCCGGTTTGCGCCGCCTGACGATTGCCCCAAACGGCCCGGTAAAGGCGATAATCATGGTCATTGATCTGACCGAATACTTTTTCGACTTCCATCAGAGTCTGGACGTAACTCTTTTTCATGTCAGTCATCCTGTTGCTCGTTGGTTTTCGACGGTTTTGCCCATCGAATTTTGTCGCATCTATTTTTGTGATGCGGCGTTTACAGAAGCCATATAGTCCTAACTTCATGGCCGCTCAACTGCAGCACGGTGACAAGATCAGGAAGAATTTGTGACAGTTTGCCCAATTCTTCCGATGCCCTAAAATCAGCCTTTCCTGAGGTTAGAAGATTTCTGCCAGTTTGCGGCTTACCAGCCACATAAAAACGGCCCGTCTTCAAAACAGAAGACAGGCCGAAAAAAATTCGATCAATGCGCAAACGACGCGCCCAGAACGCTAGTTCAGTTTTTTGGCCGCTTCGGCCTGCTTGGCTTCTTCGTCAATCTGCTTTTGCAGGGCATCGCCGTATTCACCGTATATCCGGCCCTCAAGCGACAGCTCCAGAAAACGGATGTAATCGTTCTGGTCGGTGATCTTTGCGCGCGCGACTTCGATCACGTCAAACGGGCTTGCCGCATCCAGACCGTATTTGCGGATCAGTTCCAGCATTTCTGCAGTGATCTGATCAAGCTTCTTGCGGGTGTCGCTATAGGAAAGCGTCATCAGATTGTCCTGTGTATCGAATGTGTTTGTTTGGCTGGTTATGCCTGTTTGTCGTTGGGCTTGCAAGCCCCGCAACGTTGAAAACAGCCCGTTTGGCGATACGAACTATACCAATTCAATTCGCCCCGCTTGAGGCATATCAAAGCACTTTTTCCGCGATCATGCATGGTTCACAAGCCCGCAAAACAGAACAAAAAAACATCCTGTTTCGCCGGGTTTATTGAAGCCTATGCCATCGGGGAGTTACCATGCGCATCCTGTCTGCCTTCAACGCCATGAGCATTCGCAAACGCTTTATGTGGGCGTCCGCATTTGGCGTCTCTACCACTGTGATTATTGCGCTTTTGATGATGACTGTGGTCGAGGAAAAAGCCATGGATGAAAAGCTTCATCAGCTAAGTGAAAACGAGCTGACGTCGCTGCATGCGCTGATTGTCAACGTGATGGCCGCCCGCCCCGATGATGTCGACGATATCGGCATTCAGGTTTTCAACAACTGGTTTGACAGCCGCAATGGTGACTATCCGGGCGAACTTTGGTCCGCATGGGGACCAACCACCATGGCCTATATGGAAGAATTCGGCGAGAAGCCGCTTAAGACCCCGCGTGACGAGATCGATATCGAGGCCATCGAAACCGGCAAGATGATTGGCCGTTATACCGATAATGGCACCTATCGCCTTTCGATGCCGATTGTACTGGGTGAAACCAAGGGTGCGGATCGCGAAGTTTGCTTTAGCTGCCATGGCGCGATGGAGGCCGACACCGGCGACGTAATCGCCGTTCTGTCCTCAAGCCTTTCCGTCGCACCCGAACAGGAAAAAACCAACCGTATCCTGATCGGTATTGTTCTGGGCGGCCTTGCAATCGCGATTGCCACCATCATTGGTATGCGGGTGTTACTGTCACGCATTGTCACCGGTCCGCTTTCTGATCTGGGCAATGACATGAACGCGCTGGCTGATGGCAATACCAACTTTGAAATCAATGCCCTGTCGCGCCAGGATGAAATCGGCGAAATGGCGAAATCGGTTGATGTCTTCCGCACCAATGCGATTGCTAAAAAACAGATGGAAGCCGAACAGAAAGAAGAATCCCGGCGCCGCGAAGAACGCATGCAAAGCCTTGAACGCCATATCGGCAGTTTCGAAGGCGTGATTGCGCAAATCGTCGGTGCGGTCTCGGCCTCGGCCGAACGCATGCAGACCACGGCACGCGGCCTTGTCGATTCAGCCGACCGGGCCAGCAAAAGTGCTACCACGGTTGCCGCCGCATCCGAACAAGCAACGGTCAATGTCCGTACTGTGGCCGATGCCGCCGACCATCTGTCTGAATCAATTTCCCAGATCGGGGAACAGGCACAGCAATCAACCCAGATTGCCGCCGAGGCATCGCGCGAAGCCGCCCAGTCGTCCGAAACCGTTCAGGGCCTGTCGGAAGTTGCCAACCGCATTGGTGAAATTGTTGAGCTGATCAGTGACATTGCGGGCCAGACCAACCTTCTGGCACTCAATGCCACCATCGAAGCCGCCCGCGCGGGCGAAGCCGGCAAAGGTTTTGCCGTGGTCGCGGCAGAGGTTAAAAACCTTGCCAACCAGACAGCCCGCGCGACCAACGAAATTGCCGAACAGATCACGGCCATTCAGGAAGAAACCGGCAAAACGGTAAGCTCGATCGGGGATATCTCGGATGTGATCAGCCGCATTACTGAAATGGTCAACACCATCTCGGCCGCGGTTGGCGAACAGTCCGATGCCACCGACGAAATCGCGCAAAATGTCGAACAGGCCGCCATTGGCACCCAGGAAGTCAGCAGCAATATCGAACGGGTCAGCAACACCGTCGCCGATACCGATCAGGCTGCCCATCTGGTTCTCGATGTTGCCGAAGAACTTGGGACGCTGTCCAACGATCTGCGCGCGCAGGTCGATCAGTTCCTTGCCGACATCCGCAGCAGCTAAGCGCAAATCTGCGCAGAAATCGTGAACCATTGACCGGCGGCGAGACAGTTGTTTTGCCGCCGGTTTTGTTTTTGGCAACCCTCGGACGGACCGAACTTATGCCAGAAGTTGCGTTGATCACGCCCCCTGCATTTGCCCCCGGCCGAAATTATCGACTTTGAATTGAATAAAATTAACTTCAAAACAACGAAATGCAGGCCTATTCTTACGTAAAATAATAATATTCTTTTTTCTAATGTCTGGTGTCTTTGACACAAAAGAGCGCCATGTCGACGACCCGGGGGATTGTGGGGACAATGTCGTTTACGACGATTTTAGGCATTATAGTCGGCCTTGGCCTGTTTATCGGGTCGATCTTTATTTCGACCGATAACTATCTGGTATTCTTAAGCCTTTCGAGTGCACTGATGGTGGTTGGCGGGACGCTGGCCGCGACATTTATTGCCTATGAGGCGCGTTATGTACTGCTGGCACTAAGACTGATTTTCAAGATTTTCCGCGCCCCGCAAATGGGCCGAGGACAACTGACCGGCGAAGTCGGCCGTGTGGTGAAATGGGGCTATCTGCTGCAGAAAAAGGGCATCAACGCGCTTGAACAGGAAGCCGAACGGGTCGGCAAGGACGAACCGTTTTTGGGCTGGGCGATGGAAGTCGTCATCACCGGCTATGATGGCGAGGAAACCGCCGAGATGCTTCATAACGCCATTGATAATGCCTTTAGCCGCAACCTGGTGCCGGTTGCTATCCTTAAGAGCATGGCGGCCGCCGCCCCGGCCTTTGGCATGATCGGGACACTGGTCGGGCTTGTCATCATGCTTGATAAGATGGCCGATGATCCGACGTCACTTGGGGCCGGTCTTGCGATTGCGCTGATTACGACATTGTATGGCATTGTTGCCGCCCGGTTCTTTTTCCTGCCCGCGGCCAGCAAAATCCAGCAGCGCGAGGAAATCATGCGCTTTCGCAATTACCTGATCGCTGAAGGGCTGATCATGCTGGCTGATCGGAAAGGCCCACGCGCCATACAGGACAGGATGAATTCCTTCCTTGATCCGGCCATTCATTTCAATATCGACAAGTCGTCGAAGTAAGGGGATCGATCATGGCCCGCGGCAAAAGGCGTCTGCAATACAAGGAAGAAGAACCGGTCAACGAGGATTGGCTTGCCACCTATGCCGATGCCATCACCCTTTTGATGGCGTTTTTTGTCATGCTGGTCAGCTTCTCCAAGGTCGAAATCCCGATGTTTGAAAAGGTCCAGGCCGGCATTGCCGAACAGATTGGCAAGCGCGAAGTCGTGCGCCCGACACAGGTGCTTGAGACAGATCTGCGCGATGTGGTTTTCAATATGGCGTTGGACAGTGCCGTCAATGTGTCGACCGATGACGAAGGCATCCTGATGGAAATGGGCAGCGCGTCGTTCTTCCAACCGGGGTCAGCCAACCTGACCAATGATGCTGTCCTGTTTCTTAAGGATGTCGGTGATCTTCTGAAAGAACCGCGCTATCTCGGTTTTCAGGTCGAAGTTTCCGGTCATACCGACGACAGCCCGATCAACTCACCGCGTTTCCCGACAAACTGGGATCTGGCGGCGGGTCGTGCCATCGCGGTTGTCCGCTTCTTTGCCGCCCTTGGCGTTGATCCCGACAGCAAACGCATGCGTGCGATTTCTTATGGCGATACCAGACCGAAATTGCCAAACCGCAATGATTTCGGCGAACCGATCCCTGAAAACCGCGAAGCCAACCGCAGGATTGAAATCCGTGTCTTCCCGAAATACTCCCGCGTGTTCTGAGGCCGAAGTTCAGGTCCGGGAATTGGCACCGCTATTCGATGTGCAACACCATTTCATCGCGGGCGGCAAACGCGCCTGACCAAGTGGCACGTGCCTTTTGCTCGATAATGGTCATCGCCGCATCATCGTGTTCCGGATCGTGATGGAACAGTGCCAGTTGCTTGGCATTGGCGGCCCGGCAAAGCCGAATGCCTTCCTGCCATGTCGAATGCCCCCACCCGACTTTCTGCGTGAATTCTTCGTCGGTGTAGGTGCAATCGTAAATCACCAGATCGGCATCTTCGATGAAATCAAGAATGATCGGGTCCGGGGTCTCCGGATCATGTTCGGTATCGGTCACATAACACACCGCATTACCATCATACTCTACACGAAACGCCGTCGCCCCGTTGGGGTGACGCAAGGGTGCCGTCTTGATCACGATACCATCGGCGGGATGCAATTCATCCCCGACACTGAAATCCTCAAATGTCAGCTTCGATTGCATGGCAGACAGCGGCACGGGAAATGTCGGGTCCGCCATTTGCGCCGAAAACACCCGCTCCACCCCGCCCTGATGGGTCAGATGCCCCGCCATGACCCGGAAGGAAGCATTTGGGTTATAGGCCGGCACAAAGAACGGAAATCCGTTGATATGATCCCAGTGCGTATGGGTCAGGAAGATATGGGCATGGGTGACGTTGCGCCGGATCAGATCCTTGCCAAGATTGCGGATCCCGGTCCCCGCATCAAAGATCAGGACCTCGTCGCCGACACGCATTTCAATGCAACTGGTATTGCCACCATAAACAACATGGTCAGGTGACGGACATGCAATGCTTCCACGAACGCCCCAGAATTTAACCTCAATCGCCATTCACCAAGCCCTGCTCAAGGATTGATTGCATATCGCAAACACCAGTTATCACACCTTCAAACGATCACATCACATACTTACGAACCAATCATCGATTGCGCGTAACATATTCAATTCACGCCAACAGTGCTTCCGATCACAGCGCCCATCATTTTATCGGCGCGTCCACAATTCACCGCCACTTCACAGAGCCTGATCGAATTGCGGTAATGGAAAGCCGATCCTTCGGGGACGTCGGAGAATGTCCGCGCCCCGGAAACGATATGCGCATTGATTGTGATTTTTTCATCAAGTGAACGCGCAGAAAGTCCCGTCATCAGGTTGCCATAGGGATCGACATAGATCACTTCGGCCAATTCATCGGGCCAATCCTGTGCTGCACCAAACCGCGCATCAAGTGCGATCGGATGTGATGCAAAAGCCTGATCGGTTGCAATCAGTGCGGCAACCGGGGCAAAGATATCCCGGCCATGGAAGCTTGCCGATGCGTCATCGGGCAACCAGTCAATGACCTTGATCGATACCTTTTCGGCACGCCTTATAATCATTTCAAACAAACCATTATCCGGCCCGACATATGAAACGCCATCGGCCGTAACGACAAGCCCCCGACGCGCACTGCCCACGCCGGGATCAACAACCGCCAACACCACATCGCCCGCCTGAAATTCGCGGGTTAAGGCCGCCAGAAGGTAACTTGCCGCCTTTGGGTTCCGGTCCGGCGCATCACACATCAGATCGCAGATCGGCACATCCGGCGCATGGCGCATCACGACCGACCGAATGGTGCCACTATAGGGGCCGTTTACACCAAAATCGCTAAAGACAAAGATCATGGCATGCTACCGGGATATCGGTTGAATAAGGTTAGCTTGAAGACAACAACGCCGGTGGCAACATTTTGATCCCACCGGCGTTGTCGCAATTCTTTTAAGATAAGGTCCATGGACCAGAAGTGCTACTTGACCTCGCAGAACTGGCCGCGTCGTTTCAGCTCCGCACACAGAGTGCTTGCCGCACTATCGCTTAGCCCCGTTGCCATCAGGCGGTAATAGGTGCCTTTGCCCGGAATGCTGGCGCGCGTCACACCATGTTGAAGCGGGGCAAGCTGGCCATAGCGGCTGCTCAGGATCTGCCAGCCGCGTTCTGCCTGTGCCTCATTACGATAGGATGCAAGATGAACGGATTTGGCGCCACTTGCCATTGCTGCAGGCGCGCTTGCCATTTCCTCAGCCGCCTGAACCGGGCGGCTTTCACCCGTGGCGACACGGCGGACCGGTTCACCGGCATTAAGGGTCATTGCCGTGCCCTGTGCCGGTTCGACAATGGCGGCCTCAATCGCGTCACGTTCGCGCTTGAACTCATCAGGTGTGACCAGCTTCATCTGTTGCAGGTCTTCGATGCGTGCAATCTGACGTGCGGCATCCATCAGACCTTGCGGGGCTGGCGGCGGGGTTGCGCGTTGGCGCGGCTGGGCTGGCAATAACGCATCGAGAATGGCAGTGCGTTCTGCAACATGTTCCTGCACGGTAATTGCCCCGATCTGAAGCGCACGGTTCAGTTGATTAAGACGTTGTTCGACCTGCTCGCCTTCTGGCGGCGGGTTATTCAAAAATGCCGACGGTGCCGGTTGGCTCATCGGCAGCAAGGCACCAAGGTTTGCGGAACGGCGGGCGGAATATTCCTCGGGCGTGACAAGTCCGGTGGACTGCAGGTTGCGCAAGATCGCAAACCGTTCGGCGATTGCCTCGTCCCCTGCCGACAGGGCTGCACCAGCCGGAACATCCATCGGCCTGGTTGACGCGCTGGTCATGGACGAAACCGGGTTGCCGGTCATTGGCGCGTTTGTGGCACGACCGGCGGCAACAGCCGCGGCACCATTGCCAAGGCCCGACGGCCCGCTAATGATTTGATCATTGATGCTCAGCGACCCCGGCAGGCCGCGCTGAAGCCGCGACAGGTTGAATTCAGCCGCATCCCGCAACGGTCGCGGCTGTGTCCCCGTTGCCGAAGACATCAGAACCGTACCGGGCGGGTTCATCGCGATCAGTGTTTCATAACCATCCCGCGCCCGATCCGGGCGGTTGGTATTTTGATAAAGAACGGACCGCCACAACATTGCATGGCCGTCCTGGGGATTTTTGCGCAGTGCCTCGTCAAAATACTTTTCAGCAGATGCATAATCACCGCTGGCCAACTGCTGCAGGCCAAGGGCCGTGTAATTGTCATCGGCAAAGGACGTTGCCTCGTCCCAGAAATCCTGATCCAGCAGCGGCGCACAGGCCGACACCCATGAAACCATACCGATCACAGCAATACCCTTGCCGATTTTCAGCCAGTTCCCGGTCCGCTTTGCGGATACCTGCATGGCGCCAATCCCCTATTCCATAAAACCCGTTTCGGAAATCATGCTGTAGTGCCAGTTCATGTTCCAGCAAAACCGCGCATGGACTTCCCCCATACAGCCTTGATTTTGCACCCTGCTTGCCAACAATTCGTTAAAGCAAATTAATCACTGTTTTTGATGCGACACTTGTCCTGCCATACGTATAGTTTCTATACATAGAATAGTGCTAAAGTGAGTGTCTCAACCATTAACCAGACCTTCAGAACATTATGATTTGATCAGACTTCGGTCTTCGGTGTATTCAACCGGCAAATAACCACTCAAAAAACGTTTTCTCTTTCAGGGGTTTCGGCGTGATTGAACCGCAGCAATATGGCCAACAGGCCCTTCAGGAATACCTGTTGCTGGATTATGTGCAACGGCTGGAGACCCGTAAATACGGGCACCGGGCTGTACATATTCACCTGTCGCGCCTAAAACCGTTCCATCGCCGCGATTATCATATCCGCGTTGCGACCAATACCTTTGAAAGCTATGTCAAACTCTATGTCGGTCGTATCTTTGTTCTGACCAACAATGATCTGATCTTTGTCTGGAAAGACAAGTCGATTGCCGATGTCGAACCGGCTGTAGATACGCTGCGCTATCTGTTCCGCGATGATCCGTTGTCACAGGACGACAGCGAAGAAACCGGTTTTTGCACATGGTACAACCTTAATACCGAGTTCCAGGAATTTCTGTTGCTGTGTCAACACCTTGATGAGCGCGCGAAAAAGCTTCAGAAAAGCTTGAACATGCGTAGCGCCATCCAGCGTGAAAAGGACAACAACGTCCTCAACCCCATCACGGCCGAAAACCTCGGCGAACTTGAAGAAACCATTCACACAGCCGATCTGTCTGAACATATTCGCCAGCAACCGGTCTGTGTCTTTGCCCATGGCAGTTCCAAGGAACTGCATCCAGTATTTGACGAGTTCTTTGTCTCGATCACCGATCTGCGCAACGCGCTGATGCCCAATATTGATCTGGCGTCAAACCGCTGGCTGTTCCAGCACATGACCGAGACACTCGACAAACGCATGCTGAACTACCTGTGCAAGCGAACGTTCAAGACGCATGCAAGTTCGTTTTCGATCAACCTCAATCTTGGCACCCTGACGTCGAAGGATTTTGACAAGTTTGACGAAACCGTACGCCGCAACTGGCAAGGCAACGTGATCATTGAGCTTAATCAGGTTGATCTGTTTTCAAACCTTGAAACCTATCTCAGTGTGCGTGACGATTTCCATGAACGCGGTTATCGCATTCTGATCGACAACCTGACAGTCGAAGCCCTGTCCTTTGTTGATCGCAAACGCCTTAAGGCCGACTTCATCAAGGTCGCCTGGCGCGAAGAGATGACCGATAATGTCATCCGCAAAAAATACTCGGAAATGGACAGTCTGGTGAAGAACTCTGGCCGGGAACGTGTGATCCTGTGCCGTTGTGATTCACCCACCGCGATCAAGTTCGGCCAGTCGCTTGGCATCACCCTGTTCCAGGGCCGCTATATCGACAACATGATCGCCCGGCAACGCCGCGCCAAGCGGGACGCCAAAAAGCCCGTCAGACCTGCGCCGACAAGGCCAACCGACGACAAGCCGACGCGATAACCGACCGCAGCCAGACATCCTCCTGACAATCCGGTCAGGAGCCTTGGCTTACCAGCAACCACCTTCATTTCACCCCTTGGCAAAACGGGAACAAAAGCAGTACACATAAGCATGTTGTACGCGCTTTGCCCGGATTGCCATCACAAATGGCGACTGCATCTTGACCGACCGCTCCCCAAAAGCGGTAGCGGGTCTTATGTGCCCTGCCCGGTCTGTTCCTGCAAGCGCGCCATCGCCCACCCGGAACTGCCGGAGCTTGCGATTGGTCATCTTGATTGCGATGCCTTTTATGCCTCGATTGAAAAGCGTGACCGCCCGGAACTAATCGATCAGCCCGTCATCATTGGCGGCGGTCATCGTGGTGTTGTTGCGACATGCTGTTATGTTGCGCGCAAATATGGTGTCCGGTCCGCCATGCCAGCCTTCAAGGCACGGGAACTCTGCCCTGATGCCGTGTTTTTGAAGTCTGATATGAAAAAGTATCAGCGCGAAGGCTATCGCATTCGCGACATGATGCGCGCACTCACCCCCAATATCGAACCGCTGTCGATTGACGAAGCCTTTATGGACCTTACCAACGCCATGGAAACCCAAGGCAAGTCGGCGGCAGAATGTCTGATCGACCTTCAGGCGACCATCAAACGCGAAGTCGGCATCACGGTCTCGATCGGGCTTTCCTATAACAAGTTTCTTGCCAAAATCTCATCCGACCTCAACAAGCCGTTTGGCTTTTCCATGATCGGACGGCGTGAGGCGCTTGATTTCCTGGCCGACAAGCCAGTGCGCATGATGTGGGGGGTTGGCCCCGCGATGGAGCGCAAACTGCATGCAGATGGCGTTACAACCATCGGGCAGCTGCAGGAAATGGACATCCACACCCTGCAGGGCCGATATGGCAGCATCGGCAAGCGGTTCTTTTACTTCTCGCGCGGTGAAGACAACCGGCGTGTAGAGCAAAGCACGGAACGCAAAAGCCTGTCTTCGGAAACCACCTTCAACGAAGATATCGCAAGCCTGTCCGAGCTTTCCGAGATCGCCACCCGCCTGACATCGCGGGTTGCCAGCGATCTGGCGCGCAAGGAAATTGCAGGTCACACCGTGATCCTGAAGCTTAAATCATCAGATTTCATGCTCCGCACGCGCAATATGCGCCTGACGTACCCGACATTGCGTGAAGACGTCATTCTGGATGCTGCGCTGACACTGCTTAAAAAGGAAATCGATGGCACGCGCTATCGGTTGCTTGGCGTCGGGGTTGCCGATCTTTACGCCGCCGATTTGGCGGACCCGGTGGATCTTTTTGCCGGGGATCTCGCCGCCATCACCGAAGATGCCGCGCAATCAGACGCAATCACACCAGAAACCCCGCGCACGGTCATCGACCTGCCCCGACCGACTGCCGAACAATTGCGCGAAAGCCTGACACGGCGTTATCGGCAACACAAAAAGATGGCACCACGCCAGCACAAATTCCGTTTCTAGAAACGAAATCGCGCAAAAGACAATTGATGCGCGACGCGACATTTGCGCGGCAACATATTGATTTATATTTGGAAAAGATGGCGTCCCCTAGGGGATTCGAACCCCTGTTGCCGCCGTGAAAGGGCGGTGTCCTAGGCCTCTAGACGAAGGGGACACAGGCACAAGCATTTATGTGCGAATGTCGTGACTTTCGGTTGGTGGCGTCCCCTAGGGGATTCGAACCCCTGTTGCCGCCGTGAAAGGGCGGTGTCCTAGGCCTCTAGACGAAGGGGACACATACGCACCAATCGAAGTCAGTCTATGTTAACGAGTGGCGTCCCCTAGGGGATTCGAACCCCTGTTGCCGCCGTGAAAGGGCGGTGTCCTAGGCCTCTAGACGAAGGGGACGCAGCGCGTTAACGAGGCCGGTTTTTAGCGATTGGGTGGGGTCAGGTCAAGCGGCTTTTTCGCCCCTGTGACGTTTTTTTTAATCCCTTGGCGTAAATGATGCCATTCCCGACCAAATACTGAAAAACCTTGGCACACTGTTTAACCAGACGGTTTATTGGCTGCGACGTCGGGTTCCGATCCAGAAACTGATCCCAGCCACAGCAAGACCACAGCCCAAAAAGACAAACATCGCCTTGTAACCGGTATCCGGGTCGGCTTCATAATGGCCGACAATCAGCCCGGCAATGCCTTGAAGGACGAAAAGACCGCCAAAGGTCGCCAGATTGATCGTGGTCAGTGCGCGGCCAATCTGATGTTCGGCCACCGCCTTGCGCGATGCGGCGTAATTAAGCGTCGCACTGCTACCCAGGAAGCCGTGCAACAACATCAAAACCATGGCGATGCCCGTCCCCATTGGCCCTACAAAGGCCTGCAACAGGCAGGCAACCGCCCCGACCAGCACGGCAAAGACAATCAGACCACGGGTGTTGTCCGGCATCATGCGCGACAGTTGCCCATAGGTCGGCGGCCCAATGATCATGCCAATCGTCATGACCAGAAGGATATTACCGACCTCGACTGCGCCCAGATCAAACACGTCATGCAAGTAAGGGCCGCCCCAAAGGCCCCGCACCGTCAGGATCGTCGGGTAACTGAAAAACGCCACGCCCGAAAGCAACCAGACCTGCCGGTTTGACCAGACCGACACCATGCCGCGCAGTACATCACCGACACTTTCGCCGCGCTGGGCATGGGTTGCATGGCCCGGCGGGTTGTCGCGGACCAGAATGAAGTCAAGCACCACCGCAATCAACGCAATACCGGCAAGGCCGTAATAAACCGCCCGCCAGCCATAGGCCTCAACCAGTGTCGCAAGTGGCGTTGCCGATGCCAGAACGCCCATCAAACTGAACGAAACGATCAGTCCGGATGCAGCCGCAAACTTTTCGGGTGCGGTCCAGCGCGCGGCCAGAACCAGTGCCGACATGAAGGCTGCCGAACAGCCAACGCCAATCACCGCTTGGCCTGCCATCAGGCCCAGCACGCTTTGCGCATTGGCAAAGATAAAGACACCCGCCACGGTGACCATGGTCAAAAACCCGTTGGTCAGGCGCGGCCCATACCGATCCAGCAGCACCCCGACCGGGATCTGCATCAGGGCAAAGGCAAAATGGAAACTGCCCGATATCAGGCCAAGCTGCTCGGGTGTAACGGCAAGCTGTTCACGCAGCGGCCCGGCAAGCAGCGCCTGGGCAGAACGGAAAAACTGACTAAGCGAAAAGGCCAACATGATCGGCATCAGAACGATCAAAAACGATCCGAGGCCATGCTTGGGCGTCGCAGAGGTGGGTGTGGGGCGCAAATTTTGTGTCATGGTGCCTTCAGGATTAGTCTGATCAAACCATAACGGCAAGCATTTGCAGCATCATAGCTGCCCTGCCCGGGGGCACGTCGCTAGACCGGCAAGGCCACATCATCAATGATCAGCTGCACACCATCGCGCCCCTGCCAGCTATCGCGACGCAAATGCCCCAGGACATGTAACGGGCGCCCGCCATGCTTGATCAGGGTCTGTCCCATATCATTATCAAGGCATCTGAACGCAATCGCCTTAAGCCGCCCCTGCCCGTTTGACCCGGTCAGGATACAGCGCACATGATCCTGTCCGACAACGTCGGCCTTGACCGCGCGGCAATCGACAAATGCAAATCGGGGCTCGGCATTGCCCGCACCAAAAGGCCCCAGCTTTTCAAGTGAGTCGATAAGATCAAGTGTGGCGCCCTTGGCATGCAGGGCCCCATCGACCGTGATCGTCGGGCGAATGTCGTTTTCGGCAATGATCTTGGCAAAGCGTTCTTCAAGGAAGGCCTCGAACGCGTCAAGCTTTTCGGGATCAAGTGTAAAGCCCGCCGCCATATGGTGCCCGCCACCATTGATCAGAAGCCCGGCCTGACGGGCAGCAATGATCGCATCGCCCAGATCAATGCCCCGCACAGATCGCGCAGAGCCCTTATAGACGCCGTCAACCTTGCCCATCACAAGCGACGGCACGTGATAGCGATCCTTAAGCCTGCTTGCGACAATGCCGATCACGCCAGGGTGCCAGTCATCGCCGCCGACCAGCACCATGGAGCCGACCTTTGATTTGCCTTCAACCGCACTGATGGCCTGATCAAGGACGATATCCTCGATCGCCTTGCGCTCACGGTTATATTCATCAAGCCTGCGGGCGATATCCTGCGCCTCTGCGGGGTTCTCGCCCGAAAGCAGGGTGGTGCCCAGAAAACTCTCGCCAACGCGCCCACCAGCATTCACACGCGGCCCAAGGACATAACCCAGGTGATAGGCACTCGGCACCTCGTTGACGCCGGCAATATCGGCAAGTGATGTCATGCCGACATTGGATCGGTGCTTCATCACCTTAAGGCCCTGGGTCACGAACGCCCGGTTCAATCCGCGCAACGGCACCACATCGCACACCGTGCCAAGGGCCACCAGATCAAGCCAGTTGCGCAAATCCGGTGCGCGAACGCCCTTCTTTTCAAGCCAGCCACGATTGCGCAATTCGCGCAACAACGCCACACAGACCAAAAACGCCACACCGGCTGCGCAGAGATGCCCAAGCCCGCTTTCGTCATCCAGTCGATTGGGGTTCACGACCGCCACGGCAGGCGGCAATTCCGGCTCTGCGGCGTGGTGGTCGACAACAATGATCTCAATCCCGGCATCGCGGGCCTCTTGCAGCGGTGCATAGGCGGTTACCCCGCAATCAACCGTCAGGATCAGCTTGGCACCCTTGCGCTGAAGCTCCAGAAGGGCTGGCGCATTCGGGCCATAGCCCTCTTTCATGCGATCAGGAATATGGACAGGAACATCAACACCAATGGCGCGGAAAAACCTTTTCAACAACGCCGTACTGGTCGCGCCATCAACGTCATAATCGCCAAATACCGCAATCCCCTCGCCCGCCTCGATGGCGTCGGCAATGCGTGCGGCCGCCTTGTCCATATCCTGCAAGCTGGATGGATCAGGCATCAGATCGCGCAGTGTCGGTGACAGGAAACTTTCGGCGTCATCAAGGTCAATGCCGCGCGCGGCCATCACCCGGCCAACAATTTCGGGCACGCCAAAACGCTGGGCAATCGTGGTTGCCAATCGCTCGTCATTTGCGCGTTCACGCCACCATTTGCCGGTGACGGATCGCTCAATGCCCATAAAGGTAGTTTCTTGTGAATGCTCTGTCATGCCCTATGGAATAGCGCAATCTCGGGCGGTCTGAAACCGGATATTTTGCCAATCGATCAAACCGCGCCGAGACATGGCGATCCCTAGCCGACCGGGTTTTCCCCGCACCATTTCAAAACGTTCTCGGCATCTGCGGCCGGATCATCGACGGGATAGAACACCTTGGTGATCTTGCCATCATCAATGACCATGGTCAGACGCTTGAACAGGCGCATGCCATCGGCTTCAAAATCCGGCATCGCCATGGCTTCCTTGAAGCGATGGTCAGCATCCGACAGCAAAGCAAATGGCAGATGAAGGCGGTCGGCTGCTTCTTTTTGATAATCGGTTGTCTGGCTTGAAAGCCCGAACAGGTTTTCTACCCCGACCGCACGCAATTCCGAGGCGTGATCACGAAACGAACAGGATTGCGGCGTACAGCCCTTGGCGCCGGGAATTTCATCCCACCCTTCCGGGGATGGCACACCGGGTTCAGCCGTCCGCGGATAGGCGTAAACAACTATCCGTCCAGCCAGAACTGATAAATCAACCGTGCCGTCATTGGTCGCTGATAACGGCAATGCCGGTAAAATTTGTCCTGTCAGCCGCGCAATCACATGTGCTTCGCTTTCTGAACTCATCATGATCCTCCCAGGATATGGATAGCGGGCTTTTGTCACGAACAAAGTTCGGCCCTTTAGCTATAAAGATAAGTCTGAATTCAGCGCTTCAAAACAAGCATCGATTTCGTATTGTGAAAAACAGTCTGGTACGCACAGGCATTTGCCTACGCGATAAAGTTGTGCACACTAAGGCGATAATAAAAACGGATACGAGCAATGCCCCACAAAAAAGGTCTCCGGATCGGATTAACCATCCTTTCCGTTCTTGCTGCTGTAATGTCGATGCCGATAGTGATGTTTTCACCAATGATGTTTGACGCACCGGGATCAGATGAAAACGCGCTTACCCATTTCCTGTTTTTCAGCGTGCTGGCATTTCCTGTGCTGTGCCTGATGGGTGGCATTCTGCCCTGGATTTTCAAACGCCGCCCGAAATCGATCTGGCTTTACGGGCTCAGCGGCCTTGCCGTCGGGCTTCTTGTTGTCGCAATCGTGTTGCTTTCGGTTAAGTGCGGCGGTGACTTCGCCTGCTGATCAGACGATGCCTTCGTCCGCCGCAATCAGGGCCAACCCGTGTGCCACCGACAGGAACGGCTGGCCGATTTCGATGCGGCCCTTGCCAAAGCGGTCTTCGAACAGCTTGCGCACGGCGGGGACATAGGATGTGCCACCGGTCATGAAGACCTTTGAGACGTCACGTGCATCGACACCGGCCTGATCAAGGCAGTTCTTGGCGGCCAGTTCGATCTCGGCCATGTCGGGTGCAATCGAGGCTTCGAAATCGGCACGGGTCAGTTTTTCTTCGATCTCCACCCCGCCATGGGCGAATTGCAGGATGGTGCTGTCTTTTTCAGAAAGCTCTGCCTTGGCCTTCGACACCGACTGATAGAGGTGGAAGCCCATTTCATCTTCGATGATCGCAACCAGATCCTCGATATCATCGGGCTTGGTCGCGGACCTGATCAGACCTTTGATTTCGTTGATGGTTTTGGGCTGGTTCATCATGGCCAGTTCGTGCCAGCGCGAAAACGCCGTGTAATATTGCCGCGGAACCGGCAGGGTCGCGCCCATGGATTTATATTCGGAGCCAAAACCAAGACGTGGCCAGACGGCCTTCTGGATGATGCGATAATCAAACCGGTCGCCTGCAACACCAAGACCGGTGTGCGAAAGCGGCTGCACCCCCCGAATGCCCAGACCCGGCGTAAAGCGGATCAGCGAAAAGTCACTGGTACCACCGCCAAAGTCGGCGACCAGAACAGTTTCCGGTTTATCAAGCTCACGCCCGTAATAATAGGATGCGGCCAGCGGCTCAAACACCATGGCCTCGACATCAAAACCGGCCTGCTCATAGGCCGCACGCAAACGCATTTCAGCGAAGTCATTGTCCGGATTATTTCCGGCAAAAGCGACCGGGCGCCCGGAAATCACCCGCTGCCCCAGCCAGCCAAGGCTGTGCTGCGCGAAGTGATGGATCTGTGTCAGGAACGTACCAATCAGATCTTCGATGGAATAGTTGGTCCCGAAGATATCCGTGCCCTCAAAATCCTTGGCCGCCAGATAGGATTTCATCGACTGGATCAGGCGGCAATCGTGGCTTTCCTTAAGGTATTCCTCAATCGCGAACGGGCCGGAGCAGCTTTTGGTGTGGGTTGGCGCATTCGGCGCCTTCAGATCCTGATCTTCCCAGAAATACAGAATGGTCCGATAGGTATCGAAGCTTTTGGTGCCGACCTCGAACGTGGCGGATTGCACGTTTCCTGCACTGTCTGCCACGGCAAGAACAGAGTTCGTCGTTCCGAAATCAAGGGCAATAATTTCCGACATCAGGCAGGCTCCGGGATTTGGTGTTGGTCACAGGGGGCGGAGGATGTAGCGCAGTCCACCTGCCCCTGCAAGCCATTAAACGAAAAAAGGGAGTGCCGAGAATTACATCAAGGCACTCCCTTTTCGAATTTTGAGAACTGGTCGCTTATTTGTACCAGATTTTCCGGCTGAAATCGTGCACGGCGCGGACATAACGTACAGTACCGGACTGGGAACGCATCACGATGCTTTCAGTTTCGGCCCCATTGGCGAAGCGGCGCACGCCGCGCAGCATCGCGCCATCGGTCACACCGGTCGCCGCAAACATGACATTGCCCTTGGCAAGTTCGTTCAGCTTGTATTTACGGGTCAGGTCTTCGATGCCCCATTTTTTCGCGCGCGCGATTTCATCATCGTTGCGGAAAACAAGACGGCCCTGGAACTGACCACCGATGCAACGAAGGGCTGCTGCGGCCAGGACACCTTCCGGCGCGCCGCCAGTACCCATGTAAAGATCAATGCCCGAGGTTTTCTGAGAAGTCGCGATCACACCGGCAACATCACCATCCCCGATCAGCATGATGCGTGCTCCGGCTTCGCGGGTTTTGGCAATGATTTCCTGATGGCGCGGACGATCAAGAATACACACAACCAGATCTGCAACATCGCAACCCTTTGCCTTGGCAAGGCTTTTAAGGTTTTCGGCCGGGCTGGCGTCAAGGTCGACAACATCATCCGGAAGACCACCGCCAACGGCAATCTTTTCCATATAGGTGTCCGGTGCATTGAGGAACCCGCCCTTTTCGGCCATGGCAACGACAGCCAAAGAGTTCGGACCACCAGTCGCGCAAATGGTCGTGCCTTCAAGCGGATCAAGCGCGATATCGATTTCCGGGCCTTCGCCGGAGCCAACTTCTTCGCCGATAAACAGCATCGGGGCTTCGTCGCGTTCGCCTTCGCCAATCACGACCGTGCCTTTGATATCCATGCTGTTAAGCGCATTGCGCATGGCGTCCACGGCGGCCTGATCGGCTGCCTTTTCGTCGCCGCGTCCCATCAGGCCAGAGCACGCAAGTGCCGCCGCCTCAGTTACGCGAACCGTTTCAAGCGCAAGATTTCGATCCATATCTTCTTCCTCGTATTGCTGATGTGGGGTCTGGGGGCCCCATCTCATTGTTGTCTTTTTATTTTTATGCTCGGCCTTCTGTCCGACCTATACAACATCGCCCCGCATCATGGCAGATACGGGGCGAATATGTGTTGTTCATTTTGTTAAGATGCGAAGCTTTCAATCCGCATCAGAACCGGCGGCTGTGAATTGCTTTCGAACGCTGCAATATCATTCACCGCACCCGACATGGCGGACTCAGTCGTTTCGTGTGCCACGATAACCACCGGTACAACGCCGCCTTCGGTTTCGGCGCGGCCATGCTGGATCATGGACGCCATCGATACCCCATGCTTGGCAAGGGTTGCGGTCACCTCCGCCATGACACCCGGGCGGTCCCACACCATCAGGCGCAGGTAATAGGCGCCAACATGCTTTTCGAGCGACGCACGCACGTTTTTCTTAAGGCGATCTGCCGGCAGACCAAACACCGGTGCCGCACGACCAGCCGCGATATCGACGATATCAGCAACCACCGCCGATGCAGTCGGACGTTCGCCCGCCCCACGGCCCTGCAGGACCACTGGCCCGACATAGTCGCCTTCAAGGGCGACTGCGTTAAATACGCCCTCGACCTTGGAAATCTGGGTCGCACGATCCACCATCACCGGGGATACGCGCTGCTCAATGCCCTCGGCCGTCTGTTTGGCAATGCCAAGCAGCTTGATGCGATAACCAAGTTCTTCGGCAAGCTGAATATCAAGGGCCGAAACGCTGCGGATGCCTTCGACTGCAACCGCGTCAAAGTCGACTTCGACCCCAAAGGCGAGGCTCGCCAGGATTGCAAGCTTGTGCGCGGCATCAATGCCATCGACATCAAAGGTCGGATCGGCTTCGGCATAGCCAAGTTTCTGTGCCTCTGCCAGAACGTCGGCAAAGTCACGGCCCTGTTCACGCATGGTGGTCAAGATATAGTTGCACGTGCCATTCAAAATGCCGGTCACGCGCGAAATCTCGTTACCAGCCAGACCTTCACGCAGCGCCTTGATCACCGGGATACCGCCAGCAACCGCCGCCTCATAGGCGATGGTGACATTGTTCGCATCAGCAATCCGTGCAAGTTCCGCACCCTTAAGCGCAATCAGCGCCTTGTTGGCGGTCACAACGTGCTTGCCATTTTCAAGGGCAGCCTTGCAGGTGTCATAGGCAATGCCATCTGATCCGCCGATCAGTTCGACAAGGATGTCGATATCCTTGTCCGCGGCAAGATCACGGGCATCATCATACCAGGTCAGGCCTTCGGTGGAAAAACCACGATCGCGAGTTCGATCACGCGCCGATACCGCTGTGACGACAATCTGGCGACCCGAACGGTCTGTCAGAAGGTCGCGATGTTCACTCAGCAGTTTAACGGTTCCGGCACCGACCGTACCAAGGCCTGCCACACCGATTTTGACGACGTCTTTCACGATAACTCCTTGTCGCGTGGTTACATCTTTGGCTCCGCCCGTGATCAAAAAAGATCACTGCGCCCTGATAACAGAACGCCCGGGACATGTCCCGGGCGAAACACAGAATGCTTTATGAGATATCAGACGGATTTCTTCAACAGTTCACGTGCAGATTCTGCATCGGGGCACTTGGCAAAGAACTGTTTGATGTTGCGATTGGCCTGACGAATGCGGTGCTTGTTTTCCACAAGCGCGATACGCACATGGCGATCGCCATACTCGCCAAAGCCAAGACCCGGTGCCACGGCAACGCCTGCTTCCTGCAAAAGCAGCTTGGAAAAATCAAGCGATCCCAGTTCGGCAAAGGCATCGGGGATCGGTGCCCAGGCAAACATGGTTGCCGCCGGGCTTGGAATTTCCCAACCGGCACTTTGCGCCCCTTCGATGAAGATATCCCGGCGTTCGCGGTACAGGTTCCGGAATTCCTCGACACAATCCTGCGGGCCGTTGAGGGCCGCGGTTGCGGCGACCTGAACCGGGGTAAAGGCACCGTAATCAAGATACGACTTGATCCGCGTCAGTGCGTTGATCAGCTTTTTATTGCCGGTGGCAAACCCGATACGCCAGCCCGCCATCGAATAGGTTTTCGACAGCGAATAGAATTCAACGGCGATATCCTTTGCACCCTGGCACTGCAGGATCGACGGAGGCGGATTGCCATCAAAATAAATCTCGGAATAGGCAATATCCGACAGCACATAGATTTCATGCTTGCGGCAGAAATCGACAACTTCCTGATAGAACGCCAGATCCACAACAAGGGCGGTCGGGTTGGCCGGGAAGTTAAGAACAACTGCACTTGGTTTCGGGACCGAGTGCTTCACCGCGCGATGAAGCTGATCCATAAAGCTTTCGGTATTGAACGTCCCCTGATCATCGTGACCAATCGGGATATGGCGCAATGCCGCGCCTGCAATGATGAAGCCGAATGCATGGATCGGATAGGACGGGTTTGGCACCAAAAAGATGTCACCCGGGCTTGTGATCGCAGCAGCGAGGTTTGCCAAACCTTCCTTGGAACCAAGGGTCACAACGGTTTCGGTTTCGGGATCAATATCCACACCAAAACGACGGCCGTAATAGGCCGCCAATGCCTTGCGCAGGCCGGGAATGCCGCGCGACATCGAATAGCCATGGGTGCGCGGGTTCTGGACCGTTTCAACCAGCTTGTCGACGATATGCTGTGGGGTCGCCGGGTCAGGGTTGCCCATGCCGAAATCAATAATGTCCTCCCCCGCTCGCCGCGCCGCCGCCTTCATCGCATTTACTTCTGCGAATACATAAGGCGGTAGACGTTTTATGCGGTGGAAGTCCTGCGACATTATCCTGTTTCCTCGTCAAATCACTGAAATTCGAATTTTATGCGAAAAGCATATCCTCGATTTCTCGAAAGTTGCGTTTAGGCCCGATATTCAGGCCATTAATAGCGTACAATTCGAAGGATGTACCTTTTCTTGAAATCATACTCAACGAATTAATGCGCGGAAAATACGCATAAATGCGATTTACGGCGGGGAAAGGACCGGGTGACGTCAGGCCGACGGCAAAAACCCGACCTTTTCGGCACGCCCGAAGCTCCAAACACAGAAAAAACGCGGAAGGATTTCTCCCTCCGCGTTTTGCTGTTTGGTTCTGAACTATTCTGGTCGACGTGATCAGTAATCCAGATAAATCTCGACACGGCGGTTGCCGGCTTCGCCCGCCGGAACGCCTTCGTAGTAGCGCGGATCGGCCGAGCCATCCGCCCCCACAAAGATCGCATTCGGATTGACGCCAAGCTCAATCAGGCGCGACACGACGGCTGCCGCACGGCCTTCGGACACACGGCGGTTTACCGCCAGGTGCTGTTCAAGCGACATATTGCCGGTACGCATTGATGCATGACCAATCACCCGGATAAAGCCGCTGGTCTGCTGCCAGGTTGCGGCAACCTGTTCCAGCACGTTGTAATCAGCACCACCAAGGTTGGTCGAACCGTGCGCAAACTGGATCTGTGCGATCTGCACTTCACTGACAGCCGGGCCAGCCTGATCAATCGACTGCACGCCAAGACGCGATGCCAGGGCATCGTTGGTGACCGTCATGTCATAAGATGCGGAGTCGCCATACATCGGCTCCGCCCCGCCCAACTGGCTTTCATCGACGATCACCGACCCATTGTCGGAATACATGGAATAATCAAATTCCTGCGTCTGCACTGGCGCCGGTTCGTTGGCAAAGACGCCCTGACCTTCGGCCAGACGGCGCTGATACTGATCCATGACCGGATCACCAGACGATGCCGGAGTACCCGCGCTCGTCTGCTGTGCAGACTGTCCACTCTGCGCTGCCTGTGCTGCCTCATAGGCTGCAAGCTGCTGGGCACGGGCATCAGCCCCCTGTGCCGCAGTCGGTGCTGCAGGCGGGGCTTCCGGTGTCGGGACCGGGCCACTGGACGGGGATTTTGCATTCCATTCGTCGGCAATCTTGGAGCCGCTTGGCGCAGAGGTGACCGCGCTAGTGGTGGCAGTTGCCGCGGCAGTACTGCCGGTATCGGCCATTGAACTGCTGGAAACCGGTGTTGTCGGTGCCGGATTGATCGCGGGTTGCGATGCGGGCGCTGCAGGTGCGGCTTGCAGCGCGTTCACAGGCGGGTTGCTTTGACGGCGGCCACCCTGTTCATACTGGGCATTCTGGCGGTCTGCGGCCAGGCCGGCAACCAGTGCATCACGTTCTGCATCGCCGGTGACAACCGGTTTGGCGGGCGTGTCGGAAAGGTTCGGGTATTCGCCATCTTCACCCGGAATGGCTTCGTCGGATTTGACGGCGCGCTCTTCATCTTCGCCATCAAACATGTCTCCGACGGATTTGCCCCACTCGACCGGATTTATCGCATCGGGAACCGAAGAACAGGCGCCAAGTGTCAGCACCACAGCCAGGGCCGAGCCCGTCTGCAGCAATACCCGCAGCTTCCCCCTTGCAGTCTCCTGCCAAGCCCCCTGGCCGGTGGTCGATTTCAGAACGCCCATTTCTTTTCGCTGCTCCAAATTCAGTTGGACGACGTCTGCATTAAATCAATCCGCAAAAACGTCACCTTATAATTCTTGTACTACCCCTAAACGACGCGCTAGGCTAAGGCCATGATAAGCTTGGGATCAAGCAAAGTTTCAACCCGGAACGTCAATCGGATACCCGGAACATAGAACGTCAAAAGTCTTGCGATATTGCAAAGACGCAAAAATGTTCTGAAGTTACCTTGTATCCGCGGCGGTATCATAAGGGAATGCCCCATGAGCGATCAACAGGCCATCGAAACTGAAAACAAACATCCGGATCCCGAAAAGCTCTCTGCCGCTATGGCAGAGATTGCTGAGAAAAGTCAACGACTTGTGTCTGAATTCCTGGCAAAGCAGGCAGAAGATCCGGAAATATCCGACCCGGACCCGCTGAATATCGGCTCTGCCTTTGCCGAATTGACCACGCATATGATGCAAAACCCGGTCAAGCTGGTCGAAGCCCAGATGGAGCTTTGGCAGCAATATTATACCCTGTGGCACAACACTACCCTGCGTATGATGGGCGAAGAAGCCGAACCGGTTGTCTCCCCGCAAAAGGGGGATCGTCGATTCCGTGACGAGGCATGGGAAAACAATGAACTGTTTGATTTCATCAAGCAGTCATATCTCCTGTCATCCCAATGGATGCAAAACGTTGTCCACGATGTGGACGGGCTTGATGACAAAACCGCCCAGAAAGTCGAATTTTACACCCGCCAATTCGTCGATGCGATTTCACCGACCAACTTCCTGATGACCAATCCGGAAGTCATACGGACCACAATCGAATCTGGTGGCGAAAACCTGCTCAAGGGGTTGCAAAACCTTCTGGAAGATCTTGAACGCGGCAAGGGTAAACTGCAAATCCGCATGACCGATCTTGATGCCTTCAAGGTTGGCGAAAATGTCGCCACCACCGAAGGATCAGTGGTCGGCAAAACGCCGTTGATGGAACTTCTGCAATACAAGCCAAGCACCGACAAGGTTGCAAAACGCCCGCTTGTGATCGTTCCACCTTGGATCAACAAATATTACATTCTTGATCTGCGCCCGGAAAACTCCTTCATCAAATGGGCGGTTGATCAGGGCCACACGGTGTTTGTCCTGTCCTGGGTTAACCCGGACAGCGAACTTGCCGAAAAGTCATTTGAAGACTACGCCAAGGAAGGCGTTCTTGCCGCCCTTGACATGATCGAACAGGCCACCGGCGAGAAAGAAGTCAATGCCATCGGCTATTGCCTTGGCGGCACACTTCTGGCCTCGACATTGGCCTATATGGCGAAAACAGGGGATGACCGGGTTAAATCCGCGACCTTCCTGACCACGCTGACCGATTTTGAAAAGTCGGGCGAACTTTCGGTCTTTGTTGATGACGAACAGATCAAAAGCCTTGAACACAAGATGTCCAAAGAGGGCTACCTTGACGGGCGCGATATGTCGATGTCGTTTAACATGCTGCGCGCCAATGATCTGATCTGGTCGTTTGTTGTATCCAACTACATGCTGGGCAAGGATCCGTTCCCGTTTGATCTTCTGTACTGGAACTCCGATTCCACCCGCATGCCCAAGGCGATGCACAGCTTCTATTTGCGCAATATGTATAACAAGAACCTGTTGCGTGAACCGGGCGGCATCAAGATCTTTGGCGAACCGATTGATCTGCGTGACATCAAAATCCCGGTCTATTTCCTGTCAACCCGCGAAGACCATATCGCACCTTGGCAGGCAACCTATGCCGGTACGCAATTGATGTCGGGCCAGGTGAAATTCGTGCTGTCGGCATCGGGCCATATTGCCGGTGTGGTCAACCCGCCTGCGGCCAAGAAATATTGCTATTGGACGTACAATCGCAATCCGGCCAACCCGGATGACTGGATGGCCAAGGCCGCCCAGCATGAGGGATCCTGGTGGACCGATTGGCAAAACTGGGTCGGCCGTCGTGCCGGTGGCAAGGTCGATGCCCGCAAACCCGGCGATGGCAAGCTCAAGGTCATTGGTCCGGCACCGGGCAAATATGTCAAAGTGAGTTTGTCCTGATCTGATCGCAGACCACCCTGACACGTTTTCACGGTCTGCCATCACGGCAGACCGTTTTCTTTTATCCAAATAGATCCAAGGGAATAATGATGGCCCACACAATCGGCTTTCTTGGCGCTGGCCGCATGGCATCGGCGATGATCAAACGCCTGCTTTCAAAGGGGTATGACGTCAAGGTCTGGAACAGAAACAAAGCCAAACTTGAACCGCTTGTTATCCTTGGCGCGGTCGCCTGCGACACACCGGCAATGGCCGCCAAAGATGTCGATACCGTGATTTCATTTATGTCTGATGACGCAGCAGCACGATCTGTTTGGCTGGGCGATGATGGTGCGCTTGCCGCCATGCGAAAAGACAGCATTGCAATTGAATGCTCCACCCTGTCACACGCCTTTGTGCTTGAGCTTTCAAAAACAATCGAGGCTGCTGGTGTTCGATATGTTGATAGCCCGGTAACGGGCATTCCCGCCGATGTTGAAGCCGGCAACACCATCTTTTTGATCGGGGCCGCGCCTGAAACCCTTGATCGCATCACCCCGATCCTCAATGACACCGGCAAAAAGACCATTCATTTCGGCCCGATCGGGTCTGGGACGGTTTATAAGCTGATGCACAACTTGCTCGGCGCTGTTCATATTGCTGCCGCTGCCGAACTGGTCGCGGTCGCGCAGAAGGCTGGGCTTGATGGCCAAACCGTTACTGATACCTTTGCCATCGGTGCAAATGCCAGTGGTTCCGGCCTTATGACGGTTCCTGGCATGGTCAGCGGCAATCATCACGAAAACATCCACTTCACCAATGCCTTGCGCGCCAAGGATGCATCCTATGCCCTTGCGCTTGTCAAGGACCTTGGCATGTCGACACCCGTTGGCCAAAGTGCCTATGAAGTCTTTGAAAAGGCGACAAAATCCGGCCTTGGCGATCTGGCACAAAGTGCGGTGATTGAAACGCTGAAAGTCTAGTTTTCTTTGGCCGCCTGCTGCTGTTCCAAAAGCGGTTCATAGCGCGCGTCGGTCAATGTCTTGAGAAAGGCGACAATGGCATCGATGCGCTTTTCATCAAGGGCATCGCCCTGCTCAAGCTCTTTAAGTGAAATGGTTTCGGCCACTTCCGGTTCGCTCCACGGCTTACCGGTTTCCGGGTTGGTCTGATTGATCTCGGCCTTGCTGTTATATTTGTTGTAGAAGCGAACCACCGTCTCAAGATCGGCAAATACCCCGTTATGCATATAGGGCCCTGTCACCGCCACATTGCGCAGTGACGGGGTTTTGTATTTGCCGCGATAGGCCGGATCGTTGATGGCTGCGTTATCGAGCAACCCGTTATCGGTAAAACCGACATCCTTGTGAACCACATTGCGCGTTGCGACATTGCGCGGCACGCCGATATTGTGGAATTCGTAATTGGTGAAAGTTTCGCCCTCTGCCGTCGGGCTGGTTTTCAGCATGTGGCAGGTATTGCAATTGGTAAATTGCTGCGAAAAGAACAGGACGCGCCCCAATTCTTCCTCTGGCGTCATTTTGTATTCGCCGCGCAGGAACCGGTCATATTTGCTGTCAAACGGTGCGAACTCATCACCCTCTTCAAACGCGGCAATCGCCTTGGTCATCGCGCTATATGCTTCATCGGCGTCCGACCAGACATCATTGCCAAACAACGCCTTGAAGCCTGCAACATAATCGTCGTCTTCGCGCAATCGCGCAACCACACTGGCCTTGTCCGGCATACCCATTTCAATCGGGTTAAGTGGTGGCCCACCGGCCTGCTCAGCCAGATCCATCGCCCGTCCATCCCAGAACTGGCCACCGACCGCGACACCATCTTCGCGCACATGAAATGGCGGGGAGAATTTGGCATAGGTTGCGGTCGGCGCATTACGATCGCCAAGGCTTTCACCATCATCGCCCAATGAAAACGCCCCGCTTGCAACATCAACACGGGGATCACGGAACCCCGTTGACGGATCATGGCAGGTGGCGCAGGACATGGTGCGATTGGCTGAAAGGTTGGTATCGAAATAAAGTGCCTCGCCCAGGTCCGCTAGGCCTTCAAAGGGTGACTGCGCCTCTGTGGCCGTCGCAACTTCCGGCACACTCGCCGTGTTGCGATGCCCCGCATCGGCAAGCCGATGCAGCATCGCCGACGCATCTTCTGCCAAGGCAGGACTACCCGCAAAGCAGCCCATAAGGGCGAAAACAGAGGTTAGATGCAGTGACGAACGAAGATTGTGGGGCATCGAAAACACTTTGATTTGGTCGATTATCAGGTGAAGGTCACGCAATTTCTCAATCGCGAACGCTTTTCATTTACACCCACACAATTGCCCCTTGCCTTGATCAAAGTCAATGGCTGGCTGCCTTTGGCTTCCTTCACATTCGTTTATTCAAGCGCGCGCCGACCATAACCGGCATCACAGGACATCAGTCCAGCAACGCGCTTTACTGGTAGACCTTATGCCAGGTCCTCGGGGATCGATTTGACATATTCTTGCGCCAGATCGGCATAGCGATCGGCCGACACCTTGAAGAACTCAATTTCTTCCTGCGTCAGATCCCGTACCTTGCGTGCTGGTACGCCGGCCCAAAGCTCTCCTGCCGGAATGCGTTTTCCCGGTGCCAAAAGCGCATTGGCACCCAGCATCCCGCCCTTCTCAATCACACAACCATCCATCACGGTCGCACCCATGCCGACAAAGCTTCGATCTTCAAGCGTGCAGGCATGAATGATCGCCGAATGGCCGATGGTGACGTCATCGCCGATATAGGTGCCGAACTTGCCCTTGGCGACATGCACCATGGTCAGGTCCTGAATATTGGTGCGCGAACCAATACGGATTTCATGCACATCTCCACGAACAACACAGCCAAACCAGATGCCGGTCTCAGCCCCGATTTCAACATCACCAATGATCGTCGCATTGGGCGCAATGAAGGCGGTTTCATCAATGGTTGGCTTCACCCCGCGATAGGACAAACGCATGCTGTGGGACCTTTCACAAACTGGCATTCAATTAATTGCCGTCAGTTTAAAGTTGATACGCCCGACATGAAAGCCCGCTTTGGCAAAATTCGACCATTGCCCGAAAAGCTTCGCCGATAACCAAAAAGGCGGAACCAGATGGCTCCGCCTTTAACTTGTTGTTCGCCGGTTCGCTTACGGGAACAGCGGCTCGATCTCAAGGCCCATGGTTTCGGGCAAGCCCAGCATAACGTTCATGTTCTGAACCGCCTGACCGGATGCGCCTTTGACCAGATTGTCTTCCACCGCAACGATGATCACACGTCCCGGCACACGATCCTTAACCACCCCCATCAGGACATAGTTTGACCCACGCACATGGCGGGTCTGCGGCGTGACACCGAATGGCAGAACACGCACAAACGGCTCATCGGCGAAACGCTTTTCAAGGGCGGCCTGAATGTCCTCGGCCGTAGTGCCGTTGGTCATTTTGACGTAGATGCTTTCAAGGATACCGCGGCTCATCGGCATCAGATGCGGTGAAAAGTTCACCACAACGTCACTGCCGCACGCCCAGGCAAGGCCCTGTTCGATCTCTGGCGCATGGCGGTGCCCACCGGTGCCATAGGCATGAATGCCTTCGGTCACTTCGGCATAAAGCGTCATTTCCTTGGGCGAACGGCCGGCACCCGTCACACCGGATTTGGCATCAATGATGATGTCCTCAGCATGGACAAGCTTGCCTTCCAGAAGCGGCGTCAGTGCAAGCTGCACCGGGGTCGGATAACAGCCCGGATTGGCGACGACACGTGCCTTTTTGATCTTTTCACGGTGCAGTTCGGTCAGGCCATAAACGACTTCTTTCTGAAGGTCCTGTGCGGCATGTTCCGCGCCATACCATTCTTTGTAGGTCGCCGGATCAAACAGGCGGAAGTCGGCCGAAAGATCAACGACCTTCACGTGGTCCGGCAAACCGGCAATGACTTCCTGTGTGGTGCCATGCGGCAGCGCGCAGAAAATCAGATCGACGGTCGACCAGTCCGCCTCGGCTATCGAGATCATGGTTGGCAGTTTGATATGGGCAAGATGTGGGAAAACTTCCCCGAACGGACGTCCGGCGCGTCGGTCTGCGGTCAACAGGGTAATTTCCGAAGCTTCGTGATGCGCAAGAATGCGAACCAGTTCCGCCCCGGTATAGCCACTGGCACCGAGAATTCCGACTTTGACCTTAACGTCGCTCATTTCAATTCCTACTCCATATTTAGCACCCGTTCGAAAACAGGCATTGATAACGCCCGGATGTTGGCAAACAAGCCCCGCAGATGCAAGCAATTAGGCGGGAAATCCCCCTTATGATTTGCAATATGCCCATGCGCTTTGGTCATGGTTGCAAATCATTGCGCCCTATTTCTTGCGCGCACGACGCACGGTATCGGGACAGGCACGCGCATCCTCGGGCAAAACGGTATAGAATTTCTCGATCTTCTCGTATCCGGTGGGGCTTGCGACGGGATAGCTTGCAACGTAGCGCGCATCCGACAGCCCAAAGTCACTGGCCTTTAGCCCGGATCGTTGCAACCACATGCGCCGATGAGCATCCGACACAACGACATCCGGGTCATCCACCAGAAAAATCGCATCACGTGCCAGCCGGTCATTGTATTTATGGTGGGTCGGCAACCAAGCGGCCAGCTGTTCACGCAGTTCACCCGGGCTTGGCACATTTCGCGTGCGGGTGACGAACTTTGTCATGCGGTCGACAAGGTCGCTGATATCGCCGGGCGGGACGGAGCCATGGGTTGCACGGTCGATGAAAAAGGCCAGATCAATCTCGGTCGGATCTCGATTTATTACTGGTTTCAGGGCGTTATATAATTTGAAAAATCGCGCTATCTTGCCGCCGTCGGCATTGGCGGCGTCATATACCCGATGATACGCCGCCTGCACCTCATACCGCGCGCCGTAAGCGGCAAAGCGTTTTTCGAAGGCAGTACGCTTACGCTCATCAACCCAGATCGCGCAAAGTATATCAAAAGCCGCGTCGTTGTTGCCAAGTGCCAGGCGATGCATATCCTCCGTAAACGGGCCAAAGACGTTTTGCAGCAATCCGGGATTGGCGCGCTCAGCCGCAAACAGAATCTGCTGAATTTCCGCCCCTGCCCCGGCCGTTGCCCCGCGCGGGCCCCATGTCAGATAGGCGCGCGGATCATTGGTATGGCAATAAGGATCACCTTCAAGGAAGGTCTTGCCGCTGCGGGGATTTTTCGACTGACAGAAATTAAACTGAATGACGTCGTAGTCCGTCCCCTCCAGCGCAAAGGTCAGGTGGTTGGCCCGCGTGATCGCATCAGGTGGTGGCAGCTGGGCTGGCATTAATAACCGCCAGAGCCCGATCGTGATCGCGCCGTAACTCTCAGCCCCAACGGCAGCCCGAACAGCCGCATTCAAACACGGCTGCAGATCAATGATCGCCTGCCGCGTTTTCGCCCCGACAACCCCATCCGGCGCGCCATAGCTACTGTCCGATTTGCCCGCACAATTGGCCGCCTGCGTAAAAAGCCGTTCCTGAAATACCGCCACCGCGCCATATCGCCCCAAAGTCAGCGCCCGGTTTTCAAAGCGATAAAGGACCTGTGACAGGTTCTCAGCTACTGCCGGAAGTACAACCCCAAAGGCAATGACGCAGACAAGCGCAAACATGGCACCGGCACGGCACGCAGCAACCTTGATACGCGTGTCTGCTCGCAGCATGTCGGTAAGCCTTAGTGAGTGAATTCCAGAAGAGGTTTGGTGAACTCAACCTGCGGATATTTTATGAGGCTGTTTAACGCGCGGCGCTGCAATGCCTTACGTTTGGTCGTGTCGGCAACCAAGTCACACACCGCATCCACCAAACCGGCATATGGCACATCGATGACCCCTTTGCGGAATCGATCCTCGATCACGGTTTCCGGGTTTACTTCCGCGACGACCGCCTTGGCATTGGTCAAAAGGTAGGAGACACGCACGATTTCAAAAATCTGGCTCTCATAGAAGTGGTGGTTCAGGATGACTTTTGAACGCGCGATCCACTGATCACGTTCCTTGCCATAAACCCCCATCAGGACCTTCAGGTTGAGCCCCTTGGCTTCAATCTGGTTTAGGATGTCCCGCCGGCGCTCATTAATCGACCCATAGAACAGAACGTCAATGTCCTGTTCGACGGTAATATCGATCCGCTGGAGCTCTTTCTGGAAGCCAATCGGCAAGTAGCGGACCTTTTCAGCCCCCAGCGCCTTGATGACCTCGATATTGGCCGGGCTGTAATCCCAGATTTCAAGGCCGGACTCGAACCAGCCTGTCAGCTGCTCCCGCCATTTCTCGCCAACACCCGTGAGCTGCTCGGTATTAAGGATAATCGTTCCCTCTGGCACAGCACGCAGAGCCGAAACATCAAGCAAATGCGCCCCGACAATTATATTGACCGCTCCTTGCACAAACTGATTGGTCTGAATTTGGGCGGGATACCCGGCATCGCGGACCGAATACATCAAAAGCTCGGCCAACTCCGCAAACGCCAGCGAATGGATATAGCCTGTAGGCTGAACGATGCAGATGTTGTAGGGGGTATTGTTGGTCATAGTCGAGTTACCCTTATCGGGGAGAGTTTATTTATGGGATGCGACGACATAAATCTCGCCCGCGATATCAGGATAGCGTTCTCCAAGCTTCATAAAGGCTTCCAACATCTCGGCTGTCCAGTTGGCTTCGATCTGGCTGTTTGCGACAGGCTTCAACCAATAACCACCGAAATAATCAATGTTATATCCGGACTGATAGAATGCCTGACGGAAGCTTTCGGGGTTAAACACCCTGCGATGCCCATGATGTTTATCAAGATCATTTAATTCATCTTCAGCCCGCAAAAGCCCCATGATGACACCAGCTTGTCGATGCAAGGATCGTGCGTTCGGCACGGCCGCGAACAAAACACCGTTCGGGGCGAGAAACTTCTTTGCGACTTCGAGAATTTGCACAGGATCATCAACATGTTCCAGAACGTGCCCCAGAACAATGTTGTCGAACTTGCGATCTGTCTGAAAATCTTCAAACAGGCAGGTAATAACTTCTATCGATGGATACTTTTCTTTCAATCGCTGACTGAAGAACTCAGATCCATCGACACAGACGACTTCTTGCCCAAGGTCGACAAGGTGTGATGTCATCAAACCTTCTGCTGGACCCATTTCAAGAATGCTGCCCGGCACAACAAATCTGCGAAACACCTCAAACTCGTAGTGTATGGTCGCGGCATTCGCACCTTTGTCGTACAGCGAATTATTCGCGATGTGTTCAAGCCTGCTTTTTTCCTCGGCATCCATATTAGATCTCCTTCAATGCGCTCAACTTTGCTTCAACTATCCAAGACGGCATCAAAGATGGCGTCTCTGACTTCAAGCAGCGAACTGTGCACACAACCAACCCCCAGACCGCTAAGAAAGGTCGGTGACCGCTGCCCAGTGGAAACGGCATAAAACGGTGTCCCGGTCCTTTTGGCCGCATCAAAATCGGTTTCACTATCGCCAACAAAGCCTGAGAAAGTGCGTTGGGACAAGACCCTTGCTTTCTCATCGACGGCAAAAAATGGGGACACGTATTCAACAGCCTCGAAATACTCTTGTATCCCAAGACGCGTGAGTTGCTGTAAAAGTAGGCTCTTATTTTGCCGCGCTGTCAGCAAAATCAGTGATTTTCCAATCTTCCGAAAGCTTTCAAGTACCGTCAACGTATCGTCAAAAAGTGTATCGAGACTTAACCAATAGGGTGTCTCGATATCCTGAAGCCAAGCGCGGGCGATCTCCATTGCCTTTGCTTCATTCACGCCTATCTCCAGCAACGCAGCCTGCGTCGAGATACCTTCACGTTTCTTCTGCCAAATCACGTTCTCGCTAATCGGCACATCAATACGCCTTGCAACGGCTTGCAAGAGCGTCATTTGGCGTTGGCGCGCTGTTATGAGGGTACCATCAAGATCAAAAGCATAATTCATTGGCGATGAGCCATTACGAATTCAGCATACTGCCTCGTAACTATAAACTCTTCATCGACAGCAAGCTGACGAACAAACTTGCTGTAATTCTGCCCTGTACGACAGGCAAATGCTGCAGCTAAAACATCGAACCCTGCACTGCATGTGATCGCAGTCCCTGCTCCAGAGCGAACGTTCAGGTCAGTAATCACCCAATCGCTTCGGGCCTTCATTGCCTGAAAGCAAATTGTGCCGCGTTGTTGCAAGCCGTTACCGATCTTTTGCGCAATATTTGCCAGCTCAGCGTCGAAAAAAATACGCGCCTTGGTACAAACGCCTGACTTCGTCTCAATCCTTTCGCGGCAATAAGCAAACGATGCATCTGTGTGTGCATCGTAAAAACTGTCAACCGTGACCTCGGGTCCTTCACACACTTCCTGAACAATCAGGCTTTCGAGTTCCAACTTCGAGAGACCGGTTAATCCAGCAAAAGATAATTTGCGAGCCCCTTTGCTGCCGACCCCTCTCCTAGGTTTGACAAAACACGTTCCAGAAGGGCGAAGCGAAATTGGATCAATGACCTTAGGGGTCGGCACACCGATACGTTTCAGAAACTTGTCAGCAAAATCTTTGTCTGTGCATCGCGCGTACAGTTCGGAACTCCAGACATCAAGACCGCTAAAATCTGGATCTTCGATAATAGATTGGGCCACAACATGCTCTTCGTTCAAGATTGGCACATAAACATCAATACCTTCTGAAAGCAGAATATTCCGTATCCTGTTCTCATAAGCTGGGTCATCTGCCAAGGGAACCTGGATGAATGCATCAGAAAGCAGTGACGTGGTCACCAGCTCTGAGGGATTTATATCCACAGAGACAATGCGCACTGCATCTCCCCAAACCGCTCGAAGTCTGCTTGCGATGGCAAAAGATGTGCCCGTCCCGGCCGCACCGAGAAGAATTGCCGTCATGACCTGATCTCCGTCAACCTTCTCCAATAATGTCGATATCTCTTGCTATACGGAACCTTAAAATTATTCGTTAAGTTTTTGTCCCTGCTATGAAAAGATGTACAAACATCAAAGATCTGTCTGAAGTTAACAGGAAAGCAAACTTCAGGTGCTTATCTTTAGAAGATCGAGACATGGGATTTTGATCATATGACCATTCATCAGTGCAAAATTGTCGAGCTGCCCAAAATCTCTAGTAGTCAGGGGAACCTGACATTCATTGAGGCAAACAATCATATTCCGTTCGACATACAGCGGGTCTATTACCTCTATGACGTTCCCGGCGGCGCTGTACGAGGTGGTCATGCACACAAAAAGCTGCACCAACTGATAGTAGCCATGTCGGGAAGCTTCGATATCGTGCTTGATGATGGAGCTGAAAAAAAGCGTTTTCACCTCAATCGCTCTTACAATGGGCTCTATATATGTCCCATGATTTGGCGAGAGCTCGATAACTTTTCATCCGGATCGGTCTGCATGGTACTGGCATCCAGCTTCTATGAGGAAGGAGACTATCACCGCGACTACCAAGCCTTTCTCCGGGCAGTTTCGAGCAGCTAATTCAAGTCCATAGAAATACGTTCAACCCGAGGAGGAACCAGGCAGATATGTCTCAAAACCCATTGGTTTCGATTGTTATTCCAAGCTACAAAACTGAATTTTTTGAACAAACTCTTAGGTCAGCAATAGGACAAACCTATAATAACACGGAGATAATTGTCTCCGACAATTGTCCTACCGAAACCATTGCGGAAACCTGCCAGCGCTTTAATGGAATTAATTATTACAGAAATGAACTCAAAGGCGGACAGAACATTCTAGATGCCATTTTTTCAGCAAAAGGTGACTATATTAAACCGCTTTTTGATGACGACTTGCTCCATCCTTTTTGCGTCGAACGAATGGTAGAAGCACTTCAATCGAACCCAAACACCAGCTTGGTGTTTTCTGCATCGACGACTATCAACAGCGAAAACAAACGAAAAAAACAAAGACGCCCGGCGAATCAACCGTTCCTGATAGACGGCAAAGAATTGCAACGGAGGATGATTCTGAGCTTCCAGAATTTTGTCGGGGAGTTTTCAACTATCATGCTTAGGAGAGAGTTCCTTAAACAGTATGACAGGACCAACGCTCTGACATATGACAACGCCATTTACACGAAAGGCTTAAGTGACGTTGTTTTTTACTGGAATGCCACTCGAGGCCATCAGGCACATTATCTTGACGAAGAACTGAGCTATTTCCGTTTCGATCCTCAACACAACTCAAACTCCAATCCAGAAAGCAATCCGGATTTCTTATTTGCGATCACTGACTGGATCGAGCTTCTGATCGCTTCCCACGAAGCTGGCGTAATTACGGATACCGAACTTGTAGCGCAAGGCGCTAAGCAGGCTCGTGCTCTGAGCCGCTATTGGTCAACGAAATTCCCTGCTGTTGCTGAATTTGCGCAGAAATTTGAGGATTATCTGAAAGAGACAACCCAGAAATAATCAGCCCTTTCGTTTTGCGGTAACCTGCATTGCCAATAAATGCAGCAATGATAGACGATCACCAGGAAAGTGCACCGATGAAAGTCCAATTTCTGGATCCGGGCCATACATATCAAACAATAAAATCAGAGATCGACTCTGCGTATCAAAAGGTTATGGAATCTGGCTCCTATATTCTCGGTGAGGCTGTCGAAAGTTTTGAAGCGGCATACGCCAGCTATTGCGGTGTGAAACACTGCGTCGGCGTGGCAAGCGGCCTTGACGCACTGGTTCTTTCCCTGCGCACTCTCGACGTAGGCCCCGGCGACGAAGTTATTGTTCCGTCTCATACCTTTATTGCGACCTGGCTGGCCGTTTCACAGGTTGGTGCCATCCCAGTTCCGGTTGAACCGGGTGCAAACAGCTTCAATATCGATCCGGAGCAGGTGGAAGCCGCAATCACCCAGCAAACACGAGCAATCATTCCGGTACATCTTTATGGTCAACCAGCTGACCTTGATCCGATTCTGAAGATATCTGAGCAGTACAACATTCCGGTCATTGAAGACGCCGCACAGGCGCACGGGGCATCTTATAAGGGCCGCAAAATCGGTGGCCACGGGACCATCGCAACATGGAGCTTTTACCCGGCAAAGAATCTGGGCGCGTTTGGGGATGGCGGCGCAATCACCACAAACGACGCAGAACTCGCAGAAAAGCTAAGAACTCTGCGAAATTATGGCTCCCGGAAGAAGTACTTTAACGAGGTGAAAGGCTTTAATAGCCGCCTAGACCCGCTGCAGGCGGCAATGCTTGAAGTCAAGCTTCGACACCTTAATCAATGGAACAATTTGCGCAAAGAGCAAGCCACCGTTTACTTAGAGGAACTGCAAGACAGCAACGTCATTCTGCCTGCAATCCCGGAATGGGCGGATGCGGTATGGCACCTTTTTGTCATACGTCAGCCTGAACGTGACAAGCTGCAAAGCTATCTTGCCCAGCATAACATTGGTACCGGCATTCACTATCCGGTACCCTCCCACAGGCAGCAAGCATACGCTGACAGTCTCCCGGCAAACGGCAACTATCCACTTGCAGACCAATATGCCAAAGACGTGCTTAGCCTGCCAATCGGGCCGCATCTCAGTACTGACCAGTGTCGCTACGTAGCAAAGACAATTAGAGACTTTTCTGCGAGTTAGCCCCGGATCCGCCCATTCACATTTCTATTTTCGGATCGTCGAGATGGAAAAACTCTGTCAATTTCGGCCAATCTGAAACAATCGGATGTCGTACTTGCATCCATTCCTTGAGCAAAAGGCTGTTATTTAGCGACACTCGCTTGAGGTGGTATAACTTGTCCACAATTTCGGCCTTGTCCCCGAATTTGTTGCCCAACCAATTCTCCGTGGGATGCAAATAATGAACGTTATACATTCGCGTATTCAGGAATAGCTGAACCAATCGCTCAATCATAAATGGTCGATGATCAAATTTGCGGTTCCGATGGTAACCAGCACTTGCAAAATAGACCTTCTTGAACTCTTCGTCGGTCTTCGCCAGACGGTCAGCGATATCCAAATACAAGTCAAGAAAGCGCACCAAATCACGCCAAAATGCGCGATTAGCGATGATGTACGAAGACATACAGAAGGTGTCTACAGGCAACAGCGATTTGGTTATTTGCCCAAGCTCAAGCTTCGGAAAAACAACCTTGAAACCACCATGCCCACAGGCAATACCCTGCTCTAGGCCGTTGGCAAACAAAGCGTTATTGGCAATCGCAGGATTAAGGATGATGGCGTCGACTTCCTTACGTCGGGCTTTCGCGATCTCTGCCATAAGATGATCATAAGGAACTCCTGACTTCCGTAGAAACTTCCAAGAAAACACGCCCATAAGATCGTCTTCGGTTTCAAACGGATTTTCTTCAAGAAGCTTGCGGAAAAGATCCAACTCCAACAGATCGCTCTTGGCGTTGAAGCTGACATCCCAAGGCTCGAAAACCTTATCGTCCAACTCGTCCAAGAAGGGTTTCTGACTCTCATCGTACCAGGATACGCGGATTTTCAGGTTACCGTTGGAGCTCATCTTTACCTCAAACCTCTTGAAATTTAGCCCACCATAATCACAAAAGGCTTAACTTACACTTACAGCAAGAAGCCATCTCACAGTGTACAATCCTCCATATGAACGACAGACGGTTTACTTAATAACGCCAACCGATACCGCCCGCTCTTCTTAAAGCCAAGCGCCTCATAGGCTTTCGACGCCGCTTCACTATCAGTTGACAGAATAGCACGTTTAACACCCCGCGCCCGCACTGCCAGAAGCGTTTTGGCCACCAGAATGCGGGCGTAGCCGTTTGAGCGTTCTTCGGGCGGGGTCCAGACGGGGCCGACTTGCACCATATCGGGCAAGGTTGCGTTAAAGCCCGAAAGCGACACCGCCTTGCCGTCGACGATCAGGCCCCACATGGTCCGGGCATCCAGTGCATGGACGAGGCGTGAGGCGATTTTACTATCAAGGCTTGGTGTGTCTTCCGCGCCGAGTGCCTCGATTTCGTAGGCGCGCAACCAGCGCAGCAATGTATTGCGGTCAATCTTTTCCGCATCAACCATCTGAAAATCATCGGCACGGGCGTTTTGCGGCACGATCAGGTTGGCAAGATCAAGCTCGTAAAGCACATCCGATGCATTGATCGCATAGGCCGCATCCTCAAGCCCCAGTTGGCAGAGCATATCCTGCGCCGCATCAGCATCACCAAACACACCTGCAACCGGCTTCAGCGCATCTGCAACAAACGCCGCCGTCAGGGCCTTTGGGATAGCCTTCTGGTCGCCGGCCTCGACAAAGACATTGCCATTGCCAAATTGCGCGACAATCGCGCTGATGCTGCCATCCGGGGCCACTTCCCCGAACCAGTTGCCAGAAAGCGGGTGACGACGTCGTTCGATACCGGCAGTTCGCAGGTTCCCGCGCAGCACCATGCAGGTCGCTGCATGATTGGCAAGGAATGCGTTTGCGGCATCGAAATCGGCGTCGTGCAGCTTTCTGTACTGCATATCGGGGGTCCCTTTCTTTGGGCTTCAGGTAAGTGCCAAACTTTCAAATTGGCATAAAAAAAGACCGCTCCATTAGCGGCCCTTCACATATCGCAAGGTTATCCAACAGAGGTTCAAACCGTTATGTTTTGAAAACTCGTCGCATTGTTCCAACCATTGGATCACACCTTAAATTCAAAAAATTATTGCATCAGAGATTTGTTAATATCACAACCTTCCGAATTTTCGATCCCTCTTTTTAAAATTCTTTGCCGACAACAACATCACCCGAATTCCGACATACAAAAACAGCAAGTCAAAAGCTGATTTTCAATTCGGTTTGCACTAACCTTGGAAACTGGTATTACCAATACGGCGTACATTTTATTCGGAGTTGAGCTCATGCCAGTGATTACCTGCGTCGAAGACCTGAAACGTATCTATAAACGGCGTACTCCGCGCATGTTTTATGATTACGCAGAATCCGGAAGCTGGACCGAGCAGACATTCCGTGAAAACACCACCGACTTTCAGGAAATCCACCTGCGTCAGCGGGTCGCAATCGACATGGCCGGGCGCACCACCAAAAGCCAGATGATTGGTCAGGATGTGTCCATGCCCGTCGCCCTTGCCCCGGTCGGACTAACTGGCATGCAAAGTGCTGATGGCGAGATCAAGGCTGCGCGTGCGGCAGAAAAATTCGGCGTCCCCTACACGCTGTCAACCATGTCGATCTGCTCGATCGAGGATGTCGCCGAAAACACCTCCAAGCCATTCTGGCTGCAGGTTTACACACTGAAAGACGACGACTTCATGAAGCGCCTGTTTGACCGCGCCAAAGCCGCCAAATGTTCGGCAGCGGTCATCACGGTCGATCTTCAGATGCTCGGACAGCGCCACAAGGATCTGAAAAACGGCCTGTCCGCCCCGCCCAAGCTGACTTTCAAATCGGTTACCAACATGATGACCAAGGTCCAATGGGGCCTTGGCATGCTCGGCACCAAGCGGCGCTTCTTTGGCAACATTGTCGGTCACGCCAAGGGTGTTGCCGACGCGTCATCGCTGAGCACCTGGACCGCCGAAGCGTTCGATGTATCCCTTGATTGGGATCGTATTCGCGAATTCCGCAAGATGTGGGACGGGCCGCTGATCATCAAGGGGATCATTGATCCGCGCGATGCGCTGGAGGCGCTCAATGTCGGCGCAGACGCCATCATCGTTTCCAACCACGGCGGACGCCAGCTTGATGGCGCCCTGTCCTCTATTCGGGCACTGCCGGCGATCATGGATGCCGTTGGTGACAAGATCGAAGTCCATCTTGATAGCGGCATCCGTTCTGGTCAGGACGTGCTGAAGGCCTTGGCAATGGGCGCCAAGGGCACCTATATCGGCCGCGCTTATGTCTATGGCCTTGGCGCGATGGGCGAAGCCGGTGTAACCAAGGCGCTTGAGCTCATTCACAAGGAGCTTGAAGTCTCGATGGCGCTGTGTGGGCGCACGGACGTCACCAAAGTTGATCGTGACATCCTGATGATCCCGCGCGATTTCTCGGACCGCTGGCAATAAGCAATCGGAACGTCTTGATACGAAACAAAAAGCGGCGCTCTCCTATGTGAGAACGCCGTTTTTTTATTGGCTTTCGCAAAAAGAAAAAGCGCCACCCGAGGGTGACGCTTTTCCAAACAGTATCGCGAGCCTAGTGCCCGAAAACGACTTAACGTTTCGAGAACTGGAAGCTACGACGAGCTTTGGCGCGACCGTATTTTTTACGTTCAACAGCACGCGAGTCACGGGTGAGGAACCCACCAGCTTTGAGTGACGGACGCAGTGCCGGCTCGAACATGGTCAGTGCACGGGAGATACCGTGACGAACGGCACCGGCCTGACCGGAAAGACCGCCACCGGAAACGGTGCAGACAACGTCGAACTGATCTTTGCGATTGGTTACGCCGAACGGCTGGTTGATCACCATGCGCAGAACCGGACGTGCGAAGTAGTCTTCGAACTCACGGCCATTGACGGTGACTTTGCCCGAGCCCGGTTTGATCCAGACGCGTGCAATTGCGTTCTTACGACGGCCAGTTGCATAGGAACGGCCCTGTGCGTCGATCTTCGGCTCCGGCAGGGTGCCTTCTGCAGCAGCAGCAACTTCGCCGCCCTGTGCCAGATCCTTGAGATCTTCAAGAGTTTTGGTGTCGGCCATTATTTGCCACTCCGCTTATTCTTTTCGTTCATAGCCGCTACGTCGAGGACTTCCGGCTTCTGAGCTTCATGCGGATGCTCGGTACCAGCATAGACGTGCAGTTTGGAAAGAACCTGGCTGCGCAGCGGGCCACGGCTCATCATACGCTCAACAGCTTTGATGATGACGCGTTCCGGATGCTCACCGTTCAGGAGCTTGTCCATGGTGCGTTCTTTGATGCCGCCCGGGTAACCGGTGTGCCAGTAGAACTTCTTGTTCTGAAGTTTACGGCCAGTCAGTTTGACTTTTTCGGCATTGACGATGACGATGTGATCGCCACAATCCATGTGCGGGGTAAACATCGCTTTGTGTTTACCACGAAGACGGTTGGCAACAACGGCTGCAAGGCGGCCAAGGACGACGTCTTCTGCGTCGACCACGAACCATTTGCGCTCGATGTCGCTCGGTGTCGCAGTGAAGGTTTTCATTATTTCTATACTCGAAAACTGGGTTCCACGGAGGGAATGTTCCCTCGTTGAAAGTCGGCGCATTATGCCAGCATCCAACAGGAAAACAACAGGAATATTTCACATTAAATCAATGACTTAACGATTGCGGTATTATTTTACCACAACAATTTAGCCTATTTTTCGGTCGGCGGCATGGCATAAGTCCCGATCACATGCGCACAAAGGCTGTCATCAACGGCAGATCGAATATTGCATTCGGCAATCAAAAGCCGCCTCCCCGCCTTCAGGATTTTGGCCTCTGCAATCAGATCGCCGGGCTTTGCCCCGGACAGGAAATGTACTGTCGCCTCGGTCGTTACCGCCAGATCCGCCTTGGGCACCACAAGCCACGCCACGGCATACAGCGCAATATCGGCCAGCGCAAAGATCGCAGGCCCGGTCACCACATTGCCGGGACGCAGGTAGCGTTCCTTGAATGGCAGGCGCAGGATTGCGGTATCGTCTGAAAGGCTTTCGGTCCTGACATCCATATCGCCGACAAACGGGACTTTCTCGCGCATGATGGCATCAAAGTCGGCTGGCGTTACGCCGGTCCGGGTCACGGAACTGTTCATGGCTTGGATGGCCTCCCTCTGGAGCTGCTTTGACGCAGCATTTTTGTTTCAGGGAGATAGCCTGACATAACGTTTACGTTAACGTCAACAATTTACGCATACACAGACCGCTTTTAGGGGACATCAGATCCCCAACCACTAGCGGGTCAAGATCCCGGCCACGTCGGTATAGATCGCCACCACGACACACAGGATCACGATTGCCGCAATCGCCGTCGCGCCGAGCCCGGGCAAATTTTCACGCATCCACTCACCGGGCGACATACCCGGCCCCGGATCAGATTTTTGCCTGAACCGGGCGTGAACTGGCCCACGCGAAAGATCACGCAGCGGTTTGTCGACTTCGTCATTGGATGCCCAGTGAAAGCGGTTCTCAGGCAAGTAAACAGGTTGACGGTCTTCCTGACCGGTTTCGTCATACATCATGGCGACTTCACAGCATCGATTGCTGCCTCCTGCAACAGGGTGAACTGTCATTTCGCCCTGATCACGGCATCATTTCCATCATGCCATGATCACGGCGGCCCCCGCCTCGGATGATTTCGCTCTGTCTTCCCCTTACCTTTTTCTTATCGTTGCTCAACGCGCAAGGCCCAAGCGGCCCTGACGTCACACCACCGAATTCCTTCTTGATACATGGGGATTAAGGCAATCGTTCGGCAATAGTTTGTTATCTGCGTTATCTGCCGAGAATTGCCGAAAATTCGTTGACTGTCAGAACCAGCACATAGCCCACTGCCACCGCTGCAATCATGTAGGCCGCCAACCGCGCGATCATCTTGTTAAAGCCCAAGGGTTCACCCGGCTGTTTACGCCCCTTCGATGATTGCCCTTTTGCAGATCCCGCCGACTTTCCCTGCTTTTGCAAAATCGCCTGACGCTTGGCATCAAGGTCTTCGTGCAGGGCCCAGTTGTCTTCGCTATCTGGCAGATTAATGCGGGACTTTCGGACCTCGGCTTCTTTCAGGTCGTCTACCCGGCCTGCAATGTCATTGCCAACATCCCCGCCCTGGCTGTCCTTTTCCCGGGTCCGATCAAGCAATGTCTTACCGCCATTCAGACTGTCGACATAGTCGTCATAGGCGCTACGTTCCTTGTCGATGGCAGCCCTTTGGGCAGCTTCATGGGCTGTACGATCCTGCGGTCGCACCAATTGTCCGCCCCCTGCACCGCCCGCGTCTGATGCACCAGATTTCAGCTGGCTATCGTCTGGCAGGAACATCGAAACAAGCCCGCTTGCCTTGTCCGGGACATAGACATGGCGATTAGGTTTGACCTTTGCCGCGGCAACCGCAACCGAACTTTTGACATCAGAGAGCTTTTCACTCTTAACCGGCATGGTGGGCTTTGGCCCGATCATGGCTGGTGGACGCAGATCTTCCTCGATGACAGGATCGGGTGCATCACCGGCGTCCTCGTCTTCAGGATTGATCTTGGGTTTGGGCATCAGAAAGGCTGGAATATCAAAGCCGTTCTGTAAAAGGCGTGCACGGGCCTCTGCGCGATATCTTTCAAGATCGCGTTCCATCATGTCCTTGCTGTCAAACCGCTTGATGGGCGTTTCACGCACAGGTTTCGTCAGCCGCACAGACTCACGGACTGTCCGGGTCGGAACAAAACGCCCCGGTGCCCGCCCCCGCCGATTTGGGAAATCTTTACTCATGCACAACCACTTGCCGAATTAATTTTTATCGATCAGGCAAAGACAGAATAACATTCGGCACATCCCCAGGGTTTTATTATTGGCACAGGCCGCTAACCCTTTGCGTGTAATTCTACTACGGTATACCGTGTTTTAAAAATCAAAAAACGTCAAACACATACAGCCATCCGGGAGGCCCGCCATGACCGTTTCCACAACCGAGCCAGAGCTTGTCACACGCACAGACAATGACGGCTCTGTCACCCTGACGATGAACAACCCCAAACGCCGCAATGCCCTGTCGGGGGCGATGATGACGGCCCTTAAGGACGCATTTGACAAGATCGCCAAGGAGACCACCGTCAGATGCGTCATTCTGGCAGCAGAGGGTCCTGTCTTTTGTGCCGGCCACGACCTTAAGGAAATGAATGGCATTACAGAATGTGATCAGCATGCCAGCCTGTTTACGCAATGCAGCGACCTGATGATGACGATTGTCAGTCTGCCGCAACCCATCATCGCGCGTGTGCGCGGCATGGCAACAGCAGCCGGTTGCCAGCTTGTCGCCAGTTGCGATCTGGCTGTTGCCGCCAACAGCGCCAAATTCGCCACCCCTGGGGTCAATATCGGCTTGTTCTGCTCTACCCCGATGGTCGCACTTAGCCGCAACATTGCCCGCAAACATGCCATGCGGATGCTTCTGACCGGCGATCCGATCAATGCCGAAACCGCCTTTTCCATGGGACTGGTGTCAGACGTGGTCGAGGATGATGAACTTGAAGAACACACCAATGCCCTGGCCGCCGGGATTGCCGCCCGATCGGGCATAACGGTTCGGCTTGGCAAACAGGCATTTTACAAACAGCTCGAAATGCCGCTGTCGCAGGCCTATTCCTATGCATCCGATGTGATGACCGCGAATATGCAAAAACATGACGCCCGCGAAGGGATCGGCGCCTTTATCGAAAAGCGCCACCCCAGCTGGCGCCACGAATAGACTGCCCTATATCGGGTAGATTACCTTATGATGGTATTTGCAAACCCTTCGGAATGACGCATTCTGTGAACAGATACCTTTTTCGGAGTACGCCCCATGTCGTTTGAAATCTGGCTTGCCTTTGCTTTTGCCTGTGCTGTGGTTCTGGCCATTCCCGGCCCGACCATCATGCTTGTCGTCAGCTATGCCTTGGGCAAGGGTAAACAAACTGCGTGGGCAACGGTTCCGGGGGTTGCACTGGGCGATCTCACCGCAATGACGATCTCGCTGGCCGGGGCTGGTGCGTTACTCGCGGCCTCGGCAGAGGCTTTTACCGTGCTCAAACTCGTTGGGGTGGTCTATCTGATCTATCTTGGCATCAAGATGTGGCGTGAAAAGCCCGAAGCCCTGCACGACAACCCGGATGCCAAACGCAACCGTCCGTCGCGCATGTTCCTGCAGGCCTATATCGTCACCGCCCTGAACCCCAAGGGCATCGTTTTCTTCATCGCCTTTGTGCCGCAGTTCGTGACAGCCGGCGATCCGCTTTTGCCTCAGTTCACGATCATGACCGCAACGTTCGTCATATTGGCTGCGATCAACGTTGCGATCTGGGCAGTAATGGCAAGTGCGCTGCGTGAACGGTTCCGCCACCCATCCGCCCTGCGTCGCCTGACACGCATCGGTGGCGGGGTCATGATTGGTGCTGGATTGCTGACTGCCCTCACCCGCCGCGCAGCGGGCTGAGGGCCCCACCCCGTCCAAAAGACCGTCACCTCCTCCAATCGTCAAAAATTTGCTTCAGGCGATTGTCTGGAGGTTTTCCTATATTTACCGCAACATTATAACCTTTAGATATATAAATACCCGTATTATTTGGTATTCACATAAACTCAAAGTTGAGTTTAGATGATCTCCGCAAGTCTTCAGAAGAATGAATATTTATAATTCTTCTAAGAAAAACAATAGATAGGCGGGGAAGTGTGGACATGCTGAAATCTTTGAAAATAGGTCCGCGACTAAGTATCGCGATGATCTTTATAACCTTTGCGACTGCATTGGTGATCGGGCTTATCAATCTTTCCATTGAACGTGACATTGTCGCTGGTGCTGAACAACGCGAACTGCGCGTCAATTTCGAAAAATTGCGAAGCGCGCTGGATATGGAAGCCGCTCGTGCGCTTGCGATGGCGGATTTTGCTGCAACCATCCCCGCCGCTCAAAAAGCCATGGCGGAAGATGACCGCGATACGCTGGCCGATATTTTCGGCCCCGGCTTCGCCGAACTCAAAGAAAACCATGGCGTTCGTCAGTTCCAGTTCCATAAGGCCCCGGCGATCTCGTTCTTGCGGGTTCATAAGCTTGAGAAATTCGGCGATGATCTGTCTTCGTTCCGCAAGACAGTGGTCGAAACCAATACAAAACAACAACCCATCAGCGGCCTGGAAGTCGGTGTTGCCGGTCTTGGCATGCGCGGTGTCACGCCTGTTTTCAACGATGGGACGCATGTCGGCTCGGTTGAATTTGGATTATCCTTTGGTCCGGCCTTCTTTGAAAACTTCAAGGCACATTCCAACACCGACGCAGCCCTTCTGATTGACCGTGACGGTACCTTTGAAGTCTTTGCCTCCACTTTCCCCGAAGGCTTCCTTGATATCGCATCGCCCACACTTGCCGCGGCGCGTGACGGCGAACAGATCCTTGCCCCGCAGGATGCCGAGGGCACCGAACTGGCCCTGATGGCGCGCCCGATCACGGATTTCAGCGGCCAGAACCTTGGCATTGTCGTTATGGGGATTGATCGCAGTTTCTTTGCAAGCGCCATCAACGATGCCACCACCCTGTCATTGGGTGTAAGTATTGTGACCCTTCTGGTCGCACTTCTGATCGCCTTTAGCGTCAACCGGTCGATCTCTCATCCGATCCGGGCCATGACCGCGGCCATGAACAAGATCGCTGGCGGCGAACTCGACACCGAAGTCCCGGCAAAGGACCAAAAGGACGAAATCGGCGAAATGGCCAGCGCGGTCACCATTTTCCAGACCAACGCACAGCGCATGAAAAGCCTTGAGGCCGAGCAACAAGAACTGCGTCGAAGAAACGAGGAAGAGAAAAAGACTCTCGGTCGCAAGCTTGCCGATGAATTCGAAAATACCGTCGGGGCCATCATCGACGGCCTTGAAAACGCGGCACGCGACATGGATGACGCATCCCGCGTCATGTCCGGCACGGCTGATGAAACGACCCAACAAGCAAAGATCGGCATGGATGCTGCGCAAAATGCCTCGAACAACGTTGCGACCGTTGCGGCCTCGTCCGAGGAACTATCTGCCTCCATCACGGAAATCAGCCGTCAGGCCAACCATTCAAGCGAGGTAGCCGCCAATGTCTCAAACAAGGCAACCAGCACGCGCGAAACGGTGGATGGCCTTGTCGAGGCCTCCGCACGTATTGGCGATGTCATAGCCCTGATCAATGACATCGCGGCCCAGACCAACCTTCTGGCCCTGAATGCCACGATCGAGGCCGCCCGTGCTGGCGAAGCTGGCAAGGGCTTTGCGGTTGTCGCCAACGAGGTCAAAAACCTCGCATCTCAAACCAGTCGCGCGACGCAGGAAATCTCCGAGCAGATCGAAAGCATCCAGAACGCGACGAAGCTGTCCTCGACCGCAATCAACGAGATCACCGATATTGTCGGCGAACTTAACGAAAGCGCATCCGCCATCGCGGCAGCAGTCGAAGAACAGGGTGCTGCGACTCAGGAGATTTCCGGCAGTGTGGAAAATGCTTCTGTCGGAACCAGCGGTGTGACCGAAAGCATCAGCTTGGTCAGTGCGGCGGCTGTCCGGTCGACCGAAAGTGCCGATACAGTTCTGAAATCAGCCCATGAACTGATGGAGTACTCGGTCAATCTGCGTCGCGAAACCAACAACTTCCTGAGCAAGATTCGTTCGGAATAAAGCCAATCGCACCGGTCCACTGTCACTCAGCCGACGGTGGACCGGAATTTCACGAAACCGCAGACATAGCGGGTTATGCCTCTTAACGCGATGATGCCTCGGCGGTGACGCTGTTATTCCCAACGAGCCGTGCGATCCAGCTCCGTGCCGGTTTATCTCGCCCGAACAAAGAAATCACACTGATCGCGACACCGGCCAGCAACACATTCCATGCCGGACGCAACGGCCACATCCATTCAAGATTGGCCGCAACCACGCGATCGGCAGGAATACCGGTCGCCAAGGCATACCAGGCATATTCTATCCCGGCTGTTGCCAACCCGGCAATCACCGCAATGACAGACAAAGTCACAACGGATCTAAGCGACCATCCCCGCCAATGGGCAAAGCGATACAGCATCAGGCCGACAAACATCCCGGCCATCAGGGTTGCTTCACTGACATCGACCTTGGACTGCAAAAAGAAATGCACCACGCCAAGCACGGCAATCGGATAGACCAGTTTATGCAGGCGCCCCCACTTGGCCCCCAGCCTGCGCATCGCTGATTTGGTGGATGTTGCGGTCAAAACCGCCAACGCAATCAGGGCAACAAACCCGATTGTCAGATAAATCCGCAAAACGATCTCGCTCGCAATGCGGCCAAGATCAAGATTCTGGCTGATCGCATACAGGCCGAAATGGATCATCACATAGCAAAAGGCAGCCACACCAATTTGGCGGCGCACCTGTCCCAGTTTTGAAAATCGGGTTATGCGGCGAAGCGGTGTGACCAGTAGCGTGATCAGTAATATCCGGATGGTCCATTCACCGCTTTCCAGAATAGCTTCCTTGACCGGGATGGTTGCCCCGCCCTCGGCAATGACCGGCCACAACAACACGATGCCGGGCACAAGAAGTGCAACAAAGACTGCCAGTTTGAAAAAGGAAAACCGCCCGGAAGGATCAAGCCATGGATACATACAAAACAACCCTGTCAGGTTTCGCCGATCCCCCAGTCAAAAAGCATTTGGTGGCCGCCGTCACTTAAATTGCCATCAACTTTCCGCGAGGGCAGACATTTGCACGCCCGTGACATGCTTGGTGACGCATATCAACGTTGCAGGAAGCCACCACTCATATAACATTCATACACAGTGATCACCCGAAGTGGATGAACCCAAATGGCCGAATTTCAAAATCCCACCGATCCGGAAATCAAAACGCTTCTGGAAACGACAAAGACCATTGCGCTTGTTGGCGCCAGCCCCAAGCCGGAACGCCCGTCAAACCGGGTGATGAAGTTCCTGCTTGATCAGGGATACAGAGTTATTCCGGTCAATCCCGGTCAGGCCGGCGGCACCATTCACGGTCAGACTGTTGTGGCACAACTTTCCGATATCGCCGATCCGGTCGATATGGTCGATATCTTCCGTAACAGCGAAGATGCCGCTGGCGTCGTCGATGATGCCATTGCAATCGGTGCAAAGTCGGTCTGGATGCAGCTTGGCGTGATCAATCCAGAGGCTTGTGCGAAGGCCAAGGCAAACGGTATGACCGCGGTGATGGATCGCTGCCCGGCAATTGAACTGCCGCGCCTGACCTAAAGTACCGGTCCGACAGGACGCCATTGCATTACGACAACAAAAAAGGCACCGGATCATCCGGTGCCTTTGTCGTTTCAAAACATCTTTGAAAAGCTTAGCTGAGCCCGCACTGCGCAATCAGATCCGGGACAAGGCCCTGGTTGCCGATAAATACCGGCTGCACGGCACTGGTTACGGTATATGCCGTTGTTTGCTCATCAACAATCGTGTCGAAGTGACCGGCTGTTTCAAGCACCAGCGACATCACGCCATCCGGCTTGATGCGAAGGGCAGCAAATCCATTGGCATATTCGGTGCGCGCGCATTCGCGACCCAAAATAACATCGAAACGATTGATCAGGGCATAACGCGGATTTTCAACCAGATCGTCGCGACCGGAAACCTCACTCGGCTTCACACCGTATTTCGGCACATATTTCGCAAAGTTCGTTTGCGACTGGACAATGTAACCATCCGGGAAATAAACCGCGACATCCTCTGCCAGCAGGATACGATCCCCGATGACCTGGCCAGAACGCAGAAGTTCCTTGATTCGCGTGCCCGGAATTTCACCGGAGAACGCGTTGAAACGCAGGGTCTTTCCGTCACCGCGCAAGTCAGCGAAATAACGTTCGAACGGAACGACCGGTGTTTTGTCTGCCGCGCGCGCAGTCGGCAAGACCGACATGGTTGCAACTGCCAGTGTGGCAACTGCAAGAGCAACGCCCCCCGAGCGCCGCGAAAAGACCGTCTTGATGGCCTTCAGCATTTGTCCCCGCCTCTCACTTAAATCAGGAATACAATCCAGAGATTATTCACATTAATCCCAAATTCAACACCTGTTTCCGCGAAAAATCGCCAGATCGTCAAAACCACACAGAAAAACAACGAGGTGGCATTATGCCACCTCGTTGCCAAAGATTTGGTAAATGTCGGTGATTAGTCGACAGAAATCGTCACACGACGGTTACGCGGCTCGCGAACACCATCCGGAGTCGGGATCAGAAGATCGCCTTCACCAACAGCATCCTGCGAAACCATGTCGCCTTTCACACCGCGACCGGTCAGCTCGCTAAGGGCTGCTGCGGCACGACGCTCGGACAGACGCAGGTTGTAGGCTGCCGGACCGGCAGCATCAGCGTGACCAACGACGGTGATGTCACCCATCGAGGATGCCCACTGCTCAGCAGCTGCATCAAGAACACGCTCGGAAACCGGGGTGATCGCAACGCTGTCAAAATCGAAGAAGATGGTGAACAGACGCGGCTCAGCAGCGGCAACCGGGGCTACAACAACGGCCGGCTGTTCTGCACGCAGCTCAGACATTGCAGCTTCGAAATCTTTCCAGCACTGGCTGATCAGCTCGGTCTGCCAGCCTTCTTCGCTTTCCTCGACCCAGCAGTCATAACGCGACTGTGCGATCGCTGCGGTTGCCGGCATTGCTTCGCGCTTGCCGTCGTCAAGAAGGGCCAGAAGTTCGTCACGAACGGCGCGTTTCTGTGCAATTTCCTCATCAGAGAAGCGCCAGTTTGCCGGATCTTCCGGGAGAACGATGGTGTCACCGCTCACGCGACCGGCTTTCTTCGCAAAGAAGTCGGCATCGAAGAAGTCATACCATTCGTCAGCTTCGCGCTGTGCGTATGCAAGATATTCGGCCTTAAGCGCTTTACCGAAGTCAGTGGTCGGCTCTTCGGACGAGAGCGCAGACGAGACCGAGCTGCTGTAGGTGAACGGGTTACCGCCGTAAGGTACCGCGGTGCCGCTATTGTCCACACTGCTACATGCACTCAGAAGCGCAACGCCACCAAGAGCACAAAGAATTTTCGGATTGATCTGCATGTCTTACCCCTGTCATTAAGGTTGTTCTTCAGCTAATAACTTAACACCAATGATGGTGGAATTATGGTCTTAAACGAACAGAATTCTGGTTTGTTCCAGCCATCTGTAAAAAATGGTGTTGGCGTCCTACTTTTCAAGCGCACTCAAACCTGTAATGCTAATCCTCTCATACAGAAGTATGGTTGGCAATCAACACAATTATGACACGGAGCGGACGAGGTTCAAATGATTGAAACCGATGTAGCGACCATCACAGAAATGCTTAAAGGATTTGCACTGGGCTTTGGCCTCGATTTGCTTGGCGCTATCCTGATACTAATCGTCGGCTGGTGGGCCGCCGGCCGGGCGGCAGCATTGGTCCGCCATTCCCTAAAGAATACAAAGTTTGTTGATGCGACTTTAAAGCCGCTTGCATCAAGCATTGTACGTTACGTGATCTTGATTTTCGTCATCGTCGCCGTTCTGTCGAACTTCGGCGTCGAAACAACCAGCATCATCGCCGTTCTCGGTGCCGCTGGTCTGGCAATTGGTCTTGCCCTGCAGGGTACACTATCAAATATTGCCGCCGGTGTCATGATCCTGATCTTGCGTCCGCTCAAGATTGACGAATTTGTCGAAGCTGGTTCGATTTCAGGCACCGTTGTTGAAATAACATTGTTTACCACCTTGCTCAAAACGCCGGATGGTGTGTTTATTTCTGCCCCGAACTCGCAAATCTGGAATAGCGCGATCAAAAACTATTCGCGCAATCCAACCCGCCGCCTCGATATCAAGGTTGGCATTGCCTATGATGACGATGTTGATGCGGCCCTCGAATTCCTTAAAAACCTTGTCGCATCCGATGAACGCGTACTGAAGGATCCGGAACCGATGAGCTTTGTCGCCACCCTTGGCGAAAGCTCGGTCGATCTGACCGCACGCGGCTGGGTTGCAACCAGTGAATTCTGGCCGACCTTCTTCGATCTGACCCGTAAATCGAAAACGGAGCTCGAAGCGGCCGGTTTCTCTATTCCCTTCCCGCAGCGCGACCTGCACGTGATCGAAAGTGCAGAAACCGCAAGCACCGCAAAATCCATTGCAAAGCCGGCAGCCAAACCTGCGGCAAAGAAACCGGCAACCCGTTCACGGTCAACCGCATCGAAAACGGCGGCCAAAACCACGGCTGAGAAAAAGCCGACAGCATCCAAAAGCTGATCTCTTTTTCACAAAACCCCATTTCGAAAGAGGCCCAGACGGGCCTCTTTTTTTGTTCGGGTGACGGACGCCACAACGTACACCACGTCAACTTCCTCGCACGTAGTACCCCGCTGTTACCCGCCCAGCTTGCATCAGGCGTATAGTTCCCTGCCCTTGCCCAAAAGCGGCAAATGAAAACAAGCGGGAGGATAAAACATGTCTGCGAAAAAAATTCTGATGATTACCGGCGACTATGCCGAAGATTACGAAACCATGGTGCCGTTTCAGACATTGCTTGCGGTTGGCCATCATGTCGACGCCGTTTGCCCGGACAAGAATGCCGGCGATACGGTTGCAACGGCCATCCATGATTTCGAAGGTGATCAGACCTATAGCGAAAAGCGCGGCCACAACTTTGCCCTGAATGCCGATTTTGCGACGGCCCGTGCCGAAAACTATGACGCGCTTGTCATCCCCGGCGGTCGTGCACCGGAATATCTGCGTCTGAACGAAGATGTCATTCGTCTGGTGCGTGATTTCCATGCCGCCAACAAACCGATCGCTGCTGTCTGCCATGGCGCGCAACTTCTTGCAGCAGCCGATATCATCAAGGGTCGCAAGGTTTCCGCCTATCCGGCCTGCGCACCGGAAGTCAAACTTGGCGGCGGCACCTATGCCGACATTGCTATTGATGATGCCTGCATCGACGGCAATCTGGTAACCGCACCGGCTTGGCCGGCACATCCGAAATGGATGGCCGCCTTCCTCAAGGTTCTTGGCACTGAAATCAATTTGTAACTCATCGGCGCCCAAACGGTGATTGCGTTTGGGCGCCATTTGATCGACCATTGCGCCAAACAAAAAGAAAACCGCTGCACATCTCGTAACAGCGGCACAAACAGGAAAGGGCGTTCAAATGTGTCAGATATATTCTGGAACTGACCCGGAACTTTATCAGTCTGTCAGCCGGTCTGTAAGGATTAACGGCGTTGTCACCAGCCTGCGCCTGGAGCTGCGTTTCTGGCAGATTCTTGATGAAATCGCCGCGGGTGAAGGTTTCAGCACCCCGCAGTTTCTCGGTAAAATCCACGACGAGGTCGTCGCCCAACGCGGTGACATCCCGAATTTCGCATCGCTTGTGCGCGTGATTTGTACCGTATATCTGGAAAAACAGGCTGGCCTGCATGTTCATGTCCCGGCAAACACCGCGACATCACAAATGGTGAGCTAACCACGCGCCGCCAGGCACATAAGCAGAAAGCCCAGGGTCTGAACCCTAGTTAAGCCAGGAAGAAAGTTCGCGCGTGCTGAAGCCGCCGCTGGTCATGATGCTGGGCGTCGCATTGCGCTTCAAAGTCGGCTCGGCCGGTTTGATGATGCTGTTGCGGCGATGCATGCCCGCAGCCGCGCCAAAATCGATCTGTGACCGCCCGACAAGATCGGCCGCCGTAATACGCGGCCCGGATGCATCCGCATTGCCCGATGCATTAATCGGCGTTTGCTTGGCATGTGGCAGCTGCTGTTTCTGCTTTGCCTCGTAGATCCAGCGCAATTCCTGCTTCAGGGTCTGGTATTCCGGCGTATCGGGTGCGGAATTGACTTCATTGACGATCTGAAGCTTTACCATCTGTGGAAAACGATCAAGGCGTTCCAGCAGCATGAATTTCACACTTGGCCGCACTGCGTCTGAGCGCATCAGCTTCATCACCAGACGGCGATAGATATCAATCCTAAGGTTGCCATTTGATGCCAGTTCGATGAATTCCTCGACAAACTCGCGCGCGGCCATGTTGCCATCCAGCAATGCGCGCAGGTTATCCCCCATCGCCCGGCGATAGGCTTCGCGGATCTCCACAACGTGATTGGAGGCGCGTGTGCGCACAAGATGGAATGCTTCGGGGCTGAATGCGTTCTTGGTCAGAAGTTTGGCGCAATCGGCCACCAATTCATGCTTGGTTGCCTCGGAAACGACTTCAAAGACCCCGGTGATCAGTTCCTTACATTTGGCATGCGGCCCCATACGGATCGCAGCGGCCAAGGCCATCGGGCTTTCAGGATCCCTGGTTGCGATCACGGCCAGGGCCAGTGGATCGTCATATTGCATCAGGGCAAGATCATTGCTCAGCAAATGTTCCGGCATCAACAGGCGCTGCTGTTTGGCCGCCCCGGTCACGGTAAGCGGCTCGCCAGACAGATAGCTTTCCTTGATGGTAAGGGCATGTTTCAGCCCGTCATAAGAGATGCCGTGATTGCTGCTCATGACACTCAGTCCTCTTTGAGACCTTTGGACCGCCTGTCAGAGACGAGCCCCTCGAGCCCGCCACTGTTGCGCCCGCTGCGCGGTCGAAGTCCCTGGCCGCGCGACATGGTCCTGCCGGTTGGCTTTGCAGTCTGTGCAGATGCCGGCGCAGGTTCGCTTTCTTTTTCGACCTTCGTGCGCGAAGCCACCGGCTTCATGTCGCTAAAGAAATCGATGTACCAATCCATATCGGCAGCTGCCATCGCAAAGCGACCACCGGCCGCCGGGCTTTCGATTGCCGATTCCGGGATACCGTTGCTGATCTGCAAAACAACTGCCGCAGGTGCGGTCATCCCTGCCCGCCATGCAAGGGCTGTGATCGCCCGGGCACTGCCGGAATCAAGAATTTTGGAAACGGCGTTGGCGCGGATTTGCGCGTAATGGGCAAGTGCCTGCACCACCAGCGCATCATCATTGCGCGACAGGGCATCAAGCACATACTGGTCAATCGTCATCTTGGCATCTGTTGCCTCGACGACATCGTTGTCGACCATTTCGTTGTCTGCGATCTCGACATCCATGTCTCTATCACGCGACGGCATCAGCATCCGATTTTCAAAACGGGCCTTTTCAATCCGCTGACGGACCGACTGGCGCAACGCGCGGGCAACTTCGGTTCGCATCCGGCCTTGCTCGACCAGCGTGTCAAACAGGGACGCCATGATGAAATGGGCGATGCGGCGCTGGGCCTGACGTGAAATGCGATTCTGACCACCGAGGATATCGTTCTCCGGCGCCTTTGGCTTTGTGGTCTTTTCAACGAAATGCGGCGTCATCGGCACAACGTTTCGCGGCGCGTCATCAGATGACAGCAACCGGTTCAACAAACCACCCTTTTCCTTTTCCGCCTGCTGCTCGATCAGGCGGGCCTTGGCGGCGGCCTCAAGCTCGGCGCGTTCACGTTCGGCTGCGGTTTGAATGAATTCACCGCGCCCACGCATGATATCAAGAAAATCGGAATCGCTCAGAAGCTCGATATAGTCGGCAATCGATACCCGGCCAATCGCCTGAATATCCTGACGCAAACGGTTGGCAGCCTGACGGGTCATATAAGGCGTATGGCCCAGTTCCTGTTCGATCAGCGCAATCACCTGCGGGCGATAACAGTCACCCATATTGGCAATCGCCGAAACGAACTCGTCAACCATTTCCAGTCGTTCAGACGGGCTCAAATCTGTCAGATGCCGACGCAGACGGCGCGCCACATCCATGCGCACGTCGCTGTCAAAATCAGGCACATCCTCGGTATCGTCCAGCGCGTCCAATTCAGACGAAAGACGGGCTGCGTGTTCAAGGGACGATGCATCGGCCTTATTTTCGGAAACATGTCTGCGGGGAATCGCGCGACCCTGAACGCGACCTGTATCAGATCCAAACGTTTCAGGTGCGATGGTGCGAACAGTGTCGGCCAGATCACGCAGCTTGGCCGAGGCTTTATCATCAAGCCCCCCATTGCCCGCATTTTTCTGCCGATTGAACATCCAACTCAGCATTATCGCAGTAATTCCCCTGGTCCCGTGCCTGGCGGCCTATCGGCATCGACGTTGCGATACCTTATTTTTGTGTTTTGTCAGAACAGCTTAACCCAAACTGACAGTGTTACACAACCAGACAAGGTGTCTAATTTTCATAACCCAATCTCAAGGGCACATATCAATAGACAGAGCCTTGATTACAGAATGACTATCGGCGCAAAGACTCAAAAAAACATTAACGATACAGGGGTCTATGCCCCCTCCTGCCCGTTGCCATCGAAAAACCTGCGCGCCGACGGATTTCTGGCAGTCCGCGCAAATGAAAACGGGCGCCCCAAAAGGACGCCCGTCATCGAAAATCGGTTCACGCAATCAGTTGCGTTAATTATTGCCGACCCATGCAATGCGCAGAATATTGGTCGCCCCCGGCGTTCCGAACGGCACACCGGCGGTGATAACAAGCGAATCACCCGGTCCTGCAAATTCTTCACGTTTTGCCACTTCGGTCGCAATTCCGACCATTTCGGCAAAGTTGGTGGCATCACGGGTAAAGACCGGATGCACGCCCCAGCACAGGGCCAGACGACGTGCGGTCTGAATCCGCGGGGTCAGGCCAAGAATTGGCACTTCCGGACGTTCACGTGCAGCACGGAATGCCGTCGACCCGGAAGATGTATAGTTAACAACCGCTTTGGCACCGATGGTGGTGGCCACCTGACGGGCCGCTGCACTGATCGCATCCGGTGCGTTATGCTCCGGATCAGGGCGATTGGCGTCGCGCATACGGTAATAAAGATCGTCCTGCTCCACACGGCGCAGGATACGATCCATGATCGAAACGGTTTCAAGCGGATATTTACCAACCGCACTTTCGGCTGACAGCATCACCGCATCGGCACCGTCATAGATCGCAGTCGCAACGTCGGATGCTTCGGCACGGGTCGGGGCCGGGTTGGACACCATCGAGTCAAGCATCTGCGTCGCAACGATCACCGGCTTGCCGGCTTCGCGGCATGCTTTGATGATACGTTTCTGCAAGATCGGAACGTCTTCCGGCGGGCATTCGACACCAAGGTCACCACGGGCGACCATGATCATGTCCGACAGATCGACAATCTCATCAAGGTGATCAATCGCCTGCGGCTTTTCCAGTTTGGAAACGATGGCCGCACGGCCCTGAATGATCTTGCGGGCCTCGGCAACGTCTTCGGGACGCTGCACAAACGAAAGCGCCACGAAATCAACGCCCATCTCAAGACCGTAATCCAGATCGGCACGGTCCTTTTCGGTCAGCGGTGAAAGCGGCAACATCACATCCGGAAGGTTGACACCCTTGCGGTTGGAAAGCGGCCCACCGGTAATGACGGTACATTCGGCCGACTTGTCGTCGCATTTCTCTACACGCATACGCAGCTTGCCATCATCAAGCAGCAGGTTCGCACCCGGCTTGATAGCAGCATAAACTTCCGGATGCGGAAGCGACACGCGCTTGTTGTCACCCGGCTTCTTGTCCATATCGAATTTGAACGTATCACCGGCGGAGAGTTCAACTTCACCGTCGGCAAAGGTACCAACACGAATTTTCGGACCTTGAAGATCCATCAAAATACCGATCGGGCGGCCGAGTTTTTCTTCGACGACACGGATCGCTTCAAAACGGGCCAGATGTTCTGAGTGTTCCCCATGCGAGAAGTTCAGGCGGAACACATCCACACCTGTCTGCACAATTTTCTCGAGGATTTCTGGCTTTGAACTTGCCGGCCCCAGGGTCGCGATGATCTTCGCCTTACGTTGACGGCGCATCGGCTACTACCTCTTGTTATTCGGTTTACACGTGAGCCTTCCCGCTTCGGCCTGCATCTGCGGCGAGACGAAAAGGCGTCCTGATCTTTTCTGGGGGTACCCCCTTAATAATCAATCAGCCCCTATTTGAACAGGGACTTTTCATTAAATGCCTTTACAAAAATGTGATTTTTCGCTGGACAATTACAAGAAGCACCTTCTTTAAAGAACGCGTACCGGTGAAACGTGCCGGTCAAAAACGAATGCCTAACAGACCAATTTTACGGCGCAGACAGGACCCTTTTCATGAGCAAATGGCACCACCGCTTTCTTGGACTTGCAGCCCATATTGCAGACTGGTCAAAAGACCGCAGCACCCAGGTCGGTGCGGTTGTCATCGGCCCGAAAAAAGAAATTCGTGCTGTTGGCTATAACGGGTTTCCGCGCGGGGTCGATGACGAAGTCGAAAGCCGCCATCAGCGTCCGGAAAAATACGCCTATACCGAACATGCTGAACGCAATGCGATTTATAATGCCAGTTACACCGGCACATCCCTTGATGGCTGCGCGCTTTATGTCACGCACTTTCCGTGCTGTGATTGCGCGCGCGCCATCATCCAGGCGGGCATCGCTGAGGTCTATGTCGACAAGTCGAAACTAACCGCGGACTTTCTTGAACGCTGGGAACAGGATATGAAGATATCCACCGAAATGTTCGAGGAGTCCGGTGTTGCTGTTAAGGTGATTGATGACGACGGCGTCACCAAGCCCATGAAATAAAAAAGATCTTCCTCTTTACTATTAAAAAAAAGGCCCAATATTGGGTGTGTTCAAACCGGACGCGAGCATCAAAAACAAAAAGACGTAAACGTCGTTTGTTCTAACTTTTCAACTGGCTTGGGGTCAGTATTTGTCAGATTTTCGGGCTGAACACAGAGTGGTTTGGCCTTGCTGGAAACCAGACAAAGGTATAAGGGTTTATACATCAGCAACTGGTTAGATTTGCTGCTGTATCCCCCTGAACAGCGACGCATTTCGTGATGATGCTCAGGAACCGAGGCCGGATGAACGCGAAAATAGACTTTAGTAAGATTAGTTTTCTGATCGTTGACGGGGACAAGATTTCAGCTCAGGTGGTCTATGACACGCTCGCCTATCTCGGAGCCAGTCATATACAGCGTGTAAAATCGCCGAATAATGCCTTTGACGTACTACGCACCGAAAAAATTGATATCGTGATTTGTGAATGGCGCTTGCGCGGCATGGATGGCCTCGAATTCCTCGATGTCATGCGCAATTCGACCAATTCGCCAAACCGGTTCATTCCGGTGATTATGCTGACCGCACATTCCGAGATGCGTTATGTGACGACGGCACGTGACCTTGGGATTACTGAATTTCTTGCCAAACCCTTTAACGCCAAGGCACTTTACAGCCGTCTGGTTTCGGTCATCGCCCGACCAAGACGTTTCATTAACACTGGAACGTATTTTGGCCCGGACCGACGTCGCAGACAGGTCCAGTTTGATGGTCCTGATCGTAGGAGCCTTGACGAATGACCCATTATGACTGGGGAAGCGGAGCCATCGTGAAGCCGGAAGAACCTAAGAAAAAGAAGAATGTGCAGATCATCCCTGCGCAGACCGATCTGAAACGCAAAGCTGTCAACTTCATCAAGGGATTTGACATCAACCTGTCAGCTGAAAAGCTTGAAGAGCTCGAACAGGTTGTACAGCGCAGCTCCGAGACCTTTGTCCGTGACATCGGCAAGGATCTGATGGAATGCCGCAAACTGGTAATCAACGCCCTGCGCGACAAGCCCAAGCGGCCAGAAGCCATCATCGCGGCAAATGACCTCGCCTATTCGGTCAAGGCCCTGGGCGGCACCTTCCAGTATCCCCTGATGACCCAAATCGCAAAATCGATGGAAATCTTCGTTGCCGACCGCACCACGGCCAACGAAAAACAGCTGCTGGTTATCCAGCTCCACATCGACTCGCTTTATGTCATTCTGGCCGGCCGCGTGACCGGTTTTGGCTCAACCGTCGAACAGGCAACTGTCGCGGCCCTGACCAAACTGACCGAACGCTACGCAGAACCGCGCGAATAGCCCACACCTCTTGACCGCAGACGATCTCGCTCACTGGGCAGCATTTCACAATGCAGTCTAAGGTGGTGCTTATGCGCACCCAGCAATCCCAAACATCCCCCTCACCTGTCCGCCTTCCCAAAGCCCGACAGGTGAACTTTAACGTGCCCGATACAGGGTCGGTTTCTACCGCCGGAAGAACGCGGTTAAAAAATTGGAAAATCATGGCAAAAAAGCGCTTGCACCACCTGTGACCGGCTGCTAAAAACCGCGCCACGCACCATGCGGGTGTAGCTCAGTTGGTTAGAGCGCCGGCCTGTCACGCCGGAGGCCGCGAGTTCAAGTCTCGTCACTCGCGCCATTCCCTTCCTGATTGGGAATGACGTACAAATTAAGCGCCGCGATTTTTCGCTGGCGCTTTTTTGTTTTCCACTCGCTTTTTTTCACATTTACCCCACCTTGGATCGAGCGCTTTTCCCTGCGAAACAGGCGTCGCATCGAGGCTGCCAAGGGCGATCAGACTGGTAAAATTCCGGTCCGTCTTTTTTTTACAAAAAAGCCCTTGCCAGACCGAACCACCCCTTATATAAACCGCGCCACGCCATGCGGGTGTAGCTCAGTTGGTTAGAGCGCCGGCCTGTCACGCCGGAGGCCGCGAGTTCAAGTCTCGTCACTCGCGCCATTCCCTCCCTGATTGGGAATGATGCACAAAATAAGCGCCGCGATTTTTCGCTGGCGCTTTTTTGTTTTTGCGCCGCTTTCTTGCCAATCAAACCGGTAAATCAGGCCCGCGCATTTTTCTTTGAAAATCGGTCAAAAAACACTTGCCTCAACTGGGTGGTCTTTATATAAACCGCGCCACGCACCATGCGGGTGTAGCTCAGTTGGTTAGAGCGCCGGCCTGTCACGCCGGAGGCCGCGAGTTCAAGTCTCGTCACTCGCGCCATTCCCTCCCTGATTGGGAATGACGTACAAAATAAGCGCCACGATTTTTCGCTGGCGCTTTTTTGTTTCTAACGCCAAATCCCGGCGTAAAACCACCGTTCTACCCGCGTGGGTAATTTCACCAATACGTCACACAACCTTAAGAAATCCATTTTCGGGAAAGTTGTGCAATTTGCTGATTTAGACAGCATTGCTGACCGACTGGTCATTGATTAATCGTATAAATTATGCTCAGCTCCACATGCACTACGCGAACCTGCAGGCCGCCCCGCAATTAGTCGGGCCTGAAGGCGTCGATAGAACTCCGGATGGTTATAAAGCTGAGCCCGTCTCGTTTTGGCCCTCCCTTTCGATAGCCGATCAGTCCACGCATTGGCCTGCAGTCCCAAAACAACAATCGGGAGGCGCATCATGCGCAAATTTATTGCAGGGCTGGTCATGGGGACCGCGCTCGCGACCGCACCTATGATGGCACAGGCCGAAACGCCGAAGAATGCTTTGGTCATGGCTTTTGCCATTGATGACATCATCACGCTCGACCCGGCTCAGATTTTCGAATTCTCGGGCGCTGAATATGCCGGTAACACCTATGACCGCCTGATCGGTTTCGACAATGACGATGTGTCGAAGATCTATGGCGTCGTTGCGGAAAGCTGGGATGTTTCCGAAGACGGCAAGACCTTTACCTTCAAAATCCGTGACGGAATTACCTTTGCCTCTGGCAACGAGCTGACCGCCGAAGACGCGGCCTTCTCGCTCCAGCGCGTGATCTTGCTGGATCAGTCGCCGGCCTTCATTCTGGGCCAGTTCGGTTTCACCGCCGATAACGTCAAGGAAAAGATCTACGCCACCGACGATTCCACGCTGGTCATGGAAGTCGACAAGCCTTACGCACCAAGCTTCGTGCTGTACTGCCTGACCGCTGGCGTTGGCTCGGTTGTCGACAAGGAAGAAGTCCTTGCCCATGAAGTGGACGGCGACCTTGGCCACGAATGGCTTAAAACCAACTATGCTGGTTCCGGCCCGTTCAAACTGAACAAGTGGACCGCGGGTGAAAGCCTTAGCCTGACCGGCAACGAAGATTACTGGGATGGTGCGCCAGAAATGAAGCGCGTAATCATCCAGAGCGTCAAGGAAGCCGCAGCTCAGCAGCTCCTCCTTGAAAAAGGCGATATCGATATTGCCCGTAACCTCGAAGCCGATCAGTTGGCTGCCATCTCTGACAATGACGACATCAAGATGATGTCCAAAGGCAAAGGTGCTCTGTGGTATCTCGGTCTGTCGCAGAAAAACGAATATCTGTCGAACCCGAAAGTCCGCGAAGCTCTGAAATACCTTGTCGACTACAAAGGCATTTCCGAAACCATCCTGGCTGGTCGTTCGCAGATCCATCAGGCCTTCCTGCCTGAAGGCTTCCTCGGCGCATACAACGAGAACCCCTATTCCCTGGATGTCGAAAAAGCCAAGGCCCTTCTGGCCGAGGCCGGCTATCCGGACGGGTTCAGCGTAACCATGGATACCCGTAACACCACCGCGATCATGGCGATGGCTCAGTCGATCCAGGCAACCTGGTCACAGGCTGGTATCAATCTGGAAATCATTCCGGGTGATGGCAAACAGACCCTGACCAAATACCGCGCCCGTCAGCACGATATCTATATCGGTCGCTGGGGTCCGGACTATCAGGATCCGCACACCAACGCATCGACCTTTGCGTGGAACCCGGACAACTCCGACGATGCCGCTGCCAAGCCGCTCGCTTGGCGTAACTCGTGGGACGCCGGTGACTTGACGGCAAAAACCGATGCCGCCACGCTGGAACGCGACGATGCGAAACGTGCTGCGATGTATGTCGATCTTCAGAAAGCAGTTCTGGAAAATGGTCCGTTCGTGATCATGTTCCAGGAAACCGAGATCGCATCCATGCGCGGTAACGTGAACAACTTCGTCCTCGGTCCGTCATTCGATAACAACTATTATCGTTATGTCACCAAAGACTAATCTCGACGAAGGAGACAACGGTCGTAATGTCCGCTGTTAAACGCAAAAAACGGGACGGGCGCAACCGCGCCCGTTTCGCTTCCGGCCCGACGGGAACTTTCCTGCGGCTGGTTTTCTCGCTTGCCATTACATTTTTTGGCCTGCTGCTTGTCACATTCCTGATCGGTCGCGTCTTGCCGATTGATCCGGTGCTGGCCGCCGTTGGTGATCATGCATCGCAAAGCACGTACAACCGCGTGCGGGAAGAAATGGGGCTTAACCTGCCGCTCTGGCAGCAGTTCTTTATTTATATTTCCAACGTACTGCAGGGTAACTTCGGCCAGTCAGTGCTGACATCCAATACCGTGCTCGATGACATCAAACGTGTCTTCCCGGCCACCCTTGAACTGGCAACCATTGCAACCATTATCGGTGTTGTTCTGGGAATTCCCGCTGGCGTCTTTGCCGCCATCAACAAGGGCAAATGGCCTGACCACATGGTTCGCGTGATCGGACTTGCTGGCTATTCCATGCCGATCTTCTGGCTGGGTCTGATGGGGCTTCTGGTATTTTACATGAAGCTCGACTGGGTCGCGGGTCCAGGACGCCTTGATTCGTTCTATCTCGACTATATCGAACCCACCACCGGTCTGATGCTGGTTGATACTCTGATCGAAGGCGACATGGACCTGTTCTGGAACGCTGTCTCGCACATTGTTCTACCTGCATCGATCCTGGCTTATTTCTCGTTGGCCTATATCGCACGGATGACCCGCTCCTTCATGCTCGAACAGCTGAGCCAGGAATACATCCTGACCGCCCGGGTTAAAGGCATTTCCGAACATCGCATCATCTGGCGCCACGCCCTTGGCAATGTCATGGTTCCGCTGGTGACCGTGATTGCGCTGTCATACGCCAACCTGCTCGAAGGTTCGGTTCTCACCGAAATCATCTTTGCATGGCCGGGACTTGGTCTTTACATCACCAACTCGTTGCTCAATGCCGATATGAACGCGGTTCTCGGTGGCACGATTGTGGTCGGTGCGGTCTTTATCGGCGTGAACATGCTTTCTGACGTGCTTTACCGCCTGCTCGACCCCAGAGCGCGGAGATAATCATGACAACACAAACAAACACTTCGCAATCCGGCCTGAAACAATGGCTGACATCCGATACGCCAAAATCGCGCTGGCAGGCAAAATGCGGACGTGCATGGCTTGGCTGGGTCAAGTTCACCGAAAACAAACTTGCCATGATCGGCCTTTCGATCGTGATCGGCCTTATTCTGGTAACGATCTTTGCCCCGCTTCTCGCCCCTTATGATCCGCTGGCAGCTGACCTTGCCAATCGTATCCAACCACCCGGTGCAGAACACTGGTTTGGTACGGATCAACTCGGCCGCGATATTCTGTCGCGTCTGATCTATGGTGCGCAATACACCCTTTTGATCGTCGCCCTTGTTGTCATCACTGCAGCCCCGGTCGGCCTGCTGGTTGGCACAGCTGCCGGGTTCTTTGGCGGCTGGATCGATGCCACCCTGATGCGCATCACCGATATCTTTCTGGCTTTCCCGAAACTGATCCTGGCGCTGGCTTTTGTGTCCGCCCTTGGACCGGGCTTGGAAAACGCCATTCTTGCCATTGCGATTACCGCATGGCCGCCTTATGCCCGTATCGCACGGGCTGAAACCATCACGGTGCGCAAATCCGATTTCATCGAAGCCGCCCGTCTTCAGGGCACATCGAACCTGGGCCTGATTACCGGTCACATCATGCCAATGTGCATGAGCTCGCTTGTTGTGCGTGTCACGCTTGATATGGCGGGCATGATCCTGATTGCAGCCGGTCTTGGCTTCCTTGGTCTTGGTGCACAGCCACCGATGCCGGAATGGGGAGCAATGGTTTCTGAGGGTCGTCAGTTCCTGCTTGAACAATGGTGGGTTGCCACAGTCCCGGGTATCGCCATTTTCATCGTCAGTCTGGGCTTCAACCTACTGGGTGATGGCCTGCGTGATGTTCTTGACCCGCGTGGAGGCGATTGATCATGTCCAATGAAACCCTTCTGTCGGTCAAAAACCTCGAAGTCACCTTCAACACGCCCAAGGGTGATGTCCATGCTGTGCGTGGCGTCTCGTTTGATCTTGGTCGTGAACGGCTTGGTATTGTTGGCGAATCCGGGTCTGGTAAATCCCAGACCGGGCGCGCCATACTTGGTCTGACAGCGGCCAACGGCAAAATTACCGCCGATCAAATGACCTTCCATGACGTCGATCTGGCAAACCTGACGCCCAAACAATGGCGCAAGGTACGCGGTGCGCGCATTTCCATGATCATGCAGGACCCGAAATATTCACTGAACCCTGTCATGACCATTGGCGATCAAATCATCGAGGCCTACCGCGAACACCATAAGGTCAACGCCAAGGAAGCCCGCCACCGCGCGATTGATATGCTTGATGCGGTTAAAATCCGCGATCCGGAGCGCGTGTTCAATTCCTACCCGCATGAGGTATCCGGCGGCATGGGGCAACGCGTCATGATCGCCATGATGCTGATCCCTGATCCTGAACTGATCATTGCCGATGAACCGACATCGGCCCTTGATGTCACCGTACAGCTTCAGGTGATGGCGATCCTTGATGATCTGGTGCGCGATCGTGGCATGGCGCTAATTTTCATCAGTCACGACCTGCAACTGGTTTCAAGCTTCTGCGATCGTGTACTGGTCATGTATCAGGGCCACGTGGTCGAGGAAATCAAGGCGTCAGCTCTGCACGAAGCCAAACACCCCTACACCAAGGGACTTTTGAACTGCTTGCCGAAAATGGATGGCGATCATTCTGATCTGCCGATCCTTGAACGCGAAGCAAGCTGGGCTGAAGGTTAAGGGGCAGACACATGATTGAAATCAACAAACTCAATGCCTGGTTTGACGACAACCACGTTCTCAAGGATGTCGATATCAAGGTTCCGAAAAACGGCTCCTTCGGCCTTGTTGGTGAATCGGGATCGGGCAAATCAACGGTGCTGCGCACCATCACCGGCCTTGTCGATGACTGGGAAGGTGAAATACTGGTCAACAACAAGGAACTCGGCCCCACACGCGACAAGACATTCTATCGCCTTGTGCAGATGGTGTTTCAGGACCCGTTCGGATCACTGCATCCGCGCCATACCATTGACCGCATCCTGACCGAACCGGTCAATATCCACGGGCTTGGCAATTCCGATGCCCGTGTGGTGCAGGCCCTTGAACAGGTCGGGCTCGATAACTCGTTCCGCTTCCGCTATCCCCATCAGCTTTCCGGTGGGCAGCGCCAGCGTGTTGCGATTGCCCGCGCCCTGATCCTTGAACCCAAGATTTTGCTGCTTGATGAGCCGACCTCGGCCCTTGATGTGTCCATTCAGGCCGAAGTGCTTAATCTTCTGTCGCGCTTGCGCCGGGAACTCGGTCTGACCTACATCATGGTCAGTCACGACCTCGCCGTGGTGGCCCATATGTGCGACGATATTGCCATCATGAACCATGGTCGTATTGTTGAACGCGCCACCGCAAGCCAGTTGGCTGATGGCAGACTTGAACATCCCTATTCGCAACAGCTTTACAAGGCTGCCGGCGGCTATGACCGCGCCGTTGTCGACAGCTTTGTCGACTGGGACTGAACGGAGACACCATGACTTCCGCCACCACACTGAGCTTCGCAACACCCTTCGCCCCGGCCGACAGCAAACTTGCCAACTACCAACGTCGGCATATCCCGTCTTTCACATGGGATGCGCATGCTTGCCTTCCGCTTGATGAAAAAACGCCGATTGACCTGCTTGATACCTATGTTGCCGGTCATATCGACTATGTCTGTGTCAATGTCGGCATGGATATGAACAGCATTGCCCATATCCTGCGCGTGATCGCTGCCTTCCGCGCCAAGATCGCCGCCCATCCCGACAAATACATGCAGATCGAGAAATTCGAGGATCTGGCGATTGCCAAATCCAAGGGCCTGTTGGGTGTAGGGTTCGATCTTGAAGGCTCGGTCATGCTCCAGGACATGCCCGAAATGGTGCCGGTCTTTGCCAAGCTTGGCGTCAAGCAGATCCACTTTGCCTATAACCGCAACAACTCGGTCTCCGGTGGCTGTCATGATGTCGACATCCCGCTGACCGATCTCGGTGTTGAAATGGTCAAGGCCGTGAACGGTAGCGGCATGATCATGGATTGCTCCCATACCGGACGGCAAAGCTCGCTCGATATCATGCGGGTCTCATCCAAGCCGGTCGTGTTCAGCCATGCCAACCCCAAGGAATTGGGTGGTCATGAGCGCTGCATTGATGATGAACAGATCAAGGCCTGTGCCGATACCGGTGGCGTAATCGGCATCTGCGGTTTTCAGCGTTTCATCAAATCCAAAAACGCGCCGGAAGTCCCCGACATGATCCGCCACATCAAATATGCGGTTGATCTGGTCGGTATTGATCATGTCGGCATCGGGCTTGATACCATGCCATCGGTCGCCGGCACCAACGACTTCCCGGATGGCGTTGACAAGGACTTCTATTGGCCCGCCGCCAGTGGCTATGGCCCCGGCGCAGGTGGGGCTGCGGTGTTCGACCCGCGCAAGCTCCCTGCCCTTGCAGATGCCCTGATTTCGGTTGGTTACTCGACCGATGACGTCGATAAAATCATGGGCGAAAACTTCATGCGTGTTGCCAAGGCAAGCTGGTAACAACGTGCTACACCCCGCCCCGGGCTTCGGCCCGGGGACTTGGGCAGACGTTTCGATCTAATTTGAAACCGTCACAGATTGCCCAGCCTCAACAGGCAGTTCGATCCTTAACTCTGCACCGCCAAATGCGTGCACCAGGTCACCTGCCCGCACCGTGACACCTGTGATATCTGCCGGAATCGTCACACCGGAAAGAGACCGGGTAAAGGGCTGCTCATTGACATGCGGATGGGCCAGAACCCTTTCCCAAATGATCGCGCCATTCGGCCCGATCACCTGCCAGACATTGGCGTAATGATCCCAACCCGTGTCGTCATGCGCCACGGTCACATCAAACCGATAGGTATCTGCGCCGGTCTTGATCACCTTGGCCGCAACCACATCGGCCTCGCCCGCGTTGGCCAGCACGGGAAACAACAAAGCCCCGCAGACAAGAACCAGACGGGTCAACAGCGTGGACACAGTGCGGCTCTGCATGGCGGGGCTCCTGAATTTGATCTCGCGGGGGTTTAGGCGTCTGCCTCATCCTTGCGTACCGGGCGCGGTCGACCTTCGGCGTCAATCGCGACAAAGGTAAATGTCGCCTCGGTCACCTTGATGCGCGGCGGTTGATTGCGGCGGAGCACCCAGGATTCGAGATGCAGCACAATCGATGTATTGCCGATCTTTTCGATGTCGCCATAAACGCAAACTGTATCGCCGACATAAACCGGGCGATGGAACGTCATGCCGTCCACTGCGATGGTCGCAACACGCCCTTCGGCGACCTGGCTCGCCATCACACCACCGGCGATATCCATCTGCGACATCAGCCAACCACCGAAAATATCACCACTCGGGTTGGTATCGGCGGGCATGGCAAGGGTTCGGGTGCAAAGTTCACCGCGCGGCATCGTACTTTCCGCAAGAAGGGATTGATCTTTCTCAGTCGCCATCAGGCTCACTCCAGTTGGCGGCACGCCTGTTACGACACGCCATTTTTTTATTGGACCTCCCGGTCACGGTTTTCTGCGTCCAAGCCCTGCAAAATTATGGTCGGATCTGGCGACCATCACTTGCATTGGATTCAAAAACACATTTTTATGGTCGGTGCGCACCGATCATCTGGTACGAACCGATAAAGATATGGTACTCGTTTAGCGCCGAGGCTTCCAAGACCATAATATCGAAGAACAGATATACGGTATTGGACCTTGTTTTAACACAATAAAAGAAGTTGCGTTCCGGGGCATGACCGACCTTTTTGAAGATTCAAACCAGTCCACCGATAAAGCCTATTCCGCCAAGGATATTGAAGTTCTCGAGGGCCTTGAGCCCGTCCGTCGACGCCCCGGTATGTATATCGGCGGCACCGATGATGCCGCTTTGCACCATCTGGTCGCGGAAATTCTCGATAACTCGATGGACGAAGCGGTTGCTGGCCACGCTGACTGGATCGAACTGGAATTGCAGCCAGACAACACTGTGCTGGTACGCGATAACGGGCGTGGTATTCCGACCGACCCGCACCCGAAATTTCCCGACAAATCCGCCCTTGAGGTGATCCTGACCACCTTGCACTCGGGCGGCAAGTTCTCTGGCAAGGCCTATGAGACATCGGGCGGTTTGCACGGTGTCGGTATGTCGGTGGTGAACGCACTGACCGACAAATTCCGCGTTGAAGTCTGCCGTGATCGCAAGATGGTGTTTCAGGAATATTCCAAGGGCACCCCCCTGGGGCCGCTTCAGGATGGCGGTGCGATCAACAATCGTCGTGGCACCACGGTTATTTTCAGACCCGACCCCGAGATTTTCGGCACCCGCGCCAAGCTCAAGGCAGCGACCATCTTCCGTATGGCGCGCTCCAAGGCGTATCTCTACAAGGGTGTTGAAATCCGCTGGTCGGTTGATCCAAGCCTTCTGACCAGTGACGACCCGACCCCGCAGCAGGAAGTCCTGAAGTTCCCGAACGGCATTCTCGATTACCTCGAAATGACGCTTGATGGCCGCGAGATGGTCACAGACCGTCCGTTCGCTGGCGAAGCCAAGTTTTCTGAAAGTGCCGGGCGTGTTGAATGGGCGATTGGCTGGCCTGAAAGCGGCGAAGGCTATTTCCATTCTTATTGTAACACCGTCCCGACCCCGCTTGGCGGCACACACGAAGCCGGTTTCCGCTATGCCATCACCAAGGCGATCAAGGCCTATGGCGATATGCTGGGGCAGAAAAAGGCCGCAGCCATCACCGCCGAGGACGTCTTTGGCGGCGGCTGCATCATGCTGTCAGTATTTATTCCCGATCCGCAATTCCAGGGCCAAACCAAGGAAAAGCTGGGTACCCAGGGTGCAACCAAACTGGTTGAAACCGCGGTGCGTGACCACTTTGACCACTGGCTGACCGGGGATACCGAAAACGCCAAGCGTCTGCTTGAACGCATCATCCTGCGCGCCGAGGAACGTCAGCGCCGTAAGGAGAAAAAGGAAACCAAGCGTCAGTCTGCAACCCGTCGTTTGCGCCTGCCGGGCAAGCTTGCTGACTGTTCGCGTTCAATCGCGGCTGGCACTGAAATCTTCCTGGTGGAGGGTGACTCTGCAGGTGGTTCTGCCAAACAGGCCCGTGACCGCGAAACGCAGGCCGTGCTGCCGCTGCGCGGCAAGATCCTGAACGTCGCATCGGCGACCTATGAAAAGATGATGGCCAATCAGGAAATCAAGGACATGATCGAAGCCTTTGGCTGCGGTTCGGGGTCTGATTTCCGGCTGGGTGATCTACGCTATGAACGCATCATCATCATGACCGATGCTGACGTCGATGGTGCACATATCGCATCCCTTCTGATGACCTTCTTCTATCAGGAAATGCCTGGCCTGATCGAAAACGGCCATCTGTATCTGGCGATGCCGCCGCTTTACCGCCTGACCCAAGGTGGCAAGTCAATCTACGCCATGGATGATGCCGAAAAGGAAGTCATCCTTGAAACCGAGTTCAAGAACCCGAACAAGGTCGAGATTTCCCGATTCAAGGGTCTGGGTGAAATGCCGCCGCAACAGCTGCGCGAAACCACCATGGCCCACAAGAAACGCACCCTTCTGCGTGTTACCCTGCCCGATGCAGCCGAACCGGATGCCCGCGGACAGACCAAGGATCTTGTGACCCGCCTGATGGGCAAAAAGCCGGAGCTGCGTTTCCAGTTCATTCAGGAACATGCCCGCTTCGTCGAGGATATCGACGTCTGATTGGCCTCTCGAAACGCCAACAAAACCCGGCATTTGTGCCGGGTTTTTTGTTTTCTGCCCTTAAAAATCGGCGCAACCGCGTGACTTTGGCAATTTTCCGACAATATCTAGGGATAGGTTCTTTGGTCTCAGCAAGCCTGAAAGGATGAAAGCCATGTCTGCGCCCGCACCGCGACTGTCGAAATTGACACGCCCGTTTTCAATCGCTGTTGCTGCAAGTGGTCTGCTTGCGCTTGCCGGTTGCAACATCGCCATGATCGAACGTGCCCATTATGAGGTCACCGAAGTCGACAGCTTCCGGACAGCCGGTGCGCCAAGTCGTGTGATGATGCTTGAAATCACTGATGCCAATAACACCTTCACCGATGACTTCTGGAGTGCGGCCATGTCAAACCATGGCTACCCGCCGCGCCTGCGCTTTGTTACCGATCCGGCCGACATTGCAGATGGGGAAACCATCAAGCCGGAAAACCGTATGGTTGCCGTCGTCAATCCGGAACAATCCACCATGCGGGGCAAGCTCTGCACGGACCCAAAATCTCTGCCCATAGATGAGACAAGTGATCGCGTCACCGTCCGTTTCGGCTTCTGTGTCGGGGATAAAATCATTTCGGAAACCCGCGCACACTTCAATGCGGCCCAGTTTGCCGAACAGGTCGAAAACAACGCTGACACGGTCAATTATCAGCTCTTCCCGCGTCACCTGCGCAATAATGATGACCGGTATTGCAGCCCGTTCTTGCCAAGCTGCTAACGCACCAAAAGTCCTGCCAGTGACCAGGCAAACTCAACGGGCTGTTCAAGTGGTACATAATGGCCGGCACCGGAAACTTCCTGATAAGTCGCAGCGGGAATGGCATCGGCCATCTCCCGGTGACTTTCAGGACTTATTATCCGGTCATGCGTACCGACAACAACGCTGCATGGCACGGCAATATTGCAAAGATCCGTCATGCTGTCCGGGCGGGTCGCAACCGCATGATTTTGGCGTTCAAACACGCCTCCCCCGCATGCGTCACCCATTGCGGTCAACAGGGAAACCAACCCACCATCATTGCGGTTATCGGGATGTAGCATCTCATCAAGCATGCCGTCATTGACCGCGACAAACGGCGTTTTGCCCGCGACAATGCGCGACAGCAACAACCGTCGACGTCGAACCGCCTCACTGTCGGCCGTTGCCCTTGTATTGACCAGCATCAGGTGACTGACACGTTCCGGGGCCTGACGCAGGATTTCAAACGCGGCATACCCGCCCATCGACATCCCCACCAGCGCAAAGCGATCCGGCGCAGTTTCCAGAACCGCACGCGCCATATCTGCAACCGTATCCTGATCAAACAATTCACAGAATACCGGCTTAAGTGCGGGCTTGGCCGGATCGTCAAGTTCGTCATATGCGGCAACTGCGGGATGCCACATACGCTGATCGGCCAGCATGCCTGACAAAAACACACCGGGCACGCCATCACCATCGGCGTGCCCGGTGTCTTTCTTTGAGATCGAACTCATTTAATCAGCGCGCTCAGTTCCTTGAACTCCGGCGTGCCTGCCACCCGCAGCCATTCAAACATCACACTTTCGCGGGTTACGATTTTGGCGCCAGCATCGCGCATGCGCTCAAGACCGAAAATCTTGTCATGCTGGCTGCGCGATGTCACCGCATCGGAGACGACATAGACCTCCCGACCGCGTTCGATCAGGTCCATCACCGTTTGCAGCACACAGACATGGGTTTCCATGCCCGCAACCACCACCTGATCACGACCCTGATTTTCTTCCATCTTCTCGATAAAGCCATTGGCCGGAACGGCGGAAAATGCCACCTTGGAAACGACATTGCCGCCCTCAGCAGCATCACCCGGCTTTTCAAGCAGATCGACAATCGGTTTGGCCGTATGCCCAAGACCCTTGGGATACTGTTCGGTAACGATCACCGGCACCTCAAGGCGATTGGCGCATTTGATCAGAAAACAGCAATTGGCGATGATCTGATCCGGTTCCAGACAGGCCGGATAGAGTTTTTCCTGAACGTCGATTATCAGCAAACTTGAACGGGTTGCGTCCATCAGCACTGTTTTTCTCCCCGAGTATGAGCTGTTGTGGCAGATTACGCTGTCAAATTGTTGCAAACAAGCCTCTCAAAGCCTGCCGAATGGGTTTTCCAAGGCAATTAAGCGGCGTTTTTCTTGACTTAATTAAGGGTTGGCTTTACGACGCAATCAGATTTCTAGCGATCCGCTTAACCTTAACGCATTTCTTTGCGGGAAAACGAACCATATGAATTTCGCCGATCTCGGTCTGAGCGAAGATATCCTCAAAGCCGTCGCAGACGCCGGCTACGACACCCCAACCCCGATCCAGGCCCAAGCTATTCCGTCGGTGCTGATGGCACGTGACATTCTGGGCTGTGCGCAAACGGGTACGGGCAAAACGGCCAGCTTCACCCTGCCGATGCTTGATATTCTCCATCATGGTCGGGCCCGCATGCGGATGCCGCGTTCCATCATTCTGGAGCCGACCCGCGAACTGGCCACCCAGGTTGCTGCAAACTTTGACACCTATGGCAAATATATCTCGCTGTCCAAGGCGTTAATTATTGGTGGCGAATCTGCTGCCGAGCAAGGTAAGGTCCTTGAAAAAGGTGCCGATGTCATCATCGCGACCCCGGGCCGCCTGATTGATACGTTTGAGCGCGGCAAGCTGCTGTTGTCTGATTGCAAACTGCTTGTGATCGACGAAGCCGACCGCATGCTCGACATGGGCTTCATCCCCGACATCGAAAAGATCGTCAACATGCTGCCCAAGCAGCGTCAGACGCTTTTCTTCTCGGCGACCATGCCCAAGGAAATCAAACGCCTTGCCGACAAGTTCCTGTCCAATCCCAAGGAAATCACCGTATCGCCACCTTCGACGATGGCAACCACGGTTGAACACAAGCTCCTTGTCCTGGATGATTTCGACAAGCGCGAAGCCCTACGTCGCCTGATCCGCGCCGAAGATGTCCGCAACGCCTTTGTGTTCTGTAACCGCAAAAAAGACGTCGACATTCTCTATAAATCGCTGACCAAGCACGGCTTCAATGCCGGTCGCATGCATGGGGATCTGGCGCAAAGCGAACGTACCGAAACGCTGGCAAAGTTCAAAACTGGCGAGATCACCTTGCTCGTCTGCTCGGACGTGGCCGCACGCGGTATTGACGTCGCCGATGTTTCGCACGTCTTTAACTTTGACGTGCCGTTCAATGCCGAGGATTATGTCCACCGTACCGGTCGTACCGGTCGCGCAGGCCGTGATGGCAAGGCCTTTACCCTGGCCGTTCCAGAGGATGGCAAACTTGTTGCTGCGATCAACAAGTCCATCAATATGGACATCCCGCTGACCGAACTTGAAGGCATCGAGACGCTGGAGCTGGACTTTACCGGCAAGAAGCGTCGCAACAAGAAAAGCCGCAAGCCCACCAATACGCGTGACGACAAACCCGCCCGTCCGGCAAGATCGGATAAAAAGGAAGCGGTTGCTGACACCCCGTCACCGGCCAAATCCGACGCGCAACCGCAAAACGACGCCGATGCCCCCAAGGCACCGGCACGCGACGCGCGCAACAACGCGGGCAATACTGATCGCAACCGCGCTGAGCGGCCGGATCGGACCGAGCGTAATGATCGAAACGATCGCAATGATCGGAATGACCGTAACAACCGCAACAATCGCCGTGACCGTGACGACCGCGATGACAAAACAGTCATCGGCTTTGGCGATCACGTTCCAAGCTTCCTTCTGACCGAAGTGCCGGCCTCAAGCCTTGGCAAAAAGCCTTCTGACGACGAAGAAGAAGCACCGAAAAAGACCACCACGGCCAAGCGCAAGCCTGCTGCTGAAAAGTCGAAATCAACGTCGGCCAGAAAGCCGCGCCGTTCGACCAAAAAGGCCAGCGACGAAGCACCGGCAGAGGATGCTGCACCAGTAGCAACCGAGGCACCGGCTGAAACCGCAAGCGACGCAAAGTCTGACGCCGCACCGGCCAAGGAAGTCAAAAAACGCGCACCGCGCCGTCCGCGCAAGAAGGCTGCCCCAAAGGCAGAAACGGCTGACAAGGCTGCGGATACCGCCCAGGCATCAGCAGAACCGGCCCCGGCAGAAAGCGAGAGCTAAGCCCGCCGCGCGTTCGAAAATCAAAAAGGCCGTCAGAGCAATCTGACGGCCTTTTGTGTATATGGTAGGTATTTGTGCCTGGATCTGTGCGTTAAACCGCGCGGAACAATCCGGTAGATGTCGGTTTTTCCGGGCGACGTTTGCGCATCAGTTTCAGCATCGTCTCGATCGTGATCGACAGCAATGTGGCATGGGTGATCTCTTCGATCTCATCCATCACCATCGAAAGCGCCGCACCGGCATTGGTATTCTGCACAATGCTGTTGGACGGGCTTGTGCCGACCTCTTCAAACAACTGCACAACATCCAAAAGTGTCGTGCGCTTGGCATTGCCGCAGAAACGATAACCGCCACCCGCACCACGGACCGATTCAACCAGCCCCGCCCGGCCCAGATCACGCAGGACCTTTGCCAGATGGTTGGTCGAAATATTGTAACGTTCGGCAATTTCCGATGCCGAAAGCTGGCGGTCGGTATCTTCGGCCAGTTCCAGCACGGCATAGAGGGCAAACAGCGTCGCCTTTTGCAAGGACATCATCGGCTTATTCCCCCTCTTCCATATCTGTTTCCAGCTGGATGAACGGCCCGGCCATCATGCCCTGCGCGCGGAAGAACGACATCAAGTCGGTTGCATCGCGCGGGATCATGGTCCGGATTTTGGTCACCCCGGCCTTGCGGAAACAGCGGCAGATTTCGTTATAAAGGATGGTACCGATCCCGCCCATGCGCAGGTCCGGTTCGACACTAACGGTGCCAACCCAGCCGCACGGCACGGAATTGAATTCCCACGACCGGACTTCACCAAAAATGCAACCCAGAAGCGTGCCGTTTTCTTCGGCAATCAGGAAAAAACGGGAATCCTTGCGGTTGCCATAGCGGGTAAACAGATCGTCCCAATAATCCGGCTTGCGCAGTCCCGTGGTCCGGTCATCAAGATCGACAACATTGGCGAGATCTGCCTGAACCGCCGGACGAATATTGATTTTATGCTCGCCAATTGTAACCAGGTTATATCCCGGCGTGTTTTGCGCAGCGTCCACCATACGTGCCTTTCAGTATATCGGCTGCCAATGTCAGACGAGTGTCAGACAGTGCCAACCTCCCCCGGGCTCCCGGCAGGAGAATAATCACAATCGAAATAAGTAAATTGGTACGATTATACTACACTGCCCGGATGGCACACGGCAACGATAACTTCCGCTGCAGATGCTCACAACTGCAGGCGTTCCAAGGAATTGAAGGTCATACTTGCATTGCTTGCCTGTTGCAAGTCTTTGGCATGCATCATGCGGTTAAGATCTGTTGCACCGCATTGCGATCATATACAGGATTTAGACGTAAAAATTGCATCGTTTGGCGACGCAAAGATTGACAGAAACGCGAAGTCATGGCTTATCGCGCAGCAGAAATTATGTACGCCCGGTCGGGAATTTGGCAAAATCCACCCTTCCGAAAGTACGGTTCTCCGGGCGAATTTCAGCCCGTTATCTTATCGTCCAAAGGAGTGTGGCACGCTATGGCGCGCAACGGTTTCGACGCAATTGATCGCAAAATTCTTCGTGAAATTCAGGAAGACGGTCGAATCTCCATGGTCGAACTGGCTGACAAGGTCGGCCTGTCCGTTTCCCCCTGCCTGCGGCGTCTGCGCAAGCTCGAGGAAAGTGGCGTCATCCGCAAATATGTCGCCCTGCTGGACCCGGCCCATCTTCGCCTCGGTGTGAATGTCTTCGTCACCGTATCGCTGACCCAGCATGACGAACCGTCGCTGCGCCGCTTTGAAACGGCCGTGCAGGAACACCCGGAAATCGTTGATTGCTATGCCATGGTCGGCAATCAGGATTATATGATGCGCATCGTTGTGCCAGACCCGGCAGCCTATCAGCGCTTCCTGTCCGAAGTCATGATGAAGTTGCCCGGCGTCGCCAACATGAAATCAAGCTTTACGTTGCACGAAGTCAAAAACAGCACCACCCTGCCGGTTGCTGACGCTGACTAATATCGGATCAATGCCTGCCATCGCGATGTGACAGCGAAACAAGCCAATCTGCCACCGTCATCCCCGCGAAGGCGAGGACCTCTATCAGCAAGTGCCGAACCTGAAATAGCGCTCTACGCCACCGCCTGACGCTGCTTGGGAATGATCGTCGGGAACAGCACCGCCAGTGTCAGCCCGCGCAGCAGGAAGAAGCCGTTAAACGCAGCCCAAAGAAAATGGTTGCTGCCCATCACCACGGCCCACCAGGCAAAACCGGCATAGATCGCGACTGACAGCAACATCATGTTGCGCCAATGCTTGGTTTGCATCGCGCCCAGAAACACCCCGTCAAACTGAAAGCCCAAGACCCCGGTAATCGGCAATACCACCGCCCACATCAGATATTCATAGGATGCGCTGCGGACCTCGGGAATGCTGGTCAGGGCATCAATGATCCACGGTCCCGATGCGGCAAACAGGGCTGCCATCACCACGGCTGAAACAATCCCCCAAACGGTTGTCTTGCGCACCGCCCACAGGAACTGCTTGCGCTTTTCCGCGCCATAGGCCTGCCCGACAAGGGTTTCTGCCGCATGGGCAAAACCATCAAGGGCAAATGACCCAAACATCAGGAAGTTTTGCAAAACCGCATTGGCGGCAAGCGTCACCTCGCCAAACCGGGCGGAGAAACTGGTAAACAGTGCAAACGCTGATGTCAGCGCCATGGTGCGGATAAAGATATCGCCATTAATCTTCATCAGCCGGGCCATCTGCGCGCGATCAAAAAGACCAATCCCGCGCCAGGTCCCACCCAGTCTTTTCAGATGCGGCTGCATCAGGAACCAGCCCAACACCACACCCGAATAATCGGCAATCACCGTGGCACCAGCCACCCCGCGCACATCCCAACCGAACCCTTGCACAAACAGGATATCAAGGATGATGTTCAGCGAATTTAGGGCCACCTGAAAAATAAACACTGCCCGGCTGTCACGCATGGCCAGCAACCAGCCCAGCATGCAATATTGCATCAGCGTCGCAGGCGACGCCCAGATCCGGACATGGAAATAATCGCGTGCGGCGGCCTCGACCGCCGGTGTCGGCGCAATCAGGCTCATCGCCAGTTCAATGATCGGCCATTGCAACACCATCACCGCCAAACCGGCAACCACCGCAATCAGGGCCGCGCGGGCAAATACCGCACGCACGCCATTTGGATCGCGACGTCCATAGGCTTGTGCCGCAAGCCCCGTGGTGGCCATGCGCAAAAAGCCAAAGCTCCAGAACACGTAGGAAAAAATAAGCGCGCCAACCGCAACCGCCCCGATATAATGCGGGCTATCGAGATGTCCGACCACAGCCGTATCGACCGCGCCAAGCAACGGAACAGTCGCATTGGAAAGAATAATCGGCAGGGTCAGCGCCAGAACGCGTCGATCACCCTTGCCGAACCAGCGGCGCGTGCGGTTCATTTGGACCTCGGTCTATGGATCATGCTGTGGGGCATCCGGGCGAACCGGAAGAATTCTTGTGGCACAGATTACCAGGCGGCAAAAGGCACCTTTTAATGACCGGCTGTCCAAAAAATCCACATCGTTAACTTTTTGTCCCGCCTCATGCAGCTTGTGCGCGAATTGTCTTCGCAAATCGGACTCCGTAATCGGCTGCCTGCCACAGGACGTCCAAACATCAAAAACAGGGAAATCAAATAACTATTTGTTTTTATTTACTAAAATTAACTACAGAACATCTGTATCTTTTAAATTAGAAAAATCAAAAAATCTATACTGAGGAATAAGCACTCAAGACCAAAACTGCTGTTTTTGACATTTTACAGGATAATTTTCCCCAAACCTGCTTTTCCATCCACAAAGTTATCCACAGGCCATGACGGCTTGTGGGTTTCCTGTAATCACGGCAGTCCGGGAACCTTTGGTTTTGTGACAAAAAATGCTGGTGGTCAGTCGACTGCATTGCTAAGCAGGTGCAAAGGGAAATTCAGGAAAGCACGCATGAGCACCGACACATTGTTATCTGGTCCGGCCAAACCGGCTGCCTCGGGCACCACCAAAAGCGTTGTTATCTTTCTGCATGGCTATGGCGCGGATGGAAATGACCTGATCGGTTTGGCGCCGCATCTGGCACGCGCCCTGCCCGACACCACCTTTTATTCACCAAACGCGCCCTTCCCGTGCGAAATGTCGCCGTTCGGACGCCAGTGGTTCAGTCTGGCCGAATATGATCCAGAATTCCTGCGTCGTGCACCGGAAACCATGTCTGGCGCGCTTGCTGCCATGGCCGAAGGCGCACGCAAAAGTGCTGCCTATGTCGATGACTTCATCGATCACGTCATGGAAACCCATGGCGTGTCTGCGGATAAGGTCGCACTGGTCGGCTTTTCGCAAGGAACCATGATGTCCCTGCAAACTGCCCCCCGACGTGATCACGAAATTGCCGGCGTTGTCGGCTTTTCAGGTGCATTGCTGGGCGAACAGACGTTTGGTGCTGAAATCAAGTCCCGTCCGCCAATGGTGCTTGTCCATGGTACCGCCGATCCTGTCGTACCGATCGAGGCATCGCGTCTTGCCAAGGAAACGCTTGCTGCCAATGGCATTGAAGTCAGCCTTCATGAAAGGCCCGGTCTGCAACATGGCATTGACGAAGAAGGCCTTGGCATTGCCGCAGGATTTTTGACAAAGGTACTTGCCTGACCCCACGAGTTTGATCCGTCGCAAGACATTTAAAAAGGACATCTGCAATAATCGCAGATGTCCTTTTTTGATTCCTGACCGCCCCCTGTGCAACGCCGCTTGTCTGCGTCTGCGCAGGTCCGTGTTGCCGCACCGCAACAGTCACAACTTTTGATTAGTGAATTTCCTCAAAAGGGATAAATATTACTATACTTTTCGACAGGTAACTGTTTTAAAATATACGCGCATCAAGGGGTAAGGAAGGGTGCCATCCCCCTGACATCGCTGCTGAAATGGCAACATACACGGGTACAGATCACATGTTACAAAACATCAAGATCAGCAAGAAGGTTGCGAGCCTGACCTTGCTGTCACTGGTTGCACTGCTTGTAATCTCGGCGCTGGAACTTTTTGCATTGCGGGAAGCCTTGCTTGAGGACCGCAAGGACAAGGTTAAAGCCACAACCACAATGCTTGTGACCGCCGCGCAGTCCTATCAGGATCTGGTCGATAGCGGCGACCTCAGTCAGGAAGAAGCCGTAACCGAATTTTACCGGGTTGCTGCGGCATCCAAGTTCGACGATGGCACAGGTTACTTCTTTGCCTACGACAGCAAGGGCGTCAACATGATGCATGCGGCCAACCCCGCCCTTGTCGGCAAGGACCTAAGCAAGCTTCAGGACCCGAGTGGCTCCTTCATCATTCAGAACATGCTGGACGTCGCCAAGGCACCGGCGGGTGGGTACTTCACCTATCTGTGGCCAAAGCCAGGCCACCCCGAAGAAGACCTTTTTGAAAAACAGTCCTTTGCCGCGACCCTGCCCTGGGGCGACGTCATCGGCACCGGCATCTATATTGATGATGTCGATGCGGCTTTCTGGGAACAGGCGATTTTCGTTCTGGTCGTCATCGCGATTGTCATCGCGATCATGCTGGCCGTTTCCTTTGCAATTGGCCGCAACATCACAGTCGGACTAAGCAAGCTTTCAAGCCGCATGACCGAAATTGCCAGTGGCAAACTTGAAGGCGAGATCGAAGGTCAGGACCGCGGTGACGAAGTTGGGGACATGGCCCGCACTGTGGTTGCCTTCCGCCAGCAAGCGCTTGAAAACCAGAAGCTGCAAACCCGCCAGCAAGAGCTTGAGGCACAGGCCGACAAGCAACGCCGTCAGGACATCACCGATATGGCCGACAGCCTTGAATCGCGTGTCAAAGGCTTGATCCGTTCGATCTCGGGCTCGATCACCGAGATGAAAAAAGCCACGTCCTCGATGGAAGAAGCCAGCAACACCAACAGTTCTCTCTCTGCGGCTGTGGCATCTGCAACAACCCAGACCTCGACCAACGTTCAGACTGTGTCTGCCGCGACAGAGGAACTGACCGCATCCTCCGATGAGATCGCCCAACAGATCTCCCATTCCGCAGAAATCGCCAATCAGGCCAACGAACAGGCCACCCGCACGAATCAGACCGTTACTGGTTTGGCCGATGCCGCCCAGAAGATTGGCGATGTTGCCAAGCTGATCGGTGATATCGCCGAACAGACCAACCTGCTGGCCCTTAACGCCACCATCGAGGCCGCACGTGCCGGTGATGCCGGCAAAGGCTTTGCCGTGGTCGCAAGCGAGGTCAAGAACCTTGCCAACCAGACCGCCAAGGCGACCGAGGAAATCAACCAGCAGATCCTCTCGGTTCAGAATGAAACCGGCGAAGCGGTTGAGGCGATCCGTCTGATTTCCGAAACCATCGCACAGGTCGCCGATAGCTCGACCGCGATTGCGGCTGCCGTCGAAGAACAGCACGCCGCCATTGGCGAGATTTCGCGTAACGTTCAGCAGGCCGCAGACGGCACCAGCGAAGTCTCCCAACGGATCGAGACCGTCAACGAAAATGCCGGTCGCGTATCGTCTGGCACCAGCCAGTTGGCCCAGTCGGCCGAAAAACTGGTCGACGAAGCAAGGTCGCTTGATGAGGCGGTTGAACACTTCCTTGCCGATCTGCGCAAACGCGCAACCGACTGATCCGTATCGAAAGCAAAACCACCCGAAAGGCTAGGACATTTTGTCCTAGCCTTTTTTGATTGCTCAAAACCTTACAAACTGTACTCACTCAACACTTTTAAACTCATATGACACGCCCATCGGCACGTGCTATTTCGACGTTTGTCCACACACAAGACTACACTTTAGGATAATATCTATTGCATGCGATCTGAATCTACACCAATATATTCGTATATTTTGATCAACAGGCCGCGGCTGGCGGAGGAACCACATGCTTGGCAATCTAAAGATTGGTTACAAAATCGTCATCTTGTCTGTCATCGCGCTTGCGGGCGTCATCGTCGTTGGCGGGCTTCAGCTCTCCACCCTGCGCGATGCACTCCTTGAAGATCGCAAGGACAAGATCCGGTCCACCACCAACTACATCACTTCAATCGCGCAGTCCTATCAGGACAAGGTTGATGCTGGTCTTCTCAGTCAGGAAGATGCGATCAGCCAATTCTACGAGTTGGCCGGTGCTGGCAAATATGACGGCAAGATCGGATATTTCTTTGTCTTTGCGACCAACGGCATAACCGAAATGCACGGTGCCAATCCAGCACTTGTCGGCAAAAGCCTGAATGACGCGCAGGACTCCCAAGGCAATTATTTCATCCGCAATCTGATTGCGTCCGGTAACAAGGCAGGCGGTGGTTTCTCGTCCTACTACTGGCCCAAACCTGGTGAAGATGAAAAACTGACCTTCGAAAAACTGTCCTTTGCAGAACCCCTGCCATGGGGCTCAATCATCGGCACCGGCATCTATATTGATGACGTCGATGCGGCTTTCCGTGAACAGGCAACATTTGTTGTCATCATTGGCGGTGTCATTCTGTTGATCCTGACCCTTGCCGGGCTGGCCATTGGTCGCGATATTACCGGCGGACTTAAAACCCTTTCCGCCCGGATGCGGATTATCTCGTCAGGTGATCTCGAAGGCGAAATCGAAGGCCAGGGCCGCAAGGACGAAGTCGGCGACATGGCACGCACCGTGGTCTCCTTCCGCGAACAGGCGCTTGAAAACCGCAAGCTTCAGGAAAATCAGCGTGCGCTTGAAGAACAAGCCGAAGAAAATCAGCGTAAAGCCTTGATGGAAATGGCCGATTCTCTTGACGTCAAGGTCAAGGGTCTGATCAGTTCGATCTCCAGATCGATCAAGGACATGCAATCGGCCACCGATGAAATGCGCAGCGCGACCAACATGAACAGCGAACTGTCGGCTGCTGTTGCCTCGGCAACCACCCAGACATCAAGCAACGTTCAGACCGTCTCCGCCGCGACCGAGGAACTGTCTGCATCCTCCGATGAAATCGCCCAACAGATTGCAACCTCTGCAAACATCGCCAATCAGGCCAATGAACAGGCGACCCGCACCAACCAGACCGTTACCGGCCTGTCCGAGGCCGCCCAGCGGATCGGCGACGTCGCAAGTCTGATTGGTGACATTGCCGAACAAACCAACCTGCTGGCGCTGAACGCCACCATCGAGGCCGCCCGTGCGGGTGATGCAGGCAAGGGCTTTGCCGTTGTGGCAAGCGAGGTCAAAAACCTTGCCAATCAGACCGCCAAGGCGACCGAGGAAATCAACCAGCAGATTCTGGCCGTTCAGAACGAAACCACCGAGGCGGTTGATGCCATCCGTCTGATTTCCGAAACCATCGCCCAGGTCGCTGACAGCTCAACTGCGATTGCAGCCGCAGTCGAAGAACAGCACGCCGCCATCGGCGAGATTTCACGCAGCGTTCAGCAGGCAGCTGACGGCACGCGCGAAGTATCCGAACGCATCGAGACAGTTAACAGCAACGCCGGCAAAGTATCTTCGGGCACCAACCAGCTTGCCAGCACGGCCGAAAAACTGGTCTCCGAGGCGGTCGCCCTTGATGACGCTGTTGAGGCGTTCCTTGATAACTTGCGCAAAAGCGCAACCAACTAAACGTTAAGACCAAGTAATGCAGGACACGTGCAAAAAAAGTCGCCCCGGAACATCTCCGGGGCGACTTTCTTTTCGGATGGTCAGGCTTGTGCCGGTCTACGGGCGCATGGCCTCGATCTCGATTTTGATGGTCACAGCGTCACCAACCTGTGACGTGTCCTGCCATTGGCCCTGCCCGACACCAAAGTCCGTACGGTTAATCGTCACCGTCCCTTCGGCTTCGGCCTTGTTGCCTTCGATCTCAAGATCAAACGGCAAGATCACTTCGCGGGTGACATCACGGATCGTCAAATCAGCAACCGCTTCGTACTTGCCCGGTGCAATTTCGCTAAAGGACTTGGTGGCAAACTTCGCGGTCGGCCATTGTGCCGCATCAAACCAGTCTGGCGAGACGATCTGACTGTCACGGTCACCATTGCTGGTATTGACCGATGCAATATCAATCAGGACCTCGACCGACGACCCGGCAAGATCATCGGGTGAAAACACGATATCGGCTTCAAAGGATTCGAACTTACCTTCAAACGCCGCACCAAGCTGGGTGCCCGTAAATTCAATTTCGCTTTCGTTGGCGTCGACCACCCATTGGTCGGCGGCCAGTGCGGCCCCGGAAAAACCGGCGATGGTCGTGGCAATTGCCAATGCAGGCAGCATTTTGCGTTTCATCTGAAACATGTCAGTTTTCCTCGAGTTTGCCGGGCAACATACGCCGCAATGTCGCGTCGCGATCCCAAAAATGATGTTTGAGTGCCGCCAGAAAATGAACACCAACCAATCCGGCAACCGCCCATGACAACAACCAGTGCACGGTGCGCAAGGTTTCGAACAGTTCCTGATTGGGCGACACAAGATTGGGCAAGGTAAACAGGCCAAAGACGCTGACAGGGAAGTTCGCAGCCGACGACATGGTCCAGCCAGTCAACGGCATGGCAAACATCAACAAATACAACCCCAGATGACCGGCCTTTGCCGCCAGACGTTCGATCTGAAGTTTGCCAAGCTCATGCGGGCTCGTTTCACTCAACCGCCAGATAACCCGCAGGATCACCAATGCCAGTACCGTTATGCCAAGTGACTTGTGGCGCGATATCCATTGCAGCTTTTCCATCCCCAGCGGCAGGAAATCCATGTACCAGCCAATCGAAAAAACGCTGATGACAAGAAGCGCCATCACCCAGTGAAAGGTCTTGGTCACCGTGCCAAAGGCGTGCTTCGTATTGCGAATTGTCATAACCGGCTTTCCTTGCTGCCTGCCCATGTCTTGCCCGGGTCTGAAATGTGATGTGCGCCGCAGCAAATTTGCCACAGCGCACACCCGAAATCCAATAAAGCCGGATTACTTCTGCTTCAGGAATTCCGAAGAAATCTGAAGCGTTACTTCGTCACCAACGCCCGGCACGAGGAAATCCATGCCGTAATCGGTACGGGTCACAACACCATCTGCCGAGAAACCGACAACTTCGTCACCGGTCATCGGATGGGTGCCTTCACCGCTAAGGGTAACGTCAAGAACCAGCGGCTTGGTTTCGCCAAGAAGGGTCAGGTCGCCCGTGACGGTTGCCGCATTGTCACCAACCAGCTCAACCGAGGTGCTGGTAAAGGTCGCAGTCGGGAATTCTTCAACATTGAAGAAATCGGCGGATTTCATGTGGTTATCAAGCGCCTCGACACCACTGTCGATCTGGTTGAGATCAATCGTGATGGTGGCAGATGATGCCGACGGATCTTCGCGATCGAGGGTCAGCTCGCCGGTAACACCGTTAAAACGGCCCTGATAATCGGAGAAACCAAGGTGGTTCACGATGAACAGAACACTGGTGTGGGTCGGATCCAGTTTATAGGTGTCGGCCGCCTGGGCCGAGAAAGCCGCACCGGAAAGACCGGCAACGACTGCCAGCGTTGCGCCAGCTTTTTTAATCGAGTTAAACATTTTGAATTCCCTCATTTTCACAAGGTGCAAAGGCTCATTGCACCGCAATAAATCGTGAGGTGAGGATGACAGGCCTACCCGGCGCTCTCAAGCCAACGAAACCGCAACACATATTTTCTGTTTTGGAAACAATGGGAAAAAAACTTTCGCCATATTCTTGACAATATAGGCCCAATCCCGTCGAAACGGCTGGCCGCGATACCGTTGGTTTTTCGCCAATTCTGCAAAATTGCGCAGCGGCATCATAAAAAAAGCTGACCACATTTGCGGTCAGCTTGTTGCCAATCTGGATATGATCGGATTTATGGCTGCTCCGGGGCGGCCTGGCCTTGCGGGGCGGATTCGCCGCCGCTGGCATCGCCCTCGGCCGGATCAAGACATTCTTTCAGCCACACATCATAGACCGGATGTTCAAGGGCCGACAAACCGGGACTTGATGCGAACATCCAACCGGAAAACAGGTCTTTGCGGGGTGTCTTGCCATCTTCGCGAATGTCGGCAATATCAAGGAAAGTCGCACTTTCCGGGAGCTCTTCCGGGGGTGTTCGATAACACGCATCCACCCGGATTTCGAGTGTCCCGAAACGCGCAACCTGCCCTACTGGCACCTCAAAGGTCGAAATGCGGGCGGTAATTTTATCCAAGCCCTGCAACTGGGCAACCGGGGCCGGGCGATAATCAAGCGCCGAAGACGCCGTTCCGATCATTGCACATGTCGAACAAATCGCGGCAATCGCAAAGGATCGTTTCATTGTGGTCTTCAGTCCTGTTCGTCGCTTTTGTTATAGGGATTATGCAGTTCGGCAACCAGATCGCGCATCACATTACGGAACTGTTCTTCGTCACAGCCCATCAGAAGCGCATCTTCAAGCGCGTCCTGCATGATCTCGCGCAGTTCACCGAAATTGTCATTGAGAACCTTGATCTTTTCCACGCATGAAAGCGGCGAGCCATCGCTGGCCTGCCAGGTGGGAAAGTGATCAACATTTCCGGTCTTTTTCATCAACCGCTCCGACATTTGGGGCAAGGCAGGTTTCTGTACGAATTTGATCTGCACCTTGCTGCGTTCTCTGCGTCGCACCTTGCTGTGCAATCCCGGCAAAATCATGGCCGCTTGTCACCGGCCTCTGATCAATCAATTATCGCTGTTGGTCGAAGAATAGATAACCTGACCAATAAGATCTTCAAGGTTTACCGACCCTTGGGTGAACTCAATCTCGCCACCGGCCTCGATCATGTCGATATCCCCGCCCGGCTCAAGCGAAACAAATTTGCCCCCCAGCAACCCGTCAGACGCAATCTTGGCAGAACTGTCCGTCGGCAATGCGAGATCGGACCGCACCGACATCTTGACGACCGCCATATATGTATCGGGATCAAGTTCCTGGGCTGTCACCGTTCCGACGGTAACACCTGAAACACGGACGTCATTGCCAACAACAAGACCATCAATGCGATTGAAGCTGGCCATAATTTCATAGCCTTCCACCGTACTGATCCCGGCGCGTGAATAGGAATAGGCCGCAAAACCGACCGCAACAGCGATCACGGCAGCACCGGCAATGGTTTCAATCAGTCTGTTGCTCATCGACCTTATCCGTTCTGTATCTCTTTGAGACTTAGGGTCAGGACCCATCAATTTGGTTTGAATGGTTCACCGTATTTGTGCGGATACGCGGAGCAAAATCGCAGGAAGATTTATATCTTTCAAGATTTTACGACAAAGTAGCCCGTGCAAATACGATGAATCCGAAGGACAGACGTTATATGTGTAAACTCCGACGTCAAACCCCTTGGCCGGGACACAGCCCCGCCCTGCAGGTTCTTTCTTGGATTTCACAAATATAACGTCTGCCATTTAAATCAAATTGATGGGTCCTGACCCTATACTGTATTGCCCCGCCCCGAAAAACAACCACCCAAAAGACAACCGCCGCAAACGGGCCATCGGGAAACAGAATTCAGGCAAAACATATCCAAAACACAAACGGGCGCGAGTTGCCCCGCGCCCGCCTGTTAATCGGTATTCTTTCGGATCAATCAGCCTTCCGGCGACCAAGCCTGATAGTCACCGGTCGCCGGTGCACGCTTGCCACCACTATATTCATGGCCCTTCGGACGATAGGCATGCTTGGTGCCCGTTAGGTTCGCCTGGTGTTCTTTCTGCCAGTCATAACGGTCTTCGGCCTTTTCAGACAGCGGCGCATCAAGGGTGTAATGCAGCCAGGCATGCCATTCAGCCGGGACCTTCGATCCTTCGACGACACCTTTGTAAACAACCCAACGCTTGGTGCGACGACCCTTTGCCGGAGTTTTTTCGGTGTAATAGGTATTGCCGAAACGGTCTTCGCCAACGCGCTTGCCAAACAGCGCAGTATAAATACGGGTGCCGACGGTGGCCATGTTGGGTCTCTCTCCAGATCTGGTTTGTCCGCCTGCTTTACGCGATGGCGGCAAAAGGCAGTACAGCGTGTTTGGTGATACACCCTGTCAATCAAGTGACTTATATGTCGTGATGTTCGTGGAAAGTCAATGTTTCAGGGCCCCCGACCTCAACAATCCCAAGACAATTTATATCTGTTGGCAAACGGGCTCCTCGCCCTGCCCCACGCACGAATAAATCAGCGCCGGCATTTGATGGAAATTTCCATCTGAAAACAACCCACAACTGCTTGTAGGGCGACGACTCTTTGATCCATCTACATCAGGGGGCTTTGTCCACCTCCTTATCCACAATGCGCCCCATATATGTAGTAGGCCGCAAGGCTTGATACCCCTGCCTTTTCACACAGATCCGAAACAAGACTTTCATATAAATATCAAACTGTTATCATTGGTTTCCATGCTACGAAAAACCATGTGGCGCCTAGTTTTTCAGCTTGGCACTGGAAATGGAATGAAAACGGCGTTAGCTTGATCAAACGTTGGGTGGGTTTAACGCGTTCCCACACAATATGTAGTCCGAGTCTTAGGACCGACACACAATCGCGCTGCGAAACAAATCGCAGTTTTCCGGGCTTCCCGGACCGATTCAGAGATTGTTAACGAGAATCCCACCAGCATCGAATCAACAAGACAGCAATCGACCCACTACATGTTGTGGTAAAAATTACTGTCAACCACAAAGATTAGTGGACTGTGGCGAAATTTTGCCATTATAGTCTTTCCCACGGACCGGATGGTTCCAAGGGGGGGACCAAACCACCGAATACCCATATCTGCGGGCTCTGGAAATGCTGGAAAATATCGGCATCAGGGGCAGCGCAAGAGCATTGAGCAAACTATATAAAGTCAGGCGATGTTGGCGCATCACCAGATAGCGCCCTGTTACGTCTGATCAGAACCGGAGCAGACCATGCGGATTACCAGAAAATTCACTCAGGAAGGTGTCAGCCCTTACGCCGACATCGAATTTCGTAAGTTATCATCTGTCATCAAAAACCCGGATGGTTCCGTCGTTTTTGAGATGAATGACATCGACATGCCCGCCTCCTGGTCACAGGTCGCGAGTGACGTTCTGGCACAGAAATATTTCCGCAAGGCCGGTGTTCCGGTTGCCCTTAAACCGGTCAAGGAAAAGGACGTCCCGTCCTGGCTGTGGCGTCAGACCGCTGACACCGCCAAGCTTGACAAAATGCCGGCTGAAAAGCGCTACACCAGCGAAACCAGCTCGACCCAGGTCTTTGACCGTCTGGCAGGCACTTGGACCTATTGGGGCTGGAAAGGTGGCTATTTTGACGCCGAATCCGATGCGCAGGCTTTCTTTGATGAAATGCGCTATCAGCTCTCCCACCAGATGGGTGCGCCGAACTCGCCGCAGTGGTTCAACACTGGTCTGCACTGGGCGTACGGCATTGATGGCCCGGCACAGGGTCACTCCTATGTTGATTTCAAAACCGGCGAACTGACCAAATCGGCAAGCTCGTATGAGCATCCGCAGCCGCATGCCTGCTTCATTCAGTCCGTTGCCGATGATCTCGTCAACGAAGGCGGCATCATGGACCTGTGGTCACGTGAAGCCCGTCTGTTCAAATTCGGCTCCGGTACCGGTTCGAACTTCTCCAACGTACGTGGCGGCGGTGAAAGCTTGTCTGGCGGCGGTCGTTCTTCCGGCCTGATGAGCTTCCTTAAAATCGGTGACCGTGCTGCTGGCGCCATCAAATCGGGTGGCACCACCCGTCGTGCTGCCAAAATGGTTGTGGTTGATATCGACCACCCGGACATCGAAGAATATATTGATTGGAAAGTCGTCGAAGAGCAGAAAGTTGCGGCCCTCGTCGCCGGTTCCAAACTGGCTGAAAAGCACCTGACAGCTGTTCTTGCTGCGTGTACCAACTGGGACGGTGCTGCTGACTCCGAAGATCGCTTTGTACCGCGCGCCAACCCGCAGCTCAAAGAAGCTGTCTTGGCTGCCCGCGCTGTGATGATCCCGGATTCCTATATCAACAAGATCATCGAATTCGCCCGTCAGGGCTTCACCGAAATCAGCTTCAAGACCTATGACACTGACTGGGACTCCGAGGCATACCTGACCGTTTCGGGTCAGAACTCGAACAACTCTGTTCGTGTGTCGAACGACTTCCTTCAGGCTGTTCTTGATAACGGTGACTGGGAACTGATCCGCCGTACCGATGGCAAAGTTGCCAAAACCATCTCTGCCCGCGATTTGTGGGACAAGGTCGGTGAAGCTGCCTGGGCGTGCGCAGATCCGGGCATCCAGTACGACACCACGATCAACGAATGGCACACCTGCCCGAACTCGGGTCGCATCAATGCGTCCAACCCGTGCTCGGAATACATGTTCCTTGACGATACCGCATGTAACCTCGCATCGCTGAACCTGATGAACTTCCGTTCTGACGACGGCGGCGTGGATATCGAGGCCTATGAACATGCTGTCCGTCTGTGGACGGTTGTTCTCGAAATCTCGGTTCTGATGGCGCAGTTCCCGTCTGACCGTATTGCGGAACTCTCCTATCGTTACCGTACCCTTGGTCTTGGCTATGCCAACATTGGCGGCCTGCTTATGAGCATGGGCATCCCGTATGACAGCGATGAAGGCCGTGCGATTGGCGCGTCGCTCACCGCGATCATGTGTGGTGTTTCCTATGCAACCTCGGCTGAAATGGCCAGCGAACAGGGTGCGTTCCCGGGTTATGCCGACAACGCGGCTGAAATGCTGCGCGTCATGCGCAACCATCGCCGCGCTGCTTACGGCGAACAGGAAGGCTACGAAGGCCTGTCGATCAACCCGGTTCCGCTGGTTGCGGCTGACAGCCCCTATGCCGATCTTCCGGTTGCCGCCCGTGCTGCCTGGGACAAGGCGGTCGAGCTTGGCGAAAAGCATGGGTATCGTAACGCCCAGACCACCGTTATCGCGCCGACCGGCACGATCGGTCTGGTCATGGATTGCGATACCACCGGTATCGAGCCTGACTTCGCACTTGTGAAGTTCAAAAAGCTTGCTGGTGGCGGTTACTTCAAAATCATCAACCGTACCGTTCCGGTTGCGCTTGCAACGCTCGGCTATACCGAAAACCAGATCCGCGACATTGAAAAATACGCGGTTGGTCATGGCACCCTGGTTGGCTCGCCGTCCATCACCCATGATGACCTGAAAGCCAAGGGCTTTGACGACGACGCCATTGCCAAGGTTGAAGGTGCGCTGAAGAACGCATTTGATGTCAAATTCGTCTTCAACAAATACACCTTTGGCGATGATTTCTGCGTCAACCAGCTCGGTCTGGATGCCAAGGCAATCAACAGCATGGACTTTGACATGCTGGCCGCCCTTGGTTTCGACAAAAAACAGATTGAAGCAGCCAACACCTATGTTTGCGGCGCGATGACCCTTGAAGGTGCACCGCATCTGCGCGACGAAGACCTTGCTGTCTTTGATTGTGCAAACCCGTGCGGCCGTATCGGCAAGCGTTACCTCTCAGCAGAAAGCCACATCCGCATGATGGCCGCGGCACAGCCGTTCATCTCGGGTGCGATTTCCAAAACCATCAACATGCCGAGCAGCGCAAACATCCAGGATTGTAAAGACGCTTACATGCTGTCCTGGCGTCTGGGTCTTAAGGCCAATGCGCTCTATCGTGATGGCTCGAAACTCAGCCAGCCGCTGAACTCTGCTCTGGTTGAAGAAGACGATTACGCCGATCAGCCGACCGCTGCCAAGGCAGCCCAGGCGTCCGAGCAGATCGTTGAAAAAATCATCGAGCGCGTCATTCGTGGCGACCGTCGTTCCCTTCCGGGCCGCCGCAAAGGCTACACCCAGAAGGCGACCGTTGGTGGACACAAGGTATATCTCCGTACCGGTGAATACGAAGACGGCAAGCTTGGTGAAATCTTCATCGACATGCACAAGGAAGGCGCTGCATTCCGCTCGCTGATGAACAACTTCGCAATCGCGGTGTCCATCGGCCTGCAGTATGGCGTGCCGCTCGAAGAATATGTCGAAGCCTTCACCTTCACCCGCTTCGAGCCGTCCGGCATGGTTTCCGGTAACGATGCGATCAAGATGGCAACTTCCATCCTTGATTACATGTTCCGCGAACTGGCGATCTCCTATCTTGGCCGTAACGACCTCGCCCACGTTCAGCCGTCCGACATCCTGCCAGACGCCGTTGGCGAAGGTGTCAGCGAAGGTGACCTTGGTGAAGAAGCCAAGAAAACCGGCGATCAGGCGATTGAAACCATCCGCAAGGTGGCATCAAGCGGCTTCGTGCGTCGCAACCTCTATGTGGTTGATGGCGGTGTACAGACCGAAGAACGCGTCGTGGAAGTCAAATCCACCGGCACCGACGGTCATGGCCACAGCCACGAAACCACCGCAAGTGCGACCACCGCTGCACCGTCAGCACCGCAGAACAATGCGATCCTGACCACCAGCGAAGAAGTCATCGCCAAAACCGATGCCAAGATGGAACAGATCCGCGAAGCCCGCATGAAAGGCTATGAAGGTGACGGTTGCCCGGATTGCGGTAACTTCACTCTGGTGCGCAACGGCACCTGCCTGAAATGTGACTCTTGTGGCGCGACCACTGGTTGTTCCTAAGGGGTCTCCCCTTCCGAACATCTGATCTGATCAGCAAACCGGCCGGGGCTTCCCCGGCCGGTTTTGTTTTGGGATTTTGAAAAAAGGAATGCGTTATGGTCCTGTCCACGCTTGGAAAAGACACCGCCCTCATCGTCCTTGATGTGCAAAAGGCCATTGATGATCCGCGCTGGAATTCCAAAAACAATCCCGGCTATGCAGATGTGATTGCAAAGCTGTTGTCGGAATTTCGTGCAAGAAACCTGCCTGTCATTCACGTGCGCCACGAAGAAGCCAACCCGGCCTCAAGCTTCTATGTCAACGGTCCCGGACAACCGTTTAAAGACGAAGCATTGCCCATCGACGGCGAAACCGTGATTGCCAAACAGCAAAACTGTGCCTTTGTCGACACATCACTTGAAAAACATCTGCATGACCGCGGCATCAAACGCCTGATCTTTACCGGTGTGGTTATCCACAATTCCATGGATGTCACCATCCGCATGGCCCATTGCCGTGGCTTTGAAAACTGGCTGGTTCTGGATGGCACCACGGCGATTGATGTAACGGACGCCAACGGCAAGACCTTCCCGGCACAGGACGTGTTTGATCTTTATGCCGCTGTGCTGGCCTCTGAATATTGTTCGCTTACCCAGAGTTCTGATGTGATTTCCGCATTGTCCTGATCGAACGTGCCCCGTCGGGAACAAGCATCGGGATCGTGCGTTATCTTTTCTGTTCAATATGTTGGCGCCTGCCATGCCCCCTTGCACAGGACGGCGCCACCCAAAACAGATAAAGACAGGAGCAAACATCATGTCCCTTGGCCGTATTCTGGGCGTTGTCGCCCTTGTAGTCGGTGTTGCCCTTTTGGTGACGGGCTATAACGCATCCGAAAGTGCCGTCGATCAGCTTTCGGAAACTTTCCTTGGCCGCTATACCGACGAAACGGTCTGGTATCTGATTGGCGGTATTGCCAGCGTGATCGGTGGCTTGCTGTTGCTCATCATGGGTGGCAAACGATAAGACTTCCGCCACTGTCCACCGGCAAAGTCCCGTGGGCAGTGGCATCAATTCCCCGACTATCCTCCCTATGCTCCTCAGACCACCGCATTACGCCAGCGTATGCAGCCAGTTCTCGTAGCGCTTATCAACACCATCACCAGCATGGTGCGCATGCGGCCGATGTCCGGCCCTGATATCACCTGGCGTAACACCGTATTTCGCGCGGAACGCCCGGATAAACCCGGCATCGGTTTCATAGCCACATTCCAGCGCAATGTCATACATTGACCGCCGCCGTTCTTTGGGGTCGCCCAGCAGTTTCAGGGCATGGCGCAGCCGCATCTCACGCAGATAGTTTTTAACCCCGCCATGTTTTTCAAACAACTGATAAAGGCTTGATCGTGACAGGCCAAGGTCATTGGCGGCCTTGTCCGCGGTCAATTCCGCCGCGAACAGATTTTGCCGAAAATATCGCCGGATCATCACACCTTTTTCGATATCACGGCGCATTGCATCGGTGGAACGGGTCCCTCCGTCTGCGGCATTCAGGCAGGCCGACAGCATCATGACGATCGTTTTCTGCAACACCGATATTTCATGATCGGCAAGCTCGTTGATATAGCGATTAAGCGCCAGAATTTGCTGAAACAGGATGCTGACCAGCGGGTCACGCTCGGACAGGAAACGCAGATTGTGATCATCAGGATGGGTCAGATGATCCTCGACCAGATGCCGCGGCAAAAACAGATGCATCGACTTGAAGCCATCGCTGGTCTGCGCCTCAGTCCGCTGCGAAAGATCAAGCAGCAGCAACCCACCGGGTTGAAGAACATCTCCGCCAATGCCGATCTCGGATTTTACCCCGCCATCGGTGTAAAGCTGGATGTTGTAATGATCCATCCCGTCGGCGGCGATCATTTGCGATGTGCGTGAAAAGCTTTGTGAACAGCTGTGCGCCTCGATCATCAAAAGGTCGCGATGCCGCCATGAATTAAGGTTCGCCACAAAACCTGCCTCGCGGGTTTTGCGATCCATTTCGACACTGTAAATACAGTTGATGCTTTCTTTCCAGATCTCGAACTGTTTTGCGGTTGGCAGCTCGCCAAGCGAAAAACGCGACCTTTCAAGCAGCGCAGACTTGGGGTTTGTTTGATGCGTCATACCTTGACAGCCATATGTGGAAAACTCTTCCTGTTTTTACCCTGCGCCTATTTCTCCCGCTTTTCAATGGGCTTCTTATGCCAACGCATAGGGTCACCCTACTTTGCACCCCACCCAGAACTTCCCATTTTTGCGACGCGAACCCGCAGAAAATCTGGCCTCAAGGCCCCTATCAGTGTTTCGCTGAAACAAACAAAACCGGAAAATGGCAACAGACTGTTGACGAACGATGACTGGTCAAGGCCAGATGCGACACGCATATTCAATTCAAATGGTTGAATAGCCCGATGAGGTATTCCAATGACTGATCCATCAGCAAACACTGACAGCACTGCACAAAGCCTGGCGCCAATGTTTATTTCCCATGGCTCGCCAATGCTGGTGGCGCGTCAAAGCACCCCGGCTTTCCATTTCTTTGTCGATGAGCTTTCGAAACTGACCGATGGCGTGCGTGCCATTGTCATGATCTCGGCCCACTGGCAGACCGAACGCCCGACGATCTCGACCGCGCAACGCCAGGAAACCATTCATGACTTCTACGGTTTCCCGCAGCCGCTTTATCAGTTGCACTATGATGTGGCCGGTGACCCGGAACTGGCAAAACAAATAGCTGATCAAATCGGCAGTGAGACCGATGCCAAACGCGGCCTTGATCACGGGGCATGGATGCCAATGATCCTTGCCCGCCCGAATGCCGATATTCCGGTCTTTCAGCTTTCCATGCTCGGTCACGGTGGCCCGCGCGAACATTTCGAACTTGGCAAAAAGCTGCGTGGTCTGCGCGATCTGGGTGTTCTGGTCGTGGCGAGCGGCGCGATGACACACAATCTGCGTGCGCTTGATCGCAACGAAGGCCCGATTGACCCGTGGGCAAAGGAATTCACCAACTGGATGGTGGAAAAGATCAAGGCACGCGATATCGATGCCCTGCTTGATTACAGAAGCCTCGCCCCCCACGCCGCCATGGCCCATCCGGACGACGATCACCTGATGCCCTTCTATGTTGCGCTCGGTGCTGCATCGGATGATTTCGAACCCGATCTTCTCCATGACAGTTACGAGTTCGGCAACCTTGCCATGACAGCCCTTCGTTTTTATGACCAGGATGAGCTCAAAACTGCGGCCTGATCACGCTTTTTCGCAAAATCAAAAAGGCCGGGAGAATTCATCTCCCGGCCTGTTGTTTAGAACATCACGCGAAGCCCGGTGACCAGATAGGTCGCCTCGTAATCCTCGCCATCATGTTTGGCAAAGTCGGCGGTGTCACCGAACTTCCGTTCATAGGCAACACCGACATAGGGCACGATGGCGCGATCAATCAGGTCGTAGCTCAGTCGCAAACCGAACTCCGCACTTGATAAGCCTTTCCCGACCTCGATCTCACGATCTTCGGAAAAGGCGGCATTGATCTCGAACGACGGGGTCAGGGTGACCCGATTGGTCAAAAGCCCCTCATATTCGACATCAAGCCGCGCGCTGCCATCGCCCCTCTCGCTGACGAACAGGTCCGCATCGACTTCAAACCATTGCGGTGCAAGCCCGACAACACCAACCGTGCCATACCAGCGATCCGCGCCCTCGGGGGTGTCAATCCGCACACCACCCTTGGCATCGAAAAAGTCACTGATCGGGGTTTGCAGGACAAACCGGTTTTCAAGCTTTTCATAACTGTCGGCATCAAGGTCACGTTCGCCCTCTCCCTGCCAGCGCAGTTTGAGTTCGTCCGTTCCGACAAAGGCATCCGCATCCCAGACAAGGCGCTTTTCGCTTTCATCACTCATGCGGTATTCAAGCTGCTCTGCCTGAAAGCCATAGTAAACCCTGGCATCAGCTGCCAGTCCAGCACCTGGAACGGTGCCCAGTGACAATGCGACACCACTGGCGATCATCATCAATTCACGTTTTTTCATGATCGATCAATTCCCGTTCTCAAGCTGGGTGATGGCCGGACCGCCTTCGACGATGACCTTGCGGAACATGCCGGTGGCCATGTGATAGCTCAGATGACAGTGGAATGCCCATTCACCCGGTTCATCGACCTCGGTTTCCGAATAGACAGTCGTGCCCGGATTGATGCTGATTGTGTGCTTGACCGGGTTCCACTTGCCCTGCCCGGTATCAAGGATCGACCACAATCCATGCAGATGCATCGGATGGGTCATCATGGTTTCATTGACGAATTTGAACCGCACCCTTTCCCCGTATTTCAGGCGGATCGGATCGGCATCCTCGTATTTCACACCATTGATCGACCAGCTATAGCGTTCCATATTACCCGTCAGGCGCAATTCGATCTCGCGCGTTGCCGGGCGTTCTGCATAAAGCGGTTTCTGTGCTTTCAGATCCCCATAAGACAGGAACTTGCCACCATTGGCCGCCGCCGGAATAAGGCCACTGCCCGCCGCATAGAACGGATCGGCCTTGTCGGCCATGCCCATGGCGGAATGATCCGTCCCGGCCATGTTCGAATGGTCCATACCAGCCATATTCGCGTGGTCCATATTTGAGTGATCCATTCCCGGCATGTTCGAATGGTCCATGCCTGACATATTGGAATGATCCATGCCCGGCATTGCATCCTGCGATCCGTCGCCTGCGGCACCATGATCCATTCCGGCCATATCACCGTGCCCCATATCGCCATGTGCCATGCCCATATCCGCCATGGTCAGCAACGGTGAGTCGGTGCGCAGTTTTGGCATTTCAGCCCGCATTCCTTCACGCGGTGCCAGGGTGGCAAAGGCATAACCAGACCGCCCCATCGATTCCGCAAGGATCGGATAGGCCTTGTCATCCTTTGGCTGGACAATCACGTCATAGGTTTCGGCAACCGCAATGCGGAACTCGTCGACCTTGACCGGCTGGACGTTATTGCCATCTGCCTGCACCACGGTCATCTCAAGACCCGGAATACGGATATCGAAATAGGTCATCGCCGATGCATTGATGAAACGAAGCCGCACCCGTTCTTCCGGGGTAAACAACCCGGTCCAGTTCTGTTCGGGTGACATGCCGTTAATCAGGCCAACAAAGCCCTGAACATCTTCTATGTCGGTCCGCATCATCCGCATCTCGCCCCAGTCGCCACGCTCCGAAAGCGTCGCGCCCAGACCGTTTTTGGAAACGTCATCAAAGAAGTCGCCAATCGTGCGCTGTTTACGGTTGTAATAGTCCGGCATCATTTTCAGGTTGCGCAAAATGCGATCGCCCGAATGGGGATGCTTGTCTTTCAGGACCACCACATATTCGCGGTCGAACTTGAAAGGCTCGCGTTTTTCCGGCTCGATAATGATCGAACCATAGGCCCCGTCCGGTTCCTGAAAGCCGGAATGGCTGTGGAACCAGTATGTGCCGCTTTGCTTGACCGGAATGCGATAGGTAAATGTCTCGCCCGGTTCGATCCCGGGGAAACTGATGCCCGGCACCCCGTCCATCTGATAGGGCAGGATCAAGCCATGCCAATGGATCGAGGTGGCTTCTTTCAGATTATTGGTGACATTGATCACCACTTCCTCGCCTTCCTTGAAACGCAAGGTCGGACCGGGTGATGCACCGTTATAACCGATGCCTTTGGTTTTGCTTTCACCGGTATCGATGGTGACATAATCGACCGTCAGGTCATAGGTCGCCGCCCGACTGACAGTCGACAGGGCAACCATCGCCAACGCTCCCGCAAGGACGCCTTTGAGGTAGTTTGTTTTCATTTTATGGATTCCAAAAAACTTGCAGAAACGCCAGAGGCATTGGGCGTTGCCCCGCCCCTGGCACTTCAAACCAACTGGCCTATGACTGAAGACGAACCTTGCCCATCATGCCGCTTTCATAATGACCCGGGACATTGCAGGCGAATTCAAGCTCTGCATCGGCCGGGAAAGTCCAGATGATCTCGGCTGTTTTTCCGGGTTCAAGAAGGACACTGTTGGGATCGTCATGTTCCATGGTCATGCCGTTGCCCATATCCATTTTCATCCGGTCCATATGGATCTTGTCGATATCAAGCGCACCATGTTCCATCATCATCATCATTTCCTGCTGATGGCTGGCATGCATCGCCGCCGTACCGATGTTGAATTCATGGACAAACTCGCCCTTGTTCTCGATCTGGAACAGGATGGTTTCACCTGCACGGACCTCGATCGTTTCCGCATCAAAGAAGTTGTCTTCCATGACCACCTTGATGGTCCGGGTGACATCTGCGGCGTTGCCCGGTGCACCGATTTCCGAAACTGTCGATCCGACGCCATGGCCATGGCCTTGACCGTGGCTCGGGCTTGCAAACAGCGCACCCGGTGCGGCCATCAATGCACCGATCATGGTTGTCGACATGGCAATACGGGCGAAAAAGGACGTTTTGAAGTTGGGCATATCATGCTCCTGAAAATAATCATCGAACGTGATTGCCGTCGCAGCCCTGCTTAAACAGGCGCGCATGGTGCTGTCAGGTCCCGACAGGATCCGACAAGCGACGGCAAGTGTTACAAAAAGACGGGATTATTTTCAGGCGCGCGGGGGCCGGAAGTTGCCATCCGCATCCGCGGACGCAACCGGACGATCCTTGATCCAGAATGTCGCAGCCGAAACAATCGGCATAAACATCGAAAGTCCGTTCTGTTGATCAACATACGGACCGCAAACGGTCATGCCGCAAATATCGCCATGTGAAGAATGCGGATCGTGGGATATCGGTTTGGCGACCGAGGAGGTTTCAATCACCATACCATGATGGCCTGCGTCAGGTTGGCCGGACGCTGCATGCACGCTTCCCTGGCCCGACAGCAGGACTGTCAGTGCAATCAGAATAACAAGCGTGCAGGAAATAAGGCGCAAAATGGTTTCCACTCAGAAGTTCACAGGCAAATCGTTATGCCCGCCACTCGTTAACGTCAAGTGGCAATATTGTGGCACGCTGCCTGGTCGCCTGTTTCAGCCCGCGCGCTGCCCTTGTTATTAACGGCTATGGTCTTTACGATCACAGGCAATTCAACGTTATCGCAGGATGGATTGGCTCCATGCTTTCGCAAGATCAGATCACTCTTGAAATCACCACCAGCGGTCAGGGATTGTACGAAGTCACCGAACCGATCCAGTCATGGGTGGAGCAAACCGGTCTGGCGTGCGGGCAGCTGACCATCTTTGTGCGTCATACCTCGGCCAGCCTGACCATTCAGGAAAATGCCGATCCGGATGTCCGGTTTGATCTTGAAACCTTCTTTGGCCAGTTGGTGCAGGAAAATCCCAGCCTCTATCGCCATACCTGCGAGGGGCCCGATGACATGCCCGCCCACATCAAGTCGGCCCTGACCGATGTGTCGCTGACCATCCCGGTATCGAATGGCCGGGCAGTGCTTGGTACGTGGCAAGGCATCTATCTGTTTGAACATCGCCGTGCGCCCCATCATCGCAAGGTCACCCTGCATCTCATCGGCGAATAGGCTTAGCGATTATGTCGTTATGCCGCCAAGTGCGGTGCGGACGCCCAAAGCCCTCTAACTTGCACTTCAAGCAGTTCACGCAAGGTCCCGCACATATCCTCGCAGTCAAAATTCTGCGTGCTGAAATGTTCGTGGATGGTGAATAAAAACAGCGACATCAGGGTTTTCTGGATCAAAACCGGCGGCAAATCACGGTTGAGCTCGCCTGAAAGCTGCGCTTCCTCGATCAGGGCCTGAATGGCTGCAATCAATCCGCTGCTTTCCATGACGGCATGCACCGCCCCCTTTCTTGGTGAAAAGACAATCTGCTGCATGATCACCTGCCACAGGCCGGGATTAAGGCCCACCTGCGTGAAGCGATAGGACGCAACATGCATCATCTTGTCCACAAAGCACCATTCCGGGTCCATCGTATAAAGACCCTTTTCAATCGCCTCTGCCATCTGTTGCCCAACGCAGCAGATCAGAAGATCTTCCTTGGTCGGGAAGTGATTGAATATTGTTCCTTCGGCAACGCCGGCACGTTTTGCAATCTCTCGCGTGCTGACAGCGTCAAATTCCCCGGCACAGAAACAGTCACGCGCGGCATCAAGGATCTTCTGGCGCGTTTCTTCACGTCGCGCAGCTCGAATATTCATCAACGGCTCCGGTTTAAATGAGCGCACTCACTGAGTCCACTCATTTAAAGTACCGGATCACGCATGTCAATTCCTGCCTAAGCCCTTACTGTGCGCGGCGTGCATCACCGGTGCCCGACAGGCGGCAAAGATGTCTGATTCCGAACGGTAAAGTCCGGTCGTAACATGCATCGCGCCCAGCACGGTCGAAAACAGATTGTCATGCGAAAAGCGGCCGGTTTGTGCCTGTGCTCTCAGGCAATCGGTCTCGATCCGGTTGGCATCGGCATAGCCGTCCGACATCCAGATCATCATCGGCACCTTGGTTTGTTCCGAGGGGGCGAACATGTAAGGAGCACCATGCAGATACAACCCGCCCTCGCCCAGGGACTCCCCATGGTCCGACACATACAACAGCACCACGTTGTAATCGTCCTGGTAGGCTTTCAGGCGCTCGGTCAGTTGGGCGACGACAAAGTCGGTATAACGGATCGTATTGTCATAGGTATTGATCAGTTCTTCCGCGCTGCAATTTTCAATGTCACTGCGCGGGCAATCGGGGATAAAGGCCCGATGCTCATCGGGATAACGTTTATAATAGGTCGGCCCGTGGCTGCCCATCAGGTGAAAGGCAATCAATTGATCGTGCGGTTCACCAGATGCGACTTCGTCGTCAAGGCCGCGCAGCATCACCGCATCAAAACAGGTGCCAAGTGCGCAATCTTCAGGGAAATCATCGGGTGATATGTCGATATGGCGCACCCGGTCACACACCCCTTTGCAACCCTCGTCATTTTCCTTCCACAGAACGTCGATACCGGCATGTGCCAGCACATCCATCAGGCTTTCACTATGACGTGCGACGTCGCCGTCATACCCGGCATGATCCATCGGCGAAAACATGCAGGGCACCGAAACCGCAGTTGCCGTCCCACACGATGACACATCCTGAAACGCCAGCATGCCGTCAATCTGACTGGTAAAGGGCGATGTCGGGCGCGTGTACCCATTGGCCGCAACGCTTTGGGCCCGTGCGGTTTCACCGATCACCAAAAACATCAAAGTCGGCTTGTTATCGCCGTCTGGCGCGACCTTGCGGGCATCCTGCCCGATGGTTTGAAACGGCATGTCGGCATAAAGATACCGTCGCTTTACCAACTGGATCGTGCCGGCAATATAGTTCGACGGCACAAGCTCCTTGCCCAGAACCTTGTGATTGCGCCCGACCGATGCGTAGTCCTTGAAATAAAGCGACCCGATCCCGCCCAACACCAAAAGCGGCACCATCATCAAAACCACCCGCTGCCCGATCCCGCGCAAAACGGTGTTCGGGAATTTAAGCGGCACAAGGATCAGTATCGCGGCTGGCAGAAGTCCGGTCACGGCAAACCACAATCCGGCCTGCAAATTGAAATATGAAAGCGCCTCAACCTGATTGGTCTCGACCACGTTTTCGATCATGCCGCGATCAAACACGATGCCGTATTTCAACATTGCATAATGCGCCAGCGCACCCGTGATAATCAGGAAAACAAAGAACGGCTTGAACAGATAGCGCCAGGAAAACGGCGTAAAAACCACAAGTGACGCACAGATCAGAACAAACGGCGCACTGATCGCAAAGCCCGCGTCATAATCACCCAGGCCCGCCAGAATTCCGTAAAAGTGGCTTAGGACCTTCCAGTTCAGAACCAGCGTGAAATAGACCGCGAGTGTTAAAAGGCCAAATCGATAATCAATCGGTGAAAGGTGCAAAAAGGAACGAAGTCGACGCATCCGGGCATCCTTGGGGCAATGAACCATGCCCCTCGCATACCGTGCGAAGCTGACAACAAGCTGAAGTCACCCGGAATGTCTAATGATCGATCCGTCAGGTCAGGCAGCCGCCCTTGCTTGTTTGTTGGCGCGTTTACTGGCGCGCAGCCCCAAAAGGCTGTGAATGACAAGCGTGGTGATCACCACCGTCCCGCTGATCAGTGTCATTTCGTCGGGCACTTCATTGACAAACACCCAGACCAGAAACGATCCAAAGATCGCTTCATTAAGCATGATCAGGCTTACCTCGGCGGCGGGAATTTTGCGCGATGCATAGGCAATCAACAGGAACGATACCGGCAACACCCAAAAGCCCAGAATCAAAAGCCACACCCAGTCCAGACCAACTGGCGATAACGGTTCGGCACCGGGCAGCAGGATCAGGGTGACGACAAACGCACCAAACAACATGCCCTTGAGCGCGTCCACTTCGGGCCTGGCACCCAGCACATTGAAATAACCCGCCATACAGATCGCAGCCCCAAGGGCCAGCATATCGCCCAGCGCGTTTTTCCCGCCAAAACCGGCGCTGAACATGCCAAGCAAGGCAACAAACACCACGACCGAGGCCACCCATGTCCGGATCGGCTGGGAACGTTTAAAGATAAACACGCCAATCAACCCGGCCAGAAGCGGCGTGGCGGCAATAATGATCAGGGTATTGGCGGCATCGGTATTGCGTACCGAAAACATGAAAAGCGTACAGGTCCCGCCGTAAAACAGACCGGTCAGCATTTCAAACCCGTTGGGCCGGATCGATTGCACGATGCCTTCGCCCCGCTTGGCCCCGTTCCAAAGAGCCACCAGCAAAAGCGCCACGGTCAAAAAGCCCAACCGCCAGAACGCGGTTGTAAAATCATCGGCCGCAATCAGACGCAGCAAAAGCGCATCGGGCGACAGGATCACAACCCCCAAAAGGGCAATCCAGCCACCATGAACACTCCCGAACCGATCCCGCAACGTCATCTCATCCAACCCTTACGCGACTTGCACCGCATCAAATTCCCAAAAACAAGGCAGCAGGTTTTCGCCGTGCTGCCGATAACCCATTGTTACGGGCCTTTCCCCTTATGGCAATTTGATTTTATTCAACTGTTTGAAAGGATCGCACAAACAGTTGCCGCCCCGCCCCAGCACCCGATTGCATCGATACAAAGAAACTGTTTTGTTTGCCCCGCAACCCCGATAAGTTGGGGGCAAATTTGAACATCTGCCAAGCAAAAGGATGGATCATCATGGCTGGTAAAATCGACGCCCATCTTGCCGATCTCGGCATCACGCTGCCGACTGCGACCGCACCGGTTGCGAACTATGTGCCCTATGTCATCTCGGGCAATCTGGTCCATATTTCCGGTCAGATCACCATGGAAAATGGCGAGCTGAAATTTATCGGCAAACTCGGTGCCGACTATGACGTCGAAACCGGTCAGAAGGCCGCCCGTCTTTGCGCGCTCAACCTTGTCGCACAGCTCAAAGCCGCCATCGACGATCTTGATAAGGTCACCCGCGTTGTCAAACTGAATGCGTTTGTTAATTCCGCGCCGGACTTCACCGATCAGCCAAAAGTCGTCAATGGCGCGTCTGACACCATGGTCGAAATCTTTGGCGATGCGGGCAAACATGCGCGCTCCGCTGTTGGCGTCGCCGCCCTGCCGCTGGGTGTTGCGGTTGAAATTGATGGCATTTTCGAAATCGCCTGATCTTTAAATCAGCCGCCTGAATGCAACACCGATCAGCATCGCTGGTCGGTGTTTTCTTTTGGGCGTTACAACTGGTGAAAATGGGTGCGCACCATCTCGGCAAACACATCGCGCACTTCGTTATGGGCACCTGCCTTTTCCATCAGGCTGATCGCGAACTTTGGCAATTCCGGCAACGCATCATCGCGGCTCAACGCTTCAAGATCATCGGGGATCGTTCCGACCAGAAACGCCGTGATCGACAAATCCGATCGCACCGTTGCCGCCGTTGCTTCGATATTGCCGCTTTCAAATACGCTGCGCCAGGCAATCCCCGCCTGATCAAGCGCATCAATCACCGCCGGTCGAAACGCACATTCACGACTGACGAGCGACACCGGCAGCGGGCGTTTTGTCTGTGCCTTGCCCGATTTTGCCCCGACCCAGACCAGCGGCGCAATTTTCAGGAAATCACCCGTCATCTGCCCGACCGGCTCCTCAACCAGGGCAATATCAATCTCGCCACTACTGACCATGCTCCGCAATTCCTGGGAGCTATGACAACGCAGCGAAAGCTCGATCCCCGGATAGTGATCGCAAAATTTGCGAAGCGGCGTGCGCATAAACGTACCGACAAGATCATAAGGAATGCCAACGGTAAGCTTACCGACATGGCCGTCCCCGGTCATGTCCTGCCAGATCTCGTCATTCAGCAACAGCATCCTTTGCGCCTTGCGCAACAATTGCTCCCCATTCTGGGTCAGGCGCAATCCTTTGCGCGCGCGTTCAAACAACCCGCAGCCGAATGCGGTTTCAAGCCGCTTGATCTGCTGGCTTATCGCCCCTTGCGTCAGATTAAGCACCTCTGCCGCACCCGTCATGCTGCCGGTTTCCGCCACGGTCACAAAGGCGCGCAACACCGCCAAATCAAGGTTTCGCATGATATCCCCACTGATCCGGCCACGACATGACCACCAGCATTAACAAACTTAATGCTATCTATAATGAACATTCGCTTTCCTGATGCAAAGAATTGTTTTCTGATATCCCCTGCCTCACGCGCCACCACTGGATGATAGAATGCCCGAAACCCTCTTGCCCGTTTTGTCCTTTACCATGGCCGCGGCCCTGTCGCCGGGTGGGGCAACAACCCTTGCCACCGCATCGGGCGCACAGTTCGGCTTTCGCCGGTCCGTGCCATTTATCATGGGTATTTCAATCGGCATGCTGACCTTGGCCGCCGCCGGTGCCCTAGGGCTGGCAAACCTGGTGCAAGCTTTTCCGTCCATTGAACTCATTACCAAACTGATCGGCACGAGCTATCTGGTGTGGTTGGCCTTTAAAATTGCCATGGCCCCGCCACCAACACCATCGCACAAGCTTGAAACGAATAACGAAGAACAAAACAAACCGATCCCGTTTCTTGGCGCCTTTGGCTTGCTGTGGCTTAATCCCAAGGGCTGGGCTGTCACCATCGGGGCGGCGGCGTCCTTTTCTGCCATCACTCAGGACCCGACCCAGCTTGCCCTCATTCTCGGCAGCGCCTTTGCCTTTTCCGGTTTTTTATCAATGGCACTTTGGTGCGCATTGGGGTTAAGCCTGTCCCTGTTACTCACATCCGATTGGCAATGGCGCGCGGTCAATGTGACACTTGGTGTGCTTCTGGTCGCCTCTATCATTCCGATGTGGCTTTAAGCCTTGACCTCAACCGCGGTTGAGGTCCGACAAGATCGCATCACATCCGTATGGGGAAATAGAATGCGCGTCTTTGTCACTGGCGGAACCGGCCTGATCGGCTCGGCCATCGTTGAAAATCTGATCCATCATCAACACAATGTCCTGGCACTTGCCCGATCACGCGCCAGCCACAAAATGCTGGCCGATCTCGGCGCAACGCCAATCCGGGGCGATATCACAAACCCGACCGCCTGGGTCAACGACCTGCCCGATGTTGATGCCGTCATTCACACGGCCTGTGATTTTTCCGATCAGATGCCCCGAATTGACGCCAATCTGCTCGATCACTTGATCCCGGCCCTTCATCGCATGCCAGGCCAGGTGCGTTTTCTCTATACTGGCGGCGTCTGGAGCTACCCGCAAACCGAACCGGGACAGATCGGCGACGAAACACTTCCCTTTGCCGCCTTACCGGAATTTGACTGGATGATTGCCGGGTTGAACCGCATTCTTGGCGATGAAAAACTGCACGGCATCATCATTCATCCGGGATGTGTCTATGCCACTGGCCGAAATGGGCATACCGGTCTGTTTGAACGCGCCATCACATCCGCCCGAAGCAACAAGGTGATTACCATTGTCGGCGGCGACCATATTGATCAACCGATGGTCCACACCGATGATCTGGCCGATCTTTATTATCGCGCGCTTGGCAATGCCAAACCCGGTTCCAGCTATATCGGGGTTGCGATTAACGGTGTTTCAAACGCCACCGTTGCCACGCTGATCGCGAGCCACTTCGCCATTGAAGACTGCCAGTTTGAAACCATCCGCACACAAACCGCGATGGCCCGTTATGGGGATTGGGCAGACGGGCTTGGCCATCACCAACATCTCAGCAGTACGAAGGCCATGCGTGAACTGGGCTGGAACCCGAAACACCTTGATATCGAACAGGGCATCAAGGCTTGTGCTGCAGCACTGACGGGCCCAAGTTAACGCCATTAACTTTCCGTGCTAATGGTCTTGAGCCCAACCACCCCGCCAATGATCATCAGCAACAAAACCGCCTTAACCGCCGTCATCGGTTCCTTGAGGAACAACCAGCCAATCAGGGCAACCGATGCCGTGCCAAGACCGGCCCACACCGCATAGGCCGTTCCGACCGGAATGATGCGCAGCGTCATGGACAAGAACCAGAAGCTGAGGCCATAGACACCAAGGCTTAGCACCGTGAAACGCCAATCGGTAAATCCGTCGGAGAATTTCAGCGATATCGTCCCGATCACTTCAAGACTGATCGCTATAAACAGATAGACCCAGGCGAGCATGGTCTTGTTCCTTGTTTTTGGGGTGGTGGCGGCAGGCGCACCCAAAATGGCTCAATTTTCCTTATGGGGCAATCCCCGCACCCGCCTTATCGCCATCCCCCAAAATCGCCTCGCTGTAATCTGGATCAAACCCATGCCAATTTGATTGCGTATAGTATCGCAACAGGGCACATTGCCCGGCATGGATTACCGGCGATGGCATACAGTTTTGCACGCTTATTCGGCCAGAAGATGGGATAAACAGTCATGATCGAAACCGATATTCTGATTGCAGGTGGCGGGATCGCCGGAATGAGTGCTGCGGCACGCTTTGCCGCAGATGGCCATCAGATCGTGATTGTCGACCCGGCCCCCTCTGATATCGGCGAAGGCACGGATTTGCGCACCACCGCCTTTCTCGAACCGGGTATCGAGACGCTTAAAAAGGCCGGCGTCTGGGATGCCATCAAACCGACCGGGGCGGAACTTCGCGTCATGCGCATTGTCGATGCCGGGGGCACCGAACGCACCCCGCGCGAAACCGCCGACTTTGACGGTGCTGAAACCAAAAACGGCTTCTTTGGCTGGAATGTCTCGAACAAGGCCGCCCGTGTCGCCCTGATGGCGCGTCTGGCGCAGCTTGATAATGTCGATTTCCGCTTCTCGACCACGGTCACCGATTTCAAAAGCACCTCGCGCTTTGGCGAAGTCACGCTGTCTGATGGTCAAACAGTGCGCGCCAAACTGGTGGTTGCGGCGGATGGTCGCAACTCTTCTTTGCGCGAAATGGCCGGGATCAAACATAAGCGCTGGGCCTATGATCAAAGCGCGCTGGTCTTTGTCGTCACCCACGATAAACCGCATGACAGCATCTCGACCGAAATCCACCGCACTGGCGGCCCGCTGACACTCGTTCCCATGCCTGATCTGAATGGCAAGCCCTGCTCGTCCGTGGTCTGGATGGTTCCGGCCAGTCGGGTGGACGAACTTAATGCCATGACCGACGAGGCCCTGTCGGCCGAGATCACCCACGACACCATGAACCTGTTTGGCCCGCTTTCGGTCGCAAGCCCGCGCGCCGTCTGGCCAATGATTTCACAAGTGCCATCGCGCCTGATTGCCGCCCGCCTGGCCCTGATTGCCGAGGCCGCCCATGTCGTCCCGCCAATCGGCGCGCAAGGCTTGAACATGAGCCTGCATGACATCGAAACCCTGGCCGAACTGATGGCCAAGGCCAAACTGCACGGCGAGGATATCGGCGCAACCCCGCTTCTGAAATCCTACGAACGGCGCCAACTGCCCAAAACAGTCATGCGGGTCGGCGGCATTGATCTGCTCAACCGCGCATCGATGTTCGAACCCAAAACACTGCGCGACCTGCGCTATGCCGGCCTCACCGCGATTAACCGCATCGGCCCGCTTCGCAAACTCGCAATCAAGGTCGGGGTGGGCAAGTAGGCCCACCACCCTCTTTTCAGACAATCAGTTTGCCGTTCTCGTCAAAGAACGGATGTGGTCCGTCATATTGGTCGACATAGGCCAGATGGGTCAGAAGGCATTGCTGCTTTTCGTCCCAACGGTGCAAATGCATCGCGGGCGGTTCCATGGTAAAGGCCGACGGTCCGTCATCGCGCAAATCCAGCGCGACCTGATGGGCAATGGATGGCGCAACAATCAACGGCACACCTGCCCACCGTGTATGGATCGGACGGTGCAGATGGCCACACATGATCGCCTGAATGCGATCTTTATGCGCCAGCACGATCTGGGCAAATGTCTCTGCCCCGCTTAACAGTCTCTGATCATCCATATGCTTGATCCCGACCGCGACCGGCGGGTGATGGACAAACAAGACACAAGGGCGATTATCGCCATCATGCAGTGTGTGCTCCAACCAATCCAATCGGGCTGAACACAATTTACCCTCTGGCCGACCTTCATCAAGGCTATCAAGCGCGATCAGCCTGACCGGTCCGGCATCAATCACATAATTGATGAACTCCACCCCATCCTCGATGGGCATGGCATCCGCAAAGGCCGCGCGCAATGGCGCACGCTGATCATGATTACCCGGGATCATGTAAAACGGCACCTCAAGCCCGCGAAGAATGTTTTGCACCAGTGCGTATTCTTCGGGCGTTCCCAGATCACCGATATCACCGGAAAACAAGACCATGTCCGGTTTTGGCACCATGGTATTGACGCGCGCCACCGCCCGTTCAAGGGCCGTTGCCGTATCCACCTTGCGATAGGCCAGACGCCGTCCGGCACCGATATGCAGATCGGTCAATTGCGCAATAAGCATGTTTTAAAATCTCTCGTGTCTGGAAAATGTTCTTGTTGGGTTGCAAATGTCAGCGTGCGGCAAACACGGTGAGGCGTTCGGGCACCAACCGGCAATGCACCGTCTCGCCCAATACCATCTCGGCGTCGGGATCGGTATCAACCAAAACCGCTCTCTCTCCGATACCCGAGACCGTCACGCGCACACGTTCCCCCAGATAGGAAACAGCCTCCACCCTCGCGGTGAAATGCGCATCATCGGGCGCACACAGCATGAGCCCATCTGCCCGGAAATAGATCTCCGACAGGCCATCTGTGGCGGGGTTGGCATTCGACGCGGGCGACACATCAACATCAACTTTGCCCAGCAACGCCCGCCCGTTCTCGATATTGACCTTCAGGCAATTACTCGCCCCGACGAAGTCGGCCACAAACGGGGTTTTCGGCGCACGATAGATTTCCTGTGGTGTCCCGATCTGCGCGATTTCACCCTTTTGCATCACAACAATCCGGTCGCCCAGTGCCATGGCTTCTTCCTGATCATGGGTAACGTAAATCGCCGTAATGCCAAGCTTGCGCAAAAGTGCGTTGATTTCGGTCCTGAGCCGCACACGAAGCTTGGCATCAAGGGCGGTCAACGGCTCGTCGAGCAGCAAAACACGCGGGCGCGGTGCAATGGCGCGCGCAAGAGCCACACGCTGGCGCTGCCCACCGGAAAGCTGATCAACCCGACGGTCGGCCAGCATGTCGATATGCATCATTTCCAGCATCTCGCGCACGCGCTGATCGCGTTCGGCCTTGCCAACCTCTTGCACCTTAAGGCCATAGGCCACGTTTTCCGCAACTGTCATGTTCGGAAACAGCGCATAGGACTGAAACACCATGCCCACCCGACGCTGCTCAATCGACTGGCGCGTCACGTCATCTTCGCCAAAATGGATGGCACCACCCGCATCGGGGAACTCCAGCCCGGCAATCATGCGCAGAATCGTCGTTTTGCCACAGCCCGATGGCCCCAGCAAAACCAGCGTCTCGCCCGCCGTAATCGACAGATCGAACGGCATCAGCGCGCGCGTGCCATCGGCAAAAGTCTTGGCACAGTTTGTCAGCGCAATCGCAGTACCGGCGTCTTGCGCCTGCGCTGCCTGTTTTTGGGAAGTGGTCATTATTTATCCTCCGCCGTCGCGCGTGCGGGCTTGCTGCCCCGGTTTGCCAGTATTTGCATGGCAATCAGCAACGGCATGATCAGTACAAAGAAAATCAGGGTATAGGCACTGCCGATCTCAAGGCGCATGGAGGCATAAGCATCCGCGAGCCCGACTGGCAGCGTTTTGGTCAGCGGCGTATGCAACATCCAGGTCAGGTTAAACTCCCCGACCGAAAGCGTAACCACCATCAGCGCACCGGCCAGAATGCCCGGCTTGGCATTGGGCACGATGACCGTGAAAAACCGCCGCCAGAACCCCGCACCAAGGCTTGCCGCCCCTTCTTCAAGGGTTTTCATATCCATCGCCGACATCACGGCTGCAACAGACCGCACCATGAATGGCAGGGTAAACAACACATGCCCGGTCAGGATGAAAAGCCAACTGGATCGATATCCACTGACCCCGCCATACGTGATCAAAAGCGCCAAGGCCAATGCCAGACCCGGGATCGCTACCGGCAGTGTCAGCAATTCTTCAAACAACCGGGTGGCACGGCCGGGCTTGCGCACCAGAACATAGGCCAACGGCACGCCTGCAATCAGTGTGACGAACAGGCAGGCAATCGCCAGCCACAATGACAAAAAGATGCTTGATGCATAAAGGTCCCAGACCTCGAAAATCCAGCGCAGCGTCAGGCCCGAAGACAATCCCTGAAACACATTGACCGTCACCCCGGCCAAGGCCGACATCACAATCGGGATAACGATAAACAGACACAGCAATGTGGTAAGGCCGAGCTGCGCGTAAAAGATACCTGTGCGTCGCATATCATGCCCCTCCACGCACCGGCAGGCTCTTGCCCTCGCCAGTGAAACTGCGCACGGCTGCAAGGCAGGCCCATGTGATCAGACCCAAAACAATGCTGAGCGCCGCGGCCACCGGAATGTTGGCGTTTCGCGTAAACTCGGTATAGATCACCATCGGCAGCACATCGATATCGGTCGCCAGCGTAAAGGCCGTGCCAAACGCGCCCATTGCGGTTGCAAAGCAAATGGCGCCCGATGAAATCAGGCCGGGCATAAGACCTGGTAAAATCACGTCGCAAATCACACGAAACCGCGACGCACCAAGCGACCGCGCCGCTTCTTCAAGCTGCAGGTCAAGCTTCTCGGCAGATGCCATCACCGCCAAGATCACGCGCGGGATCGAAAAATACAGATAGCCTATAAAAAGACCGGCAATGTCATAGGCGAAGACAAGCTTGCTGCCAAAGGCCGCATCCGTCAGCCCGCCAATCACACCTTGGCGTCCGGCCAGCATGATCACCATGAACCCAACCACCGTGCCCGGAAAGGACAGTGGCAAGGTCAATGTCCCGATCAAAATGCTGCGCCCGGCAAATCTGTTGCGCACCAAAAACAGCCCGACAATCGCACACAGGATCAAGGCCATCATCGTAACGCCTGCCGACATCGCAAGCGTCTGGATCAGACTTTCCAGATACCGCGCATTGGTCAGGATCAGAAGATACGTCCCCCAGCCCTCCGGCCCGTTGCCGACTTCAAAGGCAACGCGCGCAAGCGGGATCAAAAAGAACGCCGCAACAATCACAAGCCCCGGGATCAGCAAGATCGACAGGATCGCCGGGCTCGCAGCAGCGGCACGCGGGGTTATAAAGGATGAAAGCAAGGAAGGGCGCGAACGCCCCTCCTTTAAATCAAGGTCGATTGACACTTAACGTACCTCGGAAAGATAACGGTCAGAGAACCCGGTCTGTACGGTTGCCATCTTGGCGTAATCAACCGGCTGGGAACGGGCATAGTCGGCTTCCGGCAGGAACTTGGATGCCGCTTCCGGCGACATTGCACTCGGGATCACCGGGCGCAGGAAGGCATTTGCCCAATGGGACTGGCCTTTGTCTGACATCACATAATCCAGAACCTTCTTGCCATTCTCGCCATGCGGGTTGTTGGCAACCAGGCTCATGACATACGGCACGGTCACCGTACCTTCGGACGGGATGACGAATTCGACATTCGCGCTGTCCTTGTATTTCGCGCGATAGGCGTTGAAATCATAATCAAGCAGGATCGGAATTTCGCCCGACAGAACACGAGCATAGGCGGTCTGTTTCGGCACAATCGGATCGTTTTCCTTCAGCTTCTTGAAGAACTCGATGCCCGGTGTGAAATCATCCAGTGATCCACCCATGGCACGGTTGATCGCAACCGCACCGGCATAGCCGACAAAGGCGCTTGATGGGTCAAGATACCCGACCATGCCGGCATATTCCGGCTTCAAAAGGTCATTCCAGCTTTGCGGGACCGGCGCACCGTCAAGGGCGTCAACATTGACAAACAGGCCAATCGTGCCGGAATGGATCGCAAACCATGCGCCGTTCGGGTCCTTCAGACCATCAGGGATGGCATCAAAATTGGTCGGTTTGTAGTTCTGGACAACACCGGCTTCATTGGCCTTGATGCCAAATGACACGCCGTAATAGGCAACGTCTGCAACCGGATTGTCTTTTTCCGCCAGAAGCTGGGACAAAGTCTGGCCGGAGTTCTTGTTGTCCTGCGGGACATCAATGCCCAGATCTTTCGAAATATTCTTGAGCTGTCCGCCCCAGTCAGCCCATTCCGGCGGGCAGTTATAGCAAATCGCTGCTTCATCAGCGAAGGCAGGCTGTGCCGCCGTGGCAGCAACCGCAAGGCTCACACCCATGACAAGTTGTTTGAAACGCACTTTTGATCTCCCTATAATCGGGGTGATGACTGATGCCGGGCGGGTCCGATCGACTCACCCGTGCTAAGTTGATGGGGCAAAAGCAAACTTTGCGGTTCTGTCTGCCCCCGTATCAGGCCCAGCAGGAATGCAAGCGCCTGCTGGCCCATCTTCTGGGTGGGTTGAACGGCCGAACACAGTTTCGGTGTGATCAGCCCACCCACCGCAATTCCGTCAATGCCCCCGACTGACACATCCCCCGGGACCGAAAGCCCATAGGTGCGGCATGCGCTGATTGCGGCAATCGCCAGCATGTCAGTCGAACAGACAAGACCCGTGACCACATCCGGCCCGGTCAGAAAACTTTCAAGGATGCCCTCAAGGTCGGTCTCGCCAAATCCGACCTGACACAGGCGCGGGGCGGCGATACTGGAAGTGCCATCTGAGGTCGCGTCACGAAGCGCCTGGCAAAAACCGTCATAACGCTGGCGCGAACGGTCCGAACTTTCAAAATGGCCGGCCACCATCGCAAGCTTGCGATGCCCCTGCGCAATCATCGCCTGCGTGATGTCATAGGCCGACTTGGCGTTATCGACACTGATGGACGCCACATCGGTTCGGCTTGGCTGGTTAAACAGCAATACGAACGGGATGTTTTCGCTGATCAAAAGGTCGATCACGCGATTATCATCGGCATTGGCCAGTGTCAGGATCAACCCGTCCACCCGGTTATTGAGCAATGTCGAAACCGCGCCCAATTCGCGTTCCGGATCATATTCCGATGATGTCAAAAGAACGGTCAGGCCATCTTCATGGGCGGCCTGCTCGATCCCCTGAACCGATGTTGCAAAAACCGGGTTGGCCATGGTTGGCACCAAAACCCCGACAGACCGCGTCTGCGCCATTTTAAGGCGTCGGCCATTCATGTTTGGCCGATATTTCAGATACGCCATGGCCGCTCGTACGCGCTCAACCGTCTCAGTCGGCACCTCATCAGGGCAATTGATCACCCGTGATACGGTTGCGATTGAAACGCCGGCCTTGGCAGCGACTGTGCGCATGGTGGGTTTGGGGGTCATCTGCAACAAAACTCCTTCGACGGGCCAAACCATACCCAACGAAGAAGTCACTTCGATAACACTTGTGTTTCCGTTTTATGAACATTTGAAACGTTTACAATGGCGGAAAACTGCCATTTATGACGTTTCGATTTCAAAACATAAAACGGTAACCCCCTGCCATGATCGCAAATCTTCAACCCGGTTTTCCGGGGCTGCATTGCAGGTCAGGCGTTTTATGGGGGCTGTTTGTCCGCTTAGCTTTGATGCAAACGAAGTTCGGCCATAAACCCGTCCGCATGATCCGGGCGCGGGGAATAAAGCTTAAGCTCTGCCTTGGCATTGCGCGCAATCGCCTCGACAATCGCCAACCCCAGTCCCGAACCATCGGCCTTGTTGCTCGATCGTTTGAACCGCGTGGTCAGTTGTTCCAGTTCATCGGGGCGAACGGGCACACCACCATTTGCCACCTGCACGATGTGCCCCTCCACCACACGGATATCGACGGGTTCGTCATCCCCGCCATATTTCAGGGCATTTTCAATCAGATTGCGCATGCAAATCGCAAAGGCATCAAGGTCGATATTGGCTGATAATGTCGCCAGATTGTCGGCATCAAAGCGGATATCGGCCCCTTCCATCCCGGCCCGCTTGAGGTCTTCAATCACCAGATTAAGCGTCGGGCCAAGGTCCTGATTATGCCCCGTCGGGCTAAAACCACCGCTTGATTCCGCGCGCGCCAGCTGCAAAAGCTTTTCGGACAGCCGCGACAGGCGTTTAAGCGCCTCTTCCGTCTGGACCGCACGTTTGCGGGCCGCGTGACCTTCGGGCAGTTCCGCCAAAAGCCTTTGTGTTTGCGCCAGCGCCACGGCAATCGGCGTGCGCAGTTCATGCGCGCTGTTGGCGGTAAAGCTGCGCTCGACACTGAGTGCCGCTTCAAGCTTTTCCATCAACCGGTTGACCGCCGTGACAATGGTGCTGATTTCTTCGATCGGATCATCCTGCTCGATAGGGGTCAGGTTGCCTTCGCCCCGCGTTTCGATCTCGTTGCGGACGTGCCGCACCGGCGCAAGCGCGTGGGTCACACTATAAACCACCGCAAGGATGGTCACCGGGATTAGGAAAATCAGCGGCGTGAACTGCGACACTATGGTTTCAATGATCGCTTCATTGCGGTGCTCGGTCGGTTCGGCCACCTGCATGAACAGATCACCATTACCGGTCCGGCTGGTATAGACGCGCACCTCATCACCATCGCTGAAACCGGGCTCAAGCGGCGCATCAAACGGCGTTTCCGGTGCATTTTGCGACCGCAGCAGCACCTCACCATTTGCATCACGCAGCTGATACTGCATGAAGTCATCGAAATCATCGAAATCGCCATCATGATCGTCATGATCGCTGTCGTCGTCATCATCGTGAACAGCGTCAAAGCCCGGTTCGGGCAAGACAACAATCCCGCCCGCGCCCTGATGGTTTTCAAGATAATTGATGATAAGGGTCGAGGTCCGCCGTGATGTCTCGATAAGGGCGGTATCCGCCCCCTCCTCCATCTCATGGCGCGCGGTATAGGCCGCAAAGGATGCGCCAATCACCCAAAACAACGCAACGATCACGGTCAGGCGTTTGGTCAGAATGTACTGAAGACTGTTTTGCGCCCTGATCTTCATTATCCCTCAACCCGATAGCCGACACCGCGCACGGTCTTGATCACATCCCGGCCAAGCTTGCGGCGCAACCGGCTGACATAAACCTCGACCGTGTTGCTTTCGATCTCGGCACCAAATTCATAAAGCGCTTCTTCAAGCTGACGTTTCGATAACGTCTGGCCCGGCCGTTTGACCATTTGATCAAACAGCGCCCATTCGCGCGATGTCAGGTCAATATGTTCGCCGTCGCGCAAAACCGACCGCCCGGCAAGATCCACCTCGACCCCGCCATCCAGTTCGACAAACGGATTGGGATTGCCGCTATAACGCCGAGACACAGCAGCCAGGCGTGCAGATAACTCATTCAGGTCAAACGGCTTGACCAGATAATCATCCGCCCCGGCATTAAGCCCCTCGATCCGGTCCGATATCTGATCCTGGGCAGTCAGGATAATGCAGGGTGTCGCCGATCCCTTGCGGCGCAAATCGCGCAGCAGATCAAGCCCCTTGCCATCGGGCAGGTTAAGGTCAAGCAGCAACACATCATAGTTGGTCCCGCGCAGCATGATCTCGGCATCGACCACGCTTGCACTGTGATCAACCGCCTCGCCGCTTGCCAGCAAATGATCGCGCACCGCGTCTGCCAGCATCAATTCATCTTCGACCAGAAGAATACGCACCCCAACCTCATACCGATGCTCTGCACAATCGACCCCGTCTAGGGACATTTCCTGACATTACGCTGAACGCACGGCACAGCCCGTTTCAGCTTGCTGTCAGTTAACCCCGACATACTCGCCGCCGATCATGAAATTTCCCCTATCTTATGAAGGAACCGAGCCGTGAAAAACACTGTTTTGAAGAAAGCCGCCTTTGGCCTGTTTGCCACAACGCTTCTTGCCACTGCCACCCTCGGCCTGACCGCGCACACCGCACAGGCCAGTGACGATTATTGCAACGTGCCGAAATCCGAATGGCAGAGCATGGATGCGCTCAAGGAAAAACTGACCGCCGAGGGCTGGGACGTCCGCAAGATCAAGGAAGATGAAGGCTGCTACGAAGTTTACGCCGTCAAGGCTGACGGCAAGAAAGTCGAAGCCTATTTCAACCCGGCGACTTTTGAGCTCGTCAAGGAAGACGACTGATCTCAATCGGTCCTCCCTCGGCTGAGTGCGGCTTTGACCGAAAGTCTGTCCCCCGCTCCGTGCCTGCCTGCACGGGCGTCCCCGGTCAGAGCCGCCTCTCCGAACCAGCCAGCTGAAAACGCATTCAACAGTCAGGAGCACGCATCATGTCTGTCAAAGTATGGGACCCGTTTGTTCGCCTGTTTCACTGGGGCTTGGCGGCAAGTTTCATCCTCGCCTGGATAACCGCTGATGAATGGGACAACCTGCATGAATGGGCGGGCTATGCCGCAGGTGCCCTGATTGCGCTGCGCCTGATCTGGGGCCTGATCGGCACCCGCTATGCCCGCTTTACCCAATTCATCAAAAGCCCGTCGGCAACGCTTCAATATCTCCGCGATATCCTGTCTGGCAGCGAACGCCGCTATCTCGGTCACAACCCGGCTGGTGCAGCAATGATCATTGCCCTGATACTCGCCATGGCGGGCTGTGCACTCACGGGATGGATGTACACTACCAATATGTTCTGGGGATCTGAATGGGTGGAAGAAACCCACGAGGCGCTGGCAAACGGCTTGCTGTTCCTGGTGCTGTTGCATATCGGCGGCGTCATCCTTGCCAGCCTGCGCCATCACGAGAATCTGGTGCGCGCCATGATCACGGGCCGCAAACGCCGCCCGGCAACAGACGACATCTCCTGACCCGAAAACTCTTTTGTCCCAACCACCTCAAGGCAACCGCGTCCACCCCTGGCCGGTTGCCTCTTTTTTTGGGCACCGTCATTCCCGCGCAGGCGGGAATCCCTGCACAGAATAAACACCTCACCGCGCAACTGGCTTTGCCGGATTGCCAACAACCGTCGCCCCGGCGGCAACATCACGCGTCACGACCGATCCGGCGCCAATGATCGCCTCATCGCCAATGGTGATGCCCGGCAGGATAATCGCCCCGCCGCCAATCCAGACATTCTCGCCAATCGTCACCGGCCTTGCGATTTCCAGATGCTGCTTGCGAAGCTCCGGATCGCGATGATGATCAGCACAATATATCTGCACATTCGGCCCCAACATCGAATGCTTGCCGATCTTCACGGGGGCTGTATCAAGGATCACGCAGCCGACATTCAAAAATACGTCTTCGGCCAAGTGGATATTAATGCCGTAGGCACAATGAAACCGCGCCTCGATCCGAACATCATCCGCACATTCGGCAAACAGGGCACGCAGTTTCGGCCCGATATTGCCACGTTCCGCCGGATAGAGCACGCTATGCTCATGACAGGCCTCAAGCGCACGATGGCGCAAGGTGCTGATTTCCGGATCAAGGCAGGAATACCAGTCACCGGACTGCATTTTTTCAAGTTCGCTTTGGGGCATGATGTTCAGGGATGTTGTTGGCGACGATCAACAGGTTACGCCCGATTGAAGGCAACCGCAATCTGCACCGCCCGCCATTGACCAACACTGACCAACACAGACCACCATGCCCGGCAAAACACGTCGTCGATACGGACTCTACTTGCCCGTCACATGGGCCAGTTCCGCACTGTGGGTCGCCAGCGCATCACACGCCTTTGTCCATGCCGGGTCGCTTTCATCAAATGCACTGCGCAAATAGGCTGCCGTCATGCGCTGGGTCACGGCAAGGCGGTCGGGATCTTCGTCATCGGTTTCCTTGGCGTCATAACTGGCAATCCCGCCAAGACCGTGCTTGCCCCCCTTAAGCGTCAGCAAAAAGTCACTGCCCGGGCTGTAATGGAACGGGTCGGTGTGCCATGCCGCCCCGCGTTTGGTCAGGTGCGGGTTATCGTCTTCATCCCCCGCCACGACAAGCGTGCGCGTCGTCATATGGGAAAAATCGGGGTTGAGTACCGTATAGTTTTCGCGCGCATGATCGCTGAGGCTATCGCCGCCATTGCCGGGGGCCGCCAGCAACACACCGACCTTGACCCTGGGCTCCTGCATGTTGACATCCTGCGCGTCCGGATCGGCGGTATCGGTCAACCGCGCGCCGAGCAACATCCCCACCGTCTGCCCGCCAAGCGAATGCCCGACCGCTGCAATCCGGTCATGGTCAAGACGCCCGTCAAGGATCGGGTGGGCTGCTTCGATGTCGGACAGATGATCAATGATATGTTTGAAATCCTCCACCCGTGACCGCCAGAAAAACGGTGCACCCGGCGCATCCGGCGCAAACCCGGCAACTTTCGAATTGCCATGGGTTGGCTGGATCACGGCAAAGCCCTGCTCGGCGTAAAACTGCGCCAACGGGCCATAGCCGTTCATCGACGGAATATAAAGCGACGGCCCATGCCCGTGCGACAACAGGATGATCGGAAAATGATCGCCCACCGCAGGCAGGGTAATCCGCATTTCAATTGGCTGCGGTCGGTTTGCGACCGGCAACATCACCGGACAGATAGAGATGGCTGTAACCGCATCACGAAGCGGAATATGGCGAGCACTGGTGATCAGGTTATTCATAGCAAACATCCTTGTTTTGCTTGGCGAAACCGTCGATTTCGCCTATAAACCAACAAACGGAACGACGTTCCTGTTGCTAATTCAAATACGGAACCACGTTCCGTTTATCAAGCATGAATTTCAACACCCGGACTCCGTCCGCGTTTGATCACGCTGGTTTATTGTGGAAAAACAAAGCGATGCAGGAAGAAACCACCGGCACAAAAAAACGCATCCGCGCCGATGCCGCCCGCAATGAAGACGCGGTACTTGAGGCCGCCAAGACGGTGTTTGCCAAATCGGGTGTTGATGCGCCGGTGCGTGAAATTGCCAAAACCGCCGGGGTGGGTGTCGGCACGCTCTATCGCCGTTTTCCCAAACGAAGCGATCTGGTCGTTGCCGTCTTCAAGCGCGAAGTTGATGCCTGTGCGACGGATGCCAAAACACTTGCCAACGACTACCCGCCGGGCGAGGCCCTGTCGCGCTGGTTGCGCCGCTATTGCCAATTCATCGTCACCAAAAAGGGATTGGCATCGGCCCTTCATTCGGGCGACCCGGCCTTTGATGCCCTGCCCGATTATTTCCGAAGCAACTTTGAACCCGCCCTTGAAAACCTGCTGGATGCCGCCGCCAAGGCAGGCGAAGCACGGTCAGACATCGACGCCTTTGATCTGTTGCGTGCGATTGGCAATCTTGCCAGCTCCGGCAGCAAATCAGCCGACGCAGAGGGCATGGAACATACCTATCGCATGGTTGATCTGATGATTGATGGCCTGCGTTTTGGAAAGCCCGCTTCGTAGCGACGAGACGCCCTAAACATAATCCGGCGCAAACTGCTCCAGATCTAGGGTCGGGCGAGTACCGATATCGCTACGATGCGCCTTAAGGAAGCTATCTGCCGCCTCGCGCCCCTTGTCGCGCAGCATCGTCATGAAATCCCATTCGGCATTCATCTTCGATGTGTGATCCAGTTCCAGCATCACATCACTGGCAATCAGATGCATGCGCATGGTGCCCCAACTGCTGGCTTCGCATTGATGGGGCGGCATGTCCTTGCGGATCACCGACATCATGCGCAATTCCTTGACGAGGCTGCTGTTAAACGAAATCTCGTTCAGCCGACTTGAAATCTCGTGCGAGGTTTTCGGGATCCCCGGCCGTTTGACCGGATTGATTTGCACCAAAACCGTGTCATTGGCCGAACACTCGCGCACCAATGGCCCAAGGCTCGGATTACCAGAATATCCCCCATCCCAATAGGGCACGCCATCAATCTCGATGGTCTTGTAGATATTGGGCAAACAGGCAGAGGCCAGCAAAACATCCAAACTGATATCAGGGTTGCGAAATACCCGCGCCTGCCCGGTTTCAACATTGGTCGCGGTGATGAAAAGCTTGGTCGGACTTTTATTCAAACGATCAAAATCAACCACATCATCCAAAAGCCCCGCCAGCGGATTATCCCCCACCGGGTTCAAATCATAGGGCGAAAACATCTTGGCCGACATATCAAGCCACTGATACATCGGCGAATTGCCAAGCGACCAGTTGCCAAACAGAACATCAATCGGGGAACGTTGCAGCGGGCTGAACCGCGCAGCCTCTGAAACCGCAGACCAGAACGCCTCAAGGTCCTCGCGCGCGCCCTTGTGCCCGCCCTTGCAAAAGCCCGATGTCACCACGGCCGCATTCATCGCCCCGGCCGATGTGCCCGAAATCGCCTCAAGCTCGATTTCCTCATCCTCAAGCAACCGGTCCAGAACGCCCCAGGTAAACGCCCCGTGCGATCCCCCGCCCTGAAGGGCAAGGTTGATCTGTTTGCGGTTGGTCGCCGTCGATTGCTTCGCACGCTCGCTCATGCCATCTCCTGCACCTGGGTCATAATGTTCGGCTTACTGGTCATGATATGTCGCAAACGGCACCATCTGCCAGCATCGATATCAAATGGCCGAAAACGGACCCGGCTCAATACCACGTCAAACTGGCCGGAAGGTCCTGCTTGGGGGCAAGCGCGATCACCTGATCAAGGAACAGACGCGCAATCGGCGACAGGCTTTTGCTTTTGCGCGTAATCACGCCGATATGGCGATGGCGCTCCGGGGTGGTCAGTGGCACAAACACCAGCTTTTCCGGGGCCGCCATGTCCGAAACCTTTGCTGCGAGTTCCGGCAGAACCGTGATCCCAACGCCCTCGGCGACCATGGCAGCCAGCGTGATGGTGTTCGATGTTTCGACAATCGGACGCGGCAGGATCGGGCCGGTCGCGCCCAGGGCAATATCGCCCTCTTCCCCTGATGCTTTACTGCCGTTCGGGTCAAGCGACCGAAGCACCCGTTCCTCGGCCCGCATGGCCTTTTGCGCGCGGGCCAGAACAGTTTTCGCCGCCGGAATGCCCGCCGCCACCGCATCGCGGACGGCCGGACTTAAAACCGGCATGGTATCCGATGACAGATCGCTGGTCACACCGGGTTGCGCCATAAGCGCCCCGGTCCCGGATTCCGGCCCCAGCCCGACAAGCTTTTGCCCCGATAAATCCGACCAGCGTAAAACAGATTTTTGGGCAAAGGCATGATCGGCCCGGCACAGCACGCCAAACCGGTCGGAAAACAACGGGCGAAAATCAATATCCGGCAACGCCTGCCATTCCCCGGCAATGCCGAAATCGGCGGCATTATTCGCCACCGCCTCATGCACCTCACCGGCATTGCGTTCGTCCAGACGAATGCGCGCATCGGGATGGGCCGCAACAAATTCGGAAATCACGGCAGGCAAAATACGCGTCAGAACCGATGGCGCCGCGGCAATCGTAATCTTGCCCCCGACCCCCTTTGACAGCGCATCCAGATCGCCAAGCGCCTCTTCAAAATCAGCCAGCAACCGACGCGCAATCGGCAAGAACCGCTCGCCTGTTTGGGTCAGCGCCACCTGCCGCGTCGTGCGATCAAAAAGGGCGGCGCCCGTCACATCCTCAAACTGGCGAATGGTCGCGGTAACCGCCGGCACTCCAAGCCCCAGAACCCCGGCCGCAGCCGTAAAATTCCCCTGATCGGCAACTGCGACAAACACACGCATATGACGGATATTTAGCGATGACAGCATGGTCTTGATCGTCCATTCCGGTGAATTACCCTGCCCGATCAAACCATAACGGCCATTCCGGTACAGACCAAACCCTATTCAGGTTTTATATCGCCAAACTCTACTTTTAAGGGCATTCTTACCCGATACACCATCCAATTTGCAGGCAAAACACCCGAAAAATGAGTAACGACAGCCCACAGGGAAAACGAAATATCTTGGAGGGGGATTCGGCACTAAAGCTTTGGCGAAAAGGTGCGGAAGCTTGGAACGCTTGGATTAACAACAACCCAGATTGGTACATCAATTTCTCGGATATAGATTTCTCTGACGAGCATGACAAAGACGGAATGCTCTCCTTTGCTGCGTACGACTTCGGCGAGGGTGACGTGAGCTTCGCTCGCACAAATTTCGGAGAAGGCGACGTAATCTTTTTTAAAGCCAAATTTAAAGGCAAGGAAATTAGTTTTCGTGAAGCCAATTTTGGCAAAGGCCAAGTAAACTTCCTAGGCACCGAATTTGGAAACAGTAATGTAAGTTTCTTTCATACCACTTTTCGAAGTGATGATGTCAGTTTCCTTGGCTGTTCATTCGGAACGGGCGCTATTGATTTTCACGGCACCGAATTTGGTAATAGCGGGGTTACATTTGCAGGGGTAAAATTCGGCGCAGGATATGTGAACTTTAACGAAGCGATCTTTGGAAATGGAGACGTGAACTTTACCAACGCAATTTTTGGAGAAGGAGAAGTACAATTCATCGACACCACCTTTGGAAATTGCGATGTCTACTTTGACGGTGCTAGGTTTGAACAGTGTAATTTGGACTTCAATGGGGCAAAATTCGGTGATGGATTCCTAAATTTCAATGGGGCCACCTTCGACGGCGGCTGGGTTGATTTTTCTGAAACTGATTTCGGAACAGGCCTCATCAATTTTACAAAGTCTCAGTTTTCCGAGGGAGATCTTATATTTACCAAGGCCCGATTTGGCGATGGCGCATTGGTTTTCAATCGAGTAACCGCCCCAGTATTATTTTTTAATCCAGAAACATTCCAATCAAGCCGCATAGAGGCTCAAGGTCTAACTATCACTAAGTTAGCGATTTTCGCCCTACCTGAGTGCGCGAATACATTGACGAGTTTTGATCTTTTCGGCTCTTCATTCGACGGACCACTGTTTTTGACTGGAAAGCTGAACATCATTCCAGATCTTCGAGCGACTAGGTCATCCAATCAAGTTGAACTGAGTGGTCTAGAAATCAAGTTGCACCGAGCTTCTCAGAAGAAGAATTTTTTAAGATGCTTTTCGGCGATTTCCAAGGATCGAAAGATCTCTGAAAGACTGCGACGTCTTAAGGAAATTGCAGAATCGAACAAGGACCATCAGGCTGCATTGCGGTTTGCTGCCGATGAAAACAGGGCGCGCCGCTGGACTGAAACATCTTGGCTTGGTTCTGGGCTTGATCTAGCGTTCAGCGGATTCTGCAATTACGGTCAAAGCATCCTCCGCCCATTTCTCTGGCTTGGCTTTTTCTTTGCCTTAGGTGTTATCCTTTATTTCTCTTTGGCAGCAGAAAAATGTCTAGGATGGTTGACCACACTGAAGCAGTCTACCCTCTTATCAATTAGCAACAGCTTGGCCTTTCTACCACAATCGCGTGACTTACGAACAGCCACGCTCGATAGGCTTTATTCCGGCGATGCAGACTTTTGGGTCGACGCCATCATGATCGGACAAGGCGCGTTAAGCTTCATCTTCCTCTTCCTTATCGGCCTTGGCTTGCGCAACCGCTTCCGCCTTTAACTCATTTCTTCTCAAGCGACGGCGGCACGGTTTTGATTGCGGTCACGGTTGGGTGCACCTCGATCAGGCATTCGCGAAACACGCGCGCCATGCGTGACATCACCGATTGCGGGAAGTTCGCCACACACATGGCGATCTTGAAGCTGAGCAGATCGGGCCGTAATGCCCGCATCTCGCCGCGCTCTACCCATTGCCGGGCGAAGTGGGTCGGCAGGAAGCTGACAAACTTGCCGCTTCGGATCAGATAGGCCAGCCCTTCCATATCATAGGCCGTCGCACTGGGCGGATGTTTGAACAGCGACTGAAACGCCAGCGCCACCGAATAGCCGCGCCGGGCGTATTTCTGCTCCGCCAGGTGTTCAATCGGCATTTTTGCGTCTGCATTATCAAACAGCGGATGGTCCTTGCCGCAATACATCGTCTGTTCTTCGTGAAAAAGCTGCTGCATCTGCACGGCGGCATTCATCGGCTGATTGGGCATGACGGCAATTTCCATCTGCCGACTGAGCAACGCATTTTCAATCTGGTTGGGGGAGACGACAACAAAGGTCGGATGCACGCCCGGTGCCCGTTCATGAAACAGCGCAATCGCGCGATCCAGTTTGCAATTGGGATTTTCGACCATCGCATCAACCACGCCAATGCGAAGTTCCCCCACCATATTGCCACGGATCGCCCCGACCTCGGCCCGAAATGAGTCGGCCGCGGCAAACAGTTTTATGACTTCGCTATAGATCTTTTGCCCATGTTCGGTCAGCGAAAAGCCCGACCGCCCGCGCCGACAAAGCTTGACGCCCAACCGGGTTTCAAGTGCGGACATCTGGGTGCTGATGGTGGATCTGGAAATGCCCAGTTCGTCCTGGGCAGCGGTAAAGCCATTGCTTTCGACGATGGTTCGGAAAATCCGCAACTGGCGGAAATCCACATCACTAAGCGGCGGAAGTGTCACTGACATCGGCGGCAGACCTTCGTGAAAGCAATAGGTTGAGAAAATCGGACGTTTAGTTTGAAAGTTTCATATTATTGAACGCGTCCCGTCATGGCAATCTCTGCGCAGTCTTTTGGAAATTTTGACACGCCACCACCGCCGGGGACCCCACAGATGAGCAACGCCACCACCAAACCTGATGCCGCATCAGGCATTTCCTTTGTTCCGCCCTCTGCCATGACCCTGCCGCGCTATGCCGGGGTGGCAAGCTTCATGCGCGCCCCGCATCTTTCACTATCCGATGCCGCCTTAAGCGACGTCGATATCGCCATGGTCGGCGTGCCATGGGATGGCGGCACCACCAACCGCCCCGGCGCGCGGCACGGCCCGCGCCAGTTGCGTGATCTCTCCACCATGATCCGCCCGAAACATCCGGCGACCGGCCAGAACCCGTTTGAAGACCGCAACATTGCCGATCTGGGCGATGCGCCGGTCAACCCGGCCGACATCATGGATACGCTTGAAAGTGTCACCGGCTTTGTTGCCGACCTGAAATCAAAGGGCATCACACCGCTAAGTGCTGGTGGCGACCATTTGCTGTCCTATCCGATCCTGAAGGCACTCGCCGTCAACGGCCCGCTTGGCATGGTGCATTTCGATGCCCATACCGATCTGTTTGACAGCTATTTCAACGGTTTCAAATACACCCACGGCACGCCGTTCCGCCGCGCGATCGAGGACGGTTACCTTGACCCCAAACGCGTGGTTCAGATCGGCATTCGCGGCACGATGTATGACGGCGAAGATGTTGAATGGGGCCTCGCCCAAGGGGTGCGCATCATCCGCATGGAAGAGGTCCTTGATCGCGGCATTGATCAGGTCATGGCCGAGGCCCGCGACATTGTTGGCCGCGATAAAACCTATGTCAGTTTTGATATTGATTCCGTCGATCCCGCCTTTGCGCCGGGCACCGGCACACCGGAAATCGGCGGTTTCACCAGTCGCGAGGCGCAAAAAATGATCCGGCATCTAGGCGACCTAAACCTTGTGGGGGCGGACCTTGTTGAAGTGTCCCCACCTTTTGATCCGTCGGGAGGAACAGCCTGGCTTGGCATCTCGCTCATGTATGAATTGCTGTGCGCCTTAGCCGGGTCAAACGCCACCAAAAACCCGAACCGAAAATCGGGCTAGGCATACCAAAAAAGACCAAAACCCATCAGAGAGCATCTCACACCGGAGACACCATCTATGAAACGCATTCTTTCGAAAATCTGCCTGTCGGGTGCGGCCCTCGCAACCGCCTTCTCGCTGTCCACCGCCGCCTCGGCCGAGGAACTGACCATTGCCCACTCCACCTGGGTTGGCTATGGCCCGCTTTATATCGCGCAGGAAGAAGGCTTCTTTGAAGACGAAGGCCTTGATGTCAAACTCGTCGTCATGGAAGACGTCAAAACCCGTATGCCGGCCCTTGCCGCTGGTCGGATTGATGTTGCGGTTACCACCATTGACACCGTGCTTGGTTTTTACACCAAAGACCATCCCCTGACCTATCTGTTTGCACTTGATGATTCACGTGGCGGCGACGGAATTGTCGCCAATGCCGACATCAAAAGCCTTGCCGACCTCAAAGGCAAAAATGTCGCCTATACCGAGGGCTCCGTTTCGCAGTTCTTCCTGAGCGTCCTTCTCAAGGAAGCCGGCATGAGTCTTTCTGACGTTAACTCGATGAACATGTCGGCCGGGGACGCCGGTGCGGCCTTTGTTGCCAAGCGTGTTGACGCCGCCGTGACGTGGGAACCATGGCTGACCCGCGGGCAGGATACCGAACATGGTCACCTGCTGATTGACAGTTCCAAGGCACCTGGCCTGATCACCGACATCGCGGTCACGACCGAGGAAACCTTGGAGGCCCGTCGTCCGGAAATGGAAGCCCTTTATCGCGCATGGGCCAAGGCCGTTGCCTGGCAGAAAGAAAACGAAGAAGCAGCCGACGTGATTATGGCCAAAGGCGTTGGTGGCTGGCTTGATGATCCGGCGGTCTTTGCCGACACCCGTTCGGGCATCGCGTTTTACGATGCTGCCATGAACAAGACCTTCATGGACCCGTCCAACCCGGATGGCATCGTTGCCACCATTGCCAATGCCATGACCCTTGGCAAGGAAAGCGGCCTGATCACGCTGGACGCTGATCCGAAAAGTCTGCTGGCTGCCGACATCGTCAAGTAACACGAACACCCAAGCTTAAAGAGCAAGCATCATGTGGACCAGATCCCTTTTCTCGCCCAAGACCGATATCGAAAGGTCGACCTATGTCACCCTGTCGCTGATTTCGGTTGCTGTTGTCCTGGCCCTGTGGTGCTTGCTCACCTATGGCGGGATCACGCCCCGGGACTTCCTTGCCGCCCCGCATGAAGTGGTTCAAGCTGGCATCAAGCGCATCGCCAATATGTCGTTGTTTGAACATATGTGGGCAAGCCTTGTTGTCATCCTGTCGGGCTTTATCCTGGCCTCCGTCTTTGCCGTACCGATCGGCATTCTGATGGGCAGTTTCCGTGCGGTTCAGGCGCTGATTGAACCGATCACCGGCTTCATGCGCTATATCCCGGTTTCCGCCCTGATCCCGCTTCTGATCCTGTGGATCGGCATCGGGGTCGAACAGAAAATCATGGTGATTTTCCTCGGCACCTTTTTCCAGCAGCTGATTTTGATTTCCGACGTTTCGGCCCGGATTTCCAAGGACCTGATTGATTGCGCCTACACGCTCGGTGCGGATCGCCGCCGTGTCGTCACCCGCGTTCTGGTGCCTGCATGCATGCCCGGCGTGATGGATAACCTGCGCGTCACCATGGGCTGGGCCTGGACCTATCTTGTGGTGGCCGAACTGGTCGCGGCTGATACCGGCCTTGGCTACATGATCCTCAACGCCATGCGCGGGCTGTTTACCGATGTGATTTTGCTCGGTGTCTTTACCATCGGCATTCTGGGACTGATCACCGATTTCTTCTTTAAATGGGCACGCCGGCGCTTGCTGCCCTGGTCTGCTGATTTTTAAGGGGCGATACCGTTATGAGCATGCTTTCCCTCCGTGACATCACGGTCCGTTTCGAGCCCAAGGGCAAACCACCGGTTCTGGCCCTGGATGACGTCTCGCTTGATGTTGCCAACGACACCTTTTCAGTGATTGTCGGCCCGTCGGGCTGTGGCAAATCCACGCTTTTGCGCCTTGTCGCCGGGCTTGAAACCCCGACATCGGGGCGGCTTGAACTCGATGGCGAACCGATCAATGGCCCGTCTGCTGATCGCGGCATGGTGTTTCAAAGCTACACCCTGTTTCCCTGGCTGACGGTGCGTGAAAACGTCATGTTCGGCCCGCAGCTTAAAAACCTTGCCAAATCCGAATGCGAAGACATCGCCGATGATCTGCTCAAGGCCGTTCATCTTGACGGGTTTGAGAAATCCTATCCCAAGGAGCTTTCAGGCGGCATGCGCCAGCGCGTGGCCCTTGCCCGCGCACTTGCCAATGATCCGCGCATTTTGCTGATGGATGAACCATTTGGCGCGCTAGACAGCCAGACCCGTCAGATGATGCAGGAACTCCTGCTTGATGTCTGGCAAAGCCGCCGCAAGACGGTCCTGTTCATCACCCATGACATTGACGAGGCAATCTTCCTTGGCGATGAAGTGCATGTGATGTCCGCCCGCCCCGGACTGATCAAACAGTCGCTTGATATCAACATCGAACGCCCCCGCCATATCGATGCGCTCACCAGCCCGGAATTCATGGATTATAAGCGCACCATTCTGTCGCTGATGCATGACGAAGCGATCAAAGCCGAAGACGCCGCCAACCAGCGCAAATCGGCCTGAGCCGTCAAAATCGCGGCAAAACAAACACCTGTCTCATGAAAAAGGGGATAGTCCCCTTTTTCGTGAACCTTACGGGATTTTAGGGTCATTTTGAGGCAAGTAAATTTCCTTTAGCTTATCAGGATAGGGCCACTCTGCTTCACTATCTTCTCCAAAAATATTAATGAAATCAGACTTCTCCATAAGTTTGCCTTCACCCCTAAATATAGGAGTGCCATTGAGGTCATAATTTTTGCCGCACCTATCACATTGAAGGACAATCTGGCCTGTTTTCAAGAGACGAAAAAATGAACGTCCATCTCCACAACATGGAGGCTCAAACTCTGATACCAAGAATACGAACTCCCCAATCAAATTTTGTAAACCAGAGCGCAAATTATCTGATCGTGAGTTTTCAAAGATATGGAAACTACGCATGATCTGATTTTGATTATCGTTGAAAGGGCAGACCTCAAAAGCGCTACTGGGAAGAAACTTGTTGTATCCAAGCTCCCCAAAATATCCCATCGCTTGTTTAAGGAAGCGCTCTTTTCTTCCTGAAACGTAACCTAGGAAATATGCAAACTGATCTCTTCGTGTTTCCATGTCTAACAAATTCCTTAGGGGATCGGATACGCAGTAATTAGATTACCAGCCATATCTGTCTGTACATAAATTTTAGTTGTTGAACCTCCCCCGTCAGATTGCCGCACTGTTCCAACAGAATGACCAACATCAATTTTGCGAACGTATGTAGGTATCTCACCAATCATTTTAACCTCCGTTACGGGTGAAGACACAGCCCTACCTGATTGCAAGATTCCCCTCACCTCGTCTTGGGATAGAGTAAACTGACTCTGTGTATTAGTACCTCCGAAATGGCGACTCAGTACGTGGTTCCAACCTGCTTGGACGGGGTTCCCGTTGTCATTAAGGGGTGTATATCGAGTAACGCCTGACGCCAAATTCACACGACTTTGCACTCTACCAGGAACATTAAGCGCATCACCTAGAGAATCTATCCCCCCTCTCGTCAACCCCTTACTCACAAGCAGTAGTTCCGCGCTCATCGCAGTGCTACCCATCGCAGTAAGAAGTTTCGTTTGCAGGTTTCCGGCAATCTCACCGGCTGCGCTATAATCGCCTGCTTCAAACGCAGCCTGTGCTTCATTCAAGGATGCTGTAAGACTATCTGCAATCGCGTCAGGAAGCTGATCAGGATTGTTTGCGAGCCAGACGATGCTTTTCCATGTTTGGTCAAGTTCCGTCTGCGATGCCTCATCACCGTTGAATGCCATACTCAGAAGCACAAGGCCTTCCGCGGTATCCTTGAAAGGTTCTGCTAACGCATCAGCCACTCCGGCTGCTGCGCCACGCCTGACGGCATCACCGGTATGAATAGCAGCACGTTTCACACCGATTTCAGCATCATACCGCAGTTGGTCTGCAACCTTGTGGGCATTAAAAGCAATACCGAGTTGCTCCTCTGCCTCGGAAAGTTCGGTTTTCGCAGCTTCCAGTGCCGCCAGATTTGCTGCGTTCGGATTGTCCTCGTAGGCTTCTGTGAGTGTTTCGACTGCACCCTGTCGCTGATCGACAACATTTTCTGCCGCTTGCCAGGCATTTTTGGTTGCCTGAAACTCGGCATTGGCGAATGTCTGCGTAGCTGCAAGCTCCTTACGGATCTGAAGCAAGGCAAAGCCGCGCGAAACCTCAGTTGCGGTCTGGGATGGGTCCAAGCGTTCAAGGATCTCCTCTGAGGCGAAAAGTTCATCCGAGAGCCCTTCAGGAGAGACTACACTAAAGGCCAATGCCGCCTGCGCAGGGGTGATACTAGCAGGTAAATCCCCGTCATATGGCGACCATCCTCTCAGCGCGATGTTGTAACTTTCAGCATGCTTGACCAGACTATTGGCAAAGGTCAGCTGATCGCTAAAGCGACTGTCCTGTTCAAGGAAGCGGAATTGATCACCGACCTTGTTAACAAAGTCGGCACCATACTCTGTTCTCAGTTCTGCAAGCGCATTCAGGACGGTTGCGTTTTCAGTACCCTCGAACTCACCATTCCATTTTTCGTCGGTCAAACGCATGGCTTCCTGCTGCAGAAGCTGGTGCCACTCATCTGCAGATTTACCATCTGTCCCGGCCAGTTCCTTGGCCTTTTCCTCGATCACCCGCAATTCATCGGTATGAAGCTGACGGTTATAGGTTGCGGCATTCTGACCGGTGATGTTGGCGACATTAACGGCGGATGCATCACCCCCGGTTAGCGCAATCGCCAAGGCCCCCGAAAGACCTGCGATTTTAACTTTGAGTTCGATGTCATCAATCTGGTTGAGAGGGCCGCTCAATGCTTCCTGCAGCCCAGCACCAACGGCACCTGCAACACAGTTCCGGCTGGCAACCATGCCGACACCACAGCCTGCAACCGCATGCATGACGACCTTCTCGATGTCGCCTTCTTCAAGCTTCCAGTCGTCACTCAGATTGCCGATCTGGGTAAAAAGCACCGCAGAGGCAATTGTCGTCGCGGATGACTGCAGGTTTGAAACAAGCGCATCCCCAATGTCCGTTCCGTTAATGATACTTTCCGAAGCTGTATTGGCCACGGTGCGGATCATTTCATAGGCGACCTTGCTACTAATGCTTTTGACGATGTCTTTCGTCTTGCCAAAGTCAACGCCGAAGGCGTCTGCACCGCCACGTGTTGCCCCCGCTGTCAACATACTGACCATCGTGTTGCGCAAAGTATCACTTGAGAAGATCGCTTGGAACGCCCCGCGCATGTCACCCGACACCGCCCCATTGGCGATAGAAGTCGCCGCAGTTGCCGCCACGCTAGATAGTGCAGCATTGATGGCGGTCATCGCCGCCATTTGGGCAGCAGAACCCGCGTAGACAACACTACCAGCCGAGATAATTTGCGAAGCTGAGAAGCCTGCCTGTATTGCAGCTTGTGCTGAGGCAAACTGAGTTGTTCCGGCCATTAGGCCAGATAGCTGCAAAGTCGCCCCATAGGTCAGCACTGCCATCGCAATCGCAATAATCGCCATTGCCCCGCCGCCAAGGCCAGAGCTCTGGTCGTACCAGGTCTCGTAGATTTCCTCGACGCCCTGCCAGTCGACATTCTCCATGCCTTGCAGGTCAGCAAGGTATTCAAGGCCCGGCGCCTCGGCCAACTGGGCGATGTCAGTGGCAAAATCGCCGGTGGAGCGGTATTCAACCACCACGCCGCCCGGGCTTTCGATGATGAAATCCCCACCCGATTCAAGGATGGCATGACGGACCACTTCCTTCTCGTGGCCATATTCCGTCATCGTCCATTTAAGGGTGCCGCCCTCATATTCCGAAACCGACAGGTAATCGCGTTCCTTGTCGGTCAGAAGCCACAATTTGGCATCCGGATCGGCAAACGGACCTTTGCCGACGCTGATGTTCAAATCGCCCCCGGCCGAAACCCGGCTGGCACGAATGGTGGTATCCGATCCCGACTGCGTGGTCAGATCGGTAAGCGACGTGATTTCCGTCCCCTTGATCTCGGTGAGATCCCGGATTTCCGTGCGCGAGCTGGATCCACCGAACATCCCGCCGAAGCGGCCTGTTTTCTCGACCTTGTGTTCACGGTGATGCTGTTCCTGAAGGGATGTAATCGTCAGCCCGCCAAAGGCAGTAATGTCAATATCGCCGCCGCTTTCGACTTCGGACCCAGCAATGCCGATATTGCCCATAGCATTAAGCGACATGTCATCGCCGCTCGACAGCACACTTTCCTGATAGGTCAGGTGGCTTTCATCAAGGCTTTCGGATTTCTTCTTGCCAAAGAAACCACCGCCGCCAGAACTGGATTTATAGGAATAGCTTGAGTTTTCCATACCTGCCGTAATCGACAGGTCGTTATAGGCCATGACATCAAGCTTGCCGTCAGCAGAGACAGTAGATGCCTCGATCCCCACATTGGTACCGGTCATGGCAATGTTGCCACCGGCATTGATCGCCGAGGTCAGGAGTTCTTCGGAATGCGCCTTGGATGATGACTTACCGCTGGTTTGAGAATAGTCATAAACATTGCGCGCAGAGCCGACCAAAAGATCACCGCCCGCTGCCAGTTTGACGTCACCATCAACATTTGCATCAGTCCCGACCACCGACACGTCATTGGCGGCCTCAACCGTCAGGTTACCGCCAATATTAAGCGTGCCGCCCTGATGGGTAACAGATGTGCCGCTGCCGCTGCCGGTTTTGACGCGTTTGGTCGTGTATTGTTCGCAATCGCCATCATTTGACGAGCAATCGGGGTTTCTAACCCGAACATCGGAATAGAGAGCGCGGGTGAAGTTGGTTGTCTCCTCGATGGTTTCAACCAAAACATCGCCACTGTCACTTTTAAGCGTGACGTCCTTTGCGGCCTCGATATCCACCGCCGCAAGGCGAACTTCCTCGTCTCCCGAAAGGCTGATATCGCCATCCGATTTCAGATCGCCGCGTTCAAGGTCAATCCGATCCGCAGTGATTGTCGTTTCGCTGTCACTGACAATCTGACCACCGCCAATTTGCTTGACCTCACCGGCAGCAATATCGACCTCGTCAGCCGAAATCAGCGCCCCGTTGCGTTTATCAAGGAAGGCTGTCACGGCAGAAAGTGGTTTGGCCCCATTATCACTTGAGGTCGGCAGCGCCAACGCAAGTTCAAGCTGATCACTGATCACGTCATTGCGTGTCTGACCGGCACCATCCCCGCCAAGCAGTTGGGCCGTGCGAATTTGCTGGGTCGCCCAAGCCTGACGTACGGTGGGGTCATTGGAAGACAGGACTTCAAAGGCGCGTAGTTCGTTCTGTTCGATCAACGGCTCAAAATCAAGTCGGCTGAACAGATACGGCGATGACATGAAGGCATCGAGTTCCCCGGATTCCGGGGTTTCGAAATTCTCGTGTGCCTCTTCAAGAACCTCTTCGAGTTCGGCGATCAGGTTAACCAGGGTCGATGTTTCCGCACCTGGCGTTGATGTTTCCGGTGTCGGTGCGACAGTGCTTTTGGACGGTTTTGGAACTTCTGCGTTCAGACGGTTGCTGGTGCTTTGAAGATGCACGCCGATATCGGCCAGCAACTGAGACGCACTTCGGCTGCCGATCGTCATGTTCTTGAGTGAATCGGTCACCGAAATGTTCAGATTTCCGTGTGCTTGAATCACACCGCCAAATGTATCGGCGAAATCAAGCACACCTTCGTGGCAGGTGAAACAGCCGCGTTTATGCACCTCATGGCGGGACTGACTGGCCCCAAACGACGTATTGGTCAGATTTTCAGCGGTAATATCCAGATCACCCGCCGCCTGAATAGCACCATAGACATTGTTGATATTTTTGGCTTCAAGCAGGATGTTCTTGCCTGCCTTAAGTTCCGCCAGAACACCATCGTCATTCAGGGTATCCTGGGTAATCGTCACCAGGATCGTGTACCCAGCGCCCGAACCCGCCCGAATAGAATTCCACAGATTGCTGATTTCCGGCAGCACGGCCCCATCCTTGACATAAGAAGGATTAAGGGCTGCAAGCGTATCGGCACTTATGGCCTGACCAGACGACAGGCTTTCCCAAAGGGCCAGATATTGCGGAAGATACTCCGCCTTGATAGAGCCGGGCTCGGGACCTTCCTCAACCGGCTCTGGATCTGTCGGCGCACCTGATGATCCCCCTGCACCGCCCGGCTCTGGGGTTTCAGGCTCGGCAACGACCTCTTCAACACGCGCGGTATCAGCCATAAGGTCACGCATGAATTCAACAAGGGATGGCACACCTGCCTCGGACGCCTTACCTGACAGACGTCCAAAATATGTAACCCAGGATGAACCAAGCGTTTTTCCGTCACCACCAATCGCCGAAGCCTGCAAAAGAAGCAGGAGCTCCGGGTCAAGTTCTGTTGCACTGTTCAATTCGTCAGAAAACAGCTGCTCCCAAAGCGCGACATAGCTTTCGGTATATTCCGGCCGCACTGTGCCGTCTTCAGCAAGATATGTCGCAGAAAGCAGTCGGCTTTTGATATCGCCATTCGGGTTAACCGGGCCCGGGGTTTCATAGAACTGATAGATGTTGTCCTTGATATTTGCCGTCGGCGCGGTGCCCTGGTTGACGATATTCTCGGCCTTGATTTCCAGGTCACCCCCGAACGCTTCAATACGGCCATTGCGGTTCAGGACATAATCTGCACGCCCGTTGGCAGCCTCGGATGAGCCGATCGTGACATTGTTATTGGCCCACAAAATACCGCCATCATTACGGATATCGGGCGCGTCAATATCAAGGTTGCCATAGGCCGCGACAACGCCGTTATTTTCAATGCCGGTTCCGGCCTTCAGGGTCGTGTCACCTTCCGATCGGATCAGGGCTGTTTTGCCCGATGTGATCTGCTCTTGCGCTTCAAGGCTGACACTTGCACCCGAATTCAGCTCGCCACTGTTTGTGATATTCTTGGCGGTGAGATTAAGGTTACCCGCAGATTTCACACGGCCAGCGCCCTCGAAATCCTCGGTCGTGGTGATTGTTGTTTCAGCACCCGATGAAACTTTCGACGCGGCGCCGAAGCTGATTTTGCCATTCGCATCAAGGGTGAGGTTGCCTGCCGACGCCGCAGCACCATTCATATTCACCCCAACCCCGTCATCGGTTGCGATGAGGCTGATGTAATCCGCATACATGCCGCCAAGTGCTGCCACATCCAGGGCGACTTCAGGCACAGTACCACTGCCGGCGATCTCGCCATGGGTCAGCCCGACATAATCGACAGAATTACTGCCGGTGATGACGTTAAGTTGCTTTGCCTTGAGCTTTGCGGCATCACGAATGGCAACGGTTCTTGCAATCAGGTCGATCTGATCACTGGCCTGATTGCCACTGACTGCATCCAAACCCGTGCCATTAATCAAAATATCGCCACGGGTCACATCAAACCCGGCAAGCTCCCCTGAAGCGTTGATATTGGCCGCCCCTGTGGAAAGGGTTGCTCTGCTGGTGTTAATAAAACCGCAGCCATTACACGTGATGCCATTTTCGTTGACGATGACAAGCTGGGCCTTTTTGCCTGCCACCTCCAGAAGACCATTCATTTGGGAACGAGACCCGCCAATGATCTGATGAAGGATCGTTGACGCTTCCTGCCCGCTTCTCAGGTTCGGGTTACCTTCGATGTAGCCTTTTTCGAGCTGGGAATAGGTTATCGTCGCAGAGTTGTTATCAATTGCGCCGCGGGTGGGAATATCGAAACTGTTATGGATGTTGTTCGACAGGCCCTTGGCGTTGGGCGTATTGATATTATAGATCGTCAATCCGTTTCGCGACTGGTCAACCGCGGACCGGTCCGTGTTTGCCGCCTGTTGCGCACCCGCAACAACAGGTGAAAGCGTGTAAAGCACGGCTGCAATCAAAGCTGAACTTTTCTGAAGACCCGGCAAAAGTTTGCTGATGTACTGCATGATCTATGTCCCAACGGCCCCGTTAAAACGAAAAAGACGCTTGCGCGTATCTGATTATTCCCGAATCCGTGAAGGCCTCGGGACGCTTAAGCGCCCGGGCAACCACAAGATCCAGATTGAAAATTCCAAGGAAATTGACCCGTACTCCGGCGGATGCTCCTGCCAGAAACGGGGCGTCATAAGTCTCTCGGTCATCCTTGCTGAGCTCGACATAACCCGCATCAAGTCCAAGCACGATGTCCAGGCTGGCATCTTCATCCTGAAATGCCCGGTAGCTCAGATCGTTGCGCGTCGAAATGCCCGACCTTCCGGAAAGACTGTCTTCTCGAAAGCCACGGATGCTGAAATATCCGCCCCCGATGGCGAACTTGTCGGAGCTCCCAAGATTGTCTTCCGAATATTGACCGTTGATTTGGTGGCTCAAACGCAAAAGCCCCTCTGCAAAGCTGGCTTGCAGCGCAGAGCTCGCTGTAAATAGCAATGGCTCTGGATCAATGTCGGAGTCCAGTGGCGGCTCCGCCCCCAGCGCGTTCAGTTCGCGAATGGCGTTGACAGACCAGTCGTGGTAGCCGTTGTTAAAATTAAAGCGACCATTCACGCCGAACTTGGACTTGGTCGAAAAGCGCCTTTGAACAACGACTTCGAACTCGTCCAGAAAGTTTCTTGATCGGGATGTTTCAATACCGGCGACTGCATAGAATTTGGAAAATTCACCGCGCCAGATAAGGCGTTGCAGATCGGCGGAAATCCAGTGACTGCGCCCATAAACGGGTAAGTCCTCATTGATTGCCGGAAGAATAAAGCCGTATTGGCTATATCCGGCGCCAACGCTGACACTCCAGTTGCCAAACGGCACAAAATAGCTTCCGCTCGCCGTTCTGGAATATGTATCGCTCGAAGTTAACCCCTTCACCGTGGAAGAGGCATTTAGCTGGATCGTGTCATTAATGTTCAGCAGGTTATCGTAATACAGGTTACCGCCAGTCTTTCGACGCCCGGTATTTTTATAGCCGAAATTGTTGAAGGTCAGCGTGCCACCATAAGGTCTTTCATTCACCGCAGACAGACGAATGATCGAGGTCCCTTGCCGTTCTCCGGGGTAGAGTTTGAACTTTCCCGATTGCGAGCGCGGAGAGTTGAAGTTTTCCAGCGCTTGCTCGATCTCGCGCAAGTTGACGATATCCCCTTCGCTTGTGGGAAATGCCCCCACAATACGGGAGTCCGCATCGTCCCCGGACTCGTAGTCAAACCCCTCAATACGCCCGGGTATGATCAGAACTTTGAGGATGCCGTTTGAAAGATCCTGTTCCGGCAAATAAACGCGTGTCGTGATATAGCCGCGATCCGAATAGAACGCGTTCATCTCATTCAAATAGGCGTTGAGATCACTGAGATTGACACATTTGCCATTCAGTCGGTCGAAGTTGTCGGGCACAACCTCAAAACCGTCCAACCCTTCGATCTCTGTAGACTGAATTGCAAAGCAAGGCTGGTCTGTGTCGTCCGGAACGGTGGGCGCAGACGTTTCGGGTTGAAGCCGGATATCGGGCCTGCGTTGTGGTTGCCGCCCAAAATCCCAGTCTCTCTGCTGTTGGCGCAACTGTTCCTGTTCAATTGATCTATTGACCGCGTCAGGAACAGTTTGGGCATGTGCCGAAAACAGTACCAAGCTGGCCGAAAGCAGAACTCCCCCCCATATGCAGCGGCGAACAAAATTTCGACGCGCGGAAGGGTTAATCCGATTAAACTTGCGGATTGGCTGCTCGGTCTGCCGACCACATTTAACGGCGTTTGAATTCATCGTACTTAGCGATTGCACTCAGATCAAAAAATGAACGGAAATATCATATTTTTCTGATTTAAATGACTGTTCGTCATTCTTTCTTCGCTAAGACAAACTTCAGAAATCGAAAGTGACGAGCGTCACAGAAAGTTGAAATCGATTGATAAAGAAGACATCAACAATAACCATAGGTTTCTGTTGCCTATACTCAACGGCCAGGACCTACTCCAACGAGGTAATCCCAAAGAACGCTTTATGACCACCGTTCGTCAACTAGCGCCATCCCAAACGTGAAGATTTGAGAGGCAAAAAGAAACAACCGGAGAAAAGAGACAGCGGTGAAAAAACAACAAAACGGCCCCTCTTTCCACTCGCCCGAACTACCTTGCCTCTTGCTAGGAAATCGGGGTTGGATTTCAGACCTGAAAGCAATTGTATGAGGATTGAAAATACGCCATCGCGGTGCATTTGACCGGCGGTTCTGAGCACCTTACCCGCATTTTGATTATTCATTTATTTTGAATAATCGTTCGGAATTTTCGATTTGTCTATTCAATCGCGATCAGGTCAAATGGGATCGCATGCCAGATCGGGGCGCCGGCCCGCACCGGAAATTACCCCCCAAAAGGCATATGATATTATCATACGAGTATTGAGAGAGCCTGATGTCCGTCCCTGCCCCGGCAACCACCCCGGTTACGAATGCGTCGAACAAGAGCGTGATCACGAAATTGCCAGCCCTGACCCCGGATCGGTCGCTGGACAGTTTGACGCTGGGGTTTCTGAAAACGCTGGAGGCCGAGGGCAAGTTTGAGGGCGAAATCCATGCCGATTTCCCGACGCGTTTGATCCATGCCACCGACAACAGCGTTTATCAGGTGATGCCGACCGCAGTCCTGCAGCCCAAGACGCGGGGTGACATCAATGTCGTGATGGAGCTTGCGGGGCGCGAGAAATTTTCCGAGGTCAAAATCACCCCGCGGGGTGGCGGGACCGGCACCAATGGCCAGTCGCTTAATAACACCATCATTCTCGATACCTCCAAACACCTCAACAACATCCTTGGCTTTGACGCGGAACGCGGTCTTGTGCATGTCGAGCCCGGTGTGGTGCTTGATCAGTTGAATGCCTGGCTGAAACCACATGGCTATTTCTTCCCGCCGGCGGTTTCGACCGCGAGCCGCGCCACCGTGGGCGGCATGATCGGATCGGATAGCTCCGGCAAGGGATCGCGGATTTATGGCAAAACCAGCCACTACATCCATGACATGACCACGGTTCTGATCGATGGCACGGATTTCAATACCCGTGCCATGAGCGCGACTGAGGCCAAGGACACCATGGCCCGCCCGGACCGGGTTGGGCAGCTTTATAAAAAGGTCCATGACGAAATCGCACCCCGGCGCGATCAGATCAAAGCCACCTTCCCGGAAATGAACCGGGGACTTACGGGCTATAACCTGAAGGAAGCGGTTTCGGATACCGGGGACATGAACCTGTCGTTTCTGATTGCCGGGGCCGAGGGCAGCCTTGGCATGGTCAAGGAAATTACCTTCCGCGTTATTCCGTTGCCCAAGCACAAGGCCGTCACGGTTGTCCGCTATGACAGCTTTGATTCAGCGTTGCGCCACGTCAAAACCCTGGTGCAGTTTGATCCGGTGGCGATTGAAAGCATCGATGACAAGGTCATGAAACTGGCCCGGCAGGATGAAAGCTGGCACATGCTGGGCAAGCTTCTCGGCACGGAAAACAGCAACACCCCCACGCGCGGCTTTAACGTGGTCGAGTTCGTTGGCGAGACGGAGGCCGAGGTTAGCGCCAAGCAGGCAGAACTCAAATCCTATCTTGAGGCCAACCCGACGGAAGAGTTTGCGCCGATCGGCTTTGTGCAGGCGACCGATCCGGGCCAGATCGCCGCCATCTGGTCGATCCGTGCGAAATCGGTGGGGCTTCTGGGGAACCTTGAGGGCAAACGCCGCGCCACCCCGTTTGTCGAAGATACGGCCGTTCCACCCGAAAACCTTGCCGATTTCATTGCCGAGTTCCGGGCATTGCTGGATGCCGAGGGGCTTGATTACGGCATGTTTGGCCATGTCGATGTCGGGTGTTTGCATGTCCGCCCGCTGCTTGACATGATGGATGAAGAGGACGAGGCCCGCATCCGGCGTGTTTCGGACGCGGTGGCCGACCTCACCAAACGCTATAACGGCCTGATCTGGGGCGAGCATGGCAAGGGTTTCCGCGGCGAATACAGCCCGATCTATTTCGGGCCGGAGCTTTATGACAGCCTGCGCCGCATCAAGGAGGCCTTTGATCCCGAAGGGCAGCTTAACCCCGGCAAGATCGCCTCGCCCTATTCCAAAAACACGCCCATAACGGCAATTGACGAAGCCCCGATGCGCGGCCAGTTTGACCGCCAGATCGAGGATGCGCTGCGTGATGAATACCTGAACGCGACGCGATGTAATGGCAACGGGGCGTGCTTTAACTGGGATCTGATGGATGCCATGTGCCCGTCCTATAAGGTCACGCGATCGCGCGTCCATTCGCCCAAGGGCCGGGCCGGGATGATCCGTGAATGGATCCGCCAACTTTCGGTCGGCACCGATCCGATGAACAAGGATCTGGCCGTGATTAATGGCCGGGATTTTTCCCATGATGTCTATGAGGCAATGGCCGGTTGCCTGTCGTGTAAGGCGTGCGCGGGGCAATGCCCGGTCAAGGTCGATATCCCGGAAATGAAATCCCGGTTTCTGGAGACCTATCACACCCGATACAAACGCCCGATCAAGGATTACGTGATTGCCAAGCTGGAAAATATCGCCCCGCTTCTGGCAACTGCACCGGGCCTGTTTAACGCGCTGCAATCCATCCCGCCGATGCCATGGATTTTCAAACGCTTCATCGGCCTGACCGATTTGCCAAAACTCCATCGCCAGAGCCTCAAATCCGGCCTGCGTCAACGCGGCATTGGCAAGTTCAAGCAGGCGGAACTGGATGGCCTAAGTGCTGATGAAAAGGCCAAGTCGGTGATCCTTGTACAGGATTGCTTTACCACGCATTACGACACCGACGTGGTGCTGGCCCATGTCGACCTGTTGCAGCATATCGGCTATCGCGTTTTCGTGCCGCCCTATCGCCCCAATGGCAAGGCGATGCATGTGAAGGGGTTCCTCAAACGCTTTGATTATCAGGCGAAGCAAAATGACATCGTGCTGGGCAAAATCGCCAAATCCGGTGTTGCGATGATCGGGATCGAGGCCAGCGTGACGCTCACCTACCGGCAGGAATACGCCCAGCGCCTTTCAAACCGCCCGGACTATCGCATCCATCTGTTCCATGAATGGCTGGCGGACGAGATCGAACACGGCCGCCTGACCCCGCCGAAACTTGATAACGGCGTTAACATGGGCACCACGGAAACCCCGGCAAGCCTGTTCCCCCATTGCACGGAAAAGACGTCCCTGCCCGATGTCGGCGTGAAATGGCAGAAGATCTTTGACGCGTTCGGGCTTAAATTGACCACGGAAAAAACCGGCTGTTGCGGCATGGCCGGTGTCTATGGCCACGAAACCCGCCACCAGGAAACCTCGCGCGAGTTGTATGACCTGAGTTGGAAAAAGAAGGTCGATGCGACGGGTGCCGCAAACATGCTGGTGACCGGCTATTCATGCCGTTGTCAGGTGAGCCGCTATGAAGGGGTCAAGCCGCAGCATCCCGTGCAATATCTCGCCAAACTTGTCGCATAGGAGCCCCCATGATCCGCCACATCGTTCTGACCAAATTCCGCGCCGACATCGCACAGGGCGAAATCGACAGCCTGTTTGCCAAGCTGGCGGACCTGCAAAACCACATCCCCGGCATGCGCGGCTTTGATGGCGGCGTCTCGGTCAGCCCGGAGGGGCTGGAACAAGGCTTCCGGCACGGATTTTCAATTGATTTTGAGGATGCCGCAGCACGCGACGCCTATCTGGAACATCCAGAGCACAAGGCCTTGGGCGGGCAGTTGGTTGGGCTGCTGGAGGGTGGTGTCGCCGGGTTGGTGGTGTTTGATCTGGTTGTCGAGTGATCTGCGTAGTAGCTAAGTTTCGAACTCAGGCACCTGTTTGCCCACATGAAACCGACTGCTGCGGCATAGCCGGTATCTATGGCACGAAACCCGCTATCAGGAAACCTCGCGCGAGCTCTATGAGCTCCACTGGAGAAAGAAGGTGAACGCGACGGGGCTTAAGAACATGCTGGTCACCGGCCATTCATGCCAATTGGAACTTATTGCTTAAATTCGATTTTCAAGCTTGGATCGGTTTCGAAATTTTCGATAATTTCATTATACCGGGTTACCACGTCCCCGACCGCTGTGCGTCGCCCTTCGGCTGCGAACTTGCCCAGTTCGTACAAGTTGAGAGCTACGAACTGCTCGACCTCGAATACGTCTATGCGATCACCTAGCCCAGCATTCTCAGCCAAGACTTCGGCGGCTGAAAGGCCTCGCGATGTGGTGACAATAATCGGTCGGTGACCGTCATCTATATTGTCGCGGCACCGACCGATAACTGCTTCACCTGGAGCGGTTGTAACGTGCAAGGCTACATCTCCAATAAAGAAATCACCGGCGCGCCCTGATTGTGCGTCCGAAGTAGAAAAGCTGTTGTGCTCAAAGTTGCCAACTCCAAGAGCGCAATCAAGCTTGGCTCCTACCAAATGCTGTAGCACCGCCCCGGCATACTGCATACCTGGTGCATTGCGCTGTCGTTCCTCAGCCTGAACAAGCATGTCACGAACCAAAGTGCGCAAGCTGCGCGAGGCATCAAGGCGTATCTTAAATGGCTTGGCCGAAAAGAATTCATGAACACGTTGAATCCAAAAGGCCTCTACCGCATCGAGATCGACCTGGTTCATTTCGGCCTGTGCATTAAGGAAGGCGACATATTCGCGCATATTGTCGATACTTCCTCGACTAGTACGACCGCCTTCTGCTGCAAGTACTCGAGTAATATCATGCCGTTTGAGAACTGCTTGTACCGCCCCTTTGCCCAGGCCAAGCACTTGGCCTCCCTTTTCAGTTAGCAGTTTATCGGGATCGAGAGGCAGTCCCATTTTGCGGGCGTGCTGGGTTAAGACAAGTGCGACACAAAGTGGGCCTTTACGGGTGAACTTGCGCTCTTTGTTAAATGCTATTAACGCTTCTTTCAAATCATCATCCATTTTATGCTGCTGCCTTTTTCTTCTCATCACGCACAGCTGCAAGCAATGGTTCAAGAAGATGCTCTGCAAGGAAGCGCACCACTGGCACTACTACCCCGTCACCAGCGAGATGGTAGGCCTCATTGTAATTCTTTGGCAGTTGGTATTTATCCGGTAGCCCCATTAGGCGAGCGGCTTCACGTGGAGATAGCAGTCGTGAGCGAACGCGTTTCCCGTCCACAACTATAATAGTTTGGCGGCTAGAGCCACCGCTCGGCGTGCGAAGGCATCCGGCCACATCGTCGAAACGGACTTCGGCGCGCTGCATCTTTTCACCGTTCGGTCCGTCGGCCCGAGTGCGCCTATATATGGTGCCTACCATTCGCCGTCCGGCGTTTTTAGCTGTTTCCACTTTCGCTAAGTTGACGGGGCTCATCATGCCGAGCAGGCGCTTGGTATCAGCGGCTGTGTGCCATTTGACCCCTAATGGCTTATCTTCAACCAAGTCAGCAAAGATCGAAGTCCGTAGTACAGGGGAAGGAAGGTTCCACCATGCCCAAGACTTTTGTGACCTTTGAGAGAGCTTGCCGAATGCTCCGACTAGTGCAGAGGAATGCCATGTATCTCCCGGGCTCTCAGCAAGAAGTTCATCGGGCAAAGTAACAGATGCCTTTCTAGCAGCGATGATAAAAAGGCGTGGGCGCGATTGAGGAACAAAGTGGACCGCATTCATCACCAGAGCGCCAACACGATACCCCCCCCGAGAGAGAGCTGAACAGATTGCGGCAAAATCCTTCCCGCCATGAGAGCTGAGCGCCCCGCAAACGTTTTCAAGAACGATTAAATGAGGTGCGCGATCCTCCTCTTCGAGACGCGTCATGAGCTTCCAGAACGGCCAGAAGGTGCTAGAACGATCACCTTTAAGTCCAGCTCCTCCGCCTGCCAATGACAAATCTTGGCACGGAAATGAAGCCCAGGCGAGATCAGGACGGCCAGGGAGATCATCTGTGGTTAGCTCGGCGACGTCGCCCACATGGAGGTGGTCTCTCCCCCAGTTAAGGGCATAACTGGCTGCTTTCTTGGGATCGAAGTCGTTGGCGAACAGACACTCCCAGTCATTACTTAGCCCTGCCCGGGCCATGCCGCCTCCGGCAAAGAACTCGTAGAAACTGTTCATCCATTCCTCTTGATACGGCTACTTTCCGATAATTTTAGACGGCCCAACCTCTCCTGAATGGCTTCAACTATCCAGGTGCTGCGCGACACGTTGCCCACGCGGAGCGCACACTCAGAATCGATGGCAACCAAAGCCTCCGCTGATAGGGGGAGATTGCTGCGCTGTAAACACTGGTTCTGAGATTCTTGGTGGTTTGTTTTCATGGGAGCCATTATGGCTCCACATTGGCGTAACGTCCATGTCCTTTACTTCCGCTACTCAATTTCTTGTTGAGTATCACAAATGCTTTGGCGAGCATGACAGGGCGTTCAGTAGGTTCTGGCCTGTTTCCGATCTGTCATTGAAAGAGCATACTAAAGATTGAGGTATACGACTAAAAAGGGGACTGTCTACTTTTTAGTCCGTTGCACAACCCGCACCTTGGCAGTAATAGCGGCGGGAAATTAAGTATTAACAGGTCATTTTAGACCGCATTTTACATCACGGCGTTAAATATAAGGCCGCATCTTTATTTGCCGAAAAGACCAAAAGGCAACGCCAATTACAGACGCTGCCTTTCGATTTTGACCGGTGAGGCTCGAGATTCCCGAATATGTGGGAATGACAGTGTGGGGTGGCGGCAGGTTGTGCCGGTCTGATCAGACTGGCTTTGACGTCACCAGATTTGATTTCTGCCGTGGCAAATATTTGCCGTCGCCCTTTTGCCCGATCACTTCGCCGTCCTTCACCACGGTTTTGCCGCGCACGATGGTGTGGACGGGCCAGCCTTTGACGGTGAGGCCTTCATAAGGGCTGTAGTCGCAGCCCTGTTGCAGGATGTCGTTGGTGATGGTGACGGTTTTATTGGGGTCCCAAAGTGCGAGGTCGGCGTCCGAGCCAATGGCGATTGTGCCCTTTTGCGGGTACATGCCGTAAAGCTTGGCGTGGTTGGTCGCGGTGAGTGCGACAAAGCGGTTGAGGTCGATGCGGCCCTTTTGCACGCCTTCGGAAAACAGGATCGGCAGGCGGGTTGCCACACCGGGGATGCCATTGGGGATCCAGCGGAAGCTTTTCTTGCCCTTATCATTGAGCTTGCCTTCCGGGTCGTTAAAGCGGAACGGGCAATGATCGGATGAGAACAGGTCAAACACGCCGCGTTCCAGACCATCCCAACAGGCGTCCTGACTTTCCTTGTCGCGCGGCGGCGGCGAGCAGACGAATTTTGCCCCTTCGAGTTCTTCCTGATCCAGATCATCGGCGGTCAGCATGAGATATTGCGGGCAGGTTTCGCCGACGATCTTGGAACCGCGTACGCGTGCGCGTTCGATTTCTTCCATCGCCTGCTGGTTCGACACATGGACGATGACAATCGGGGTATCGACGATTTCAGCCAGTGACAATGCGCGATGGGTGGCTTCGCGTTCGGCCGCAATCGGGCGGGTTGTGGCGTGGGATTTGGCGGAAAACTCGCCGGCTGCTTCGTGCTGCCCGATCAGGAAGCGAATGGCGTCTTCGTTTTCGCAATGGACCAGCACCAGCGCGCCGGTGTTTTTGGCGGCACTGAGCGTTTCAAGAATTTCATCATCGCGCAGACGCAGGTTTTCATAGGTCATGAAAACCTTGAAGGATGTATAGCCATCCTCGACCAGGGCCGGGAGCTCCTGACCCAGCACAGAAGGTGTCGGGTCGGTGACGATCATATGAAAAGCCACATCAATATGGCATTTGCCGTCCGCCTTGGCGTGATAGACATCAAGCGAATGCCGCAGGCTGTCGCCCTTTTCCTGCATGCAGAATGCGAGGATCGAGGTATTGCCACCAATGGCGGCTGATCGCGTGCCGCTTTCGAAATCATCGGCCATGACGATGCCGTCGCCGGATGGCTGATCAATATGGACGTGGCTGTCGATCCCGCCGGGCATGACATAAAGCCCGGTGGCATCGACAATGTCGTCCGCACCATCAAGGGCGCTCGCGATGGCGGCAATCTTGCCATCAGTGATGCCAAGATCAGCAACATAGGTGTCGCTGGCGGTGACGATGGTGCCGTTTTTGATGATGCGGTCAAACTGCATGATGTGGCCCCTGCCCCCTTATTGATTGGTCGTCGCAAGCAGACGGTCAAACGCCGCGGTCAGTCGGTCCACCTGATCAATCGTGTTGTAGTGCACCATTGAAACACGCACGACGCCAGCATTATCAGACAGGCCCATATATTCGACCAGACGGCGTGAATGGAAATCGCCAAAGCGAATGGCGATGTTTTCCTTGTCAATCGCCTTGCAGATATCCTCGGCATTGCGGTTATCAAAGCGAAACGCAATGGTCGGGATGCGCGTGCCGTCACGGTTATCGTCCTGCCCGATGATGACGCAATCATTGCGGCCACGCAGATAACGCAGCAACCGTTCGGTGAGGTCGTTTTCCTGTGTGGTGATGGCGTCATAGGCGGCAATGATTTTATCGCGCGTGCTGCCGGTCCCGGACGTGTCTCCCATGGCCTTTTCACCCAGTTCGACCAGATATTCGACAATGCCGCAGACGGAATAGGCGATTTCGTAGCTGGGGTTGCCGGGCTCAAGCTTTCCGGGGACTTTGTCCTTGCCGTAGAAATAATGATAAAGCGTATCAAGTTCGAGCAGCAGGTCATATTTGCCAAACATCAGCGCCCCATGCGGGCCGTATGTTTTATAGAGGCTAAAGACATAATAGTCGGCGTCAAAGGCCTTAACATCCACTGCACGGTGCGGGGCATAGGCGACGGCATCGATGCAGATTTTGGCACCCTTGGCATGGGCGTAATCGGCAAATTCGCGGATCGGATTGATTTCGCCAATGATGTTCGACACATGGGTGACGCAGACCAGTTTGGTCTTGTCGCTCATCACGGCCTTGAGACCATCAAGGGTCAGGCGGCCGGTTTTGACATCGGGTTCCCAGAAACGGATATTGATGCCGAATTCCTCAAGCGCCACCCAGGGTCCGATATTGCTTTCATGATCGCCGATGGTAACGACAATCTCGTCGCCCGGTTTGAACTGGCTGCGCATGGCGCGCGCAAGGTTTTGCATCAAAACCGTGGTTGACGGGCCGAAAATGATTTCCTCGGGCCGCGAAGCATTAACCCACTGGGCGGCGGCCTTGCGGGCGTCCATCAATGCCTCTGCCGCCTTTTGGGAGACTTCGTAGGAGCCGCCAATCTGCACATTGCGATCAAGCAGGAAGCTGTTGATGCGATCGAGCGCCTTGGTCAGGATTTGCGATCCGCCGGCATTGTCAAAAAAGGTCCAGCCATTGGCGAGTGCTGGAAACTGGCTTTGGACATAGTCCATATCAAGGGGACGTTGATCTGCCATTGAAGGCATCCTCCGATAGATTTCTGTTTTATTTTAATGGTCGAGAACGGCGTGGAGGAAGTTCCGTGTGCGTTCTTCCTTGGGGGCATCGAAAATTTCGCTGGGCGTTCCGGCCTCGATAATCGCACCGCCATCCATGAACAGGACGCGATCGGCGACCTGTCGGGCAAAGCCCATTTCATGGGTGACCACGACCATGGTGACCCCGGTCCCGGCGAGCTTTTTCATGACATCGAGAACCTCGCCCACCATTTCGGGATCAAGGGCGGAGGTCGGTTCATCAAACAGAAGCACGCGCGGTTCCATGGCCAAAGCCCGGGCAATCGCCACGCGCTGTTGCTGCCCACCCGATAGTTGGGCGGGATATTTATCGGCCTGAACCGAAATGCCGACACGCTCAAGCAAATCGCGGGCGCGTTTTTCGGCATCAAGCTCTGACATTTTGCGCACCCGGATCGGGGCCAGCATGACATTGCGCAGCACGGTCATGTGCGGAAACAGGTTGAACGACTGAAACACCATGCCGACTTCAGCCCGGACCTGATCCAGATCGGGACCGGGGCGCACCGGAATGCCATCGACGGTGATTTCGCTGCCGTCCTCAAACGGTTCGAGATGGTTGATGCAGCGGATCAGGGTTGATTTGCCGGAACCCGACGGGCCGACGACGCACAGCACTTCGCCTTGTTCGATATCAAGATCAATGCCGTGCAGGGCCACGAACTGGCCATAGGTCTTGCGCAGGTTGGAAATTTTGATCAATGGCGCTTTCATCAGGCTCTCCCGCGGCTAAAACGTTTTTCAAGATGCGCGACATAGCGCACCATCGGCAGCAGCAGGATCAGATAGATCACGGCAGCGCCGATCAGCGGCGTCGGGTTGGCGGAAAGCGCCTGTGCCTGGGTCGCCTGTTTGAGCAGGTCGGGCATGGCAACAACCGATGCCAGTGCGGTGTCCTTGAGCACATTGATGCAGTTATTGGTCAGCGGCGGGATGACGATGCGGATCGCCTGGGGCAGGATGACATCGGTCATGATGTAGCGGTTTGAAAGACCCAACGCGCTTGAGGCTTCGAACTGACCCTTGGGGATGGCTTCGATCCCGGCACGGAAAATCTCGGCGGTATAGGCCGACGAGACCAGTGTCAGGGCTGTTACGGCCGAGAAGAAGGGCGAGAGGCGAACGCCAACAAAGGGCAGCGCGTAATAAACAATAATCAGCAACACCAGAAGCGGGATCGAGCGGAAGACATCGATATAGGCCCGCACAAGCCCGGTCACGACCGGCCCGGCATAGAGCCGCAGCACGGCCAGAAACAGCCCGCCGATCAGACCGGCAATGATGCTGGTTGCGCCAATCCCGATGGTGACAAGCAAGCCGTTCATAAGCTGCGGCAGGCTTTGCATCAGGACGGGAATGTTAAAGAAAGTCGAAAATAAATCCATTTTACCACCAGGTCAGGTTGCCCCGCCGACGACACCGGGAGCGGATTGGCATCATCGGCAGGGATGATCAGCGATATGCGCGATTATTTAAGGGTCGGCATATCGAGGACCTTGACGGTCGAGGTGGTGTCTTCTGGCGTTGCACCGAACCAGGTTTCATGCAGACCGGCGATGAAGCCTTCTTTTTTCAGCTCGGTGATAACGTCGTTAACTTCGGTTGCGAGTGCCGCATCCTTGTTAAACATGATCGAGTATTTTTCACCGGTCGTGATGCGTTCGACCACTTTAAGGGCCGGCTTGTCCTTGACGTAATAGAGCAATGCCGGGATGTCGCTGATATAGCCGTCAATACGACCGGCTTGCAGATCAAGCATGGCCGGTGACAGGCCTTCGTAACGGCGGACATCGGCAATGCCGTATTCGCCGCCATTTGCGGTGACCCACATATCGCCTGTGGATCCGGTATCAACACCAACAACCTTGCCATCCATGGTAGCCAGGCCGGTCACACCGCCTTCTGCGGTGGCGGTCAGGGACTGGTCACTGTCGTAATAAGGCTGTGCGAAGGTCACAGACTCAAGGCGCTTGTCGGTGATGGTGATCGAGGATACTGCCATGTCGATGCGGCCCGACTGGACCGCCGGGAACAGTCCGTTGAACGGGATGTTCACAAACTCGACCGACTTGCCAAGGCGGCTTGCGATTTCATTGACGAGATCGACTTCGAAACCGACCACGGTGCCGTCAGCTTCTTCGAATTCCCACGGCACGTTGCCGATATTGGCACCAACGGTCAGGTCTGCTGCGTTTGCGGATGCCAGTGAGGACACGGCAAGAACGCCGCCAACGACGCTGGACGTCAGAAAGTTGAGAAACTTCATTATGATTTCCTTGTGTTTTTAGCCTACCCTGAGATACTTCTGGTCTAACTGGTCAGACCAGTCAGGCCAGACAAACATATTTGGATGATACGCGCAAGATTGTTTGTGCAAAAATGAGTCAGATTTGCTTTGATACCGACAACTGAGCAAAAAATACACAAGAAGGACACGAGGGAATGTTCAACCGCACGCCGCTGCCGCAAACGGTCGCACGCCAAATTCAGGACATGATCCAGAATGGCGAACTGACCCCGGGCGACAAAATCCCATCCCAGCGCGAATTCGCGCAGAAATTCGGCATTTCCCGGGCTTCCTTGCGCGAAGCACTTCTGACCCTTGAAACACTTGGCCTGATCAAGACCGAAGCCGGGCGCGGCACCTTTGTGACCGACCCTGCCAGCCGCGCCAAGGCCGACATGGCACCGTGGCGCTATTCGGAAAGCCACAGTGTTTTTGACGTGTTCCAGACGCGCATGATCTTGGAAAGTGAAATCGCGGCGCTGGCCTGTGGACGCCTGACTGCAACGCAGCTTGAGGCGATGGAAGACGCCACCAACCGCATGGAAAAATGCTGGGCAGAACAGGACCTGATTGCCAATGTCGAGGCCGATCTGGAATTCCACGCAACGATTGTTGAGGCATGCTCCAACAGCATGATGCGCGAACTTTATCAGGCGGTGCGCGACAAGATCACCGAAACCCAGCGCCAGCCGATCCCGATCACCGATCCCGAACGCATGCGCGCATCCATCGGCGAGCACCGCAAAATCATCAAAGCGCTGCGCGACAATGACGCCGAACGCGCCCGGCGCGAAATGCAGGCCCACGTCCGCAACACCGCACGCTGTGCCGGGTTGCAGACGTAGTCTCCTCCACCGCCTACATCAAAGAAACGGCAGCATCTTGGTGATGTGATCGGCAAACGCGTCCATCGCCGGGCTTGGATTAATTTCGGATTTCAGGACGCGCAGGCCCAGTTTCGGCAAGGGTGGCAGCGGCGATTTCAGGATGAAAAGATCGCTCGGCACCGCCTTTTGCATCATCACACTGATGGCGAGGCCCGAGCGCGTCACCGCAATCAAACCCGCCAGGCTGTTGCTGGCGTAGGCGATCTGGTAGGGCAGCTTCGCACTTTCCATCGCATCACGGGCGGATCGATGATCAAGGGCGTTGGCGGCGGCCAGTGCCAGCGGGATCGGGCTTTGCGGATCGGTATTCTGGTTGAAATCATGCAGTTCCAGCGTCGGTTTGCTACCGACCCAGGCGAGTTGTTCGGTGCGGATAAAGTCACCGCCGGGCGTTATATCCGGGGTGGAGACCAGCGCCATGTCGATCTGGCGCGCATGCAGGAGTTTCTGCAATTCCGGCGTCGGGGCCGACACCACCCGGATTTCAATATCGCGATGGATCGCGCCAAAACTTTTGAGCAAGGCCGGGAAAAAGGCAATCAGATAATCTTCGGGGCAGCCAAAGGTGATGGCACCGCGCAATCCCTGATCGGAAAAGCTTGAGACCGCATCATCGTGCAGGCGCAAGATGCGTTCGGCATAGCCCAGAAACCGCTCCCCCGCCCCGGTCAACCGCACGCCACTGCCCGACCGATGAAAAAGGCTTTGACCCAGGGCATCTTCAAGTCGCTGGATCTGCATGGTCACAGTTGACTGGGTGCGCCCGACCTGAATGGCAGCCGCACTGAGTGTGCCAGCATGGGCGGCGCGAACAAAGGTTGTTAGCAGTTTGAGATCAAGCAGCGCCTGCATGCGGGGCTCCGTCCATTACAGCCATCAATATTTTTGATACCGGAGTGCAAGCATTATCAATTTTACCGCTTTCGCGCCACAAGATAGGCTTTTCCCATCAAATGTTTGGACCGGCACAGGGGAAAGATCATGTCACGCAACGACGATGCCGCCTTTTGGCAAAGCGCCAATAACCACCTGATCCGTTATGGCAGCCCGTTTGATCCGGCGATCATCGAACGCGCCAAGGGATCATATGTGTATGACGCCGACGGTCGGGCGATCCTTGATTTTACATCGGGGCAAATGTCGGCGGTTCTCGGCCATGGCCACCAGCGCATTGTCGAGACCGTGCAGCGGCAGGTCGAAACCGTCGCGCACCTGTTTAGCAGCATGCTGACCCGGCCGGTGGTGGAGCTGGCCGAACGGCTGGCAGCCCTTGCCCCGGGGTTGGAAAAGGTTTTGTTCCTGTCAACGGGCGCCGAAAGCAACGAAGCGGCCATTCGCATGGCGAAGCTTGTCACCGGCAAGCATGAGATCGTGGCGTTTTCCAAAAGCTGGCACGGCATGACCGGGGTGGCGGCATCGGCGACCTATAGTGCCGGGCGCAAGGGATATGGCCCGGCCGCCGTCGGATCGTTTGCCATTCCGGCCCCCAATGCATTTCGCCCGCGCTTCAAACATCCCGACGGGTCGCTTGACTGGCAGACGGAGCTTGATGATGCGTTCGAGCTTCTGGATGCGCAATCGACGGGTAATCTGGCGGCGTTCGTCGCCGAGCCGATCTTATCGAGCGGCGGGATCCTTGAGCTGCCGAAGGGCTACCTCGCAGCCCTTAAAAAGAAATGCGAAGAGCGCGGGATGCTGCTGATCCTCGACGAGGCACAAACCGGCATTGGACGCACCGGCGACATGTTTGCGTTTCAACGTGACGGGGTGACACCCGATATCCTGACATTATCCAAAACCATCGGGGCGGGATTGCCGTTATCGGCGGTAATGACCACGCCGGAAATTGAGCAGGCCGCCTATGAAAAGGGGTTCCTATTTTACACCACTCACGTGTCCGACCCCCTGCCCGCCGCAGTTGGCTTGACGGTTCTGGATGTGGTGCGCGACGAGAAGCTGGTCGAACGCGCCAGCCAGATGGGCGCGCAGCTTTTTGAGGGGCTGTCCGCGATCAAGGATCAATATGCGTGCGTCGGCGATGTGCGCGGGCGCGGGTTGCTTTTGGGGATGGAGATCATCAAGGAGACCGGTAATCGCGAACCCGATCACGACATGGGGGCTGCCATCATGGCCGAGGCGTTCAAGCGCGGGCTGAGTATGAATATCGTCAAGATGCCGGGCATGGGTGGCGTGTTCCGCATTGCCCCGCCACTGACCATCAGTTCAGAGGAACTCGATCAGGGCATTTCGATCATTGGTGATGCCGTGAAGGCGTGCGTTGCGCGCTAGGACCTAACAACTTCTCGCCCCTCCCCTTGTGCCACCGCACGGAAAACGGCGTCCTGATGTCTCGGGACGCCGTTCTTTATTCTAGCCCTTGCGGAGCGTGATCACGGTGAGTTCGCCGGGCACGCCGACCCGGATGGCGAAGCCCGGCCATTGGGCGGTGCCGTTATTGACGTAAAGCTGCATGTCCTCGATGTCATACATGCCCGATACAAAGCCGCCATTGAGCATGGCAACGATATTGTCAAAGCCCCATACCATGCCGCCATGGGTATGGCCGGAAAGTTGCAGATCGACACCCAGTGGTGCGGCATCACGGGCCATTTTCGGTTGATGATCAAGCAGGATTACCGGGGCGTTTTCCGGGCGGCCTTCCAGTGCCTTGGCAACATCGGGTTCAGGGCGGTCCGTGTTGCCAGCACGAAGGTCGGTGACGCCGGCGATGGTCAGTTGCCCCCCATCGCGATCGAGAACGATATGGTCGTTTTCAAGGGTCAGCATATTGAGCCCGCCATAGTGGCGCATCCAGTTTTCATAGCCGAAATAGTATTCGTGATTGCCCGGAATGGTGATGACGCCATCAGGGGCGACAAGATCATGAAGCGGCTGCACATCATCATAGCGCAGCGGCAATTCACCATCGATCAGATCGCCGGTGATCACGATCAGGTCCGGCTCAAGGGCATTGGTTTTTTCAACCACCTCCGCCACCCACGGGCGTTCATAGAGCTTGCTGATATGAAGGTCGGTGAGCTGGACAATGCGATAGCCATCAAAACTGTCAGGCAGGTCACGGATGGTGACATCCATTTCCTTGACGTCGGGTACGCGCATGCCTTCTGCCACGCCAAAGCAGGCCAATGCGATGGCCGCGAATGACATGACGGTGCGCAGGATTTTGGGCGGGTGCTGCTTGCGGCGCAGGATCACCCAGCGCAGCAAAAGACCGATCAGGTCATAGGCGAGTTGGAACCACACCAGGAAGAAAATCACGCCGAATGCCACGTTGAAGGCGACAACAATCGGCTGCGGGAATTCCGGCAAGAACATGCTGCCAAAAGCGATGCGGGAATAGAGATGATGATGGGATCCGATCAGCAAAAGCACGCCAAAGGTGATCTTTGCCCAGCGCGGCCATGCCAGATAGCGCACGTGACGCACAAGAACATACAAACAGGCAAGAGCGACATTGATGTGAAAAAACAGCACCGGACAGACAATCCTTTGAAAACAAATGAGGCGTCGCGCAATATAGCCGAAACGAGCGGAACAATCGCAACCATTCACTTAAACGTCTGAAACAGGTGATTGGTTTTCAAAAAAGATTGCGCAACATCAAAGCCCGGCCAATCTCAATCATCTAGGATCATTCCAGAGAGTATTGCGTTGCACAATTGCAAGAGCAATACTCGTTGAAATTGTTGACCAAGTTGCGTCGCGCAGTGCCCTGTCCCTGCGCCCTGCTTTGGTCCGCCCCGTCGTCGGAGAATGGAATGAAAAGCTTGCGTGCCGTGTTGATCGTTCTTGTGGTGATTGCCGCTGCCGCCGGGGGTGGATATGCCTATTGGCAGGCACAGCAATCAGACCTGCCTGACTATATCGCATCAGGCAATGGCCGGATTGAGGCCGAGGAAATCCGGGTGGCGACCAAATATGCCGGTCGGGTGGAAGAAGTCCTGGTCGAAGAAGGCGATCAGGTCACCCGTGGACAGGTATTGGCGCGCATGGATACCGCCGAACTGATGGCCAGCCGCGCCCGTGCCCGTGCGGAAGTCGCGAGTGCTGAACAGGGCATTGCCGAGGCCCAGGCCCAGATCGTGCAGCGCGAAAGCGAGCTTTCCCTGGCCGAGCAGCAGCTTTCCCGCGCCGAAGAGCTTGTGAAAAACAACAACATTTCCCAACAGGAAGTCGATCAGCGCCGCGCGGATCGCGACATTGCCAAGGCGGCCCTGACCGCCGCCAAGGCGCGCCTGACCAGCTCGCGCCTGAATGTGGCTGCCGCATCGGCCGAGCTGGACGGCATTGAAGTTCAGATTGATGATTCGGTCCTTAAGGCCCCGCGCGATGGCCGGGTGCAATATCGCCTTGCCGAACCGGGCGAGGTTCTGGCTGGTGGCGGGCCGGTGATCACGATGATTGATCTGACCGATGTCTATATGAATGTGTTCCTGCCGACCCGTCAGGCGGGGCTGGCCTTTGTTGGCAATGAAGCACGGATCATTCTGGATGCCGCGCCAAGCGTTGTCATCCCGGCCAAGGTATCGTTCGTCGCCGATGATGCGCAATTCACCCCGCGAGAGGTCGAAACACGGGCAGAACGCGACAAACTGATGTTTCGCGTCAAGGTGCGGATCGATCCGGAATTGCTGACCAAGCATATCAAACGGGTGAAAACCGGCCTGCCCGGTGAAGCCTATGTCATGCTGGCTGATCATAATAACTGGCCGGATGGTTTTGCGCCGAATGTTCCCGATGACGCGACCCTGCGTCAGGCCGGGCAATAGAGCGCCGCGCAATGGTGCAAAACACCGAGACCACAAACCAAACGGATCAGATTGCCGTGCGCCTTGAAGCGGTGTCGCACCGCTATGGCAAGGTCACCGCCCTTGATGGTATCAGCCTTGAAATTCCGGTCGGGCAGACGGTCGGCTTTATCGGCCCCGATGGTGTGGGCAAATCAAGTGCGCTGGCCCTGATATCGGGGGCGCGCAAGGTGCAGGACGGCACCGTCGAAACGCTTGGCGGATCCATGAAGGACGCCAAGCACCGCAACGCGATCCTGCCGCGTATTGCCTATATGCCCCAGGGGCTTGGCAAGAACCTGTATATGGATCTGACGGTGCGCGAGAACCTCGCATTTTTTGGTCGCCTGTTTGGTCAGGGCAAGCGTGAGCGCGATGAACGCATTGCACGGCTGGTCGCCGCGACGGGGCTTGATCCCTTTACCGAGCGCCCGGCAGGCAAGCTTTCGGGCGGGATGAAGCAGAAACTTGGTCTGTGCTGCGCGCTGATCCATGATCCCGATATCCTGATCCTTGATGAACCGACCACCGGTGTTGATCCCCTGTCGCGTCAGCAATTCTGGCAGTTGATTGATGCCATCCGCGAAACCCAAAGCGACATGACGGTTCTGGTTGCCACCGCCTATATGGACGAGGCCGCACGCTTTGACCGGTTGATTGCGATGAATGATGGCAAGGTGCTGGCGACCGGCACGGCGGACGAGATTTTGCAACGCACCGGATCGGAAACGCTTGAGGCGGCCTTTATTGCGCTTCTGCCCGAAGACCAACGCAAAGACCATCATGAACTGAGCATTCCCGAACGCACCATTCATGGCGATACGCCCGCCATCGTTGCCGAACATCTGACCAAGAAATTTGGTGATTTTACCGCGGTCGATGATGTCAGCTTCCGGATTGAAAAAGGCGAGATTTTCGGATTTCTCGGATCAAATGGCTGTGGCAAGACCACGACCATGAAGATGCTGACCGGGCTTTTGAATGCGACCGAGGGCACAGCCGAGCTGTTTGGCAAGCCGGTCGATGGCAAGGATATCGCACTGCGTAACCGGGTTGGCTATATGAGCCAGGCCTTTTCGCTGTATTCCGAACTGACCGTGATGCAGAACCTTGAGCTGCATGCGCATCTGTTTCACATCCCCAAGGACAAGATCAAATCCCGGATTGACGCGCTTTCCGAGCGGTTCGGGCTTGGCCCCTATCTTGAAGATCTGAGCGAACGGTTGCCGCTTGGCGTGCGCCAACGCCTGTCGCTGGCGGTTGCGATCATTCACAGCCCGGAAATCCTGATTTTGGACGAGCCGACATCGGGCGTTGATCCGGTCGCACGTGACGGGTTCTGGGAATTGCTGGTCGAGCTTTCGCGTGATCAGGGGGTGACGATTTTCATTTCCACCCACTTCATGAACGAGGCGGAGCGATGTGATCGCATTTCGCTGATGCATGCGGGCAAGGTTTTGATCAGCGATACGCCCGATGCGATCACCCGGGGGCGCGGCTGCGACACACTGGAAGAAGCCTTTATCAGCCATCTTGAGGAAGCAGATGGCAGTGAAGAGGAAGCCACTTCTCCCCCTGCCCCGCAGGAGACGCTTGCCAATGATGACACTGCCAAGGGCGACTGGAAGCCAGCCCATGCGTCCCTGTTCAGTTTCCGGCGGTTATGGGCCTATTCGCTGCGCGAGACCATGGAACTGGTGCGCGATCCGATCCGGTTGATGTTTGCCTTGATTGGCACCGCTATCCTGATGCCGGTATTTGGCTGGGGCATTACATTTGATGTTGAAAACCTGACCTATGCGGTGCTGGACCGTGACCGCAGCCAGGAAAGCCGCACCTATATCGAAAACCTTTCGGGATCGCGCTATTTCGAGGAACAAGAACCGCTTGCCAGTATTGACGACCTTGAAGCCCGGATGCTGTCGGGCGAGATCACGCTGGCGATTGAAATCCCGCCCGGCTTCGGGCGCGATGTTGGTCGCGGGGCCAGCCCGGAAATCGGGGCGTTTATTGACGGCTCCATGCCGTTTCGCGCCGAAACCATTCATGGCTATGTCGAAGGCATTCATCAGCGGTATTTAAGCGAACATCTTAAACGCGAGATTGGCAGTGCGGATATGGGCCTGCCGATGCGTATCGAGACGCGTTATCGCTATAATCAGGATTTCAAAAGCATCTATGCCATGGTGCCATCCGTGATTGCGTTGCTGTTGATGTTTATTCCAGCGGTTTTGATGGCGGTCGGCGTGGTGCGCGAAAAGGAATTGGGATCAATCACCAACCTTTATGTCACCCCGGTTTCCAAGCTTGAGTTTTTGTGGGGCAAACAGTTGCCCTATATCGGGCTGGGTCTGATCAACTTTTTCCTGATGAGCGCGATGGCGCTGTTCTGGTTTGAGGTGCCATTGCTTGGCAATGGCCTTACCCTTCTGATCGGGGCGATCCTGTTTGTCACAGCGACGACCGGCCTGGGGCTTTTGATTTCGTCCTTTACCAACACACAAATCGCGGCCCTTTTCGGGACGGCAATTGCGACCATGGTGCCGTCCGTGATGTTTTCGGGGATGATGCAGCCGGTATCAAGCCTTGAAGGTGTGCCCGTCTTGCTTTCAACCATCATTCCGACATCACATTTCATGTCGATTAGTGTCGGCACCTTTACCAAGGCGCTTGGCTTTGCAGAGCTTTATCCTGAACTGATCAGCCTTCTGGTCTTCTTCCCGGCATTGACCGTGCTTTCGATGCTGCTTCTCAAAAAGCAGGAGGTGTAAGGATATGCTTGGCAGACGGATCAGCAATATCTATCGCCTTGGCATCAAGGAGCTTTTCAGCCTCAGACGCGACATGGTGCTTATGGCGCTGATTGTCTGGGCGTTTTCCTTTGCGATTTATAACGCTGCCACCGGCTTTTCCCATGATTTGCGCCGTGGATCGATTGCCATTGCTGATCTGGATGGCTCGGCCCTGTCGCTGCGCATTTCGGATGCCTTTTTGCCCCCGTATTTTCAAGAGCCAGTCCGCATTGCCGAGCGCGATATCGATGCGGCGATGAATAGCGGTGAATTTACCTTTGTGCTGGTGATCCCGCCGCGTTTTGAGGCCGATGTGGTTTCGGGACGTGATCCGGAAGTGCAGCTTAACATCGATGCCACCGCCATGATGCAGGCCGGGATTGGCCAGAGCTATGTCAGCAACATCATCGCGCAGGAGGTCTCGACCTGGCTTGGCGGCAAGTCGGCCTGGGCCGGGCAGAAACGGTCTGATGCCGCAACCATCGTGACGCGTTATGCCTATAACCAGAATGTGAAAAGCGAATGGTTTACCAGCACGATGGAGATCATCAATGCGATCACGATGCTGTCGATCATTCTTTCGGGGGCGGCCCTGATCCGCGAACGCGAACATGGCACGATCGAGCACCTTCTGGTGATGCCGCTGAACCCCTATGAGATCATGCTGGCAAAGGTCTGGGCCAACGGGCTTGTCATTCTGATTGCCTGCATGCTGTCGCTTGTTTTCGTGGTCGAGCTGGTGCTGGGCGTGCCGATTGCCGGATCAAAGCTGTTGTTCATGGGCGGTGTGGTGATTTATCTGTTCTTTGCCACCGCCTTGGGCATTTTCCTGGCCACCATGACGCGCTCCATGCCGCAATTTGGCCTGTTGTTCATTCTGGTGGTGTTGCCATTACGGTTGCTTTCGGGGGGCAGCACGCCGCTTGAAAGCATGCCCGAGGAACTTCAGAACATCATGCAATTCTCGCCCGCGACGCATTTTGTGAAGTACGCGCAGGCCATCCTGTTTCGCGGGGCGGGCATTGACGTGGTCTGGCCGGAATTCCTGCTGGTGTTCGCGATTGGTGCTGGCTTCTTTGCGTTTAGCGCCATGCGGTTCAGGAAGAGTATTGCGCAGATGCGTTAGGGTGATCCAGATACACAAAATCCCGCGAGCTAACCGCTGCGGGGTGGGAAGTGGTTAATAGTCGAGAATATCATGGAAATTAAGGCTCGCTAATCGATTCTAGTAATAAATAGCAGACTGCATCGTTTCTGCAGCTTGATAGACGTCATGCTCGAAGAACTGCGCATGAGCTGCGCAAACCCTGACAACAGCCCAAGAGCAGCAGGCGGGAATAGAAGAGTCCAGCTTTCCTCCACTTAACGCGCTCTATTGCTCTGAAACAAGGCTCTTCAGAAACCTAAAGATTTCAACCATCGCTAGCGTGTCGCGTTCGCAATATCTTAGCAGCGATTGGGCGATGCCATCTGCTTCTGCCGGTTTCGCTTTGAACAATCGTTCCCAAGCTTCCATTGCAAAAGTACCATCCTGCAACTCAAGATCGTCATATGTGAGATCAGGGCAAATAATCGGGAGTACTTTCTTGATGGACGTAGAGCCATCAAATCGAACGTCTACATATGCCGTCTTAAACACATTCTCCAGATCGACCATCCTGTCGTTCACATCTTTTAGGAAGGTAGCCCTTTCAGGAAACCACTTACCCATCTCCCGGTTCTGTGTTTTCTCAAACGAGGCGTGCCATGAAACAACACTACCTTCGTTTCCAATGTCAGCCACCATTTGCTCGACCAAGCGGTCCGGCAAGCGTGGCTCACGTTCGAGAAATTCTCGGTGTCCTAAGGTGCCATCCTCGCCGACAATATGGACTGAATACTGGAAGGGAAAATGTTTGTGCGGGCTCAACCCATCCAATATCGGAATTGCAGAGGCATAAGATTCGAAATCAAGAAAATAAAGTGGATATCTAAAACCACCAATGAAGTCGCGAATTGACTCTAAATCAATTTGCGGGGCACCCGCTTTTGCGGAACGAACAACAAGCTTCTGCTGCTCGGAAAAGCGATAGTCATCGGGAACATCGTGTAAGTCGAATAACCTTTTCGAAACAAGATTTGCGCGCTGCTTGGCGCTTAGCCTTGGCAAACTGTAAATTGACGAAGTGGGAACGTCGGGATTAAAAACGTAAAACGTATCACAATGGTGCACGCGCGACTTTAACAAGCAAGGACATCCGTTACGTTCAATCTCCTCTAACCGGAGAAGGATTAACGCCTCATCGATCTCTGCATTTGTCTCCTCAACAAGGGCGGCTACTTGCTCCGTAACGTCAGAGAAGACAAGAAGCTCTTCCGGGTTGATTACTCCGTTGCGCTCGTAGCCCCCATTTAGATGAACGATGAAAACGCGGTCAATCCGTAGCCCTGACCGCTCGGCGCAAATCTTCTGAAAGCACGCGTCCTTCAGATGGTTTTGCACAGCGTCTGTTTTGACGCTAGTTGATGATTTAACCTCATAGAGGATGACTTCACCATCGGACACTTTCTCAAGAGCATCGGCACAAGCGTACAACCCCTCTTCGGTTTCAAAAACATGCTGGAAATCTACGGTCCGGCCCCTACCTTCGAAATATTTCTCAACATACCTTTCGACTTCGAAGCCTTCCCGAACGAGCTTCTGTAGAAAAAGCGAAAACTCACCATACGGATATTTCTCCGGTTCGCGCTTCAAGAGCCAAAGCGACTTCGGACAATTAAGAAACTGAATGAAATCCGTCTTAGTAAGTCTCATTGCATCATCATCCAAAAATCTGCTTCCGGCTTGGGGCTAGATGGGAAGTCTGGGATTGGCGATGAAGAAATTGGGTGGCTCGCCAATACCACCCTGTGTGCAACGATCCCGGTTTTGATTCAGAACCGCCGCCGCGCATGTGTGTGCGGCTGCATACAGCCATTAACTGTCTGACGAAGCGCGTGTACCTAATATACCTCTTGGCTACGCTTCGCGTCCAGTTCCTTCCCAAAATCAAATTCGAGCCAGTTCGTGAACCAAAGCTGAGGTCTGTTGCCACCGTCAGTAAACGTGATGATATCCGTCACCAAGGCTGAGTCGCTAACGCCAAATATTTCAAGCGCTTCACGCTTCTTCGGTTCGTCAATATAGGGGCAAGCTATCAGATCGAATAAAAGGAAAACGAGCTCAGCGTCTTTGTGACAGGTCTCCGATTGGCTCCGAATACGCAGCAAGGCAGCATCGACGATGCGGCCTCTCAACTCTTTATATCGGACTTTATCTCGCATGTAGAACAACGCGACTGTGATGGAGAAATAGTTCAGCGATTTAACTGAGCCAATACCCTTTCCCATCACCCCATCCTCAATCCCGAGATAATCGCTTAAGACATTTTCCTCTAGCCAATAATCTCTCCCCAACTCTGAAAGCATTATAAGTAGATAGAGGGTCTCGACCTGCGTCTGCTCTACGCTTGCGTTCTTCTTAAGAATAAAACACGCGTTATCGTATATTTGCTTGTGGACACTATGCACATGCTCCCTGATTACATTTTTTGATTTTAGGAACGTGTTTATCACCTGCAGAACTCGGCACAGTCTAATAGTCGTGTTCACTCTAGGAGAAACAGAATAGATAAAAAATACGAACTCAAGAATACCTTTTACCGCGTTAATAAGCTGATTTTGAGATCTATACCCTTCGGTTACTTTCAGATAATTTTCGAATATTTTCTCACATTTCCTCTCAGCGATGGAAAGTGTATAATTGAGCATATCCTTATACTCAACACCACACGTCTTTATAATGGTCTTAAAGCTTGTAATGAGAGCGTTGGCATTTACGTACACCGACCCCTTAGTCAGAACCGCCCCCTCATCGCCTTCAATTTCCTGCAAGGAAAACTTGATCCTGTCCTCCAGCAACCGCGCAATTTGCTGTTTGGCCATTGTGATTTCGGTGATGATTGGCTTTTCATAAACGACAGCCTTCGCTGCGTTCAGGTACAGCTTGTATTCTTTAAGAGTGTGCTGCAGAAGATCAACAATAACAGTTCTATCTTTGTCATCGTTGAAGAATATAAAATAGTCATCGACGTACCTAAAAATTTCATAGTCCACACGGTTATGAAGAGGATTAACCCCTGTTTCGAGTTTGCGCGATACCTCTCTATCTATTGATTGAAGAATGATCTCTGCAAAAATTCTTGAGAACTCAGGCCCAATAATAATACCGTTCGTCTCACCCAAATTCATATGATGCATCAATTTATCGAATTGGTCTGGAAACGTTCCACCGTTTCGATGAAGGGAATGTTTTTGGGTATCCTTACCAATAACTGCCCAGCCAATCGAATGCGTATAAATGCTGTCAAAGCATTTGGAGATATCGAGCTTGAGGAGCTTGTTGTATTTCTTCTCCGCGCGATGATAGCGATAGGACTCATAGAATTTGTAAATGTTGCTGTAGTCCTTGTAGACGAAGAAAGACTTTAAGCTTTCGTACTCTTGCCCGGACTGCTCGACGATCGAGAGGTCTGTAGCCAGCCGTTCGAAATGAAGGTGGTCCTTGTGGTACTGGAATTTGGCGACCCGTGACGGAGCTCTAATCGTGTAGGTGCTGAGCGAAGTATAGTACAGGATGGTCTCTTTGCACCGATCATAGAAGTCGGCCACCAGAAGTTGACTCTTTGGATGCGGAACACATAATTCCCGGAATTCTGTTTCTTTATGTCTAATCTTAAATGAAAAGGGCGTCATGAAGCGTACCGGACTGGGCTGAGGGCCGCCGCTAAGTCGATAGCGTCGAAAGTTGACCAAGTTTTCACCGACATACCTCTGCTCAGTTGTCAACCGATCAGGGGTGTCAGGAAGCGCAAATAACAGCATTACTATTCTGTCCAGCGCATTGGAACCTTTCAGCCACAATATTGCATTACCCTCGATCGATATTCGATTGCGCAAAACGAAGGCATAGAAATGCCTATTCGAAAAGGAAATCGGTATCTCAAACGGCAGGACATCTGAAAGAAGGCATCGCTCTTTCTTATATGGAAGTCGAATTTTGCTAGGAGACATGTTTCCATACCTCCACTATTTGGGACAAATCTCGCGCCGAAAACTTATGATATTTCCGCGTTTCAAAGCCATTCTTGAAGGAATGTTGCAATAGACGCGCCCCCAATCGAGCGCTTGTTAAAGTGGAAATTTTTGTAGCCAGATAGCTATCTAGTTCGTCAAGGTCATCCAGCTTATTCAGTAATGAATTGGAAAAAAACACACCCGACACGACATTCTTCTTGTTATTCACGAGGCGTGTATTTCCTGTTAAGAAGCGCACCCTCTTCTCTAATAACGTGCGAGCATTCTTTTCCGATTTTTTCGATTTTTTCTCATAAGCAGAAAATGACAAATCAATCCTTTGTTTGTATCTAGCAATCTTTTTATCAGTCATTTTCAGCTCAATAGAGCCAGTGCAGAAAGTAAATTTGTAACCCAAATATTGGACGGAAAGGCCTTGGCTCGGCCACAACTTAAAAATCTCGGTTTTCGTGCGATTTCTCTTTAGTTCAAGTTTTTTGAACGCACTTGCGATTGCTCGCCTGAAACCTAACGTCCCAACGTTCGGAGGAGCGCAAAAGATGATGAAAATATCGTCGACGTAACGTGCATAAAACAGAACACCAGGATAATCTCGAATGGTACGATCAATATCCCGCATATATAGTTCTGCTAAGTAAGCGCTTATGCCGATCCCTCTCGGCAAGCCGACGTCAGCACTTCCAGTCAAGTAGCCGTATTCATAGAGAACCCGTCGTATGAGTTTTTTTGACGCCAATGTCAGGAGAGGATCATCTCTCAGCTTCTTCAGAAGCTGCTTTCTTGGGATGGTCTCATAGAAAGATGAGACATCGGTTCGGATAACATATTTCGGGAACCCATCCCCCAATAGCTCCCTAAGCTGGCAAACGATTTCATGCCTGTTTGCCTGCTTGACCTTATACAGACGCCGGATGTTGTGCTGGAGCTGTTTCATTGCAAAGAAGGTTGAGGCGCTTCGCTTGGCGTTAAAAGCTTTCTGGGGCTTACCAATGTCAACTTCTTCAATTTCGAACGAAAAGCCTTTTGAACCTATTTCTTTGCTTACCTTCTCCAACTCAGCGAGGAGTATTTCCTCTTTTTCCGCCTTGAGTTTTTCAAGTTCGACAGACAACTCGGAGCTCTTAGATTCAAATTCTTCCTCCGTATATTCTGCTTTGGTATTCCTGAGAGACCTCAGTTCGCCTTTACAAACCTCTATCTCCTGCGCTTTTTTTTCCGTATCTGGAAGAAATTCGACTTCCAGATAGTTTCCTTTGCGGTTTTCTATATCCACAATTTTTCGGAAATTGGCGGCTGAAAATGACTGATCTAGCATGGTTCTAGTATCCCCTGCCTTCGGAAGGACATAGAACTAGCTGGGCATTGTTCAAATAGTATTCGCAGGTGCCGACGACCCCAACTCTATTCTTCCCCACAGCTGTATCAATACCGACAGAAGAAAAAAGGAACCATTCGTGCGAGATCGCTGGGCTGCTAAGAATTGATCCGCATTCACCGTTGCATGAGCTTACCAATCGTAACGTGGTCCCAGTCATAACCACCCTCCCCAGGTTTCAATGCTCCCAGCATTACCCCGTGATCAGTACACGGGGTTCCAAAATACATACTCCATTAGAACAGCCTCATTTGGTAGCTGTAAACTCCGAAACCTACTTTTTGCGGGAAATCAGTAGAAGATGCCATTTTCCGCAAAAGGGCTTTCTTGGAAGAAAGCTCTTCTCAAGCCAACAGCGGGGTTAGACGGCATGGTCAAAACGGAGGGGCAGCACGCCGCTTGAAAGCATGCCCGAGGAACTTCAGAACATCATGCAATTCTCGCCCGCGACGCATTTTGTGAAGTACGCGCAGGCCATCCTGTTCCGCGGTGCGGGCATTGATGTGGTCTGGCCGGAATTCCTGCTGGTGTTTGCGATTGGGGCTGGCTTCTTTGCGTTTAGCGCCATGCGGTTCAGGAAGAGCATTGCGCAGATGCGCTAGGGCGTAATCCAGAAACACAAAACCCCGCACGGGAACCCGGCGGGGTGGGAATGGTGGGCCTAACAAGACTCGAACTTGTGACCTCTCGCATGTCAAGCGAACGCTCTAACCAACTGAGCTATAGGCCCGCAAATCCATCTTTCAGAAGACCAAGGCTTCGTGACCGAAAACAATGATCTGTGCCGTTTGCGTCGGCGAGGCGGTATTTAGCCCAAGGCAGGCCTTGGCGCAACCCCAGAAATGGTTTTTTGACAAAAAATGTTCATCAATTCCGTGGCAATTCCCATATGCTAGAGGCTGGAACCTTTTTCATATGGGGTGGAACATGCTGCGGGCGTGCAGCATGCAAAACAGTTCGCTGACCGACAACAAAACCGGTGCAATCCATATGTAAAAAGTTCTAAGGTGCGAATTAGTCGCAGGATGCCTGATTGAAGACTGACGCCGCGTCATAAGGGATGGACTTTACGAAAGACAATGAACCAGTTGCCTTCGGAAATTACCACAACCGGCCCCGCCACCGTTATCCTGCCACCACGGCAAACCCTGCCGGTGGTGTTTGCATCCCCGCATTCAGGCCGCCATTACCCGCAGGATCTGATTGAACGCGCACGCATTGGCGCGTTTGAGCTGCGCGCATCCGAAGATGCCTTTGTCGATCAGTTGTTCACGGCCGCCCCGAAACTGGGCGCGCCTTTGCTGTGTGCGACATTTCCGCGCGCCTATGTCGATGTGAACCGGGCGGCGATGGAACTTGATCCGCGGATGTTTGATGGCGATCTGCCCGAAGATAACGAGATCAATTCGATGCGCGCCCTTTCGGGATTGGGTTCCATCCCGCGCGTGGTCAGTGGCGGGGTCGAGATTTACAAGACCCGCCTGCCCGCCGAAGAAGCGCTTTCGCGGATTGATACCTATTACCGGCCCTATCACACGGCGTTGCAGAAGCTGATTGATCTGACGCGGGCGACGTTTGGCTATTGCATTCTGATTGATTGCCATTCGATGCCCGGGGATTCGTGCGACAGCGCAAAAAACCGCGTTGATCTGGTGCTTGGCGATTGCTATGGAAGTTCCTGCCACCCGTCATTGACGCGGTTTGTGGACGATTGTTTTCGCGATATGGGCTTTGCGCCCGCGCACAATGATCCATATGCCGGGGGTTATTGCACACGCCATTACGGTCGCCCGCAAGAACATGTGCACAGCCTTCAGATCGAGCTTTCTCGTGCGCTTTATATGGATGAAACAACAATCAGCCCGCATCGCGGATTTGACGTTCTGCGCGATCAGATGACCGATCTGATATCGCGCTTTCATGATCTCGACGGGAACCCGTTCTAATGAGCAATACCATCGATACCAGTGACGTTTTGAGCGATCTGGTCATCCGCGATGCAGAACCCGAAGATTTTGAACGGATCACCGAGATTTATGGCCATCACGTGCTGCATGGCCTGGCATCGTTTGAGGAACGCGCCCCTGAAATCGCCGAACTGACATCGCGCTGGCAACATGTGCGTGAACGCGGCCTGCCCTATCTTGTGGCGGATGTGGATGGACGGGTTGAGGGATTTGCCTATGCCGGGGCCTACCGGACCCGCCCGGCCTATCGTTTCACGGTCGAAGACACGATTTACATAGCACCCGAAGTCGTTGGCAAGGGGGCTGGCAGTGCGTTGCTTTCAGAACTGATCAAGCGGGTCACAGCCCTTGGCTATCGCCAGATGATTGCCGTGATCGGCGATAGCGCCAATGTCGCATCGATCGGGCTGCATGCGCGGTTGGGGTTCCGGGTGGCGGGTACGCTTCAGTCGGCCGGCTTTAAAATGGGCCGCTGGGTCGATAGCGTGATCATGCAGCGTGGTCTGGGTGACGGGGATGGCAATATCCCCAATGGCAATCCAACGCGCGAAAAATAGTCGAAAAGAAGTCCAAAGGGATTTTAAAGGGCGCTTCCTGATTTTGCCGGGCAGCGCCCTTGGCGTATCTGCGCGCCGCCATGACCCCAAGTTGATTTGCACCGCACCATTCTAACAATTCCAAAACACGTGAGATGTTCAGGCGCTGAGCAGATGCTTTGAATTGGGCTAAAGGGCTGAATTTAGGCAAAAAAGAAGGCCGCCTGTGACAGCGGCCCAAGTCTAGGGAGGAAACGTCCAAGAAACGAGCGACAAGTCGCTCGCCGGAATGCACTGCGTCCTACCGCAGCGCACAAATGAACATTACCCATTCACCGGACAGGACGCAACAGCTTTTTGACTATTTTTTTGTCAGAAATATTACTGCTTCTTTTTTGTGCATTATTTTGAGGCATTGCACCCCAAACGCCCGCAAATTTCACATCTCTCGGCTATTTTTTGATCACCGAAGAAAATGGAATTTTCGAAAAAGCTGAGAGAATCGACGCGAATCCGAACTGAACTGGCGCGAGCTCAAGTCGATTCCGCGCCTTTCACCGGCCCGATTCTGCCTGCACACGACAGGCCTCGGCAGCGATTGATGCCGCATGCGCCGCCATGATGTCCGTCAGACAGGGTTTTATGGATCAGGAAAGGTCGCGTCACGACCGGACGCATTGATATTGGGGCAGCAGAGCCCCGTCTGGGCTCACGCAGGCAGCTAGTTTACGCTGCGATCAACCGAGGGAGCATTGGTGGTCGACGGGGAGGCCAGAGCACTGACCGTATTGCGTCGCCCGGAATAGCCTTGTGCGACGAGGTCATCGCGGTCCTGGCGTTTTTTGGCCTCGTACATGCGCTGATCGGCCAAGTCGATCAGGTTCTGCGGCAAGGCAATGGCATCTTCGATGCGTTCGGAAAGACCGACACTGGCGCGCTGCACCTGCCCGTTTTCAAGCTTTGCCAGCCCCGGTGCCATGACACGTTCAAGCACCTCGACAGCGCGGGCACGGCCCAGTTCGGGCAACAGCACCAGGAATTCCTCCCCGCCCCAGCGCACGACCATGTCAGAACGGCGGAAACGATGGATCAGGTTGTTACCGACCTCGCCCAGAATGCGGTCGCCGTAATCATGGCCATAGCGATCATTGATCTGCTTGAAATCATCAAGATCGATGAAGGCAACGGTATAGGGCACTTTTTTGCGCAGTGCGCCTTCGAAGCTGACCCGGATCATCTCCATGCCAAAGGCACGGGTATAACAGTTGGTCAGCGGATCAATGGCGATTTCATGGGCGGCGGTAACCGTGCGATAAAGCTGCACAAGGGCCGATACCAGCGCCAGCGGCAACAGGAATGCCAGCAGCATTTCAAACGGCACGAACCCGGTCGCAAGTCCGCTTTGCGCGCCAATGACAAGCAACACGGCAAATGGCACTGAAAGAACGGCGGCCTCGACCAGGGTGACCGGCATGATGGCAATCATCATCACCAGACCGATCATAAGGAAGCTGTGCGAACTGTGCATGTAATCGGTTGCAAGCGGGTCATTGCCAGCAAAGACACACAGCAAACTTGCCGCGACAATCAGCATCAGCATCGGCAGGTATGGAAAACGTCGGCGCAACCGCGCACTGACCGCGCGGTTGGTAAGAACCACAAGCGCAACCCCCGCCACCAGAAGGCGCAGGACAAAGGTCTGCGACGACCACATTTCAGCGGCAAAGGCCCCGTCCCAGAACGCAACGGCAAGCATCAGGACAAGAACAAAAAGGGCTGCGAAGCGGGCGGTGAGCTGGATCGATTCCTTGCGGCGCAGATGCAGGAGCTCTGCATGCCGTGGCGTGTAGAGAAAATCCCGATAGCAGCATCGAAACGTCTTTTTTGACGGACTGCTATTTTCCTGAGGGCCTGAATCCACGCGAACCGCTCCAACCAGATTTAAGCGGGCCACACAGGCCCTTTATATAGATGTCTCATCGTTCCTTTATTTGGTCCAAGACACAACTATACATTAGGGTGGCGTCATGCAGCAGATGGGCCGAAATGGAGCTTTAAAACGGTCAAGACCGACCGCAAGATATTGATTCGTAAACAAAAAGTTAACCCGCAACCCACCATATCTGGCTGTAAAAAAAATTTCCCTTGGCTTTTCTACCTTGGGTCGAAAATTCGGGTGCCGGTTTTTTACATTGGAAATAAAAACGGCGCACCGGTTTGCCGATGCGCCGTCTTATATCGTCCCGATAACAGGGCGATTATGCCGTTGTATAGCGTTTAGCCGAATCAACCCCAGAGTTCGCGATCCGGCAGCCCCATCACACCGTTTTTAAACGTCAGCGCATGATCGCGATCCTTGGCCATCCAGATCGGGCCATCCAGATCAACAATACGTGACATCGCACCGGTGATCATGGCCGGTGCCATGGCAAGCGATGTTCCGACCATGCAGCCGGTCATCAGCTGCATGCCAGCCTTTGATGCGGCCTCGGCCAGCTCAAGCGCGCCGGTAAGACCACCGGTTTTGTCGAGCTTGATGTTGATCATGTCATAGAGATTGGCCAGACGCGGAATGTCGGCCATCGTATGAACAGACTCGTCAGCACACAGAAGCACCGGGCAATCGATATCGATCAGGCCATCATCCTGCCCGGCAGGTAGCGGCTGTTCGATCATCTCGACCCCCAGACCATCAAGTTCGGCACCGATATCTTCGAGCAGATCAAGTGACCAGGCTTCGTTGGCATCGACAATGATGCGGGCTTTGGGCGAACCTTCACGCACAGCGCGGACCGACTCAAGGACGTTTTCGCCATTGAGCTTGACCTTTAGCAACGGGGCATGGGCGATCTTGCGGGCGGCTTCGCGCATATTGTCCGGGGTATCGATCGACAGCGTTTCGGCTGTGATCAATCCCTCGGGCGCCTTGTGGCCGATCAATTCCCATACGCGACGGCCCATACGCTTGGCTTCGAGATCCCAATAGGCGCAGTCGACCGCGTTACGCGCAGCACCGGCCTTCATGGCATCCTGAAGTTCCTTGCGGGTCATGCCACGGTCAAGGGCGTCTGCCTGTGCTTCGATGTCGGCAATGACACCTTCGACCGTTTCATTATACCGGGCATAGGGAACGCATTCCCCCTGCCCGGTATGGGTGCCGTCGCTGAGCGTCACCTTGACCACATGTGCCTCGGTCCGGGCCCCGCGCGAGATCTTGAAGACCTGTGCCAGAGGGAAGACTTCGGAAATCACAGTGAGTTTTGGCAACTTAGATCTCCTGCAGCTTGTCGACCAGCGATGCAACGCCGGTACGAACCGGGTCAACAGCCGGAAGGCCGAATTCGGCTTCGATGTCAGCCAGAAGTTTCTTGGCTGCCGCGTCATCAAGCGCCTTGGTGTTGATGGCAAAACCGACAACCTTGCAATCCGGGTTGGTCAGTTTGGCGTGCAACAGGTTGACGTCGAGGCAGGTTTTCAGATCCGGGAGTTTATACCCCGGCAGACCACGCATGTGCGCACGGGTCGGCTCGTGGCAGACGACAAGGGCGTCCGGCTGGGAGCCGTGGATCAGGCCCATGGAAACACCGGCGAAGGAAGCGTGGAACAGGCTGCCCTGCCCTTCCATGACGTCCCAGTGATCGGGGTCATTGGCCGGTGCAATGGTTTCAACAGCGCCCGAGATAAAGTCGGAAATAACTGCATCAACCGAGATGCCTTCGCCAGCGATGAAGATACCGGTCTGGCCGGTTGCACGGAAGTCGGACTTGATACCACGTTTTTTGAATTCGGCGTCAATTGCAAGGGCAGTGTACATCTTACCGACCGAACAGTCGGTACCGACAGCCAGAACGCGCTTGCCGGAACGTTTTTCACCGTTGCCGACCGGGACTTTGCCGTCGAAGTGGCGCACGTCAAACAGGCTGACACCCTTGGCCTTGGCCGCATCGACCAATTCCGGAATCGATGAAAGACGGGTATGCAGACCGTTGGCGATGTCCATACCGGCATCAATGGCCGCCAGCAGGGTTTCCATCCATGCCGGACCAATGATCCCGCCACGGTTGGCAACGCCCAGCACCAGGGTTTTAACGCCGGCTGCCTTGGCTTCGGCGATCGACATTTCCGGCAGACCAAGGTCCGCCTGACAGCCCGGCAGGCTCATCTGACCGACGCACCATTCCGGGCGCCACTGCTTGATGCCGATTGCGGTTTTTGCAGCCAGTTCGTCCGGCGCGTCACCAAGAAACATAAGATACGGATGTGCGATTTTCATAATACCTCCTTGACCAGCATCCAAACGCTGCTCTTAAATATTGTGGCGCGACTATAGCGCAATCTGGTAGGATCGTTCCAGAGATATGAAACGATATCTTCGACGATCCAACCGAAAATTCGTCTATAATTCTAACAAACACGACAATAACGAAATTAAATACAATAGTCTTCGAAGACAAACATCCTTTCTTGTGAATTTGTTCGGGAATGGCCCGAAAAACGCAAGAAAATGCAATTTTGAAGGACTGGCGTGAAAGCGCCCGACTACACATGAGCACCGATCTCAAGACGTGGCTATCCGAGCGAAAAATCGAAGAAGTCGAATGCATTGTTCCGGACATGTCCGGCGTTGCGCGGGGCAAGGTTCTTCCGACACAGAAGTTTCTTAAGGGGCTGGAGGCCAAAAGCCTTGCCATCCCCGAAGCAATTTTCTGCCTGACGGTAACCGGCGGCTATCCGGAGGAAACCGATGCCTTCCTTGACCCGGCCGAAAAGGACGTGGCGATGGTTCCCGACCCGGAAACCGTGCGCGTTGTGCCGTGGTACGAGGAGCCGACGGCCCAGATCATCTGCGACTGTTTCCATTTTTCCGGCGAAGAAGTTTCGACGTCCCCGCGCGGCGTACTTAAACGTGTTCTCAAGGCGTTTGAAGAACGCGGCATGCGGCCGATCATCGCGCCAGAACTTGAATTTTATCTGGTGGCAAAGAACACCGATCCGGACAACCCGCTGGAGCCGCCGATTGGCCGTTCCGGCCGTCCTGAACGCGCATCAAACGCGTTTGGTATTGATGCCATCAACGAGTTCGATCCGCTGATTGAAGACCTGTATGACTATTGCGAGGCCATGAATATCGACGCCGATACCATGAGCCACGAGTCGGGTCCGGCCCAGCTTGAAATGAACTTTAACCATGGTGATCCGCTTGAACTGGCCGATCAGGCCTTTTTGTTCAAACGTACGCTGCGTGAAACGGCACTGAAACACGGTGTCTATGGCACGTTCATGGCCAAGCCGATGGGCAACCTGCCGGGCAGCTCGATGCATATTCACCAGAGTCTTCTTGATATCAACACCGGCAAGAACCTGTTTGCCGATGATGACGGGGAAAACTCGAAACTGTTCCTGAACTATATTGGCGGCCTGCAGCGTTATCTGCCGGCAGCCATGCCGCTTCTGGCGCCGAACATGAACAGTTATCGCCGTTTGCAGCCCTGGTCGGATGCCCCGATCAACATGCACTGGTCACTTGATAACCGCACAGTCGGCCTGCGTCAGCCGAATGGCCCGCCCGCGGCACGCCGTATTGAAAACCGTCTTCCGGGGGCAGATGCCAACCCGTATCTGGCGGTTGCGGCGTCGCTTGCCTGTGGCCTGCTTGGCATTATCGAGGAAGTAGATGCGACGGCCCCGATCGAAGGTTCGGGCTATGACCGTGCGCATTCCTTGCCGCGCCACATTCACGAAGCACTTGCGAAATTCCATCGTTGCAAGCCGCTTAAGGAACTGCTGGGTGAAGAGTTCGCTGCCGCCGTTATTGCGGTCAAGGAAGCGGAATGGGATGCCTATCAGACCGTAATCAGCGCGTGGGAGCGTGAGCACCTGTTGCTGAACGTTTAATGTTGATTCGTTATACTGAAGCCTCAGTAGAGCGAGAGATACTATGACAATAAGAAATGCGCCGGATCATTCCCGGCGCATTTTTGCATTCATTCCGGCGCCAAGCACTTCAACCTAGTTTAGCCAAATAGTCTCGGTCGCCAAATAGTCCCATATAACAGTTCGAATGACTACTTCCCCCTCCCAATTAACTGCGTAGCGATACCGCTCTTTCTCAACCTCAATCCAACCGCCGGCTAAATCATATCCAGCAAGAACCCTTAAGGTCATTCGACTACCTACTTCTGGCCAAACGCCGCCAGCTGAAATGGGGGCCTCCTCAAACGCTCTACGACTTTCCGCACTCAAGCTAGTAAGCGGCTGAACCAACACCCAATCCGGCTCACCAAAGACCGGCTCTCCCAGCTCATGATATGCATGGCCTCGCGCATTCTTCACAATCACACGCCTTATCCGATCCAAATTTGGGTAGATAGTGAATGGGGACAAATCTTGAAACAGCGGCAATTGACCGTCTGGTTGAGCCTTCAGCTCTCGAACAATATCCCGATTGCTGCGTAGAACTTTAGCTGCTTCGGCAAACTTTAAAGGATCGGGATAAAGTGACCCTGCCATTACCGCGTGCAACACACATAGCAAATATGTTTCGTCCTTCGAGAAGCTCGTGTTGCAATCCTTGCATACCACTACCTGAGGCAGATAACCCTCTTCATATCTTTTGGTGCGATCGTACTCAGCACCCACATTACGAATCTCTCTGGAGAGAAGTGATTTTGTGGGAACGTGATCTCTATTTGCGGTAACGCGTTCAATGTTTGAGCCACAATGGATGCAACACTGCTTATGTCTCTCATCAACAAATTCTTCGATTTCCCGCATCGAACGTTTCACCTATGATCGATTACAATCGGGCTACAAATTATCACACAATTCGAGCGACAACTAAAACGAGACGCAAGATTATTGCATGTTGAATGCACAATTTTTTACATGATGCGAAATATGCACATTTTTCCATCTTGTATTTGACAATATCCTGAAGCATTCGAAGGATATTACGATAAGCCCCGGGTTCTGGGGGACCAAAACAGAACCGGTAAACTTTCAAACGCTGCCACATGGGAGGCTCAGCGAAATGAAATCTCTTCTTAAAACATCAAGCCTGGTTGTGCTTGCGGCTGCCGTATCGGGCTTTGCCACTGGTGCATCGGCACAGGAAGTTCTCAACGTTTATAACTGGTCGGATTATATCGGCGAGGAAACCGTTGCGAATTTCGAAAAGGAATACGGCGTCAAGGTCAACTATGACGTTTATGACAGCAACCAGCTGGTTGAAGCCAAGCTGCTGGCGGGTAATTCCGGCTATGACATCGTGGTTCCGACCCTTGCCGATGCCGAACGCCTGATCAAAGCCAAGCTGTTCCAGCCGATCGACAAATCCAAGCTGTCAAACTATGGCAACCTGGATCCGGTGATCCTTGAGCAGCAGGCAAAATACGATCCGGACAACACCTATGCCGTGCCGTATTTCTGGGGCACCAACGGTTTTGGCTATAACGTTGCCAAAGTTCAGGAAGTTCTGGGTGACGATGCCCCGCTTGATAGCTGGGCGATGATCTTTGATCCGAAATATGCCGAAAAGCTGTCGTCATGCGGCCTGTCGCTTCTGGATGATCCGGGCGAGATCATACCGCTGGTGAACTTCTATCTTGGCAATGTACCGGAAGGCGAGCCGACCTCGGAATCGATTGAAAGCGCCTTTGAGCAGCTTGAGAAAATCCGTCCGCATGTGACCTATTTCCATAGCTCCCAGTACATCAACGACCTTGCAAACGGTAACGTTTGTATTTCTGTTGGCTGGTCGGGCGATGTCGGCATGGCCGCCCTTCGCGCAGAAGAAGCCGGTAACGGCAACGAGATCAAGTATGTCATTCCGAAGGAAGGCACCCTGATCTGGTTCGATGCGATGATGATCCCGGAAGATGCACCGAACCCGGATCTGGCGCACAAGTTCATCGACTATGTGCTGCGTGCCGATGTCGAAGCTGAAATCGCAAACTATGTTGCCTATGCAACCCCGAACCTTGCCGCGATGGAACTGGTTGACCCGTCCCTTCTGGAAGATCCGGGCATCTATCCGCCGCAGGAAGTAAAAGAACGTCTGCGTTCGAAAGTCGAGCCGGGTTCACGCCTGCTGCGTACCCGTACCCGCCTGTGGACGAAGCTTAAAACCGGTCAGTAAGTGATCGAAAGCGATCCTGACGGATTGCGATCCCTGATCCTTGCGAAGGGCGCGACTTTGGTCGCGCCCTTTTGCTTTATAGCCGTGCGAAACGATGCGGCCAGGCGGCCGGTGACTCGTGATCACGGCGCTTTATTGGTTGCAGTCAGCCTGTTTTTGACAACCGGCCCCTTTCGCAGAAATGCACATTTTCTGAACACCACATGCCGATTCTCTGCCAATTTAGGTATCAAATGGCGATTGTTGTTCAAAATATCGCACACCCCTCTTTACAGATTGCAGAATTGCTTCATCCTGTTATCAGGAAGAACCGACCTTTCAGCAATGCTGCACCATTATAAGAGTGCACATCAGGTCATCAGGGACTGACGTCTGATTGAAGCGGTTCATCTTGACATTGAAACAGGGGAGAATGCTGGTGTCAGAGGCGGTTTTGGAGCGCGTGCACGAGGATGTGCACAAGACACAACCTTGGAACAATCCGGACGCGGTTCCCTATATCCGCTTTGAGAATGTGACCAAGAAATTCGGCGACTTCTATGCCGTCGATGATGTTTCCCTGGATATCTATCGCCACGAGCTTTTCGCCCTTCTGGGCGGGTCCGGTTGCGGGAAAACGACGCTGTTGCGCATGCTGGCCGGGTTCGAGGAACCCACATCAGGCAAGATTTACATCGATGGTGTCGATATGGCCGGGGTCCCGGCCTATGAGCGCCCGACCAACATGATGTTCCAGTCCTATGCCCTGTTCCCGCACATGAGCGTGGAACAGAATGTCGCGTTCGGGCTTGTGCAGGATGGCGTTTCGCGCAGCGAGATCAAGGAACTGGTCGCCGAAATGCTGGGTCTTGTGCAGATGAGCAAATTTGCCAAACGCAAACCCCATCAGCTTTCGGGTGGTCAGCGCCAGCGTGTTGCACTGGCGCGGTCGCTGATCAAACGGCCAAAGGTGCTGTTGCTCGACGAACCGCTGGGCGCGCTTGACAAGAAACTGCGCGAACAGACCCAGTTCGAGCTGGTCAACATTCAGGAAAAGGTCGGCACCACCTTTGTCATGGTGACTCATGACCAGGAAGAAGCCATGACCATGGCATCGCGCATTGCCGTGATGAATGAAGGGGTGATCAACCAGACCGGTACCCCGTTCGAACTTTATGAATATCCCAACAGCCGCTATACCGCGAACTTCCTTGGCCAAGTCAACCTGATCGAAGGTGTTCTGGTTGATGACGATGAAAAATATGCCGTCATCAAATCGGATGAGGCCGGGTGCGAGATTTATATCGATCACGCTGTGCAGGGCCATGAAGGCATGACCTTCTGGGTTGCGTTACGTCCCGAGCGGCTTCGCATCACCAAGGAAGCGCCCAAAGACACCAAATACAATTGCGTATCAGGCAAGGTTGAAGAGATCGGCTATCTTGGCGGTATTTCGACCTATCACGTGCGCCTTGAAAGTGGCAAACGCATCAAGGTGACCGAGCCGAATTCCACCCGCCAGATCGAGCCGCGCTATACGTGGGAAGACACCGTCTGGGTATCGTGGGAGGCCGGGGCTGCTTCGGTACTGAACAAATGAGCAGTGACAAGCAAGAGGGCAGCTTGACCCTCAAACAACGTTTTGATCGCTGGATGATCAAACATGGCCGGGTACTGGTGGTTGGTATCCCGTATTTCTGGCTGTTTTTGTTCTTCCTTGTGCCGTTCCTGATCGTTCTCAAGATCAGCTTTTCCGTCGCCGAATACGCGCAGCCGCCCTATACGCCGCTGTTTGAATGGATCGACGAAGGCATCACGGTCACGCTCAATTTCGGGAACTACCTGTTCCTTCTATCTGACAGCCTGTATGTCACGGCATACCTCAATTCGATCAGGATTGCGGCGATATCAACCGTCATCACGCTTCTGATCGGCTATCCGATGGCCTATGGCATTGCACGCGCCCAAGGATCGATGCGCAGTGTGTTGCTGATGCTTGTGATCCTGCCGTTCTGGACCAGTTTCCTGATCCGTGTATATGCCTGGATCGGGATCCTTGACCGCGAAGGGTTGATCAACGCGTTCCTTATGTGGACGGGCATTATTTCCGAACCGCTGATCATGCGGCAGACGGAATTCGCGGTCTATGTCGGGATTGTTTATACCTACCTGCCCTTCATGATCCTGCCGCTTTATTCCACGCTTGAAAAAATGGATGTCAGTCTGGTGGAAGCAGCCCTTGATCTGGGCTGCAAGCCCTGGCAGGCCTTTGCCAAGATTACGTTGCCACTATCGATGCCGGGGATTTTGGCAGGCTCACTTCTGGTGTTCATTCCGGCTGTGGGTGAATTCGTTATTCCGGAACTGCTGGGTGGTCCGAACACATTGATGATCGGTCGAACCCTTTGGAACGAGTTCTTTGCCAACCGTGACTGGCCGATTGCCTCAGCCGTTGCGATTGCGATGCTGCTGTTCCTTGTCGTGCCGATCATGTGGTTCCAGCATATCCAGACCAAGCAGGAGGAAGGCCAGCAATGAGCAGCAAACGTTCAACCTTCCTGATTTCGGCATTGGTGTTTGGCTTTGCCTTCCTGTATGTGCCGATCCTGCTTGTCATGATCTATTCCTTTAACGAGGGGAAGCTTGTGACCGTCTGGGCGGGCTTTTCGACCAAGTGGTATGTGTCGCTGTTTTCCAATGACGGCATGATTGATGCCGCCTGGAACAGCCTGCGTATCGGGGTGATGTCGGCAACCCTTGCCCTGGCCCTTGGCACCCCGGCGGGGCTTGTGATGTCACGCTTTGGCCGGTTCAAGGGACGCACGCTTTTTTCAGGCATGATTGCCGCCCCGCTTGTCATGCCAGAGGTTATTACCGGTCTGTCGCTTTTGCTGTTGTTTGTCACGCTTGAGCAAATGATTGGCTGGCCAGCCGGGCGTGGTCTTTCGACGATCACGATTGCGCATACGACCTTCTGTGCGGCCTATGTCGCGGTTGTCGTGCAATCGCGCCTGTCGGGGATGGATACCTCGGTCGAGGAAGCGGCAATGGATCTGGGTGCTAAGCCTGCCAAGATCTTCTTTGTCATCACGCTTCCGATGATCCTGCCAGCGTTGCTGGCTGGTTGGCTGCTTTCATTCACCCTGTCGCTGGATGATCTGGTGATTGCGAGCTTTGTTGCCGGCCCGGGATCGACCACACTGCCGATGAAGGTGTTTTCATCGGTGCGTCTCGGTGTTTCGCCGGAAATCAACGCACTGGCGACCCTGATCATTCTGGCGGTGTCGGTGATGATCGTCATTGCCAGCCTGATGATCCTGCGGTCCGAGCGGATGCGCAGCCGTGCCTCTGCCGGGGCGGATGCGCAACACTAAGACACTACTTGGACCGTCTGATACCGTTAGGCAGACAACAAAACAAAACAGCGCCGGAAAATCTTCCGGCGCTGTTTTGCATTTGGGCTTGTCGTGGCCTCGGCTCAGCAGTTGCCTTCGGCCGCCTTGCGCATCATTTCACGGCATTTCATGCCGGGTGCCGAAACCTGCCAGTAAGATACAACGGCCTCTTCGGCGGCTTCTTCGAAATCAATGATCAGGTTGTTGAGCGCGTTCTGTTCCATCAGCTTGATGACACGATCCGGCAGCTGCGACATTTGCCACAGGCCCAGAACCAGCGCATAGGAAGAACGCATCAGCTTGCTGGCGGCATCCGGTGTGATTTCATACAGCTCTGCCAGGGCATCGGCGGTACGTTTGACCATGGATGCCAGGAAGCGGCGCTGGTTGACAACCATTTCATCGTCCGAGCCGGATTCCAGAACACCTTGCGACAGCGATGCGAGATGCAGGAACTTGTCGTTCTTGACCAGATATTGCACGAACTGGCGGGCCACACGGGTCGAATCCCGTTCTTCGGGCCGACGCAGCGCTTCCTGATCAATCACATCAAGATTGTTTTCAAACCACTCTTTCTGGAAGTGACGCAACACTTCAAGAAACAATGCTTCCTTGCTTGAAAAATAAAGATAAAGCGTGCCCTTGGCCAAGTTCGCCTTGCGCGCGACCTCGGCCGCCGACGGCAGGGTTCCATCACCTTCGAGATAGAGCTTGCGGGCAGCTTCGAGAATATCAGCACGGCGTTTTAGTTTCTGCTCATGGCTACGAGCGCGAACAAGATTGTCTTGTTCCATTTGATTAATTTCCCCCAACGTATTTTCCCCGGGCATATTATTGCATTTTAATTCACCTAAAAGTCAAACTGCAGGATTGGAATAACTGGACAAAATTCATGAAGCATTGAAAACGCATACACTTTTTTGACCAAATATAGACCAATTTAGATGAATTCCGGTCACATACAATCAACCATCATAACGCATTCTGAACAAACCCACAAATATCGTACAGTTTTTTGTTCGAGTCGCATTCCGCCCCACCAGACGGAATGATGACCAGGCGCCACTGGCCCGGCATCACTTCATGACATTCCATATCGTGAAAGAACCGGGATCCGGAGGCAGATCAGAGCTCAGACCGGCAGTTCGGTAGTGCGTTTGACTTCGCGGAGCGTGATGACGGTCTGCACACGTTCTACACCGGGGAGCTGGGTCAGGACTTCGCTGTGGATGCGTTCATAGTCTGCGGTGTCGCTATAAACGACATGCACAAGATAGTCGCTCTGCCCGGCCAGCAAATAACATTCGACAACTTCGGGGACCTTTTGAATTTCGAGCTCGAAGGTTTCAAGGGCCTCGCGGGTTTGGCGGGTGATCGCGATATTGACGAATGCGTTGCCCGGCTTGCCGATCCGTGCGGGATTGAGAAGCATAGTGTAGTGATCAATGAAGCCGGCTTCCTCAAGCAGCCGCACACGTCGCAAGCAGGCAGACGCCGACAGGTTCACCTTTTCAGCGAGTTCCGCGTTGCTGATGCGGCCATCTTTCTGCAGTAAACGCAGAATCATCCGATCTCGTTCATCCATCTCCATTCGAACAATCCTCTGACATCATCGTGTTTCTGTTGAATTATATACCAATGATATCATCAAATGCCCCTTGAAATGAAGATTAATTGCCCAATTTTTAGGGTATCATTCAAGAATAAGATTAAAAGAGGCGCCAACCGCCCGGGAATCCCCGGAAACACCGTGGAGAGACCCCGATTACCACCTTTTTGTCGGGAGGAAACGACATGCTGATTGGTGTTCCAAAGGAAATCAAAAACCACGAATACCGTGTCGGACTGACGCCAAGCTCGGTCCGTGAACTGGTCGCACACGGCCACAAGGTACAGGTCGAAACCATGGCCGGTGCCGGTATCGGCTTTACTGATAATGATTATGTCGCCGCCGGTGCGAAAATTGCGGCCAGCGCATCCGATATCTTTGCCAGTGCCGAGATGATCATCAAGGTCAAGGAACCGCAGAAGGTCGAGTATGAGCAACTCCGCGAAGGCCAGTTGCTGTTTACCTATCTGCATCTGGCACCGGACCCGGATCAGACCGCCGGTCTGGTCAAGTCCGGTGTCACCGCGATTGCCTATGAAACCGTCACCGACCGCGCAGGTGGCCTGCCATTGCTGGCACCGATGTCCGAAGTTGCAGGCCGCATGGCCCCGCAGGTCGGTGCAGCTGCCCTTCAAAAAGCGAATGGCGGACGGGGCATGTTGCTGGGCGGTGTGCCCGGCGTGGCACCGGCCAAGGTCGTTGTCATTGGCGGCGGCGTGGTCGGTACGAACGCCGCACGCATTGCCGCAGGCATGGGCGCGGATGTCATCATTCTTGATAAAAACGTCAAACGCCTGACCTATCTTGATGATCTTTATGGCCCGCGCATCAAAACCCAATACGCCACCATTGATGACACCGAGGCGCTTGTCCTTGAGGCTGACATGGTGGTGGGTGCGGTGCTTGTGCCCGGGGCAGCAGCCCCGAAACTGATCAGAAAAGAGCAGCTGTCACGCATGAAGCCGGGATCGGTGATTGTCGATGTGGCGATTGATCAGGGTGGATGTTTTGAAACATCCAAGGCGACCACCCATGCCGATCCGACCTATATCGTCGATGATGTCGTGCATTATTGCGTCGCCAATATGCCGGGTGCGGTCGCACGTACATCGACCTTTGCGTTGAACAATGCCACCCTGCCCTTTGCCCTGGCCCTTGCCAACAAGGGCTGGAAAAAGGCCTGTCAGGATGATCCGCATCTGGCAGCCGGGCTTAACGTCCATGCCGGCAAGATCACCTATAAGGCCGTGGCAGATGCGCTTGGCTATGAGTACCTGCCAATCGAAAGTGCATTGGCCTGAGCCACCAAAACCCGATCATGAAAAAAGGGCGCCAAACGGCGCCCTTTTTATTTGTTATCTTGCGACTGTCCGCAGATCAGAATTCGACCTGTGTAACGTCACGCACCGCACCCTGATCGGCACTGGTTGCCATGGCGGCATAGGCACGAAGGGCGGTTGAGACCTTGCGCTTGCGCGGTTTGGCCGGACGCCATGCTTCGGGGCCCTTGGCCTCCATCGCCTGACGGCGGGCGGCCAGCACCGCGTCATCGACCGCGATACGGATCGAACGGTTCGGGATGTCGATTTCGATCATGTCACCCGGTTCGACCAGCGCGATGTCACCACCAGCGGCTGCTTCGGGGGATACGTGACCGATCGACAGGCCAGACGTCCCGCCAGAGAAACGACCATCGGTGACCAGTGCGCAGGCCTTGCCCAGCCCCATCGATTTCAGATAGCTGGTCGGATACAGCATTTCCTGCATGCCCGGACCACCTTTGGGCCCTTCGTAACGGATGACGACAACGTCGCCTTCCTTGACCTCGCCACCGAGAACCTTGGCAACGGCTTCGTCCTGGCTTTCACAGATGACGGCCGGGCCGGTGAATTTCAGGATGCTTTCATCGACACCGCCGGTTTTGACCACGCAGCCATTGGCCGCCAAGTTGCCAAACAGAACGGCAAGACCGCCATCCTGACTATAGGCATGGGCGACATCACGAATGCAGCCTTCTTTTTCATCAAGATCAAGATCATCCCAATAACGTTCCTGACTGAACGCGGTTTGGGTCGGGATGCCACCCGGCATGGCGCGGAAGAATTTGTGTACCGCCTCGTTAGTGGTGCGTTTGATGTCCCACTTTTCAAGGGCGTCGGCCATGGTCTTGGAATGCACGGTCGAGACATCGGTATGCAGCAGACCTGCACGATCGAGTTCGCCGAGAATTCGCATGATGCCACCGGCACGATGGACGTCTTCCATGTGGAACATCGGATGGTTCGGGGCAACCTTGGACAGATACGGGATCTTGCGCGACAGGCGGTCCATATCGGTCATGGTGAAGTCGACTTCGGCTTCCTTGGCGATCGCCAGCAGGTGCAGAACCGTGTTGGTCGACCCACCCATGGCGATATCAAGTGCCATGGCGTTTTCAAATGCCTTGAAGGTTGCGATACCGCGCGGGGTCGCGCCCTCGTCTTCTTCTTCGTAATAACGACGGGCCAGCTTGACCGAGGTACGGGCCGCTTCAAGGAACAGCTCCTGACGTGCGGCGTGGGTTGCCAGCACAGAACCATTGCCCGGAAGGGCGAGACCAAGTGCCTCCGCCAGGCAGTTCATCGAGTTGGCGGTAAACATGCCAGAGCACGAGCCGCAAGTCGGGCATGCCGAACGTTCAACGGTTTTGACCTGCTCGTCGGAGATGTTCGGATCGGCCGCCTGCACCATGGCATCGACCAGATCAAGGTGATGTTCCTTGCCTTCGATGGTGACCTTGCCAGCCTCCATCGGGCCACCGGAGACGAACACGCACGGGACATTAAGGCGCATTGCAGCCATCAACATGCCCGGGGTGATCTTATCGCAGTTGGAAATGCAGACCATCGCATCGGCGCAATGGGCATTGACCATATATTCGACGGAATCAGCAATGATTTCACGCGACGGAAGGCTATAGAGCATGCCGTCATGGCCCATCGCGATGCCATCATCAACGGCAATGGTGTTGAATTCCTTGGCGACACCGCCGGATGCCTCGATCTCGCGTGCGACCATCTGACCGAGGTCTTTGAGGTGTACGTGACCGGGCACGAACTGGGTGAAACTATTGACGACCGCAATGATCGGCTTGTCGAAGTCTTCGTCTTTCATGCCAGTGGCGCGCCAAAGGCCGCGCGCACCAGCCATGTTGCGGCCATGTGTTGTTGTACGGGACCGATATTCCGGCATGGAAGGAACCTCTCTTTAAATCACTGGTGGCGTTTCTTTCGGGCACGGGGTCAGCATCCCCGATGCCCTTTGTATATAGGTGCGTTCTAGCATAGTATTCGCGCGCTTTGACAGTTTTTTGCCCGAAAATTTCGCCAAAATCCGTCATTCGGTACGATTGCTACACGCGCATCACTTTGCCAGCGAACTGCGAACGCGTTTTTGGCAGCGCTTTCTATCCTCAGAGTTTGCTTGAAAACGCCCACCCACCAGTGTCAGCGTACAATTTTGTGAGCCAGTTCACACATTTTGCGACGATTGACCATGCGACCTATCCCAAATACCCGGAAAACTATTCCATTGCATAGGCGACCTCTAACCAAACAACACATATCGTATGAGGGATTATCGCCGCCAGGCGATTCTCCCACTCCCATTCTGACCCCGGACCCTCATAAAGGTTCGGGGTTCTTTTTTACCTGCATTTCAGGCGGTAATCCGCGATCTGGTAACTGCATGCTTTAAAGGACGGGCTGAACCCTTTAATGTCAGGCAAGACTGCTTGGGCCGAGGCCCTTATCCAGACCATCAGGTGGAGATCCGCAACCCCATGTCCGACCAACTCAAGACACTGTTGCGTCGCGGACTGACTGCGCATGAGGGCAATCGCCCCGAAGAAGCCGAGAAAATCTATCGCGCGGCATTGGCCATGTCACCGGGCAATGCGGAGGCGGAGCACCTTCTTGCCACCCTTCTGACCGGCCTTGGCCGCCATGGCGAGGCGCTTGAGCTTTTTGAAAACTGCCTGACGAGTTTTGCCGCCAACCCGGCGGTCCGGTGCAACTATGCGATTGCGCTGGAAAGTTCGGGGCAGGTTGACAAGGCGATTGATCAGTTCAAGCAGGCATTGAGTTACCATGGGGATTTCCCCACCGCCCTTTATCATCTGGCACGGCTTGAAATTCCGCGCGGCCATTTGGGTCAGGCGATGGATCTTTTGGGCCGGTTGCTTGGCCTGAAGCCAAATCATTATGAAGGATTGCTGCTTTTCGGGCAGACCTTGCATGATCTGGGGCAGGAAGAAGCCGCCCTTAAATCACTTGAACATGCCGCCGAGGCCGCAGGTATTTCCCCGGAACTGATTTGCCGGGTGGGGTCGGCCTTCCTGCGTCTTGGGTATCCGGAACTGGCACAGAACCTTTATCAGCGGGCGCTGAGCATCGATGCAAAATACGTTCCGGGCTTGCGCGGGCTGGGTCAGTCACTGGCCCATCAAGGCCAATATGCCAAGGCAATCGCGATTTTAAAGACCGCGCGCCGCCTGACCAAGGACACCGTTGAAATTGATCTGGTTCTGGCTGATATCACGCTGCGCTGTGGCGACCTTGATAGCACAATAAAGACACTTGATACCCTGATTGAGACATCGCCGGATAATGCCACTGCGGATGCGCTTTTGATCCGGGCGCGTGCGAAGCTTGGCACAACCGATGGAGCCACACATAGCAAGGCCGCCAAGGCATGGGCCAAGCATCATATGCCAATTGCCGCCAAGCCGGCCTTTGCCAATACCCGACAGTCGGACAAGCGGCTGCGCATCGGATGGTTATCGCCTTTCTTTTGCAAGCATGCATCATCCAGCCTTTTGAGTGCGCTTGCGCGTCATCTGAACCGGCATGAGATCGAGCTGTTCCTGTATTCCGCGACCCCGCGCCCGGATGACGTCACACGGCAATGGCAGGTGATGGCCGATGGCTGGCGCGAAGTGTGCGGCCAGGACCCGATGCAGATTGCCGATCGCATTCGCAAGGACAAGGTCGATATCCTGATTGATGTCTGTGGCGTTCATCCAACGCAACCGATTGAGGTGTTTGCCCTTAAGGCCGCCCCGGTGCAAGCCAGCCTGTCTGCGATCACCACCGGCATGGCCGAGATGGATTACCTGATCGGGCACAAGGATGTGTTTGGCGGCGGACTTGCCGAAAACAAGATGTTTGCCGAGCGTCCCTATCCGCTAGCACTTGGCCCCTACCTTCCGGCGGAGCTTGATGATGCCTTGCCATTGGCACCACTGCCAGCAGCCGTCGGCGAAGAGATCATCCGGTTTGGCTGCATTGATCGGTTGGCCAATATCAGCAACGAGACACTGAACTGCTTTGCACGGATATTAAACAAGGTCAGCAACAGTCGCATCGTCATTCAGGATGACGTGCTTGAAGATTCCTATGCGGCCAAAACGTTCCTTGATCGCACCCGGCAAGCCGGGATCAAGCGCGACCGGCTTGATTTGGCGGGCAAGGTAAAGCCCCAGGATCGACCGGCCCTTTATGCCCAGATCGATATCGGCCTGGCGCCATTTCCGGCCATCAGCCTTGAAAACTATTACGAGATGCTGTGGTTTGGCATTCCGTTCGTGTCACTGGCCGATGACCGGCCGGGATCTCGGCTTGGCCTTGCTGTCTTGAGCGATATCGGGCTTGGCGCGCTGTGTGCCGAAACCGAAAAGGGATATGTCGACAAGTGCATCATGCTGGCATCCGACCTTAAGGCGCTGGCCAGCATTCGCGAAAACATGCGCGATCGTATCCGGGGCAGCCGTGCCTTCCACGCACCTGCTGTCGCAGCCGAGTTCGAAGAAGCCTGTCGGGAGATGTGGCAGAACTTTTGTCTTGGCAACGGTTAGACACGGACGGCGTGAAACGCGCCCTATTGCCGCGTTGTGAGGATGTGATCAACCGCCATTGCCAGATCATCGGCAATAAAATCGGCTTCCTGGGCTTCGGGCAGGATGGCTTCCTTTGCGCCGTGGCCGGTTCTGACCATGATGGCCTTTGTGCCCGCCGCGTGCCCGGCACGGATATCGTTGATGCGATCACCGATCAGGACGCTTTCCGAGAGGTTGATGGCGAACTCGTCACTTGCAGCCAGAAGCATGCCGGGTTCTGGTTTGCGGCACGTACTTTCGCGGCGGTAATCGCCCTGCCCGCTTGGATGATAGGGCGAATAATAGATGCCCTGCACCGATGCCTTGTGATCAGACAGCATGGAAACCAGTGCCTTGTGGATTTCAAAAAGCTGGTCTTCGGTGAGATAGCCCCGCGCCACACCGGACTGGTTGGTGACGACAATCACCGGGATGCCCGCGTCATTGAGGCGTTTGATCGCCTCTGCCGTGCCGTTGATCAGTTTAAGATCGGCAACGTCTGACAGGTAGTGGACTTCCTCGTTAATCACCCCGTCCCGATCCAGAAAGACAGCCGGAACCGGGTTGCGTTGATCGCGAAAGCGCGGCGCCGGATCAATCAGGTGACGTTTGACAGTGTCGTGGATGGAGCCGTTCATCACAGGCCTTTTGCATGGTCAAGTTTGGCCAACAATGGCGCAAAGGCCTTTGCAAAAGCAAGTCTTCGCAAGCCACAACCGACTTTTGCACAGTGCGGAAAAGAAATTGGTATTACCATTATTCACTTGCAGAGCAACCGGGGGACGTGCAATTTCGGTTCAAGTTCACGCCCCATAAAAGAACTATCAAGGAAAAGCGTCTGATGTTTGCCGATATTTTTGCGATTTTGGCCCCGGTTTTCATCACCACCGGACTGGGATATTTCTGGGCCCGTGCTGGCAAACATTTTGACACCAACCTTGTCACATCCATTGTCACCTATTTCGCGACACCCTGTCTGACCTTTGCCGCCCTTGCGACGGTGGAGCTTGGCGGTGATACGCTGGTTCTGATGGGAACGGCCGCGCTTGCGGCCAATGTGATCTTTGCCCTGATCGGCTGGCCGGTGCTTAAGGTCTTTAACCTGTCGCCGCGCACTTATCTGCAATCACTGACATGGCCAAATGTCGGCAATGTTGGCTTGCCGCTTTGTATGCTGGCCTATGGGCAGGAAGGCTTGGCGCTTTCGGTGGCGTTCTTTGCCGCCTATGTCGTGATCCAACTGACCATCGGGGTTGCGTTCGTATCGGGCAGCTTTTCGATCAAGTCGCTGGCCAAGATGCCGATCATTCCGGCAACCCTGATTGCCACGGGCTTTCTTGCCACTGAAACGCCGGTGCCCGAATGGCTATACAACACTACCAACCTGATCGGGCAACTGACCATTCCGTTGATGCTGTTTACCCTTGGTGTGTCGCTGGCGAAGCTGCGCCCGGTCAGCCTTGCACGCAGCACGGCACTGAGTGTGCTGCGTCTGGGCATGGGCTTCGGGGTTGGTTTGGGTCTGTCGGAAGTCATGGGACTGACCGGCATGGAACGCGGGGTTGTGATCCTGCAATGTTCGATGCCGGTTGCGGTGTTCTGCTATCTGTTTGCGCAGCTTTATAACCGCGAGCCGGAAGAAGTGGCTGGCGTTGTCATCAGTTCAAGCTTCCTGGCTGCCATCGCCCTGCCCGCATTGCTTTGGTACGTGCTGTAGCCTTCGACCGCACAGGACAACTGATTACTTGACTATCAGGCGGTATTCACCGCCGGTGCCATCATCCTTGTCGGCATAAAATCCGATGGCGCATTCAAAGCGACCCTTTTCAAGGTTGGGGTCGCCCTGCGCGGCCGCCTGTTCCATGACGTGATCGCGGCAGGCCGTGAGATCGTCAAAGGTCGCCTCGGATATCTTGACCCGGGTCGGTTGACTGATATCGGGGACATAGACCGCAGTCACATGTTCCCAAGGTGCGGCATCATCGGGCCAAAAAAGATCGGCAACATGACGGTGCGGGTTGCCGAAACTGACGACGGCCAGAACGGCGATCCCGCCAGCCAGAATCGCACGGCGCAGCATTCTTGTATTCATCGGTATCCTTTATGCGCCTTTGCGACCAAGGGCCGAAAAATCGAAACTTGGCATCGGCGCATCATATTCAAGATGGTAATCATCAAGGATTGGTGGTGCCTGACCGGTGACGGCCAGAAGCGCATGCACCTGCCCGCGTTGATGGGTTTGATAGACAAACAGATGTGACAGGATATCAGCCACGGTTTCAAGCGTCTTGCTGCCGTCTTCGCGGACCAGTTCGACCGCCCGGATGGCATCCTTGTCATTGAGCTGTTCACAATACGCCATCAAGCGCATATCCGCATCACGCTGGGCAGAGGCCAGTTTATCGATGGCACCGAACGGCATTTCGGTATCAAGGCATGCCCGACCCCGCCTGCCATCGACCAGCGCATCAAGATAATACAAGTCATTGGTCAGGATATGGTTCAGCGTTTCAAGAATAGAGGCGGAAAAAGGCGTTCGTTTGGAGGCGAGCTCGCCATCTGTCAATTTCTGACAGGCTCCATACAAACGGTGATTTGACCAGGCGTTGTTACGCGCCTGATGGAAAAACGATGTGCCCGGCATAGCTTAAGTGTCCCAACTTTCAGCGCCCTGTCACATTCGTGTTGAATTATTCAACCGGTCACAGGATGCGCATGGTTTAGCGGACCGTTTCCTTTGCCAAAGTCCGGTGCGGTTCGGATGGCTTCACGGACATATGCCCGCGCACGGGCAACGGAATCACTTAATCCCATGCCCTGAGCCAGCCCGGTTGCAATGGCACTTGCAAGCGAGCAGCCCGTACCATGATTATTCTCGGACGGAATGCGCGTATCTTCGAAACCTTCGATATCGCCATCCCGGCGCCACAAGATATCGACGATTTTGTCCCCGTCGGCGTGACCACCTTTTATCAGGACGGCCTCGCAACCGAGATCACCAATTTTGTGCGCTGCAGCAATCATATCAGCTTCGCTGGTGATTTTCATACCTGATAACACTTCGGCCTCTGGAATATTTGGTGTCAGCACGGTGGCAAGCGGGACCATATGGGTGATAAGGGCCTCGACCGCGTCTTCCTGAAGCAGGCGCGAACCGCTTTGCGATACCATCACCGGGTCTACAACGACCGGAATACCAGCAGACTTTGATTTGATAAATTCCGCCACAGCGGTAATGACCGGGACCGAATGCAGCATCCCGGTTTTAAGCGCATCCGCGCCAATATCATCAATCGTCACGGTGGCCTGATGAACGATCATGTCCGGATCGATGCCAAGAACATCGAAGACTCCGGTGGTGTTTTGCACCGTGAGGGCCGTTATCGCAGTTGCAGCATAGCCACCAAGAGCCGTCACCGATTTGATATCGGCCTGAATTCCGGCCCCACCGGAACAATCCGACCCGGCAATAATCAAGACACGACCCTTCATACGACCCTTCCTTATCCTGCAGATATCAGGTTTTCGTCAAAATGACCGGTTAACCGGCAACGGCGGTGATTTCGGCAACGATGCCATCAACGATCTGTTCGACCTTAATCGCGTCATCACCTTCGGCCATGACACGGATCAGCGGCTCGGTGCCAGATTTACGGATCAGGATACGACCATCACCGTTAAAGGCGCGCTCGGCCGAGGAAATGGCTTCAATCACGCTGCTTTGTGCCAGCGGATCGGAACCCGCACTGTAACGAACGTTTTTAAGGATCTGTGGCAGCGGTTCAAACACACGGCTCAGTTCGGATACCGGGCCCTCGCGGCTGGCAAGAACGGCCAGCACCTGAAGGGCTGCCAACAGGCCATCGCCGGTCGATGCGAAGTCCGACAGCACGATATGGCCGGACTGTTCACCGCCGACATTGCAATCAAGGGCGCGCATCTGTTCGACAACATAGCGGTCCCCGACCTTGGTGCGGATCAGACGGACATCATTGCTTTCAAGATAACGTTCAAGACCAAGGTTCGACATCACAGTCGCTACCAGCGCGTTGCCGCGCAGCTGACCGGTGCGTTTCCAGTGGGTTACGACAAGGCCCATCAACTGATCACCATCGATCAGATGGCCTTTTTCATCACACATCTGAACTCGGTCAGCATCGCCATCAAGGGCGATCCCGACATCGGCCTTTTCGGCCAGAACCCGGTCACACATGGTTTTGGTGTAGGTTGAACCACACTGATCATTGATGTTCAGACCATTCGGGCTAGTGCCGATTTCAATGACGTCGGCCCCAAGTTCACGCAGAACCTTGGGCGCGACGGAGTAACCGGCCCCATGGGCGCAATCAAGCACGATGCGCAGACCTTCAAGCGTGACCGTGCCCGGCAGGGATGATTTGACGGCCTCGATATAGCGGCCCGGCGCATCATCGATGCGTTTGGCACGGCCCAGCGCGTTGGCAGGTACCAGTTTGCCCGAAAGGTCGCTTTCCATCAGGGCTTCGATTTCAAGTTCGACCTCGTCCGACAGTTTGAAGCCATCCGGGCCAAACAGCTTGATGCCGTTATCCTGGAACGGGTTATGGGAGGCAGAGATCATCACACCGATATCAGCACGCATCGATTTGGTCAGCATGGCGACCGCCGGGGTCGGCATCGGACCGACCAGCATGACATCCATCCCCATCGAGGTAAAACCGGCAACAAGGGCCGGTTCAAGCATGTAGCCCGACAGTCGGGTATCCTTGCCAATCACGACCTTGTGGCGGTGATCACCACGGGTGAAATAATGGCCAGCAGCCATCCCGACTTTCAGGGCGACTTCTGCGGTCATCGGCGCTGTATTGGCAGTTCCGCGAATGCCATCGGTGCCAAAATACTTGCGGCTCATATTCTGTGTCTCTGCTTGCTTTGCGGGCATTATGCCCGGTCAATTCATTCTGACTGCCGGTTATATCAAAGTAGCGGCGCAATGCCACCGGCAATCGGCATATTTCAGCGCCTATTCTAGTGCCAAACTGGCAATCAATCCGTTAACAGGCAAACACGGCGATATTCGGATAAAAGCGATGACCTTCGGTCAAAAACCCGCTATCACAAGATGAAGGGGCTGAAACCGGGGGAATTTTGCGCAGCATCCGCTTGAATATGTTTCTTTTTGCGATGTTGATTGTGACCGCGTCCGGCATTTTTGCCGTTTACGGACCCAAAATCGCTGCGCATGAGATTGCCAAAACACTCGTCCTGCCACCCAGCGGACCTGCGGAAGTTATCAATCTGAACCGCTATCTGACGCGTTTGGTGACAGACCGCAAAGTGGAAAGCGCATTTAAAATCCCGTCGATTGCCGAATCTGAATTCGCCTCTGTCCTTGAGGCACGCGGTCCGGGCTATACAGACCGCACCATCTGGTATCGCGCGCTGGTCAAAATCGTTGATCAACCCGGACGAACGGGAAGAAGCGCCTTTATCGATATCGGACAGGTGTATCTGAATGATATCGAGATCAGCATCCTGTCGAATGACGCGCGTCAGATCATCTGGCAGGAGCACCTCGGCGACCGAATTCCAAGAGCCAAGGGCGGCCAGCATAATCTTTCGCACGTTGCAGAATGGCCGAAACTGTCACTTGGCGAGTATTGGCTGGTTATCGAGGTCAATACCAACAGCGCCCATGTCTTTGAGGCCGAACTCCTGCCCGATACTGCGCTGATCACCAAATCGGGCAGCAACAGCTTCATCAAGGGAGCAACCCTTGGTGTTCTGCTTCTTGCATTCGGGATTTATTTCGCGTTCGGCGTGATGTCGGGGGATCGTTCCGTTCTTTGGTATTCGGGCTATATCTTCGCGCTGTTTCTGATTTCGTTCGGGGTGACGGGCTACGCCCAACTGATTTTCAAACCGTTCTGGTCGCTGGCCTCGGACTTCGTGACGGGAACCGGAACGGCGTTTGCGCTTGGCACAAGCATCATGATGTGGAGCTATATGACCCGTCTTGATCGCGAGAACCGACCGCTGTTTCGGATCATGGTCGGGTATTCGGTTCTGGCGATGGCAGGTTTTCTGACCGCCACATCGGACTGGTATATCCTGTATGCCAAAGTGTTTTTCGGGCCACAGATATTCCTGCTTGCGGTTTTGCTGATCAATCTGATGTATCGCGGATATCGCCAGAAGCACACATTCCAGATGAGTTATTTGATGGTCGCGCTTGGTGTTCCGACCATCGGGGCGATGGCGCATTTGCTGTTGCTGATCGGTTGGTTGCCGGTCAACGGATTTACCACAAGCATCTTTGCCCTCAGTTCGTTTATTCAGCTTGTACTGGTGGCCATCGCCATGGCCTATCGCACCTATGGTGTGATCAACCGACGTGTTGATGCCCTTGCATCCGGCCAGCGGGCCGACCAGCTTGCCAGTGAACAGCGCACCTTTATCACCATGCTGTCACATGAATTCCGCACCCCGCTTGCGATTATTCAGCGCTCTGCTGAAATCCTCGGACTACATTTGCAAAAGGAACCTGAAAGCGTTCTGAATCGGCTGTCGACGATCCAGTCCAATGCCCGGCAGCTTTCGGGCCTTGTCGATGCGTTCCTGACCAAGGAAACCCTTGATAGCGCGACATTCACCACCACGCGGGAAGCGGTTGCCTTCGATGCGTTTCTGCGCGATTTGATTGCACAGCGCCAACGTGAGGTCCCCGGTCAGAATATCAGCCTGATCCAAAGCGACGTGGTGATCGTCGAAATTGACCGGATCCTGATGGAACGTGCGCTAATCAACCTGATCGAGAATGCGCGAAAATATGCGCCGGGTGCCGCCGTCTGGATTTCAGCCGAACGGGCGGCCAATGGTTATGTCTATATCCGGGTTGTCGACGAGGGCCCGGGCATCGCCTCCGACGATTTGCAGAATGTTTTGAACGCCTTTTACCGCGGACGGGATTCGGTCAAAATCCAAGGTGTCGGGCTTGGTTTGCATCTGACCAAACGCATTATCGAGGCCCATGACGGGTCCCTGTCGATCAGCGTCGGTGAAGAAGGCGGGACAACAATCCTGATCAAACTTCCTTATGACCGCGACATGACGGTGCTTAGGAACAGTGAAAGCAGGGCGGGCTTCCCACTTGGTTATACCGAGACGTTACATGACGGGGAGCGGCCATGACGCTCAGATCGCGTCGTTTCATTGCGTCAAAGACACATTCTAGGTCTGCCATGGCTGCAGCGTCGGCATTGGCGTTGCTCTTCATAGCAACCATGGTTTTGATGCCATGGCATATTGCAAACGCGCAACCTTCGGTGACGCCGGAGGGTGATCAGGATCATTTGATTCTGCCGGGCAATGTCACAGAACCGATTGAGATCACCCGGTTTGTTGCGTCCTTTGCCGACACCACACGCAAGCTTGGCCTTAAAGAAATCCAGGCTCTGCCAGATACGGCCTTTCAGCGGTCAAGTGCCATACCGTCCTTTGGTTATACCCGCGATGTGATCTGGCATCAGCTTGATCTCACCATCACCAATGACATGACGAAACGTGCCCTGCTTGAAATCGGCCCGAACTATCTGAATTTTATTGATGTATTTTTGACTCCCGATGGACTGGGTGATCCGGTCTGGCATACCCGTCTTGGCGATCATGTACCTGCCAGCGCGCGCCAATATGGCGGACGAACACATATTGCCGCCCTGCCCCTGATGAAGCCGGGTAATTATCGCCTTTATGTCCGGTCGCAAAGCAATAGCGCCAATCTGATCTGGGTGACACTTTGGCCGGCAACCGACCTTGTTTCCTCGCTGTCCTTTCGTGATCTGGCATCGAATGTTTTCTTTGGCTTCGTTCTAGCATTGGGGTTGGCCTATCTGGCGCTTGGTCTGATTGCGCGGGATCAGATGGTCGTTCTGTACAGCATCTGGGTCGTGGCAATCGGTATCACAGCGGCCGTCGTCAATGGCGTGGTCTTAAGCGAGCTAAGACCGGAAACACCGTGGCTTAATGACTTTTTATTGGGAACATCCAACATCATTACCTATGGCGTGGCGGTGTTCCTTTGGCTCTACATCATCGACGCCCAAAAGAAGTATCCTTTGGCCTACAAGATATGTTGCGCGTACGGTTTTTTCGTTCTGGCCTTTGCGGCCGGGGCCACGACCGATCTGTACACAATCTTTGGCACCTATATCGTGCCAAGCCATTCAGTCTTTATGGCCATCATGTGTGCAATTCTGATCAAACGTGCGTTTGAGGATGCCCACAACCCGCGCTACTGGGCGCTCCTTGTGGTTCTGGCGCTCCCGACCGGGGCGGCAATCATGATCCAGCTTGCCCTTTCTGGGGTGATCGAAGCGACCAGATTGCGTCTGGAGCTGCACAGCTACACCTTGATGTTCCACCTTGTCGGGATGGGCATCATCATGACGGTGCGGTTGTCCCGCATGGACAAGGAACGCGTCACTGTCGTGCGCAAGGCAGAAGAAACCACCTCGCTGGTCGAGGAACAACGCAAACTGATTTCGATGCTGTCGCACGAATTCCGAACGCCGCTTGCGGTTATCCAGCGATCATCGGAAATGCTGATGCTGCGTCTTACAAGCCACAAGGATGACGTTCTTGAACGCTTGCGCCGCATCCAACTTCAGGCTCAGAAATTGGCGCGTCTTGTCGATATTTTCCTGACCAAGGACGGTATTGATACCCAGGAACTGTCACTTGCGCGCAAGACGGTTCCGATCAACCGTTTTCTTCAGGAATTTGTTGCCCAGACCACACGCGAAGGTGCTGAAGTTCAGGCCGTATTGAACAGGACCGCAGGTCTCGAGATCTTTATCGACGAAACCTTGATGGGACTTGCGATCACGAATCTGGTCGAAACATCACGCCGCTTTGCACACGGGGCACCAATTCACATAAATGCACACCGGCATTCCGAGATGCGGGTCGAAATCAACATCCCCTGCCGTGGCGAAGAACTTGATGAAGAGGAGATCGTCATGATTTCCGATGCCCTTTTCAGGCGCGATATGGAATCCCAGTCATTGCAGCGCGCACTCGGGCTGCATATTTCTCAACGTATTGTCGTTGCCCATGGAGGATCGCTCACCCTGCGCCGGAATAGCACACGTAGCATCGAGCTTTGTCTGCTTTTACCGTGCGAGTAGCTGGAAGTATTGATTCAGGTGGGAAGCAAACGGATCAGGAAGCCTCGGCCTCGCCAGCAATGGCAGCGGGTGACGTAAAGGCATAGCCACGACCGTAAGCCGTTCGCACAGGCAGTTCTTCACCGATTTCCTTGATGATTTTCTGACGCACGCGACGGATTGCCGTATCCAGATTACGACAGTTTTCGGCCGTGTCGGCCTTACCCAAGGCTTCGACGATTTCAGGGCGCGTCAGCCACGCCCCATTGGCATCAATCAGGATCTTGACGATGGTGCGTTCCGTCGCCGTCAATTTGGCCTCATTGCCTTGGGGATTGCACAGGGTCCAGTTAAGCATATCAAGAACCCAGCTATCCTCGGGAATTGCCGTTTCAGCCGCCGCTTCGTTATCTGAGCGTGACGCGCGGCGCAGAAGCGGTTTGAGGGCGGCTTCGATCACCGATAGCGGACTGTCCTTCGTCAAATAGACATCGGCACCGGATTTATAGCCGGTCAGATGATTGTCCATTCCCGAAAGCGAGGTCAGCATCATGATGCCGCAGTCAACGGTTTTGCGGACATGCTGAGCCAGCTCATAGCCATCCGCGTCGGGCAGCATAATATCAAGAATGACCGCATCAGGTTTACGCGCAGCAAGTGCGCGGTAAAATGCAGCACCGGTTTCACAACCGACCACATCGAAACCGCACATCTCAAGATACTCACACAGATCCTTGTTCAGATCGGTGTTATCTTCCACGACATATACACAGTGCGTCATAGCATTCCAGCCAGACCTGACATCAGCAGGGAACGGCTGCGTCAGACCGCCAATCTCGTTCATCTAAAGACCTTCGCGTTCGCTTGTTGTCCAACCATCAACTGTGACTTTGATGTCACTTTTGTTTGATACCTATTGGTATGTGGTCAAAGGACCGATTCTGCAAGTATCAACCTTAAATGGTCAGAAAATGCCAGAATCGAACTTGCCGCAAAAAAGCTCGCAATCGATCAGAAGCCAAGCCTGCTTGCGATTGCGAGCCATGTTTTAAACGATGTCGATAAAATTACAAGCTATACGTGCATACGATGCGCCAAACACACCGTCAGACAATAGATGTGGAACTGGCCACAGAAATCGCCTGCACGGTTTCGGGCACATCATGCACGCGGATCATCTGAACCCCGTGACGCCATCCATTGACCGCAGACGCGATTGAACCACCCAGGCGCTGCTTCGGGTCGGCCTTGGGATCAATCTTGCCGATGAATGACTTGCGCGAGGTTCCCAGCAGGATCGGGCAGCCCAATCCATGGAAAATGGCCAAGCGCGACAGCAGTTCAAGATTGTGCGACAACGTCTTGCCAAAGCCGATGCCCGGATCGATGCAGATGCGATCGCGTGAAATACCCGCCCGCTCGCAGCTTTCGATGCGATCGAGCAGATAGTCATAGATATCAAGCACCGCGCAATCATATTTCGGGTCGGCCTGCATGGTGCCCGGTTCACCCTGCATATGCATCAGCATCACAGGGTTGCCAGACGCGGCTGCAACTTCCATCGAGCGTTCATCGCCCTCAAGGCCCGTCACGTCATTAATGATCGCTGCACCGGCCTCAATCGCGGCTTCCATCACGCCCGCGTGGCGGGTGTCGATCGAAACGACGTGCCCCTTGGATGCCAGTTCGCTGATTACCGGCACCACACGATTGATTTCCTCGTCCTCGGACACGGTATCGGCACCCGGGCGGGTTGATTCGCCGCCAACATCAATGATTGATGCGCCCTGCTCTATCATCGCCATGGCGCGGGCCACAGACTGATCGGTGGTGTTGTAATCGCCGCCATCGGAAAAGCTGTCCGGTGTGACATTGATGATGCCCATCACATGGCAGGACGCCATATCAAGCCCGGCATAGTCCGGGCGTTTGGCCATCAGGCGGTCCAGCACGGCATTGATTTCATCAACCCGGCCACTGTTTTGCACCCAGCCTTCAAGGGCGAGGAGCGGCAAGATCATGCTTTCAGCACCACCACCTTCGCGGCGGCGGATGATTTCAAGTGCCGAGAACCCCCGGCGTGATCCGGCGAGTGGCAAGGTATTGGGATCATCGGCATGGTCGATGAAACCGGTCGGTGCGTAGTAAAGCGGTCCTTCAAAATCGGCAAAGCCCCGCACATCGGCGGGGCTTCGCAGGACCGATCGTTTGATCTCGTCCATCAGTCTCTTTCTGTTAGCTTCCCGGTTGCGGTTCCGGGGAAAGGTCCCCGCCGCCGTCACCAGGGTTATCCTTGCGGGTACCGCCGGTGCTTGGCACCGTGGAGCGACGTCCGCCACCTGCATCCTTGCCGCCACCGGAAGAATGGCCCGGACGGTTGATTTCCTCGCCGCGCAGCAGCGCGTCGATTTCCTTGCCCGACAGGGTTTCATATTCCAGAAGACCTTTTGCAAGCTTGTGCAGGTCATCAAGATGTTCGGTCAGAACGCGCTTGGCGAATTCATAAGCCTCGTCAGAGTAACGACGGACTTCTTCGTCAATGAGTTGTGCTGTTTTTTCCGAAACGTTTTTGTGCTGGGCAACGCTGTGACCAAGGAACACTTCTTCCTGGTTATCAACGTATTTGACATTCCCAAGCTTGTCGGAGAAGCCCCACTCGGTCACCATCTTGCGCGCATATTGCGTCACCATGTTGATGTCCGAAGATGCCCCCGTGGTGACCTTGTCCTTGCCAAAGATGATTTCCTCGGCAACGCGGCCACCCATGGCAACCGCGAGGTCGGAAATCAGCTGTTCGTAGGACTTGGACACCTGATCACGTTCCGGCAGACGCATCACCATACCCAGTGCGCGACCGCGCGGGATGATGGTGGCCTTGTGGATCGGATCAGACGCAGGCGTATGAAGTGCGACCAGTGCGTGACCACCTTCGTGATAGGCGGTCAGCTTCTTCTCGTCATCGGTCATGATCATGGAGCGACGTTCAGCCCCCATCATGACCTTGTCCTTGGCGTTTTCGAAATCAGCCATGGTGACAACGCGCTTGCCAAGACGGGCAGCAAGCAGAGCTGCCTCGTTAACAAGGTTTGCCAGATCCGCACCTGAGAAGCCCGGGGTACCACGTGCAACAGTGCGCAGATCGACATCCGGGCCCAATGGAACTTTACGCGCATGAACACCAAGAATACGTTCACGGCCTTCCAGATCCGGGTTCGGCACGACGACCTGACGGTCGAAACGCCCCGGACGCAGCAATGCGGGGTCCAGAACGTCCGGACGGTTGGTAGCAGCTACCAGGATCACACCTTCGTTGGCTTCGAAACCATCCATCTCGACAAGGAGCTGGTTCAAGGTCTGTTCGCGTTCATCGTTACCGCCGCCAAGACCGGCACCACGATGGCGGCCCACAGCGTCGATTTCATCGATGAAGATGATGCAAGGTGCGTTTTTCTTGCCCTGTTCGAACATGTCACGCACACGCGATGCACCGACACCAACGAACATTTCAACGAAGTCAGAACCCGAGATGGTGAAGAAAGGAACGTTTGCTTCGCCGGCAATCGCACGCGCCAGCAGCGTTTTACCGGTACCCGGAGGACCGACAAGCAGCATGCCTTTGGGGATTTTACCGCCAAGGCGCTGGAACTTCTGCGGATCGCGCAGGAAGTCGACGACTTCTTCAAGCTCGCTTTTGGCTTCTTCAATACCGGCGACATCTTCGAAGGTCACGCGGCCGGACTTCTCGGTCAGCATCTTGGCCTTGGACTTGCCAAAGCCCATGGCCTTGCCGCCGCCGCCCTGCATCTGGCGCATGAAGAAGATCCAGACACCGATGATCAGAAGCATCGGGAACCAGCTGATCAAAGCGCTCATCAACGGAGACAGGCTTTCTTCAGGCTGTGCGATGATGCGCACGCCCTTGTCGTTCAGCTTTTCAACGAGGTTCGGATAATCCGGGGTGTAAACATTAACAGAGCGACCGTCGCGCGTTTCTGCAGTCAGGTTGTTGCCCTGGATGGTGACTTCGGAAATCTGACCTGAATCCACTTCGGCCAGGAAGTCCGAAAATGCCAGCGACGACTGACCGGACCGTCCGGAGGGCGACTGAAACAGGTTAAACAGCGCCACCAAAAGGATGGCGATAATAACCCACAGTGCGAGATTTTTTCCCATATTCATTCCAAGCTACTGGTCGCAATTTGTGTGTGCCGTGACGCAAAACTTCCTGCGCAGGGTCTGACAATCAAATAGTCATAAGCCCCGCTTACGCAAGTAGGTTGTCGGGTTTCGGTGACGATTTGAAACCACTTTCCCACAAAGGTACTTGCGGCGCAAACTGCCAACTGCCACCAGACGCAATCAGGCCCCTGCCCAGAGGCCGTCTGCAACCGGCGGCGGATAGTACGTCGGAAAGCTCCGAAACCTCAAGCCCGCCAACAGATAACAAGCCTTCTTTATCGTAGAGTGCAGGCATGGATGCAAGGGCCGCGCGCGGTAAATTACCAATAAATGGTGCAATTTCGCCCAATGCGGCGCGAAAAGACTTCGTGTGAAACACATCACAAAGGCCAAGCGGGGCGATCCAACGTCCAGTTTGCCCCGACAGATCAGCGTCATCTGCCTGCCATTCGAAGCGATTATCAAACCGCACAACCAAAGATCGTGTGAGTGATTCGGCATCCAACGCAATCGGATCCTGCGCCATTCGACCAAATTCGCGATAAACGCAAATCCCGCCTTTCCGACCGTGCAAGACGCAGCCGCCCAGACTGATGCGGGCTGTTTTATCCGCACCACGGCGATCAAGCGCACCGCGTAATTTATCAAGTGCAGGCATATATCCTGCGCCCCCCACCGTACGCACCACCTGCCCCAGTGCATGGATCGCAGCGTTGCGATCCGTTTTCGGATCCAGCAGCACATCCGGATTAAGGATCGCAACCCCGTTCGCGTGCAGGGTCACCGCCCCGGCCAGCAATCGACCAATGCCCGTTTCAATATCGCGGCGCGCCGATGCGTCGGCGGTTATATCGGGCGGGTGTGATGCCCCCGCCTCAAACGCCTTGCGCACGCGCACACGCTCGAACTTTTCGTCGATGTTGGAAGGATCTTCGATCCACGCCTGTCCGCGTGTCTTCAGGGTCGCCACCAAGTCGGCCTTGGCAACGGCCAAAAGCGGTCGCAGCACCCGGCCATGTCGCAGGTAGCGCCGCGCAGACATTCCCGCCTGCCCAATCGGGGTCGTGCCGCGATCGCGGCGCATGGCAATGGTTTCGCGTTGGTCGCCTGCATGATGGGCAACCAATAGATGAAAAATGCCGGTATCACGCATCAGGTCATCAAAAATCTGATAGCGGGCCTGGCGCGCCTTTTCCTGCACGGCACCTTTTGGCTTTTCACCCTGCCAGTGTTTGGTGATGTGTTCGATGTTATGGCGGGCAAGTTCGGTAGCAACCCAGCGGGCCTCGTCAGAGGCGGCCTTGCGGAGACCATGGTCAACCGTAACGGCGACCACCCGCCCGCCTTGTGCCTGACACCAGTCATGGGCCAAAAGGGCCAGCGCCATGCTGTCAGCCCCGCCCGAGACACCAACAAGGATTTCAGGGGCGGTTTCAAACGGGGCGAACGCCATCATCAGTCTATCAAAGGCAACGGCGTCCAGTGGAGATCCTCCGGACGCCGTGTTTTGATTTTGTGATGTCGTAAGGTTGCCGATCATCGGTCTGTCATACGCAGGGTTTACTGCGGACATCCACGGTTCTGGCGTTCCTGACGGGCGCGATCCAGAACGACGTTCGAGGCGTTCGGGAAGTTGTCGATCAGGTGACCAAAGGCCGTGCAGGCATCTTCATTCTTGCCGAGATTGGCCAGCGACATGCCAAGCTTCAGAAGGTTGTCTGGTGCCTTGGTGCTGTCCGGGTAGGTCTGGAAACCTTCGGTAAAGGCGATGGCAGCATTTTCATACTGGCCGCGCACGTAATAGGTTTCACCCAGCCAGTATTGCGCATTGCCCGCCAGCGGATCGTTGGGATGGTTGCTGACGAAATTGCCCAGCGCCTGTTCGGCGGCCTGGAAATCCTGTTTGCGCAGAAGACCAAAGGCCTCGCGGTACTGTTCTTCAGGTGTGCCGGTGGTTGCCGACGCACTCTGGGTTGGCGCGGATGCGTTGGAGGCAGCAGCCCCGCTTGGGATTTGCGGCGGCTGGCCTTCGCTTTCAATCACGCCAAACAGCTGGGTGCCACGGTCATTCAGGGGCTCACCCGAACCGGCAGCCCCCGGTGCGGCGCTGTTGGCGGCAGAGTTATTGGCGCCCTGTGTGGCCGTGCCCGCTGCAAGCGGTGCATTTGCCCCACCGGCATTTGCGCCACCGGTCGCAACGCCGCCGCTTTCAAGCTGGTTGAGGCGGAAATCAATATCGGCCACCAGACGTTCCAGGCGGTCTTCCATCTTGCGAATGCGGTAGTCGAATTCTTCAAGCTGACCGGTCAGCTGGGTGGTCGTGCGTTCCAGTGCGCTGATCTGGACCTGTTGGCGTGCGGCAGCCGGGGTTGCAGCCCCGCCGCCATCACCAGACGAGACAGCGACCTGTGCGGCGTCACCGGTGCCTTCGCGATAGACATAACGCTGCAAAAGATCGAGGTCCTTGCGCAGTTGTTCTAACTGACGCGACATGTTGGCGTCTTGCGCGCGAACCGGTTGGGACCCGAGTGATGTCATGCCAAACACAGCTCCGACGGCAAGGGCCATCAAGATATTGCGGTTCTTTGGCGAAATGGCGGATCGAACGCGGATCATTTTCGGGTCCTTTTTCGTCAATTCAGTCTTTGAAGGTTCACTATGGAAATACCTGTCGTGACTTTCAAACATTTTCAGGCGGCAAAAATAAGGCGCCTGCCCCAAACGGGACAGGCGCCTTGATCGTCAAGTCAGGCTTTCACCTGCACGCGCTTAACGGATAACCGATACAGAGCGGCGGTTTTTAGCCCAGCTTTCTTCGTCATGGCCAAGAGCAACCGGGCGCTCTTTACCATAAGAAATGGTCTCGATGCGCGACGGGTCGATGCCCAGAGCGATCAGGTAATCTTTGACCGAGTTCGCGCGACGTTCGCCGAGTGCAAGGTTGTATTCACGGGTGCCGCGCTCGTCGGCATGACCTTCAACAACAACTTTGTACTGCGGATATTTCTTCAGCCAAGCAGCCTGCAGTTCGAGGGTGCGACGTGCTTCACCGGCAAGATCGTATTTGTCGAAACCAAAGAAGACGCGGTCACCAACGTTGACAGCGAACCACTCAGGGCTGCTTTCAGCCAAAGAAGTCGAAGTCGATGCGCTGGAAGAAGTGCTTGCACCGTCGCCACCAGTGGTTGCCGTGCTATCAGGTGCAGTTTCACAAGCAGCCAGAAGAGCGGCAGCAGCAAAAACGCTCAGAATACGAAGTTTCATTTAAGTTTTCCCCTTAACACCGGACGCATTCGCCCGAGGTTGGTGTTTTCCATGTCTCGCGACACCGAAAATGCCCGCGATTAAAGCGAATCGCATTCAGTGCTTCGCGATGACTATACTCTTGAGATATCAGGGAATCAAGGGCGACCATGCAGGATCCGACCCATCCGCCGGTGTAACGATCTCTCGCTCGTTATAACCGGTAAGATCAATCGAATACAAACGATAGCGATCCTTGGTCCCGTCCCTGGACGGGTGCTGGCGGTAGTACATCAAAACTCGACCGTTCGGTGCCCATGTTGGTCCCTCAACGAGGTAACCCTCGGCCAGCAGCCTTTCTCCACTGCCGTCTGGCCGCATGACGCCGATATAATAACGACCTCCTTCGGATTTGGTGAATGCGATCAGGTCTCCGCGCGGCGACCAGACCGGTGTGGCATAACGTCCACCACCGAAGCTGATGCGCTGTACGCCCCCACCATCGGCATTCATCACATAAAGTTGTTGTGCCCCACTGCGGTCGGAGTTGAACGCAATGCGAGACCCGTCCGGAGAATAGGAAGGCGAGGTATCCACGGCCGGATGGCGCGTCAGTTGACGCTTTTCACGCGTGCGCAGGTCCAGTCCATAGATTTCACTGTTCCCGTCAAGCGCTTGTGACATCACAACCGAGTTCCCGTCTGGCGCGAATCGGGGCGCAAAGGTCATCCCCGGAAAATCGCCCAGCAATTCCAACTCACCGGTATCAATATCCAAAACATAAACGCGCGGCTTGTCGTTGAAGTACGACATATAAACCACTTCCTGTGCCGTCGGCGAGAAGCGCGGGTTCAGCACGAGGAACCGTCCATCGGAAAGGAACCGGTGGTTTGCACCGTCCTGATCCATGATGGCCAGTCGTTTGGTCCGGTTATCGGCCGGACCGGATTCCGAGACGTAGACAACGCGCGTATCGAAATAGCCGGTTTCACCGGTAATACGTTTGTAAATCTCGTCCGCAATCTTGTGAGCAATCCGACGCCAGTTGTTTGGCTGCGTACGATACGCAACGCCAGACATCTGGGTTTCAGCCAAAACATCCCACAGGCGGAATTCGACACGCAGAAGACCATTTGGTTCGGTCACAACACGACCGTTCACCAGGGCCTGCGCATTGATGGCCCGCCATTCGGCAAAGTTCGGGTTCACCGCCAATGATGCAGCACTCTGAATGAATGCCTTTTCATCAATCGGTGCAAACAGGCCCGAACGTTCGAGATCTGCGGCAATCACCTGGGTCATGTTCTGACCGATCTCGGTTTCGGCAACGCCCTCGCCCGGGAAGCGGGTGACGGCAATTGGCATCGGTTTCAGTTCGCCCCGGGTAATATCAATCCGGAGTTCCGCCTTTGCCGGCGACATGAACCCGACATTCAGGCCAGCGACAACGGCAAGGGCGCACAGTGCCGCGACACTGCCTTTAGCCCAAAATCGTTTTATTGCGTTGGTCTTGATCGTCATCCTGCCTCGCTATTTTCCACGCGTGTTCAAGAACTTGGTCGTTAAAGGCCCAGCATTTCACGCATGTCAAAATTGAACGTGAATGTGCGCCACATTTCGTATTTATCCAGCGGCAGTTTTAGAGGACTGCATTGCGGATTTAGCACTGCTCGAAGCGCACTTTCTGCAATCGTACGGCGGGAAGTGTCACCCTGGATTTCGTTCAGATTGCTAATCCGCGCCAAACGGACGGTTCCGTCCGGGTTTGCGCTGACATGAATTTCAACTGCAAAGTTGCCCGCTTCCTTGGCCCCGGCCGGGGGGCTCCAGCATTTTTCGATCTGACGTTTTACGGCATCAAGCTCGCTCATGGTCAGATTGGCATCAAGCCTGGTCGCCACAACCTCGCTGGCATTTTCTTCCGGCGTTTCGTCTGGCTGTTGTTCTGGTGTGGCTTCTGCCGTTTCCTTAAGTTTGCTGACATCCTTAAGAACGCTCATGAGATCGCGTTTCTTCGGCTCTTCCTTTTTCGGCTCCGGCTTTTTGACCGGTTCCGGTTTCGGCGGGGTCGGCTTGGATTCCGGCTTTACTGCGGCAAGCTCAGTCGGCTCCGGTTTCGGCTCCGGCTCTTTTTTAACGTCTGGCGTCGGAACCGGTTCCGGCTTTGGTGTCGGTTTTGGCTCAGGCTTCGGCTCTGGCTTGGGCTCCGGTTTTGGTTCGGGCTTCGGCTCAGGCTTGGGTTCCGGCTTTGGCTCCGGTTTCGGGGTCGGCTTTGGTTTCGGTTCCTCTTTGGGTTCCGGTTTTGGCAAAGCCTTGGTCGGGGCCGCGGAAAATTCGTCCACTGTCACGACTTCAACCGAAATGGACTGCAATTCCAACGGTGTTTCATCAAACAGATCGGGCAGCCCAAGCCACGCCACCAGAAACAGGACAGCGTGCAGACCAAGCGATATGAGAGCGTAACGCAGCATGATTCGTTTACGAACCCTTTGCCGGCAATTCGGCGATCAGGGCGACTTTGGTGAAACCGGCATCCTTGATCAGGCCCATGACTTCCATCACACGGCCATAATCAATTGTCTTGTCCCCGCGGACAAAGATGCGGGTATCGGCCTTGTTGTCGGTAATGGCGGCAAGCTTTTCGGTCAGGGTGTCCTGCGCGATTTCGCTATCCATGATGTAGATCGTGCCCTCGGCAGAAACCGACACCACCAGCGGCTCATCCTGACCGGTCATCGGTGCGGCACTGGTTTCCGGCAGATCAACTTCGACCCCGACCGTCATCAGGGGTGCAGCAACCATGAAGATCACCAGCAACACCAGCATGACGTCGACCATCGGAGTGACGTTGATGTCACTCATCGCCGCCCGCCGGTTACTCCGGCGACCTCGACGGCGTCCTCCGCCTGATTTGGCAAGCTGTGCGCCCATAATCAGTCTCTCGTGTCGTCAAGTTGGCGCGAAAGGATCGAGGAGAACTCGTCCACGAAAGCTTCGAGGCGGTTGCTGTAACGGTTCAGGTCGCTGGAAATCTTGTTATAGGCAACCACAGCCGGGATCGCAGCAACAAGGCCCATGGCCGTTGCAAAAAGGGCCTCGGCAATACCCGGTGCGACAACCGCAAGCGAGGTATTTTTTGATGCCGCGATCGACTGGAACGAAACCATGATGCCCCAGACCGTGCCGAACAGACCAACAAACGGTGCGGTCGAACCAACAGATGCCAGGAAGGTCATATACCGTTCCACCCGGTCCATTTCACGACCAAGGGTAATTTCCATCGATTTTTCAAGGCGTTGCTGAAGGCGGGCACGCATGGTGTCACCATGGACACCCTTTGCGTTCGAACGACGCCATTCACGCATGGCCGAAACAAAGATGGCTGACATCGGATCGCGCGGCTTGTCAGCGATGCGATCATACAGATCTTCAAGTGATCCACCCGACCAGAAGGCTTCTTCGAAGGTATTTGCCTGGGCGCGCAGTTTGCGCAGTCGCAGGATTTTCTCGAAGACAATCGCCCAAACCCAGACAGAAGCCAGCAAAAGACCGATCATCACTGTTTTGACGACCAGCCCAGCCTGCATGAAAAGTCCCCAAAGAGACATATCATGTGCCATGACCGACTGCCCCAGCGTTACCGCGTCGACCACTTGATTTTCCATATTCCCGTCAGTCCTTTGTCACATCAAGACAACTATTAAATACTGTTCTTAGTTCGTCGGGCAGACGTTGTGCCCGAAGTTCTTCCAACGACATGCAGGCGAGATAAATCTCGATCACCACCAGTTCGTCGTCGCCCCGCATAATCTTTTGTTCAAAACCAAGCGATGCGCCCCCAACCTTGATCACCCGGCTTTCGACCGTAATACGGTCTTCCAAAAGTGCCGGACGTCGAAAGTCGAGCGTACACTGTCGAACGGCTATGGCAACTTTGTGGCGTTCTGCAATATTTCGATTGGTAAAGCCCAACAGGTTAAGCATCGCTGAACGTGCCCGTTCGGCGAATGCCAAATAGTTGGCGTGATAGACAACGCCACCGGCATCGGTGTTCTCGTAATAGACAATCAGCGGATAGATATGCCGCTTGCCTTCGAAGCGGCCAAGAATGGCGTCGTGATCATGTTGGGCCATCAGGATTCTTCCCCCGCCTGCCCGTCAAACAGATCGGAAAGCGGCATCCCGCCCGCCTGGCGTGGCGGGGTCAGACCAAGGTGCTTAAAGCCCTTAACACCCAGCATGCGCCCGCGCGGGGTGCGCTGGATCAGGCCCTGTTGCAGTAGATAAGGTTCGATTACGTCTTCGATGGTATCGCGTTCTTCGGACAGGGCGGCGGCCAATGTGTCGACACCGACCGGACCACCGCCATAGTTGCTGGCGATACAATTAAGGTAACGGCGATCCTGGCTATCGAGGCCAAGGTTATCGACCTCAAGCCGGGTCAGGGCCGCGTCGGCAATGAATTTGTCGACCGGCGATTTTTCAGCCACGGCGGCAAAGTCACGCACACGGCGCAACAGACGACCGGCGATACGCGGGGTGCCGCGTGACCGACGGGCAATTTCCATCGCGCCTTCTTCGGTCATGTCGAAATTCAAAAGCCGCGCACCACGGGCAACGATGCTGACCAGTTCTTCGGGCTCATAAAAACGCAACCTAAGCGGAATACCGAAACGATCACGGAGCGGCGTGGTCAAAAGACCCGAACGCGTGGTGGCACCCACAAGCGTAAAGGGCGGCAAATCAATCCGCACAGAGCGCGCAGCAGGACCTTCACCGATGATCAGATCAAGCTGGAAGTCTTCCATTGCCGGATAGAGGATTTCCTCCACCGCCGGGTTCAGGCGATGGATTTCATCAATGAACAAAACATCGCGCGGCTGAAGATTGGTCAGAAGGGCTGCAAGGTCACCGGCCTTGGCAATCACCGGGCCGGATGTTGCGCGAAAGCCAACACCGAGTTCACTGGCAACGATTTGCGAAAGCGTGGTTTTGCCAAGTCCCGGTGGGCCAAAGAACAGGACATGGTCCATGGCTTCTTCGCGCGCACTGGCAGCCTTGATGAAGACATCAAGGTTTTCACGGACTTCTTTCTGGCCGGTAAAATCGTCAAGCCGACGGGGACGCAGCGATCCATCCTGATGATCTTCTTCGCGGCGTTCACCACTGAGCAGACGGTCTTCTTCTTCGCTCACGCGCTAAGCTCCTTTAGTCCCAGACGGATCAGGGTATCGATCGACTTGTCGTCGCCCGCCTGCTGGGCGGCCTTGCCCACCGCACCAAATGCCTCGGACCGGCCATAGCCAAGATTGACCAATGCCGATACCGCGTCTGCCAAAACGACGCTATCATCTACAACCGGTTCGGCTGGCGCTGTGTCGATGCTCACATCTTTGGTGGCCTTGGCTGATTTCTTTGATTTTGCGGCTGGTTTTGCATCTTCGACGGCGGGAGCCGCCGGGGCCGCAACCGGGCCAAGGTTCAGTTTTGCGGCCTTGTCTTTCAGTTCGCCAACAATACGGGTTGCGACCTTGGGGCCGATTCCCGGTGCGCGGCAAAGGGCCGTGGTATCCTGGGCGGCCAATGCGCGCAAAAGATCAGTGGGCGTCAGAACCGACAACAGGGCAAGTGCAACCTTGGCGCCAACACCCTGAACGGTGGTGAGCAACGCAAACCATTGCTTTTCGGCGTTATCGGCAAAGCCATAGAGATTAATGTGATCTTCGCGAACGTGGGTTTCGATCATCAGGCCGGCATCGCCGCCCTTGGGCGGCAGCATCGAAAGCGTGCGGCGCGAGGCAAAAACCAGATAGCCCACGCCGTTGACATCGATAATGACGCTGTCTTCGCCGATGAAATCCACAATTCCGCGCAGTTTGGCGATCACCTGTATTTTCTCCCGTTTCGTGTTGGGTGTGCTGCCATCGAATTGGCCAGCGACCGGTTCCCGGCATGTTGCGCGTGGCATATGGCAACCGCAAGAGCATCTGCGGCGTCCGGCCCGGCAATGTCACATCCCGGCAGCAGGGTTGAAACCATCATTTCGACCTGCTGTTTGGCAGCATGACCGGCACCAACCACAGTCTTTTTGACGGCATTGGGTGTATATTCCGTTACCGGAATGCCACTGCGCGCCGGTGCAAGCAGTGCAACACCACGCGCCTGCCCCAGTTTCAGGGTCGAAACCGGGTTTTTATTGACGAACGTTTCTTCAACTGCGGCCTCGTCGGGTGTCCAGATCCGGATCACTTCGATCAGGCCGGTGTGCAGTTGATCAAGGCGTTCGGCAAGGGTCAATGACTGGGTGGACGTCACCACGCCATTGGCAACATGGCGCATACGATTGTTATCGAGGTCAATGACGCCCCAACCGGTTCGTTGCAGACCGGGATCAATCCCGAGCACTCTGACCACTACATCCCCCAAAAAAGCGGGTTCCAGATACAAAACACCCGCCATTCAAAAGCGAAAGGCGGGTGTTGGCAAATATTAATTAGTTATCGAGACCAGCGACGATTTCGTCGGTCCAGTTAACGTTGGTCCAGACATTCTGGACGTCGTCGTTATCTTCAAGCACATCGACAAGTTTCATGATGCTTTGCGCCTGTTCGACCGAAATGTCGGCTTCGGTGGTGGCACGGAAGACCAGCTTTGCGCTTTCCGGATCGCCGAATTTCTCGGTCAGGGCTTCGCGCACAGCGTTAAGGTCTTCGATCTCGGTATCGATGACGTGGTTCTGATCATCGGACTCCGCATTCGCAGCACCTGCTTCAAGGGCTGCTTCGAAGATTTCGTCAGCATCGGCCTTGTCGATCGGATAGACGATTTCGCCGACACGGTTGAACATGAAGCCGACTGAACCGGTTTCACCCAGGTTGCCGCCATGCTTGGTGAAGGCAGCACGCACTTCGGATGCGGTACGGTTACGGTTGTCGGTCAGTGCTTCGACGATGACGGCAACACCAGCGGTGCCATAACCCTCGTAGCGAACTTCTTCGTAGTTGTCGCCCTCGCCTGCACCGGTCGCCTTTTTGATGGCACGATCGATGTTGTCCTTGGGCATGTTCTGGGCACGAGCCGCAGAAATCGCCGCACGCAGACGCGGGTTGCTGTCGATGTCTTCGCTGATTTTCGCGGCAACAGTGATTTCACGCGCGAGTTTGGTGAAGATCTTGGCGCGCTTTTTATCCTGCGCACCTTTGCGGTGCATGATGTTCTTAAATTGGGAATGGCCGGCCATAACCTGTAACCTGTCGTCAATGAATTCGAAGTGGAACGGTATCGGGTGATACCACGCCGGTCATACGGGCGTTCCCTGACAGACCAGCCCGTCCGGGCATGTGCAGGATGACACATTCATATCTGCGACATACGCGAACGAAAATTTCGACCGCTCCTATATCCTGTTTACCCAGCAAGGTCCAGCCATGCTTGGCGAGATCGCCAAATATCGGGCGTAAGGGTCAGGTTTTTGGGACTTAATGCACCGAAATCATGACCAACCTATCCGGGGATAGTCGTGCACTATACGCGGATAGATGTTGCAGACGTCTTGATATTCTTTCATTAATGTTCTCTGGTGTAGATATTAAACTAAAGCAGAATACTCTCAAGGGCCAAACTGTCGCCTAACGCAGGACTGCATATGATCCTGCGGTGCCAGAAACAACCGGAATGGACAAAGAAGCCATACGGAAACAGCCAGGAAAAAAGGTTAGATAGAATGGGAACTAAATTCGGGGTCCAAAGCAAACTTTTGATATCGTTTGCTGTGGTCGGATTGATGGCAGTGATTTCTGCCATTGTCGGTGCTATTTCCTTCAATCAGTTCGGTAGTGCGCTTAATACCATTACCGAAGAAAAGCTTCCGCCGATTGCCGCGGCTCAGTCACTGGCAACCGGAAGTGCCGAAATTGTCGCCATTGCGCCACGCATCGTGGCCGCTGCCAATCCGGAAGAAGAAACCGCGATTAACGACGAACTTGCGGTTCGTCTTGAAGAGCTTAATGTCCGCATCGCTGAAATTGAGGCGACCGGCTTTATGCCCGCGGTAATTGCAAGCATCAACGACAATCGCGCCCTGCTTGAGGATAACCTCAAACAGCTGCATGAAGTGACCCAGGAACGTTTCCAGATCAGCGACGAAAAAGCCGCGAAACTCGAAGAGTTCCAGAATCTGGCGAAACGGTATGGTGACACCCTGAAGCCGGTGCTGTCCTATACCCAGAACGACATCGCCCAAGGCAGCGAATACGCCTCGTCCTTTGAAGAAGACCCTTCAAAGAAATACAGCGCGGACAAAGAAGAAATTCTTGAGTCCTTCCAGAAGTTCGCATCAGCGATCGAGACGCGCACGCCGATCCTTGATATCGAGCGTCTGGGTTCTGCCGCATCAAACATGATCATTTCCAGCACCACGGAAACCCAGGCGGTGCGCCTGTCGATCATTCCGGTGCGTATTCGCGGAACGTACACCGATGCGCTGAGCAAGCTTGAAGAGCTTGATAATGATCGCCTCAAGGCATTCTATGTCGATCTGATCGACAAGATGCAGAAGCTTTCGGTTGGTGAAGGTAGCCTGCCTGAACTGCGCAAACGTGAACTTGAGGCCACCGAACAAAGCCAGGCGCTGGTTGTGCAGAGTGGCGAATATGCCAACGCAATGCGTAACAGCGTTGCCGAACTGGTTGCCGGTCTGAATGCAGAAGTCAATGATGCCGCCGCCCAGGCAAAAGTTGTCGAGAAACAGAGCCTGACTGCCCTGTTTGTTGTCGCCGTCGCAGCCATCATTATCTCGCTTGCGATTTATGTGCTGTATGTGCGTGGCAACGTTCTGCGCCGTCTTGGCGGTTTGCAGAAAACCATGGTTCAGCTTGCTGATGGCAACCTTGATGTCGTCGTGCCATCCAAGGGCAATGACGAAATCAGCGCCATGGGCCGTGCGGTTGATGTCTTTAAGGACAACGCCCTTAAGGTCCAGGCCATGCAGGCCGAGGAAGAACGCCTTAACCATGAACGCAACGAAGCACTTCGTGACGAGTTGCTGGCACTGGCCGATACCCTGCAGAACGAAGTTGAAAGTGCCGTGAACGAAATCGCGGCCCTTGGTGATCAGCTTCAAGGCGTTTCCGGTCAGATGACGTCAAGTGCGGAACTGGTTTCGGGTCAGACCGAAGAAGTTGCAAGCTCTGCACAGGAAGCGACCGGCAACGTTGAAACGGTTGCCGCTGCGACCGAACAGCTGTCGGCATCGAATGCGGAAATCAACCGTCAGATGGCGGAATCGACCCGTATCTCGAACGAAGCATCCAACCGTGCACAGGAAACCAACGAACTTGTGGTCAGCCTGTCGCAGTCTGCAGACCGCATTGGCGAAGTGATCGCACTGATCACCGACATTGCCGAGCAGACCAACCTTCTGGCACTGAACGCCACCATCGAGGCGGCACGTGCCGGGGATGCGGGCAAGGGCTTTGCGGTTGTTGCTGCCGAGGTCAAAAACCTTGCCAACCAGACGGAAAAAGCCACCGAGGAAATTTCTGGCCAGATTTCGGGCATTCAGAAAGCCACCGGTGAGTCCGTCAATGCCATCGGCGATATCGGCCGTATCATTGAAAACATCAATGAGATCGCGACCACCATCTCGGCCGCGGTCGAGGAACAGGGTGCCGCCACCGACGAGATCACGCGCAACGTGCGCGGGGCTGCGGATCGCACGCGTTCTGTATCGGCCTCGATCAACGAGGTTGCCAATGAAACCAGCAAGACAGGCGAACTGTCCAGTCAGGTTCTGGCAACTGCACAGGATGCATCGCAGAAGGTCGAAAACCTGCGTTCGCGGATCAACGGCATTCTGGATGATCTGCGCAAACAGGCACATGATCGCGCAGCATCCTGATCACAGGCAAAACTTGATGACAAAAGGCCCGCCATTGGCGGGCCTTTTTGTTTGACGGCAACACTGAAAAACATCGCCTTGCGGGCTGAAAAAGCACAGGCGTCGCAAAACTCCTTGCTGGCCTGCGCATGAAATCTATACGGCCTCACAGAATTGGCCGAAAATTCATGATCTCCCTGCGATTACTGTGCTACATTGGACAACAATAATAATAGTTCGAGCCCCAATTTTTTTCCCGAGATCCGCTAAGGGTCAGATATCGGGTATTCCCCAATGTGGCTTGGCAGGGAACAGACGTTCAGACGACGTACATGCATGCGTCGGCACCAGATGTGGCGACGCTTGTCTCTTTGGTCTACGGGGTAGGTTTAATTATGGGTTTAAGTTTCAAGCGCGGCGCAAAGCCGTCATCGTCAAAAAAGAAGAACACAACAAAGACGAACAAAGCAGGGCTTGGCGTACGTGAAAAGTTGGCGGGTGCCTTCTTTCTTGTCGGTCTGATTGCAATCTTGGCTGCGGCCGTATCGGTCTTCTCTTTTACCAAATTCGGCAACCAGCTTGACACGATTGCCTACGAGCAACTTCCGCCAATGTTTGCTGCCCAGCAGCTCGCAACAACCAGTGCGAAAATTGTGGCCTCCGCACCACGCATTATCGCGGCATCCACCGTTGAAGAAGAACAGGCGGTCAAGGCTGACCTTGATGTGATGCTTGCAAACTTGCAGGAAAATCTTGCGGTGCTGAGCCAGTCGGGCCTTCCAGAAGAAACGCTGTCGGTGATCGAAACCAATGGCCAAAGCCTTGCTGAGTCGCTTCAGGAACTTCATGACACGACGATTGAACGTTTCGAGGTCGCAGGCCAACTTTCGGATTCCCTTGCGAAGTTCCAGCAACTGACCGGCAAATACAACTCGATGATCCAGCCGATCCTGTCGGCATCCCAAACCAAAATCACCGAAGTTACCAGCCAGGTTCATGACTTGCGTCAGGCTGGCGCCTTCTTGACCGATGAACAGGAAGCCTCAACCAAGGGACTTCTGTTTAAACTCGATGAATTGATGGCAGCCCAGGCCCCTATCCTGCAGCTTGCGAATAGTGGTGCTGAAATCAGCAACACCGTTCTGTCCGCCGCGTCATCAGACGATCGCATGCAGCTTCGCATCATGGGCGTTCAGGTTCGTGGGGCGGTTGGTGTCGTTGCCAATACCATTGCTGAACTTGAGAACGAGAAGCTCAAGAAATTCTATGAAGGCCTGCTTGGCGACATCAAAAAGCTGTCGATGGGCCGCAAAAGCATTTCATCCCTGCGCAGCGAAGAACTTAAACTGGCCGACGACCAGATCGACATCGTTGAAGACAGCGCCGAATTTGCCGCCGCGATGGAAGATGGTGTGAACGCGCTTGTCGCCGATCTTCAATCCGGCGTCGACAAATCAGCCGACACCGCAAGCACCCTGACCCAGCAAAGCTCGCTGGTGATGTACGGCGTTGGTGCCGCGGCGATCATTATTCCGCTTCTGATCTATCTGGTTTATGTGCGTGGCAACCTGTTGCGTCGCCTTGCCGGTCTTCAGAAATCGATGATTTCGCTGGCTGATGGCGATCTTGATGCGGCCGTTCCATCAGGTGGCAGTGACGAAATTTCTGCCATGGGCCGTGCGGTTGATGTGTTCAAGGCAAACGCGATCAAGGTCCGCGACATGCAGGCCGAGGAAGAACGCCTGAACCGTGAACGCAACGAGGCACTGCGCGACGAATTGCTGTCACTTGCTGATACCCTGCAGGGTGAAGTCGAAAGTGCGGTGACTGAAATCGCCACCCTTGCCGAACAGCTTCAAGGCGTATCAGGTCAGATGACCGACAGTGCCGAACTGGTGTCAGGTCAGAGTGACGAGGTCTCGAAATCGGCCGATGAAGCCACCGGCAATGTCGAAACCGTTGCCTCCGCCACCGAGCAGCTTTCAAGCTCGAACGCGGAGATTAACCGTCAGATGGCGGAAACCACGCGTATTTCGAACGAAGCCGCGCAACGCGCGCAACACACCAACGAACTGGTCAACAGCCTGTCGCAGTCGGCAAGCCGCATTGGCGAGGTGATCGCACTGATCACCGACATTGCGGAGCAGACCAACCTTCTGGCGCTGAACGCCACCATCGAGGCGGCACGCGCCGGCGATGCTGGCAAGGGCTTTGCTGTTGTCGCGGCAGAGGTCAAAAACCTTGCCAACCAGACCGAAAAGGCGACCGAGGAAATCTCGGGACAGATTTCCGGCATTCAGAAAGCAACCGGTGAATCTGTCACCGCCATTGGCGAAATCGGCTCGATCATTGATAGCCTCAACGAGATTGCCACGACGATTTCGGCCGCGGTTGAACAGCAAGGGGCCGCAACCGACGAAATCACGCGTAACGTGCGTGGTGCGGCGGACCGAACGCGCGCTGTGTCGGCATCGATTGCCGAGGTTGCCAATGAAACCGGCCGCACCGGCCAGTTGTCTGGTGAAGTGCTTAACACGTCGCGTTCGGCATCCGAGAAAGTCAGTGAACTGCGCACGCGCATTACTGTCATCCTTGATGATTTGCGTCAGCAGGCCCGTGATCGCGCGGCGTAATTTGCAACGAACATCTGAAACGACAAAGGCCCGTCATCCGGCGGGCCTTTTTCTTTGATCGTTTGACTGTCGCCTTGGGCGTCAGGCGCTGGGCCAGCTGCCTTTAAGGCGGCCACCGATGCGCACCGCTTCAATCCGCTTTGCCAAGCCGGTATTGTCGTCAGTCTCAACATAGACGCCACACACCGTTGCCGGGCCTTCTGCCGGTTCGAACCGGCCGGACGGCATCTTGGTGATGAATTTGCGAACCGAGTTTTCTTTTTTCATGCCAATGACGGAATCAAAATCGCCGCACATGCCAACGTCGGTCTGGTAGCCGGTACCATTTGGCAGGATCTGGGCATCGGCCGTCGGCACGTGGGTGTGCGTGCCCAGCACAAGCGACGCCCGCCCATCGCAATGATGGCCAAACGCCATTTTTTCCGACGTGGTTTCGGCGTGGAAATCGACGATCACGGCATCGACATTCTTGCCAAGCTTATGCTTGTTAAACAGCTTGTCTGCGCCTTGGAACGGGCAGGACAACGGATCCATGAACAGACGGCCCATCATGTTAATCACGCAGACCTTCTTGCCCGACTTGGTCTTGAAGACATAATCACCGTTGCCGGGCGTCCCGTCGGGGAAGTTCCAGGGACGCAGCAGTTTTTCATCTTCGTCGATATAGGCGATGATTTCGCGCTGATCCCAGACGTGATTGCCCGTGGTCAGGACATCGGCACCGGCATCATAGAATTCCTTGCAGATTTTTGCCGTGACGCCAAAGCCGTGTGCTGCGTTTTCGACATTCACCACCGCGATATCAACCGACAACCGATCACGTAGCATCGGGAGCGCTTCAAGCGCTGCCCTGCGACCGGACTGCCCCAGAACGTCGCCAAGATGAAGTAAACGCATTGTGCTTCCTGTATTGCGTCAGCCAGCAGGCAGACATGTTTCGTTTAATGCACCCTGCCCCGGGACGCATGACCGGCATCACGAAATGGAAAAGGGAGTTTTAGGGTCATGACCCTAAGCAAAATAAGCGGGAGCCACCACTGCCGTTGGCCATTTGGTAATTCCTCGTGACCTGCGAGTGCAGGTGGGCGCCGTATAACGAGACCACGGCCTCGACAGGGACAGCTCCCTAGAGAAATGAGCATCGGCCCCGGGAATTAGCGAACCTGACGAACAGGGCAGCCCCCTTGTGCTGGGTTCTTGATCGCCGCGAACGACGCATCGCAAACTGTCAGCGACCGGAACTTAGTCCTCGACCAGCTGAATTTCAAGTAGATTGCATGAATTCGGCCCGTGATCAGACCAGCCATGCGGCAGACTACAGTCGCCTGATCAGCCTTTGCAAAGACGATCGGCAAGCACCTCGACCCGTTCGGCCATGCTTTCGATATTTTCTGCCAGTGCGTCACCTTCGGCGGCGGACAGGCTACCGACCTCTGCAACCGCCGGAATTTGGCCGGTATTGAGTTTTTCCTGTGCCATGCTCAGTTCGTCGGCAATCAGAAGGCTTGTCATGACCAGCAGACGTTGTTCACCGATCTGACCCACCGCATCGGAGATTTCCTTGACCCGCTCGTCGACATAGCTGGCAAGCGCGTGAATGCGTTCTTCCTGGCCGTCGTCACATGCGATGTCGTAGCTACGACCGTTAATACGAATGGAAACCTGTGCCATGAATTATGCCTGTTTCTTTGCGGGTTCTTCATCAAGGACGAGTTTGAGCTGATCAACAGCGCCATCAAGGCGGTTTGAAACCGTTTCGGTGGTGCGACAAAGCCTGTCGTAATCTTCACGGAGTGCCGAAAGTTGACCACGCAGGGTTTCGACCTCTGCCGTGTCAGCGTCTGTAGCCTGGCTTTTGGCGTCGATTGCCGACTCCGCAGCCGTTTCCAGACGTTCCAATGCTGCTTTCAGCCGATCACTTGCCTGTTGCAACCGCGACATAACCCTACCCGAATGTTTGCTGTTTACCCAAAGAACGCAGACGTTGATTGTCTGCGGCGACTCATCGAAAACCGATCTGACCTGTCGAAGATGTCATGATCATGGCTGATTTTAGGTTCAGGACCCATTAATTTGATTTGAATGGTTCACCGGATTTGTGCGGATACGCGAAGCAAAACCGCAGGAAGATGTACATCTTTCAAGGCTTTGCGACAAAGTAGCCCGTGCAAATCCGGTGAATCCGAAGGACAGACGTTATATTTGCAAACTCCTGCGTCAAAGCCCTTGGCCGGGATACCAGCCCGCCCGGCGGACTTTTCCTTGAATTTCACAAATATATCGTCTGCCATTTAAACCAAATTAATGGATCCTGAACCTAACATCACAGATTCCGATCAACAACCGTTTTGCCCCGGCGAAGTCAAACCGCATCAACGATGCCCGATCCCCTGCCCGTGTTCAAAACATAGAACTGGCGCGCTAAACTGGTCAACAGTACGGCCAATCTGCGATGGCGAAGGGCGGCGTGGTTAATCTGAATCAAGATAACATGGCAGATTTTCGATAGAAGCGGTTGACGTATGCCCCCTGTAAGGGCATCTTCCGCGCGAATTCCGTTAATAAATGGAAAAGTGTTTTCATCGCCCGACCGCGAAACCCCCAGGAACCGCATCACATGACGACGCAAGTAGAACACAACCGCATGGCCAATGCCATTCGCTTCCTCTCGGCCGACGCTGTCGAGAAGGCCAAATCCGGTCATCCGGGCATGCCGATGGGCATGGCAGACGTTGCGACTGTTCTTTATACCAAATTCTTGAAATTCGATCCGAAGCACCCGAACTGGCCGGACCGCGACCGTTTCATCCTGTCCGCAGGTCACGGTTCGATGCTTCTTTATTCGCTTCTGCACCTGACCGGGTATGAAGACTTCGATCTTGATCAGATCAAGAATTTCCGTCAGATGGGCTACCGCACCGCGGGCCACCCGGAATACGGCCACGGCGAAGGCATTGAAACCACCACCGGCCCGCTGGGTCAGGGTATTGCGACCTCGGTCGGTTTCGCCCTTGGCGAGCGCATCATGAATGCCCGTTTCGGTGACAGCGTTGTTGACCACTACACCTATGTGATTGCCGGTGATGGTTGCCTGATGGAAGGTATTTCCCAGGAAGCCATTTCGATGGCAGGTCACATGAAACTGTCGAAACTCATCGTTCTGTTCGATGACAACGGCATTTCGATTGATGGCCCGACCTCGCTTTCGACTTCGGAAGATCACAAGAAGCGCTTTGAAGCTGCTGGCTGGGACGTTCAGCAGATCGACGGCCACGATCCGGCAGCAATCGAAGCAGCCATTGCCAAAGCCAAAACCACCAGCACGCCGTCGATGATTGCCTGCAAAACCGAAATCGGTTTTGGCGCACCGACCAAGGGTGGCACCTCGGCAACGCATGGCTCCCCGCTTGGTGCTGAAGAACTTGCTGGTGCACGCAAAAAACTCGGCTGGGATTCCGAGCCGTTTGAAATCCCGGCAGATGTCCGTGACGCATGGCTTTCTGCGGGCGCACGCGGTGCCGAGGACTTCAATGCCTGGGGTTCGCGTTTCGAAGGTCTGGAAGCAGCCCTGAAAGACGAGTTCGAGCGCCGCATCGAAGGCAAGCTTCCGGAAAACTGGATCGAAGCCTTCAACGACTACAAAAAACAGATCACCGAAGACAAGCCGAAGGTCGCAACCCGCAAGGCATCCGAGAATGTTCTCGAAGTGCTGACCAAGGCGATCCCGGAAATGATCGGCGGTTCTGCCGACCTGACCGGGTCGAACAACACCAAGACCAGTGTTCAGGCACCGATCACCGCCGATGGCGGTTATGAAGGTGGTTATATCTATTACGGTATCCGTGAGCACGGCATGGCAGCAGCCATGAACGGTCTGGCACTGCATGGTGGCGTTCTGCCTTATGGCGGTACCTTCTTGGTGTTCACCGACTATTGCCGCCCGGCGATCCGTCTTTCGGCGCTGATGAACCAGCGCGTTGTTTACGTCATGACTCATGATTCCATCGGTCTTGGCGAAGACGGCCCGACCCACCAGCCGGTCGAACATGTCGCATCGCTTCGCGCCATGCCGAATGTGACCGTGATCCGCCCGGCCGATGCGGTTGAAACTGCCGAAGCATGGGCAATGTCGATCACCAACGAAACCGGCCCGACCGTTCTGGCACTGACCCGTCAGAACCTTCCGGTTCTGCGCACCGAATACCGCGAAGACAACCTTGTCGCACGCGGCGGTTATGTGATTTCCGATTGCGACGGTGATCGTCAGGTCACCCTGATCGCGACCGGTTCGGAAGTCGAGATCGCGATGGACGCACAGGCGAAACTCAAAGCAGACGGCATCAATGCTGCTGTTGTTTCGCTGCCGAGCTGGGAACTGTTTGACGCCCAGTCGCCGGAATACCGCAAGGACGTTCTGGGCAGCGCACCGCGCGTTGCCATCGAAGCGCTATCGGTCTTCGGCTGGGAAAAATATGTTGGCGATAACGGTAAGGTTATCGGTATGCACGGATTTGGTGCCTCGGCACCGGCCCCGGTCCTTTACGAGCATTTCGGCATCACCGCCGACGCGCTGGTCAAAGCGGCCAAGGAACTGGTTTAATTTACAGGGCCGGATCGGTAACATGCCGATCCGGCCTTTTTTCTATGGGTTCTTTACCCTAAGCCGTGATTGATACTCCCCAGGTACCAATCATTATAATTTTGGAGGGATGAATGGCTATTCGCGTAGCGATTAATGGTTTTGGCCGTATCGGCCGTCTGGTTCTGCGTTCTATCGTTGAAAGCGGCCGCACCGACGTTGAAGTTGTTGCCATCAACGACCTGGGTGACGTCAACACCAACGCACATCTTCTGAAATACGATTCCGTTCATGGCGTTCTGGCCAATGACGTCAAAGCCGAAGGCGAAAACCTCGTCATCGACGGCAAGACGATCAAGGTTTGCTCCGAACGTGACCCGGCGAACCTGCCGTGGGCTGACCTCAAAGTTGACATCGCGTTTGAGTGCACCGGTATCTTCCTTGACGAAGCTGGTGCTGGCAAACACCTGACCGCAGGTGCCAAGCGCGTTCTGATTTCCGCCCCGGCAAAGGGCGACATCAAGACCGTTGTTTACGGTGTTAACTCCGACACCCTGACCGCTGATGACGTCATTGTTTCGAACGCATCCTGCACCACCAACTGCCTTGCACCGGTTGCAGATGTTCTCAACAAGACCGTTGGCATCACCAAGGGCTTCATGACCACTGTTCACGCCTTCACCGGCGACCAGAACACCGTGGACAGCCTGCATAAAGACCTGCGTCGTGCGCGTGCGGCATCGCTTTCGATGATCCCGACCTCGACCGGTGCGGCCAAGGCTGTTGGCCTTGTTCTTCCGGAACTCAAAGGCAAGCTCGACGGTACCGCGATCCGCGTCCCGACCCCGAACGTTTCCATGGTTGACCTGACCTTCGTTGCAGGCCGTGACACCACGGTTGACGAAGTCAACGCAGCCATCAAAGAAGCAGCAAACGGCCTGCTCAAAGGCGTTCTTGGCGTTTGCGAAGCACCGCTGGTTTCGGTTGATTTCAACCACAACCCGAACAGCTCGACCTTTGATGCGACCCAGACCCAGGTCATGGACGGCAACTTCGTTCGTATCCTGTCCTGGTATGACAACGAGTGGGGCTTCTCCAACCGTATGAGCGACACCGCTGTCGCCATGGCGAAGTTCCTCTAAGCATCGCTTAGCAGGTCCTGACCCTGGATTTTCGAAGTGCCCGAAGTTCTGCTTCGGGCACTTTTCTTTTGCCCGTCTTTCCGTCACTGTTGAGCCAACGAACAGAAAAGACAAACAGGAGAAGGCCGTGAGCCTTTTATTCAAGGAACTTGATTACCGCCCGACACCGATGGGGGTGCTGAGTCTGCGTCGCCGACGTGAGCTGAGCCTTGATATCGATGTCTACGAAATCAAGCTTGATGAAGAATATCTGATGTCGAGCCTGTTTACCGATGCCGAGATCGCGCTGGCCGACCTTGGTTTGGCGGAGCTTGATCGCGACAACCTTGATGTCGTGGTTGGCGGGCTTGGACTTGGTTATACCGCCAAGGCTGCGCTTGATAATCCCAAGACCGGCAAGCTGACCGTGCTTGATACCCTGCCCGAGGTAATTGAATGGCATCAGCAAGGGTTGCTGCCGCTGGGTGAGCAGCTTTCAAATGATCCGCGCTGCGCACTGATGCATGGCGATTTCTTTGGTGCGTCGCTTTCCGGCACACCGGGGATGAACCCGGATGCGCCCGAGAAACGGCATGACGCGATCCTTTTGGATGTTGATCATTCGCCGGGCAATGTCCTGCATGAAGACCACAAGCGCCTTTACACCAAGGATGGTCTGGCCAAGCTTGCCGCCCATCTGGTGCCCGGCGGGATTTTTGCCCTGTGGTCGACCGAGATGCCCGAACCGTGGTTTGAAGAAAACCTCAAATCCGCGTTCGAGACCATCCGGGCCGATGTCATTAAATTCAAACATCCGCTGATTGACCGTGAAGATATCAACACGGTCTATGTCGCGCGCACCAAAGCATAAGAACCACCGAAATGAGCCCCCTGCCCGATCCTGTCATTCGCATTCATGGCATCACCGGCGCCAGATCGGCCTGCCGGGTGATGGGCGATCGCGCCTTTGGGTTGCTGTCGCCGGAACATGCCGCACAAACGCACGGGGCACAGTGGTTTGCCGATCTGGTGATGCTGGTGCGTGAAGACTTCCCGGCATGTGATTTCAAGGCGATCCTTGATTGTCGTGGGCGGGTTTCTGGCACCTTGGCAGGCATTGAGCAGGGCCTGGATGCGGTCATGGTCGATCCGATGCCCGAGCCGCAGTTGGAAAACCTTCGGGATATGGCAGGCCAGACAAACTGTCTAGTCATGACAGAGTTCCCGGCCAAAGATGTGATTTATCAGATGGCCGATGACCTGTTGCCCGATCATGAACTCGACAAGCGGTTGCTTGCACATATTGCCGCGTAGCCTTGGCAATTGCCAAAACCGGCATCAAAGGTTACATAACACGCAGGAAATCATCAGGAATTATCATCGTGAATTCAGACGAACTTGCCGGTCTTTATCTTCTGACCCCGCCGAAAATCGACCTTGCACCCTTTGGCGAGAAGCTGAAATCTGTGCTGGATACCGGTGCGGTTGATTGCCTGCAATTGCGTCTGAAGGATGTCAGCGATGATGAAATCCGCAAGGCGATTGATACCATCCTTCCGATGTGTGCGGATCGTGATATTCCGCTGATCCTCAATGACCGTCCCGACATTGCCAAGAAATCGGGCTGTGACGGCGTGCATGTCGGCGAAGAAGACGCAAGTTACGACGAAGCACGCGCCATCATGGGCGAGGAACATATTGTCGGTGTGTCGTGCTATGACAGCCGCCACAAGGCGATGATCGTTGGAGACAAAGGGGCCGATTACGTCGCATTCGGCGCGTTTTATCCGACCGAAACCAAAGAAGCAAAAACCAGCGTCACCCCGGAAATCCTTGAAATCTGGACGACCTTTACCACGGTGCCATGTGTGGCGATTGGTGGCATCACGGCCGATAATGTTGCACCGCTTGTTCTGGCAGGTGCGGACTTCATTGCTGTCACCGGTGGTGTCTGGAACCATCCGGACGGGCCAGAGGCCGGTGCGAAGGCCATCAAGGCGGCAATTGCGGCAACCGACATCTGATTTCATTCATTGGTCCAGCCATGCGCGAATGATGGGGCGTTATGCGCGCAAACCCGGATCAATCTGCTTGCAGCAAAACAGCCAAACTGGTAGGTAGAGCGCCTGAAATGGGGCGCTTGCCCCTTATTGCATTGTGAATCTGTGATCTGAAAGAACGGTTTGTGCCATGAAAATCAACGGCAACGAAATCCGTCCGGGTAACCTTATCGAACATAAAGGTGCCCTGTGGCGTGCAGTAAAATGCCAGGCTGTGAAGCCGGGTAAAGGCGGTGCTTTTAACCAGGTTGAACTCAAAGACATTCGTACCGGCACCAAGCTGAACGAGCGTTTCCGCGCTTCGGAAACCGTCGAAAAGGTTCGTCTTGAACAGAAAGAATACACCTATCTGTTCGCCGATGGTGACATGATCACCTTCATGGACAGCGAAACCTATGAACAGATCACAGTAAATGCCGACCTTGTTGGCGAAGCGGCTGTCTATCTTCAGGATGGTATGGTTGTGACCATCGAATCCTTCGAAGGTGAGCCGCTTGGTGTGACCCTTCCCGAGCATGTCGTCTTCCAGATTGTCGAAGCCGATGCGGTTGTCAAAGGTCAAACCCAGTCTTCTTCTTTCAAACCGGCTGTTCTTGAGAACGGTGTCCGTGTGATGGTGCCCCCGCATATTGAATCGGGTACGCGCATTGTCGTGAACACTGTTGAAGGCACCTATATCGAGCGTGCCAAGGACTAAGGGCGAACCCCGCCCTCTGGTTTTCATTTTAATTCAAACACCGGGAGATATGCCGTGCGAGGCGCCGCCCGTCGTTCTGCGAACATCAATGTGATGTACAAGGCTGTCGAAAAGGCAGCCTACGGACTGAAACGCGACTTCGGTGAAGTCGAAAACCTTCAGGTTTCGATGAAAGGCCCGGCAGATTTCGTATCTGCGGCTGATCACCGTGCCGAAAAACGCCTGCGTGAAGAGCTTGAGCGTTCCCGCCCCGGTTATGGCTTCCTTATGGAAGAAGGTGGCGAGATCAAGGGCACCGATCCTGAGCACCGCTGGATCATTGATCCGCTTGATGGCACCACCAACTTCCTGCATGGCATTCCGCATTTTGCGATTTCGGTTGCCCTGCAGAAGGGTGATGAAATCATTGCCGGCATGATCTATGACGTCGCCAAGGACGAATGCTTCTGGGCGGAAAAGGGCGTTGGTGCGTTTCTTGATAACCGCCGCCTGCGCGTTTCGGGCCGTCGTCGTCTGAACGAATGCGTTCTGGCATGCGGTGTTCCGCATCTTGGTCATGGCGATCACGCGACATTTGAAAAGCAGCTGCACTCGGTCATGGATCGTTGTGCCGGTGTGCGTCGCATGGGGGCTGCGGCCCTTGATATGGCCTATGTCGCGGCCGGTCGTTATGACGGTTATTGGGAATCCCACCTTAATGCGTGGGATATTGCAGCCGGGATCATCCTGATCTCCGAAGCTGGCGGTTATATCCGCGATGACAAAGGCGGCACCAACATGCTTGGTACCGGCAGCGTCGTTGCAGCCAATGACTATATCCAGCCGGTGCTGGCCAAAACGCTTAAAAAGGCAATCACGGGCTAACACCCGGCTTTTGTTACTGTTTTTTGAAAGGGGCGCTTCGCAATTTGCCGAAGCGCCCCTTTTGCGTTTTCGGTCAAAGCGGTTGTCCATCATCTGTCTCTAAGCTATGGTGCTTGGGACTGTGCGGTCTGATTGCGGGCCCACGGACACCAAGGGGGGGCATTCGGAAAGTTTTGCGGGTGCCTAATGATCGACACAAAACTGTGTGAAATAGAACAACGTTACCAAACGATTTCAAACACAGGGTATTAAGGGGCCTGCGATTTGATGATGGGGTATTCCAAGATTTCGGTGCTTGCGATGACGGCTGCACTGGGCACAACCGTGTTCTTTGCGCCAGATGCATCGGCGCAACAATACTCCCCCGTTTCGAATGACAGCAGCGTTCAGGTAAACTGGGACGTTGCAGATGGCTATGGCGGACAGCCGACCGTTCCGCAATATCTGTCTCCCACCGTTTCACGCGATCATATCGTCATGCCGGGCGGTGATCTGATTTTCCCGGAAACCCGACCGAAATCGACATTCCTTGCCGCTGAACAGTTTGCCAGTGCCACAGGCAACGCTGGCTATGACGGCGGGTTTGAAACCGTTGTCATCGACGGGTCAAGTGGCGGCGGCAATGCCTTCCCGACCCAATCAGAATTTTATGGCGTTCCCGGCGTCGTCCCAAATGCAAACCAGCGTGTCGCGGACATGGATGATGGCGCAAACCAGACCATTGCGCTGACCCAGCCGGAACCGACCGCCGCACCGCGCAGCAAACCGGTTGCACCACCTGTGACCGAAAGCAGCGCATCGAACGCACCGACGCCGCTGACCAAGCCAACTCCGGCACCGGAGCCTGCGCCGACTGTCGCACCGGCGGCACCAGAGCCAACCCCGGCCCCGACATCTTCCCCGGCGACCGAAACGGCAGAAGTATCTGATGCCCCTGTAGCACCCCCTGCCCCGGTCGAACAAAACAACGCAGCACCCGCACCGGCAGCACCGGAAGTCGCACCGATTTCCGACACTCCTGCGCCCCCGGCAGCCCCTGCACCAGACACCACCCAGCCCGCGACCGAGATGGCAGAACCGGCGCCAGCGCCGACTGTGCCACCGGCACCGGCTGAAGAAGCATCCATCCCGCCAGAGACCTCTGCACCGGCTGCAATGCCGGCCACCGGTGGCGATGAATACAGCCTTGGCTTTGCCGCTGAGAGCTTCGAGCTGAGTGCAGCTGCCAGAAGCCAGCTCGACAGCGTGATCGCAACGATGGGGCAGGATGAAGATCTTCGAATTCAGTTGCAGGCCTACGCGCAGGGTGACGGGGCGAACGCCTCCAAGGCGCGTCGTCTGTCGCTGTCACGCGCGCTTCAGGTGCGTTCCTATCTGATTGACAGGGGTGTGCGCTCCACGCGCATTGATGTTCGTGCCCTGGGTGCGAATGTTCCGTCCGGCCCCGCAGATCGCGTCGATATCAAAACCGTTCAACGCTAGGATTAATCCGCTATGAGCAGCAATTCGGCCAGTGGTACGGGATCCCTCCCGCCTATTACCAAACCCGGTAGTTATCTGACACGCATGGCAATCTTTGTTGCCATCATCGCCGGGGTTGGCGCCCTGCTGTTCCCGGCGCTGTCTGATGCCTTTATGGCCAATGCTGTTCTTAATGGCCTGATCCTTGGCGTGTTTGTGGTTGGGGTTATTTACACCTTCCGCATGGCCGCAAGCCTGTCGCCCGAAGTGACATGGATCGAGGACTTTCGTCGCTCCCGCCCGGGCCTGACATCGCAGGTTCCGCCGAAACTTCTGGCCCCGATGGCCAGCATGATGGCCGAACAGCGGCGCGACCGCCCACAGCTTTCGACCACCTCGACCCGGACCATCCTTGACTCGATCCGCTCCCGTCTCGATGAAAGCCGCGAATTGTCGCGCTATGTCGTTGGCCTTTTGGTGTTCCTGGGTCTGCTCGGCACCTTCTGGGGCCTGCTTCAGACCGTGAACTCGGTTGCCGGTGTGATTAGCAACGTCAATGTCGGCAGCGGGTCCAACATGGATCTTTGGTTCTCTGAACTCAAAGACGGCCTGTCCGAACCGTTAAGCGGCATGGGCACGGCGTTTTCGTCCTCGCTGTTTGGTCTTGCAGGATCGCTTGCCCTTGGTCTTCTGGACATGCAGGCCGGTCAGGCGCAGAACCGGTTCTTCAATGATCTTGAAGAATGGCTTTCGAGCTTTACCCGCCTTGGTTCGGGTGGTGGCATTTCCGATGGTGAACAGTCTGTTCCGGCCTATCTTTCGGCCCTGATCGAACAGATGGCCGACAATATGGAAGGGTTGCAAAACTCCATCCAGCGGTCGGAAAGTTCACAGATCAAATCGCATAATACGTTGATTGATCTGGCGGATAAGCTGTCGACCCTGACTGATCAGATGAAGGCCGAGCAGCAATTGATGGTCAAGCTGGCGGAAAACCAGATGCACCTCAAACCGGTCCTCGATCAGCTGGCGGATTCTATGAAAATGGGCAGCTTCGGGATTGATGATAACACCCGTGCGCATATCCGTTCGCTTGACAATACGCTTGGCCGTATTGGCGAAGAACTGACCATGGGCCGCCAGCAATCCACACAGGAAATCAGAAGCGAGATCAAGCTCCTCGCCCGGACCATCGCCGCCATCGCCGAGGAGGGCTGATCGAATGATCGGGCTTTCGCGCCGTCGTAACCGCGATGTAAATACCTGGCCGGGCTTTGTTGATGCGCTTGCCACACTTTTGATGGTGATCATCTTTCTTCTGATGATCTTTGTCATTGCGCAGGTGTATCTGGGTGCGGCCCTTTCCGGGCGTGACGAGGCGCTAAGCGATCTGACCGCCCAGGTTAACGAGCTGACCAACTTGCTGTCACTTGAACGTGGCAACAACCAGCGTATGGAACTCGAACTCACCCAGTTAACGACCGAGCTTTCCAATACCGCTGATCAGCGTGATGAACTGCGTGCGCGTGCTGCCACCCTTGCCGATCAGTTGGCGGCAGCCGAACTTTCAACTGACGAAATCGAACAGAAACTTCTGGCAGCCCTTGCGTCGCTTGAAGACAAGGAAGCCGAACTGACCGAGCTTCGCGAAACCACGGGCGAAAAGATCACTGATCAGGAAACCCGTATTGACGAGCTTTCGGCCCTTCTGGCATCGCGCGCAGCCGAGTTGGAAGAACAAAAGAACCTGAGTGACGAAGCCAAGGCACAGGTTGCGGCCCTTAATCAGCAGATGTTGGCCCTGCGCCAACAACTGGCCCGGATCGAAGCCGCGCTTGAAACGTCCGAACGCGAGAACGAGGAAAAAGACGCCCAGATCGTCAATCTTGGCAATCGCCTGAATGCGGCCCTTGCCACCAAGGTTGCCGAGTTGCAGCGGTATCGTTCTGAATTCTTTGGCCGCCTGCGCGAAGTTTTGGGTGATCGTCAGGATATCCGCGTTGTCGGGGACCGCTTTGTCTTCCAGTCCGAAGTGTTATTTGGATCGGGTGAGGCCGAACTTGGCGAAGAAGGCAAGGATCAGTTGGCCAAACTGGGCGAAACGCTGACCACGATTGCCGCCGACATTCCCGATGATATCGACTGGGTGATGCGCGTTGATGGCCATACCGACAAGGTGCCGATCCGAAACCTTCAGTTCGCCTCGAACTGGGAACTTTCGGCTGCCCGTGCGATTTCGGTCGTCAAGTTCCTGATCGATCAGGGCGTCCCGCCGAACCGGCTTGTTGCCGCAGGCTTTGGCGAGTATCAGCCACTTGATAACCGCGATGATGAAATCGCCTATCGCCGCAACCGCCGCATCGAGTTCAAGATTACCGAGCGATAAGTTAAGGCACAAGAATACAGCTTTTAACGGCACCCTTTAGGGGTGCCGTTTTCGTTTGGGCGCATTGAAATCCAATAAAAATGGAACCAATCCGCGTTGTGTTACGTTCAATAAAGATGAGCCTTTCAACAAAAAAGGAGGCCCAAATGACCAAAACACATCGCGAGACCGTTGGTGTTTTTGACGACATCAACATACTCCAACAGGCGGCGGATGATCTGGCGCAAGCCGGGTTTGATCAGCAAAAGGAGCTTAGCCTTCTTGCGAGCGAGAAAACCGTCGAAGACAAGCTTGGCCATATTTATCGCAAGGCCGAGGATGTCGACAACGATCCTGATATGCCGCCACTGGCCTATACAACGCCGACACCGATCGGCAATGCCGAGGGCGCACTGATCGGTGCCCCGATGTATGCGGCGGCATTTGGTGCAGCTGGTGCGGTGATTGCGGCGGGTGGCCCGATTGCCCTGACAATTTCGGCAATCCTCGGTGCGGGCGGCGTTGGTGCCGCGGCAGGCGGGGTGATTGCCGCAATGGTTGGCAAAAAGTACTCCACCAAACTTCAAGAAGAGCTTGATCAAGGCGGCTTGTTGCTGTGGGTCAGAACACCTGATCCGCAGACCGAGGAACGCGCCAAGGATGTGCTTGGTCGTCACGACGCACGCCTGATTGAAACCCATGACGTATCAAATGCCACGACCAAGCGTGACGTGGTCTGATACGCGTTCACCACCAACAGTTTGAGCGCGGCATTCCAGATGGGCGCAATTGCAGGCGCTCCCAAACTGATGTCGCGTGATGCCTGACGAACGAAACAAAACCCCGCCGGATTGCTCTGGCGGGGTTTTGCCTTTGCACGGTCCCTTGCCCCCGGGACCGCACATCGGGGTTTTGATCAGAGGGACTTTGTGCAGAAATAGAAGTCCACATAATCATAGGCAGGATTGGATGCACGTTCTGCGGCAGCCTTGGCGGTATGGGCAGGCGGAACAATAACCTTGTCGCCCGGTTGCCACCCTTCGGGCGTGGCAACGCCGTTCTTGTCACTGGTCTGCATGGCGTCGATCATGCGCAGGCATTCGGTAATGGAGCGCCCGTTACTCATCGGGTAATAGACCATGGCGCGCAACATGCCATCCGGGTCAATGATGAAGGTCGCACGCACAGCAGACGTGTCACCCGCCCCCGGATGGATCATGCCATAGGCCTGGGCGACTTCCATTTTCAGGTCTGAAATAATCGGAAACGGGATTTCCACACCGAAATTCTGCTGGATGTTGCGCATCCAGGCGATGTGCGAATGGGTGCTGTCAATCGACAGGCCCAGCAATTCGCAATTGCGCTTGGCGAATTGGTCCGCATGTTTGGCAAAGGCGATAAATTCGGTTGTGCAAACCGGGGTGAAATCAGCAGGATGGGAAAACAGGACAAGCCATTTGCCGCGATAGTCCGACAGGGCTTTGACACCATCGGTGGTCGGGGCCGTAAAATCCGGTGCAGGTTCATTGATCCGCGGCAGACCGACACGAATCTGGGGGGATACAGTCATTGTCAGGCTCCTTGGTCAGGAAATATCGTCCACTCCATTTGAATACATTATAATTATTTAATTCTTCGTCTTGTACGATGATGTAAATCAATCATCTGTTGGTTTTTTTACGCAGAACATCGCCAAGGAACGCCGTTTCTGGTTCGTGCAACTATGTTGGCTGGCCTCCCTGACATCCCGCCTGTGCACTACCGCGCTGCGACCGCCGATGACAGCTGGGCTCCGCCGTTGCACCTTGTGCTTTTTCACTGGCCTGCCTTCTTGCTTCTGGTTAAGGTCAGCGCGCTTGCCACCATACTTTCAACGACTTGCAACCCTGCGGAGCTCCCATGCTGCGTGATATTTCGCCCCAAAGTATTTTCATGGGCCTGTTGGCCGGTTTTGTTGGCTCTGCCAGTTCGTTTGCGGTTGTGCTGCAAGGCCTTACCGGCGTTGGTGCCAGCCCGGAACAGGCGGCATCGGGCCTGATGGCGCTTTCCATTTCCATGGGCCTGTGCGCGATTGTTTTATCGCTTAAAACCCGCCTTCCGATCAGCATCGCCTGGTCCACCCCAGGTGCGGCTCTTCTGGCGACATCAGGTGCGATTGAGGGCGGCTTTGCGGTTGCTGTTGGCGCGTTCATCGTTTGCGCCATCCTGATTATCATCAGTGGCGTCTGGAAGCCGCTGGGCCGTGCGGTTGCTGGTATCCCGGCCCCCTTGGCAAACGCGATGCTGGCCGGTGTTTTGCTGGGTCTGTGCCTTGCGCCGGTCAAGGCAGTTGCCTTTGATCCGTTGCTTGGTCTTCCCATCGTGATTGCGTGGATTGTCATGGGCCGGTTCAACCGGTTGCTTGCCATCCCGGCCGCTTTGTTGGCCTTTATTGTCGTGATGGTGTTCGGCATCGAGTTCCCTGAAAATGCGCTTGCCGATCTGGGTGGGGCAATTGCGCCGCCGGTTGAATTCGTCATGCCGGAATTCACAGTGGCCGGACTGGTTGGTATTGCCTTGCCGCTTTTCATCGTCACCATGGCATCACAAAACATTCCGGGCACCGCGGTTCTGCGCGCCAATGATTATGACACCCCACCGGGGCCGCTGTTTACCGTGACCGGGATCTTCTCGTTACTCTCAGCCCCGTTTGGTGGCCATGCGGTAAACCTTGCCGCCATCACCGCCGCCCTTTGTGCGGGCAAGGATGCCCATCCTGATCCGGCCAAACGGTATTGGGCCGCTGTTTCAGGCGGGGTTTTCTATATCGTGTTTGGCCTTTTGGCCGGGTTGGTGACCGCGTTTATCAGTCTGGCACCGGGCATCCTGATCGAGGCGGTTGCAGGCCTTGCCCTGATTGGGGCGTTTGCGGGATCCGCCGTTGCGGCCTTCAAGGACGAAGACGGACGTGAAGCAGCCGCCGTGACCTTTATCGTCACCGCAGCTGGCCTGACATTCTATGGGATTTCGGGTGCTTTCTGGGGCTTGCTGGCTGGCGGGCTGATTTACTTCCTGACCCATCTGCGCAATGGCAAAAAGAAACCGGACTGAAAAATCAATCCGGTTTCGATCTTCGGCCTTAGACCAATTTGATTTTGGGTTCGGTGCTTGGTGGTGTTTCTGCCACCTGCCCGTCTGTCAGTTTCGAAACAGCTTCGAACTGGGACAGGAAAACATCGCCGGTCAGTTCATCCAGGAAATGGGTCTTTTTCAGGCGGTCCATAACCGGGCCTTTGACCTCGGACATGTGAAGGGAAATACCCATTTCCTCAAGCCGGTGATTGATCGCCTCAAGCGATTCAAGCGCGCTTAAGTCAATCTCGTTCACGGCCGAGCACATCAGAACCACATGTTTGAGGTTCTTGCACCCGACCACCCGGTCATAGAGGTAATCCTCCAGATACCGCGCATTGGCGAAATAAAGGCTTTCGTCAATCCGGATCGTCAGGACCGATGGATGGGTGATGACCTTATGACGCAGGATGTTGCGGAAATGCTGGGTGTCGGGCACAAGGCCGACCTCGGCAATATGCGGGCGTGATGTTTTGTACAAAAACAGCCCGATCGAAAGCACCACACCGGCGGTCACCCCGACCTCGACCCCAAGACCAAGGGTCAGAAGGATGGTGGCCAGAACCGCAATGAAATCCGCCTTGGAATATTGCCAGCTGGTTTTAAGGATCGAAAAATCAACCAGCGACAGCACCGCAACAATGATGGTCGCGGCAAGGGTTGCCTTTGGCAGGAAATACACCAGCGGCGTCAGCGCCACGGCGGCAATCGCCAGACCAACAGCGGTAAAGGCCCCGGCCGCAGGTGTTTGCGCCCCGGCATCAAAGTTCACGACCGAGCGGGCAAAACCACCCGTCACCGGATAACCGCCCGTAAAGGCCGCCCCGATATTGGCCGCCCCCAGACCAATCAGTTCCTGATCCGGGTTGATGCGTTGACGGCGTTTGGCCGCCAGCGTCTGCGCGACAGAGATCGATTCAACAAATCCGATCACAGAAATGAGGATCGCCGGTACCAGAAGATCGGCCATCAGCCTTGGGCTGAAGTCCGGCATGGTGAGCGGCGGCAGGCTTTGCGGTACCTCGCCCACGATCTTGACCCCTTTATCAGCCAGACCAAGATACCAGGTCGCCGCCGTAGTCGCGAACACAGCAAAGACCGGGCCCGCCTTGGTCAAGACATCAGCCATCCGCACGCCAAGGCCAAGTTTACTTAAAGTGGGTTTAAGGCCCTTGCGCACCCAGAACAGGAAGCCCGTGGCGCAAATGCCAATGATCAGGGTCGTCTGATTGGTTTCAGGAATATGCGCAATCAGGGAGGTGACAATTTCCCAAAGGTTATGGCCGCTGGCATCCACACCAAGGATGTGTTTGAGCTGACTGGCGGCAATGATCATGCCCGATGCAGTGATGAAACCGGCAATCACCGGGTGTGAGAGGAAGTTGGCCAAAAAGCCCAGCTTGAACACCCCCATCGCAAGCAGGATCGCCCCGGACAGGGCCGCAAGCGTCAGGGCGGCCAGTGCATAGCCCATGGTGCCGGTTTCAGCAATATTGCCCACCGCCGCCGCCGTCATCAGTGAAACAACCGCAACCGGACCGACCGCAAGGGCGCGGCTGGTGCCAAAGATGGCATAAAGAATGATCGGCGCGATGGAGGCATAAAGCCCCGCTTCGGGTGGCAGACCGGCCAGCAACGCATAGGCAAGCGATTGCGGGATCAGCATGATCGTCACGATCACGGCTGCAATCATATCATTGCCAAAGGCCGTCCTGTCATAGGTCTGTCCCCAATCAAAAATCGGGACATATTTCCGAAGCATTTTGAAACGCATTGATCGATCTCTTAGATCAGAGTTGGCCCAAGGCAGCGTTCATGCCGCCTTGGGCAAAGAGTGTTTTAGGCACCGGTGACTTTTTCAGGCTTGGCCAGCCATTCCTTGCCACGCAGCATCGCCTTCCAATAGATCGGCGGCAGGAGCTTTTCCTTAAGCAACCATGCAAGGTGCGAAGGTTTGGTGCCATCGATCAGCCATTTCGGGAAGGACGGTAAAAGCGTTCCGCCATAACCGAATTCGGCCAGAACGATGCGCCCACGTTCCACGGTCAGCGGGCAGGACCCATAACCGTCATATTGCGCAACCGGTGATTTGCCATCAATGTCGGCAACCACGTTTTCGGCAACTACCGGCGCCTGTTTGCGGGCCGCAGCAGCTGTTTTGGCATTGGGCGCATTCATCACATCGCCCAGCGACCAGATGTTGCTAAATGACTTGTGGCGAAGGGTTGCCTGATCGACATCCACCCATCCGGCGGCATCTGCCAGCGGGGACACACGAATGAAGTCCGGTGCGACCTGCGGCGGGCAGACATGGATCATGTCAAAGGACTTCTCGACGCGTTCAACCTTGGTGTCGGGCTTGGCGACATCGAACCAGGCCTTTTTCGCCTGCCCGTCAATCGCCACCAGATTGTGGAAGAAATCGAGATGTGCATCGTATTTCTTCACATAGCTTTCAAGGGCCGGGACATAGTCCTTTACCCCGAACAGAACCCCACCGGCATTGCAGAAATCGATATCAATGTTCTTCAAAACACCCGTGCGATGCCAGTGATCGGCCGAGAGATACATCGCCTTTTGCGGGGCACCGGCACATTTGATTGGCATGGGCGGCTGGGTAAAGATCGCCTTGCCTTGGCGCATCGAGGAAACCAGTTCCCACGTGTAAGGGGCTAGGTCATAACGATAGTTTGACGTCACACCATTGCGACCAAGCGTTTCAACCAGACCTTCAACGCGGTTCCAGTCAAGCTTCAGCCCCGGACAAACGATCAGACGGTCATATTTGACCACCCGGCACCCATCAAGGATGACAGCATCGTCTTGCGGCTCGAACGCGGCAACGGCGGCCTTGATCCAGTGCACGCCCTTGGGGATCAGAGATCCCATGGTCTGGGCTGTGGTGCTGGCTTCAAACACGCCACCGCCAACCATGGTCCAGCCCGGCTGGTAATAGTGGATATCGGCCGGATCGATGACCGCAATCTCAAGGCCCGAACGGCGTGCGATCAGGCTGGATGCCACCGAAATGCCGGCCGCACCGCCACCGATGATCACGACGTCATATTTCGCATCACCCTGATCGGTCGGCGTTTTACCGCCATTGACAATCCGGCGAACAACCCCGCCCATGTCATAACCGGCCGCCTTGGTGGCGCGAAGGATTTCGCTGGTATCAAGATGCGCAGCCTGGCTTAGCGACCAAAGTGTGGTTGAACGGGTGCCGGTGCGGCAATAGGCAAAGACCGGCTTGGGTAATTCATCATAAAGGCGGCCAAAATCACGGGCATCATCATCGCTGACCTTGCCCGAAACAATCGGCTGATAGCGCACCTCAAGCCCGGATTCCTTTGCCGCGTTTGAAATCTCTTCAAAGGTTGGCTGATCGGCACCCTCGCCGTCAGGACGGTTACAGACGATGGACCGGAAGCCGTGCTTGGCGATTTCCTTGACATCGTCTGCCACGATTTGGGGACTGACTGAGAACCCGTTACTTATTGTTTTGATTTCCATGGCTTTTCCTCACCTGAGTGTTGATCAGAGCCCGTTTACCGGGACTTTCAGCATTTTTTTGCCGCTGCTGTCGGTCGGCACCTGACCGGCGCGCATATTGACCTGAAGCGACGGGATGATCAGACGCGGCATATCAAGCTGGGCATCACGTTCGGTCCGGAACTTGATGAAGTCTTCGCGGGTTTTGCCTTCCCCAACGTGGATGTTGTGCTTTTTCTCTTCGCCGACGGTGGTTTCCCACTTGATATCACGGCCATTGGGGCCGTAGTCGTGGCACATGAACAGGCGCATATCTTCCGGGAGTGCGAGGAGCTTCTGGATGCTGTCATAAAGCGTCCCGGCGTCACCGCCTGGGAAGTCCGCACGGGCCGATCCGCCATCAGGCATGAACAGGGTATCGCCAACGAAGGCGGCATCGCCCATGACATGCACCATGCAGGCGGGGGTATGACCCGGGGTATAGATGGCAAAGCAGGTCATGGAACCGACCTGATAGGTATCACCATCTTCAAACAGGCGATCAAACTGGCTGCCATCACGCTGGAATTCGGTGCCTTCGTTAAACACCTTGCCGAACGTGTCCTGCACAACCGTAATCTTGCTGCCGATGCCAAGCTTGCCGCCGAGCTTTTGCTGAATATAGGGTGCTGCCGACAGGTGGTCGGCATGGACATGGGTCTCGATGATCCATTCCAGTTTCAGGCCATTATCCTTGATAAAGGCAATGATGTTATCGGCGTGGGTAAAGGTGATCCGACCCGCCGCATAATCGATATCCATCACGGAATCGACAACCGCACAGGCGTTGCTTCCCGGGTCCTTGACCACATAGCTGATCGTGTTGGTGTCTTCGTCGAAAAAGGCCGTAACTTCGGGTTTTACGGACATATTGACCGAGTATGCAGACATGGAGTCCTCCTAAACAACTGCCTCCGTGCCGCCTTATGACTGGCGCGCACCGGATGGATTTGCGATGTCCCTTGCCCGCCTTGTTTGCGGACAAAACATCTGGCTATGGTCTTTGTTTTAGGAGTTCGCGATGTGCACTTCAGTGATGAAGTCACCAAACATCGCAACATTAACACCTAATAATTCTAAAGTCGCAGGGCAGCCGTGCGTCCGGCTGCAAATCTAGCTCTGTGCCAGTTTTTCCAACGCCGCGCGATCAATCAGCCGGATGGTGCCGCGCGATTGTTCGATCCAGCCCCGACGCTGAAATTCCTGAAGCTGGCGCGAAATCACTTCACGGGCAGAGCCCAGTTCGACAGCCAGTTTCTGATGGGTTGCTGACACCGTATCATTGTCCCCTGCCAATTCGATCAGCTTGTGGGCCAGACGAATATCAAGCTTCTGGAACGCGATTTCTTCGATCACCATGAACAGGTCGGTGATGCGTTTGGAATAGGCAGTAAAAACGAACTGGCGGAACTCGATTGAGTCCGAGACAAGCTTGTCAAACACCTTGCGCGGGATCGCCACTGCGCGGGTTTCAGTTTCGGCAATCCCCTCTGCCGAGTAATCCTCGTAGGCCAGAAGGCAGGCCGTCGTCAGAACGCAGCTTTCACCCGCATGAACCCGATAAAGAACGATTTCACGACCGGTATCGGATGTCTGCTGCACACGCACTGTGCCATCGAGTAGCAACAACAGGTGCTCCGGCGATTTGCCCGGTCCGAAAATGACTGTATTGGCTGGAACGGTGACGATCTTGCTTTCTTCGACAAGGTAGGATCGGATGGCATCGGGCAAGCGTGACAGACCCGGAAACTGCTCGATCCAACTCAAAACCTTATCCCCCTTGAAAGCGTGGATTAAAACTACATCCCGTTCGATGTAAAAGTAAATTATCCCCGATGCAACTGTACTTTGGAATATCTACGAAAACGGGCAGCAAATTGCTGCCCGTGCTGTGAAAGTATGCAGCGATGCCGTGATGGCGCGATGAATGCGCCCTACTCGGTTTTCTGTGGCGGGATGTGCAGATTGCCCTTCCCGTCAATTTCCCAGAACGGATTAAACGCCACTTCCCACGCATGGCCATCCGGATCACGGAAATAACCGGAATACCCACCCCAAAAGACCTTCTCGGCAGGCTTCTGGATTTTGGCCCCGGCCTTCTCAGCCTCTGCCATCACCTGATCGACTTCTTCTTCGCTGCGCGCGTTATAAGCCAGCGTCAATCCGGCAAAGCTGGCACCTGTGTCGTCATCAAAGTGCCCGTCTTCCTTAAGCGCTTCGCGCCCGAACAGACCAAGGGCCAAACCGTTGGAGAGCTGGTAAAATACCACCTGCCCTTCAACCATTTCGGTCATCTGCCAACCAAGGCCACCTTCGTAAAAACGCCGCGACCGATCCAGATCCGCAACACCCAGAGTAATCAGCGAAACACGCTGTTCCATTTCACGCTCCTTGCTGTGCGCACCCGAAACCCGACTAAACTTAACACGCCAGATTTTCACCGCCGAGCATAGACTCGGCCCTATTCGCAATTTCGCAGCGCAACAGTGCCGCAATTTTATTGCGCGTAAATCGGTACCGGAATAAGTAAATAATAAGTTGACCTTACGTCAACAGATGCAATCAGGCGTTTTGCATAGTGCGATGCGACTTCGCTTTGAAAAAAGGTCAGTCTTTATTACCATTTCAAGGTCAGGCACAGGTCCCGCACACCAGACCTGACAGATAAATTAAAGGTCATACCGAAACACTGCACAAACACCCATATCAATAAAAGCAGTGCATTGGGCCCGAAATGACCCCGCATATCAGAGAGATCCCAGGGAGACCGGTCATGGCACAACAATTGGCGGCAGTCCAACTCGACGACAAATACACGCTTGAGGAAGGCCGGGTTTACCTTACAGGTATTCAGGCACTGGTCCGTTTGCCCCTGATGCAGCGCCAGCTAGATGCGCGCGCAGGGCTGAATACCGCCGGGTGCATTTCGGGTTATCGCGGATCGCCGCTGGGCGGACTTGATCAGCAACTATGGCGCGCCCAAAAATTCCTGACCAAGCAGCAGATCGAATTTCAGCCGGGCGTGAACGAAGACCTTGCCGCCACCGTCGTCTGGGGCAGTCAGCAGGTCAATATGTACAAGGACGCCAAATATGATGGCGTCTTTGGCATGTGGTATGGCAAGGGCCCGGGTGTTGACCGGTCCGGTGACGTTTTCAAACACGCCAACCATGCCGGCACGTCCAAGCATGGCGGCGTTCTGGTTCTGGCCGGTGATGACCACAGTTGCAAATCATCCACCCTGCCCCATCAGACCGAATATGCCTTTATCGATGCGCAGATCCCGGTTCTGAACCCGTCCGGTGTTCAGGACATTCTGGATTACGGCCTGCATGGATGGGCCATGAGCCGTTATTCCGGTTGCTGGGTGGCGATGAAAACCATTGCCGAAACGGTGGAAAGTTCAGCCGCGGCCGATGTCGCCCCGGATCGCATCACCCCCGTCATCCCGACCGACTTCCCCATGCCCGAGGGCGGCCTGCATATCCGTTGGCCCGACACGCCCAAGGAGCAGGAACATCGCCTGATGAAATACAAGCTCTATGCCGCACTGGCATATGCGCGGGCGAACAAGCTGAATAAAACGGTGATCGACAGCCCGAATGCGCGGCTTGGCATCATCACCACCGGCAAGGCCTATCTCGATGTCATGCAGGCATTCGATGACCTTGGCATTTCCGAAGAAGACGCCGCCAAGATCGGCATTCGCGTGCTTAAGGTCGGCATGAGCTGGCCGCTCAACCGCGAGGATGTCCGTGAATTCGCCCTTGGGCTTGAGGAAATCATCGTCGTCGAAGAAAAACGCGCGGTGATGGAAAATCAGGTCAAGGAACAGCTTTATAACTGGCGCGAAGATGTCCGCCCGACCGTGATCGGCAAGTTCGATGCAAAGGGCGAATGGATCCTGCCATCGATGGACGAACTGACCCCGGCTCGTGTTGCTGTGGTTCTGGCCGAACGGATCAAGCGGTTCTATGACAGCCCGGCCATTCATGAACGCATCGACTGGCTTGCCGAAAAAGAAAAGGAAATTGCCGAACCGCGCCCGGATGTTGCACGCATTCCGTGGTTCTGCCCGGGTTGCCCGCATAACAGTTCGACCAAGGTCCCCGAAGGCAGCCGTGCCATGGCCGGTATCGGGTGCCATTACATGGTCAACTGGATGGATCGATCCACCGAGACCTTTACCCATATGGGCGGCGAAGGGGCGACATGGATTGGACAGGCACCGTTCACCCATACCAAGCACGTTTTCCAGAACCTGGGTGATGGCACCTACTATCATTCAGGCTCCCTTGCCGTTCGGGCCGCCGTCGCATCGGGCGTGAACATCACCTATAAAATCCTGTTTAACGACGCGGTTGCCATGACTGGCGGACAGCCGGTTGACGGGCCACTGACAGTGCCGCAAATCACGCGCCAGATGTTTGACGAAGGTGCCAAACGCATCATTGTTTTGTCGGACGAGCCTGAAAAATATCCGATGGGCGCGGACTTTGCGCCGGGCGTTGATATCCGCCATCGCGATACGCTGGAAGACACCCAGAAAGAACTGCGTGAAATCGAAGGCGTTTCGATCCTGATCTTTGATCAGACCTGTGCGGCCGAAAAACGCCGCCGTCGCAAACGCAAACTGATGGTGGATCCGCCCAAACGCGTGTTTATCAATGATCTGGTCTGCGAAGGTTGCGGTGATTGTGGCGAACAATCCAACTGCCTTGCCGTCGTGCCGGTCGAGACCGAGTTTGGCCGCAAACGCGCGATTGACCAATCAGCCTGCAACAAGGATTTCTCCTGCCTCAAGGGCTTCTGCCCAAGCTTTGTCACCATCGAAGGCGGCGAGCTTCGCAAACCTGATGCCGCAGCAAAGGGTGATACCGGTACCGACGCAGTCTTTGCCAGCCTGCCACGCCCGACCCTGCCTGAAATTGACGAACCATGGTCGGTTCTTGTCACGGGTGTTGGCGGCACCGGCGTTGTCACCATCGGAGCACTCCTTGGAATGGCTGCCCACATCGAGGGCAAGGGTATTGTCGGCCTTGATATGGCGGGCTTGGCACAAAAAGGCGGCGCTGTTGTCAGCCACATCCGCTTTGCCAATGACCAAAACAAGCTGCATGCCGCACGCATTCCGGCCGGTGAAGCCAATGTGGTTCTGGGTTGTGACCTTCTGGTTGCGGCAAGCTATGAAGGGCTTGCCAAAATGCGTCGCAACTTTACCCAGGCTGTGATCAACACCCATGAAACCGTTACCGGTGCCTTCACCCATAACCCGGACTTTGAGCTTAAGACCAACGAGCACATGAAGGTCATCAGTGATGCCTGCGGATCTGATGCGGTTCATTTCGTGGAAGGCAGCGACATTGCGACCCGCCTGATGGGTAATTCGATTGCCACCAACCTGTTCATGCTGGGCGTTGCCTGGCAGCGCGGTCTGATCCCGATCAGTGAAGAGGCGCTTATGCAGGCGATTGAGCTTAATGGCGTGTCGATTGACATGAACAAGCAGTCCTTCCACTGGGGACGCCTTTATGCCCATGATCGCGACCGCGTCATCGCGGTTGTCGGCCCGAATGAGGCAGAAGCCCATCCGATTGCGACCGAGCTTTCCGATATCGTTGCCAAGCGCCGCGCCTTCCTGACCGATTATCAGAACGCGGCCTATGCCGATCGTTTCACCGACCTTGTTGATAAGGTTTCAGCGGCCGAGAAACGCCTTGGTGACGAAGATGATCTGGCCCGGACAGTGGCGAAATACTACTTCAAACTGCTGGCCTATAAGGACGAGTATGAGGTTGCCCGTCTTTACACCGATCCGGCGTTCATGAGGAAGGTCACCCAGACCTTTACCGGGGACTACAAGATCAACTTCCATCTTGCGCCGCCGTCGCTTGCCAATGCCGATCCCGAAAGCGGCAAGCCACAAAAGTCGGTTTACGGTCCGTGGATGATGTCGGCGTTCCGCGTGCTGGCGAAACTGAAGTTCCTGCGCGGCACCAAACTTGATCCGTTTGGCCGCAACCCGGAACGCAAGATCGAACGCCAGTTGATCACGGATTACGAGAAACTGGTAACCGAGGTCCTTGATGGCCTTAACCACGAAAATGCCCGCATCGCCAAGGCGTTGCTGGCCCTGCCCGAACACATCCGCGGTTACGGCCACGTCAAGGAACAACACATCGCCAAGGTCAAGGCTCGCGAAGCCGAACTGCTTGAACAGTTCCGCAACCCGCCAGAACATCTCAAGGCGGCGGAATAAGCCCAAAATCAAAAGGGCCGCATGATGCGGCCCTTTTTTTGTTACTCAGACAAAGCGCGGAAACCGGCTTTGGAATTCAGGCAGAATGCGCATCGCCCCTTCGCGCAAACTCTTAACAGACTTTTCCTGACGTTTGCGCTGGCGGTAATCCGCAATCATGTGATCGGTTGACTCAAAGCCGTCCTCGATCCCGCGATCAAGGTTTTCCCAAGTCCAGTCATAGTTGATGTGCGGGGAAACCGGGATTTCAACGATATCGATCTTGCGGCCACTTTCGGCGACTTCACGTTTGAAAGCTGCAACAGCGTCTTCGCTGGCCGATGCGGCAAACAGCATGATCAGGTTATTCAGTGCGTCATACAGGTTTTCAGGCTGACGCACCTGCTTAAGATCAAGAATACGGCTGACCCAGACCTCATCAACATCCGGATGCAGGCGCAAGAAATCAAAGAAGTTGACCGTATCAACAGTCGCCCCCTCGCAATAGGTATCGCCGTTGATTTCGACCGGCTCTTCGATAAATGGCAAGGCAGAACAGGCACACAGCGTCTGCGCGTTCATCTGTGGCAGGTCGTAGTGATCGGGTTTGTTGGTGAAAAGTTCAAGTCGCTGCTTGGAAAGATTATAGGCGTTGTGGAACATGGCCGGCTTGTCGGGCTGATACAGCCGATCAAAGTTCAGCCGGTCTAAGAACATGCTGTCGGGTGAATAGATCTTGGCCAGTCCCTTGGTCTGGGTCTGATAGATCGATCCGACCAGAAGACGTGACAGGGGATTTGCCGCCAGAAAACCGTTTAGCAAAACATCGTTGAAATTGTGCGGCGTCCAGTATTTCGGATTGCCCATGAAATGCTGCACATGTTCAACGGCCTCGCCGATGGCGTCTGGCACGATCAGCCCCTGATAGCTGTTAGGGTTAAAGAAGTAATTGAGTTTGTTGGTGAAATCAGAAAAGAAGTCCGGTGCAAAGGCCGATGCAATCGGGAACCGTTCATAGACACTTGCGGGCCGGAAAATTTTACGAAAGAAGGCGATGGTCTGGTCAAGTTCCTGACCCTCGTCGGCCTGATGCCAGGCAACCGAGAGCCAAGCGCCGATACAGGCAGACGACCAGATATCAAATTTTATATCCGGTTCCTGCTGCAGACGCTTAAGCACCCCGATGCTTAAGCCAACAGCAGGCCCGCCGCCTGACAGAAAGATAGCTCGTTTGATCTTTTCCACGTCGCGATCTCCTTGTTGAAAACCGAATGGTTCGGTCCAAACAACATGGCGCAAACGATAAAATGCCATCGCGTGCACCACCGCTCACCCCCAGGAGATACCAGTCCGTCTTTGCGGACCTGTAGATACAGCCATCATTATAATGATTTTAAGCCGCTACATTTGAGACAATTCTTCAATAGTGATGTGACAAAACACGCGATTACTTATACTTAGATATATTAAATCTATTGATTCATATACTAAATCGCACTTTTGATCAGAATGATGTTAAGTATTTTCTAAACTATATACCCGAAACACACCCCATTAACTTAACAAATATTTTACAAATCGATCCATTTTACTTGAAACACAAAAACCGCCCGAAGGCGGTTTTTGCTTTTTGGATATTATTACTTCTTAGTCGTAATAACCCACCATGAAAATCTTGCCGTCATGGGCTTTCACCCAGGTTTTCTTTTCGGCAAGCTTTTTGGTCTGCGGATGAGTCCAGGTGTAGTTGGACCAACCACCATCCGGCGATGCCTTTCCGGTTTCGACCATGTCACGAATGATGAACTTGCTGTTCACATCCTGAAGGTCCCAAAGACCCGGGTTGTTAACAAGCTTCGGGTTGATCGCATGTGTCAGGAACGTGCCTTTTTCGCCATCAGCAACAATGACGTAAAACTCGTCAAAGACGAATTCACCGGACTTGTCGTTGAACATATCAAAGGATTTCTCCTGCCCGACGTCGTCATAAAGGGCGATTGCCTTATCCACCAGATCCTTGGCAGTTGCTTCCTTATCCTGGGCCATGGCCGACGATACACTCAAAACCATCAGCAACGACGCCAGAGCCGCACCGAAAGAACGCAAAACCTTATTCATCCTGAATTTCCCTTGTTGATCATAGATAGATGTCGTGATTGACGATTGATTGGTTGAAACAAATGAACACAAAGGTCCGTCAGACGGCGCGCAGCCGTGCAACAAGACCATCAACCGAACTGCTTAGCCCTGCCATTTCGCGGCTAAGCTCAGCGGTTGCCTCGCCCACACTTCCCGCAGAATCACGGGTCGCCCGGGCAATGTCGCGCACATCACCAATGCCGCCTGACACGGTTTCCGCATAACCGGCAGCCTCGGTGATACTGGTGCTGATCTGGCCTGTCGCATTGCCTTGCTCCATGACAGATTCAGCCGTCAGTCTCAGAATTTCGTTGATACCCTGAACGCTTTCGACAATCGTTCGGATCGCCTCGACCGCCTGCCCGGTTTCGGCACGGACATTGGCAATTTCAGATGCAATTTCTTCGGTCGATTTCGCCGTCTGGCTCGCAAGGTTTTTGACCTCGTTGGCAACAACGGCGAACCCTTTGCCGGCCTCACCGGCACGGGCCGATTCAATCGTGGCATTAAGGGCCAGAAGGTTGGTCTGTTCGGCAATATTGCCAATCAGGGCAGCGACATCCTCGATACGGATGCTGGCTTCTTCAAGACGGCGGATTTTCTCATCCGCGTCGCGGGCCTGTTCGCTGGCTTCCTGTGCCTGTCGGCTACTTTTCTGGATTTCCTCGCTGATATTGGCAATCGCCGAAGCCAGGCCGGACGCCGCCTGGGCGATCTCGCCCATGTTGTGGCTGGATTTGCCGGATGCATCAAAGGCGTTCTCGCTCTGATGGTCGGTGCGTTCGGCATTGTCGAGAAGGGCCGATGCGGATGCGCCGATCTCCTCGATCGCGGCACTGACCGCTGTTGCTGTGCCCTGTACCGACGTTTCAATATCGCGCGCCAGTTCCTGCATGATCTGGCGTTTTTCCTCGACCGCGCGGGCTTCATCCTGCAGGCGCTGTTCTTCGGCGGCTTCAAGGCTTTCGGCGTTCTGGCGGAACACCTCAACCGCATCAGCCATCTTGCCCATCTCATCCTTGCGGACGGTATAGGGAACCGATATGTCGGTTTTGCCTTCGGCAATTTCGCGCATCACATGCGTCAGCTTCTTGACCGGCGCCCCGATCAGGCTTGCGATGACAAAACTGATCACTGCCATGGCGATCGATGCCGACACAGCCGCGATAATTGTCTGATCCTGTGCAGAACTGCCAACCGCCATGGCCGCACCGCTTGCACTGTCCATTCTGAGCTCTGCGGTTCCGCGCAGCTTGGAAAGAATGTCCATCAGTGCTTCATAGTCGGACTGTGCCGACCAGGAAAAGCTCAGCGCCCCGGTATAGTCGATGTCGAGCATGCCAAGGACCTGATTGACCTTGCCAAGATAGCCGTCAAAGCGTTCCTGCGCATCAACTGACATCTGGCGACCGGATTCCGGGAGACTTTCGTTTTCAAGCAACGTCACAAAGGACTGACGCGCTTCTTCGATCTGGGTTTCAAGATCCTGGGAAACGGCTTCCATCCGGTCGCCTTCAACACCGGCGGCAGACCAGGACAGCATGCGATAAAGGGTCTGGTGCACCCGGGTCACATTGCGATCAATCTCGCCAATATCCTTGACCTCGGGATATGCCTTGCTGACAGCGAATTCCAGACCATCAGAAAGTGACATGATGGCCCGCCCGCCAATCAGGCTGACAGCGATGATCGCAATAACCGCAATCACCGGCAAAATGGAAAGTTTGGTCCCGATATTCAGATTCGCAAAAGTCTTCATTCTTTGGATATCCAAAATTGACATTCACAGATGACATCAGGCGGCGTCGTTACTTGCCGCCAGAAGTTTGGCAACAGTCACGTCGCCGGTGGTATTTCGATATGCAGAAAGAACACTGTTGGCCGCGCGATTGCCGTCCTCGATGCTTTGATCGAGGTTTTCCCACGTCCAGTCGTAGCTGATGTTGGCTTCAACCGGGATTTCGATGCCCCGGATATCGCGCCCGCTTTCGGCGACCTTGCAAGTGAAGAGCTTGACGTCATCTTCGCTGGTGGTTGCCGCAAACAGCATCACCTGATCGTTCAGCGCGTCATAAAGATTTTCGGGTTGGCGGATCTGTTTGATGTCAAGGATGCGACTGCCCCACACCTCGTCGAAATCGGGGTTCAAGCGCACCCTTTTTAAGGCGCCGATGCGCAAACCAACTGCTGGTCCACCACCAGCCAAAGCGATCGCACGTTTCTTTTCCGCCATGTCGTCGTCCCCCGATGAAGGAACCGGGTATTACACCCAACACGGGCCAGTCGACACAAAGGTCAAAGACAGAAATCGAAAACTGCTCAGTCTGGCCCAAACGTTCTCGCAATGCTTATATTGCATCGCACAAACACAACCCTTAGACCAGTGCGCTTCGTCACACCTAAACCTATACGTTTTGATGCTATTCAGGTGTATATCTAAAGTTGAAATCTATATTTTTAATTAAATATCAATAGCTTAAGCACATTCATAAATATGAAATAATAACAGGAAACTATCCTTTCGAGAGCCTATCCCAATACATTTTCCTTTGAAGAAAACTTGTTTACTCGCCCTGCTGCGGTCTGTCCGAAGGAGATCAGGAGCTTTTTTCGACGCGCTGCAGAAAGCTTTTTTTCCGCACTTGCACGGATGATCGCAGCCTCGAACCGGTCGGCAACGATCAGCCCGACATCATCAGGAATCAGATCCTTGGGAAAGTGCATCGGAACTGCAAAAAAGAACCGGTCACAATAATCCAGATAGCTTTGCCATTTTTGGTCGACACGGAAATCCTCGACCGATGACTTGACCTCGACCGCCCAAAGCTCCCCTTTGGGGCCAAGCGCCAGCACATCAAGCCTGCGCCCATTGCCCAGACGAAGCTCCGTCAGGCAGGCCATTTCATGATGATATAACAGCCGACAGACACCTTCGGTGACCTCGGCGGTGATTTCGGGGCGGGATGCGGTTGTCATGTGCCAAGATTACAAAAGCAAAAGCCCGCTTGAAAGCGGGCTTTTGGTAATCTCGGCAGGTCTGCTGACAGGATGGTGTCAGCTCATACCCAGCGCACGTTTGTAGACTTCCAGGATTTCTTCCTGTTCGGTGCGCTCGTGGTCTTCCATTTTGCGCAGACGAATAATCTGGCGCAGGATTTTCACGTCATAGCCAAGCGCCTTGGCTTCGCCATAGACTTCCTTGATGTCAGCCATCAGGTTGGCTTTTTCTTCTTCAAGACGTTCGATACGCTCGACATAACTCGCAAGCTGATCGGCTGCGATACCACCGACTTCGGTCATCAATTCTTCTCCGATGATGGATTGCACAGCGGATATCCGATGCGCGGAATTCAAAGGGCCCAAACCCGTTTCGGCGCGACGATACTCAATGCACCGTTCGCTGACAAGCCCGTTAGGTGTCCGATCTTGCGTTGGGATACGTCCGTTCAATCAGCACATCAGCAACCGCGATCAATGCGTCCTTTGGCGAGGCGCCGAGTTCGATTGCTGCGTCATATATTTCGCGCTGTCTGCGCGCACTGGTGCCGCGTTTTATGATGGTGCGCGCATGTTCGACTTCATCAACACAACCAAAGAATTCGGCGTCGGGTCGGATCAGCTCCAAGATTTCTTCAAGCAGATCTGCGTAGGGCACGATTTCACCCCGGCCAAAGTCGATCAGCCCAGCCTTTTCACCCGGATCGCTGCCGTAACGGCATGCCCGCCAGCGGTTTTCACGCACCAGCATGTTGGCATAAATCCGCCAACGTTGATTGTTGCGCCTCAAACGATACAGCATCCGCATCAGGCATCGCGTAATCGATGCAACACAGACCGCGTCTTCCAGATCGGTACAAACATCGGCGATCCGCATTTCAAGCGTCGGCCAACGATCAGAGGGCCGCAAATCCCACCAAAGCTTTGTACCATCCTCGATCACACCGGCATTGATCAGCATATCGACATGGCGGCGATATTCTGCCCACGAGCCAAATACTTCCGGAAGGCCGGTGCGCGGCAGGTTATCGAACACAGACAAACGAAATGTCTGAAGTCCGGTTTCCTTGCCGCGCCAGAACGGCGAGCTGGTGGTGAGTGCAAGAAGATGGGGCAAAAAATAGCTCGCCTGCGCCATCAGTTCGATGCGCAGATCGTCATCCTCGATCCCGACATGGACATGCATGCCGCAAATCAGCAAACGGTCGACCACCGTGCGCAGATCGCGCGCGATGGTGTTGTACCGTTCGCCATCGGTATGCTTCTGATCGTCCCATTGGGCAAAGGGATGGGTCGATGCCGCCAGCAGCGCAATATCGTATTTCGCCGCCACCTCGGAAAGCGTGCTGCGCATTTCAATAAGCTGCTCGCGCGCCTCAAGTGCGCTGTTGCAAACCTTGCTTCCGGTTTCGACCTGACAGCGCATGAACTCGCTTGAAACCTGATCGCCAAGCTTTGCCTTGGCGTCCTTCAGGAATTCGGCAGGCGGGTCTTTGGCAAGATCGCGGGTTTCACGATCCACGAGCCAGAATTCTTCTTCTATGCCGATGGAAAATCCCGGCTCGCGCGCGTTGGCCCCTGCCAAATCAGTCTCTCCTGATCTTGTATAGGTTCGGATCCGCAAGGATGTCGGCAAAGGCATCGCCAAGGATTTTTGCCCATTTTTCACATCCCGCATCAGTATCAATCAGATCCTGACGGATTTCAATCGACACACAGGGAAGACCAGCCGCCTCGCCGTGATGGTCAATCGTGTAATCGGCCAAATGACGCCCGGAATAAGGTTCGTTATCGCCGATGGTCAAATCCGGGTTTTGCGCCCGAAGAGTCTCAAGCAACGGCACCGGAATGCGATCATCCTGATCCCACAAAACACCGATTTCCCACGGGCGTTCAAAGCCCTGAAACACGGGTGTAAAACTGTGAATGGCGATCAGCGCCGGGGCAATTTTATGGGCGTGGAAATTGGCAATCTGCTCTTCGATCGCCCAGTGATAAGGCAGGAAAATCTCGCGGATGCGCTGCATATGTTCGCTGGGCGAGACGTTCTTGTTGCCCGGCACCACGGTCTGATCGGCGATTTCCGGCATCCCGGTCGGATCCCAAAGCTGGCGATTGCAATCAATGACAAGGCGGGAAAATCCGCCCAAAACTGCGCGGCAATCAAACCGTTCGACCAGAATTTCGGTCACCTTGCGCGCACCGATATCCCAACCGATATGGCGTTTGCGCTCTTCCTCAGGCAGGCCAAGCGTGCCAAGGCTTTTGGGGATTTCCCGGGACGCGTGGTCACAGACAAAAAGCGAATGACCCTTGCCGTTTTCGTTCAATACCTCAAACGGGGCGGGATCATCATGGCCCAAAAGGGTCCCGGCTTGGTTCGGCACGCGAGTTCTCCTGAAATCTGGTGGTCTTTGGGTATCTGCAAGGTCCGATGGCGGCATCCCTCGGTATCACTGCCGCCGAAGCGCCAGTGAAAGTGGGGCGGATACGCCACTCATCCCATGTTGAACTATCAATTTATCCCTACCGAAACAAGATTGCACTGCAATAAGCGCGAGTGGTGCATATCGACACTTTGCGTCGCCGCCAAACATCCCGTAAACTGGTATGACCATTGCGCAAACCAATGTCGACATCGCTGCATTGGCGGAGAAAAACACGATTGGAGACAACCCAACATGCCGTCTGCCAAGACGCTTCAGGCACAAGACGACGCGGAAACCAGGCGTCCTAAAAGGATTGCGGATCAGGTTGCCGATCAAATTCTTGAAAAAATCTCGGATGGCATTTTTCTGCCCGGTGATCGCCTGCCCGGCGAACGCCAGCTTGCCGAAAGCATGTCGGTCAGCCGCGTGTCGGTGCGCGCCGCCCTGCAAAAGCTTAAGACCCGCGGGTACTTGCGCGCGGTTCAGGGTGGCGGCACGGAAATCCTGTCATCCACCGGGATCGACATGGACACTGCAATGACCGATCTGGTGCGCGATTCGATCAGTAATCTGCGCGATCTTCAGGAAATTCGCTGCACACTTGAAACGTGGGCCGCACGGCGGGCTGCGATCAACGCCAGTGACGAGGATATCAAACTTCTGCGCATGGCCTATCGTCAGGCCCATGACCCACGGCGGGCCGCCAAATATCGCGCGGACGATGACCACCGCCTGCACATGATGATCGGGCGGGCGACGGGGTCGATCATCTACTATCACGTGATGAAAATGCTGCATGATGTGTTGCAGGCAGCACTCAATGAAATCCGCTTCAATGGCATGGTCGGTCCGACCTTTGATCGCATGGTGCAGGAACATCACCGCGACATTATCGAAGCCATCGCGGCCCACGACCCGGACGCCGCCGAAAAGGCGATGTCCAACCATCTTCAGGCCGTGATCGATTTCTTCAAGACCGCATCTGACAAGCAGGCGACCTAAAAACCCGGACCAAACCGGACACAATCCAATCAGGGAAACCCGATATGACGACTTCGCGCGAAAAACTTCTGGCTTTGATGGATGCGGCGCTAAAGGCCGCCGACCCCGGGGTTCAGATCCCGCGCAATCTGCCCGAACCGCCAAAGGGCAAAACCATCGTCATTGGTGCGGGCAAGGCATCGGCCAATATGGCGCGTGCGTTCGAGAAAGCCTGGAAAGGTAACGTCGAAGGTCTGGTTGTGACCCGCTATGGCCATGCGGTTGAATGCGATCAGATCGAAATTGTCGAGGCATCCCACCCGGTCCCCGATGCTGCGGGTGAAAAGGCGGCCAAACGCATCCTTGATATTGTTTCTGAAGCCGGCCCTGATGATCTGGTGGTCTGCATGATTTCCGGGGGTGGTTCAGCCCTTCTGGCCCTGCCCGGTCCGGGTTTGACCCTTGAAGACAAACAGGCCATCAGCAAGGCGCTTTTGCGCAGCGGTGCGACGATCTCGGAAATGAACTGCGTGCGCAAACACCTGTCCGCCATCAAGGGTGGCCGGCTGGCCAAGGCATCGGCACCGGCGCGCATGGTGACCTATCTTGTATCTGATGTGCCGGGTGATGATCCGGCGATCATTGCATCCGGGCCGACGGTGTCTGATCCGACGACCGGACAGGATGCACTTGATATCATCCGACATTATCAGATCGATATCCCGCAAGCCGCCAAGGACCTTCTGCAAAGTGCAGAGGACGAGACAATCAAACCCGATGATCCCTGCTTTGACGGCCATGAAACCATCATGCTGGCCCGCCCGCAGGATAGCCTCGAGGCCGCAGCATCGGTTGCACGTGATATGGGGCTTAATGCCGTCATCCTTGGTGATGCCATCGAGGGTGAGGCACGCGAAGTCGCCATCGTTCACGCCGGGATCGCCCATCAGGTTGCCAATCATGGCCAACCGGCGACAAAGCCCTGTGTCCTGCTGTCGGGCGGTGAAACGACCGTCACCGTGCGCGGCAAGGGTGGCCGCGGTGGTCGCAATAGCGAGTTCTTGCTGTCACTTTTGCTGCAACTTCGTGATCAGCCGGGTTTCACGGCACTGGCAATTGATACCGATGGCATTGATGGCAGCGAGGACAACGCCGGGGCAATCATTGACGCCAAAAGTTGGCAAACCGCCCAGAAGGCCGGTATCGACCTTCGCGAATATCTGGCCAACAACGATGCCTATAGCGCGTTTGCCAAGATCGATGATCTTCTGGTAACCGGCCCGACCCTGACCAATGTGAATGATTTTCGTGCCATCCTGATCGAATAAATCCGGGGGATCAGGCGCCGGGTTTTGGCATCCATGGCCGGACCCAGCCAAGCCCGTCTTCGGTCTTGCCGTGCGGCTTGTATTCGCAGCCGATCCAACCTTCATAGCCAATGCGATCCAGCATATAGAACAGGAAGGGGTAATTCAGTTCCCCGCTGTCGGGTTCATGCCGTCCCGGCGCTCCCGCGACCTGCACATGGGCGATGCTGTCGATATGCTTGTCCAATCTTGCGGCGATGTTCCCGCCAACAATCTGGGCATGATAAATATCGAACTGCAGTTTCAGGCGCGGGTGATCAAGCTGTTCAAGGATCACGGCCGCCTGTTCGATGGAATTAAGCAGATAGCCCGGCATATCGAGCGGATTGATCGGCTCGATCAGGATATCGACGCCGGCCTGATCGGCAAGGTCCGCAGCATAAAGCAGATTGTCGCAATAAAGCCGTGCAAGTTCGCCGGGATCTTCACCCTTGCCCATCAGCCCCGCCATGCAATGGAGCATCTTGCAATCGGTTGCCGCCGCGTAATCAAGCGCCTGCACGACAGAGTCGCGAAAAGCTTCCTCCCGCCCGGGACGACAGGCTAGACCGCGGTCACCCGCCTCCCAGTTACCGGCGGGCAGGTTAAACAAAACCTGTTCCAGACCGTTGTCATTCAAAAGCGATTTGACGGTCGATAACGGCATGTCATAGGCGCCGATATATTCCACTCCGACAAAGCCGGCATCTGCCGCCGCGGCGAACCGTTTTTCAAACGGCAAGTCGGCAAACAGAAACGAAAGGTTGGCGGCAAAGCGGGGCATGGGTCACCTGATGGGAGTTGCTGAAAACGCGTCGATGGTTTCGCATCCACACAATGAGGTCAACGATATTCGGTTAACCTCACGGTTTTGATTGCACGTCAGAACCTGTGATCAATCGCGCGCCCTTTTTACGGAACAGGTAACTCCAGACCCACTGCACCATCACAAGTGCGGGGGCCCGAATGCCAATCAGGAAGTAAATATGGGCCAAGCCCCATATCCACCAAGCCAGCCAGCCCTTGATCTTGAACCCGTTCAGATCAATCACAGCACGGTGGCGACCAATGGTCGCAAGGTTGCCTGCATGGCTGTATTTGAACGGCGGCGTGCTTTGTCCTTTCAAAACATCAAGGATACGACCGGCAACATATTTGCCTTGCTGCTTGGCCGCAGGGGCAATACCCGGAACGGTCTGATCGTTGCCCCACTTCACATGCGCCGCATCGCCAATGACAAAGACATTGTCATACCCCGGCAAAGACAGATCGCTTTCGACAATAACCCGCCCGCCACGATCAACTGGCTTTTCCGTCCAGTCCTTAAGGTCGGGCACCTCGACGCCCGCGGCCCAGATGACATTCGCACTGGGGATGAAATCATCGCCAATCTTGGCACCTTCCACTGTAATATCGGAAACTTGCTGCCCCAGACGGACATCGACACCCATCGTCTCAAGCGACTTTTGGGTATAGTCCGATAAATCATCCGGAAAGGCTGCCAGAAGCTTCGGTCCGCCTTCTGCCAAGATGATATTGGCATCGCGCGGGTCGATACGGCGGAAATCATGGGAAAGGGCCTGCTTGGCGAGCTCTGCAATCGCGCCTGCCATTTCAACACCCGTCGGCCCGCCGCCAACCACGACGAAATTCAACAGTTTGCGTTTTTCTGCCTCGTCCTCGCTGTTTTCAGCGCGCTCGAACGCAAGCAAAAGCCTTTTTCGGATATCGGTGGCCTCGGAGATGTTTTTCAATCCCGGCGCCGACCGCGCCCAGTGATTTTTGCCAAAGTAGGAGGTCACCGCCCCGGTCGCGAGAACGAGAAAGTCATATCCCAATTCCCGATCACCGCCGATGATCCGTTTGCCGTCAAGGTCAATGCCGGTCACTTCCCCCATAAAAACAGAAACATTTGCAGACCGGCTGAAAATGCTGCGGACCGGCCAGGCGATTTCCGCTGGCGAGAGATCGGCTGTTGCCACCTGATAGAGCAAGGGCTGAAACAGGTGATGATTGCGCTTGTCGATCAAAACGACGTCGACATCTTTGCCCGCCAGTTTTTTGGCGACACTCATACCAGCAAAACCGGCTCCAACAACAACGACCCGTTTGCGTTCTGACATGAGTTTTGTGCTCCTGCTGTGCTGACAAACCTTATGCGAAAACACCGTTGTTACGCATGTCGCAAAAGGGCGTCGATTAACTGCCTCTAAACAGAACGCGAAACATCCCAATGCGTTCCATCCACACGGTCAATCGTCAATCACTGGACTGATCGGTAACCGGGACCGAAGCGGAAACCTCGCTTTTAATCCAGGCACCGAATGCTTCAACTTCGCGGAGGTTATCGCCCCGGCCGGTATGCACATAGTGATAACAATGACCTTTGATTTCCGGGCCAAATGGCATCACCAGCAATCCTGCATCAATTTCTGCGCGTGCCATCACCGGACTGGCCAAAACAACGCCTTGGCCTGCAATCGCCGCCTGAATGGCGTGACTGTCATCAGAAAAACTGATCCCGGCGGACGGCAAGTGATCGGCAGCGCCTGCCACCTGCCCCCATCTTTGCCATGTCGGAGTCGCATCATCGGGGCGTAACCAGTCAAAATGCAGTAAGGTCGCATTGCGCAAGTCTTCCGGCTTTTTCAGGCCCAGTGCCGGACTGGAAAGTGGCACGAACTGTTCACGAAACATCGTGTGTGCAACCAGTCCCGGATAGGGTCCGACACCATATCGAATGGCAGCATCCGCCACACCACGGGCAAGGTCGACGGCCTCTGGCGAGGTGTGAAGTCGCAAGTTGATATCGGGGTATTCTGCCTGAAACCCAGACAGGCGTGGCAACAGCCATTTTGCCGCAAAGGATGGAATGACCGAAACCGTCATGCTGCGCGATACCGGGCGGTTCCGCACCCGATCAACTGCCTTGGCAAAGGCGGCAAAGCCATCACGCAAAACCGGATACAACTCCTGCCCGACATCGGTCAGAACAACCTGCCGTGGCTTGCGGTCAAACAACCGGACACCCAGCGTGCCTTCAAGAAGGCGCACTTGATGGCTGATCGCGGTCGGCGTGACGCCAAGCTCGGATGCGGCATTCTTGAAACTTTGATGGCGTGCTGCGGCTTCAAAGGCGCGCAGCGTCGCAAGCGGAGGCAACGACATATGAATGAATTCAACTCATCTGTTGGCTGAGGAATTCGATTTTGCCGTGTGAATGAAATTCCGTCAATCCTTGGTCATCAAACCAAAACACAGATGAACCATTTTCATCACATGGAGAACATGATGACCAGAATTCTTCATATCGACAGCAGCGCCCGGCCCGGCAGGTCCGATCAGAAACAACATGGTTCGCACAGCCGCCGCTTGACGGCCAAGTTCATCGAACACTGGCTGGCCAAGCGACCGGAAACCGAAATCATCTATCGCGATGTCGGCGCAAATCCGCCAAGCCCGGTGACCGGAGATTGGGTTCATGCAGCATTCACCAAACCCGAAGACCGCGAAGAATGGATGCGTCACACCTTGCGCGAAAGCGATCAACTGGTCGACGAACTGCTTGCCACCGACATCATCGTTGCCGGGGTACCAATGTATAATTTCGGCATGCCGTCACAGATGAAGGCCTGGGTCGATAACATTGTCCGCGTTGGCCGGACATTCGGCTTTGACCGTACGCGTGGCGACATTCCCTATTGGCCAATGGTGACCGGCAACAAATCGATTGTCGCCCTGTCATCACGTGGCGACTATGGCTATGGGCCCGATGGTCGTATTGCGCACCTGAACTTTGTCGAAGGCGGGCTGTTTACCCCGCTGCAATATATCGGCATCACTGATCAGTTTGGTGCGGCCATTGAATATGACGAATTTGCCGACGAACGAACCGATGCCTCCATTCACGCAGCCGAACAAGAAGTCATCGGTCTTGTTGATCAGCTTCTTGCCAAACATCGCGATGTAAAGGTCGCATGACTTCCCTGGCGGGAGGGCCCGACCTTCCCGCCAATTTTCGCACATACCCGCACAGCTATCTGACGGATTTCACACCACAGACCAAGACAGAGAAAGCACGGCAGGTTATAAGCAGGGTCATTGATCGGGCTATCACGATAACAAGGACTGACCATGAATAACGCATTCACCCTTCATCCCCAGCTTGCCGCCGATACCACCCTTGTCACCGACGGGCCGTTATCGCATGTGCTTTTGATGAATGATGCACGTTATCCTTGGCTCATTCTGGTGCCCAGACGCCCCGACCTTGTCGATTACGACGACCTGAGTGCGGAGGACCGCAAAACCCTTGGTGACGAAGTCGCGGCGGTTTCAAGCGTCATCAAGCGTCGCTTTGATGCCTTCAAAACCAATGTCGCGATGCTTGGCAATATGGTGCCGCAGCTTCATTGCCACGTCATCGGCCGCTTCAAGGACGATGACGCATGGCCGGGCCCGGTTTGGGGTGTTGGCACCGCCAAACCCTATGACGAAGACGAAGGTCGTGACCGTCTGGCCGCCCTTCGTGCCGATCTGATATCGGCCTTCAAGCATCTTTGAAGGCCGTCAGTAATATCGCTACGGCGTAATAAGACGCCACCATCAAAAAGGCCACACCCCATGCCGGATCTGGAACGCGATACGATATTCCTGCTCAAACCCGACTTTGAAGATCCTGCATGGCCAAACCAACGCTTTTACTGCTGGCATTGTGCGTTGATTGATGGGGTTTTGGGATCTTTCCCGGACTTGCTTGCCGGACTCGATATTCGTCATATCAATTGGCCCCGTCCCCGGCATGATGTGATTGCGCTTTTGGGCGAAGATCATCAATCACTTCCGGTAATGATCCTGAAATCCGGCGATACATCATCGCTTCAAACCGGCACCGCAAATGGTCATGCCTTCATTGATGGCAAGGACAACATTTTGCTGGCTTTGAGCGAACGACACGGCTTCCCTGTGCCCCACCCTTGACGCATATCAAGGAAGGCAAGTTTGGAATAATGCAAAAGACGGACAGAACGAATTATCGGGATGTCCGTCATGCAGCTTGCCCTTTACGAAAAATACGACCTGCGACTGCCGCGCTATACCAGCTATCCGACCGCGCCGCATTTCCATGCCGATGTGAATGGCGAGGTGTTTGAAGGCTGGCTTGGCGATCTTGATCCCGCACAGCCGCTTTCGCTTTATCTGCATGTCCCCTATTGCGAGGAAATGTGCTGGTTCTGCGGCTGCAACACCAAGATCACCAAAACTTACAAACCGGTGAATGGCTATGTCACAGCCCTTCTGACAGAGATCGAAGGCACCCTTGGCAAACTGCCCACAGATCAGAAATTCACGGTGTCGCACATTCACTTTGGCGGCGGCAGCCCGACCATCCTCAAGGCCGACGATCTGCGCGCCATCATGGCCGCAATTCGTTCTCGCCTTGATATCCTTGATGATGCCGAAATTGCCATTGAAATGGATCCGCGCACCGCGACCGATGATTTCATGGAATCCATGGTCGAATGCGGCTTTAACCGTGCCAGTATCGGCATTCAGGATTTCAACCAACAGGTCCAGACAGCGGTTAACCGCATTCAAAGCATGCAGCTTGTCCGTGATGTGATTGCCAAATTGCGCTCGCACGGGATTGCCGGCATCAATGTCGATCTGATGTATGGCCTGCCGTTTCAGACCGTCGACTCACTGCGCGAAACGGTTGATCAGACTGTGGAGCTTTGCCCCGATCGCCTGTCGGTCTTTGGCTATGCCCATGTGCCATGGATGAAAAAGCATCAACAGCTTATCCCGACCGAGGCCCTGCCAGATACCGGGGAACGCTGGGCACAGTATGAGGAAATCCAGAACCGCCTTGCCAAGCATGGCTTTGTTGCCATCGGCCTTGATCACTTCGCCCATCAGGCCGACAGCATGGCGCGCGCCCTGTCTGACGGCCTGCTTCACCGGAACTTTCAGGGCTACACCACCGACCGGGCAGAAGCCCTGATCGGGTTTGGCCCGTCTGCGATTTCGTCCCTGCCGCAGGGTTATGCGCAAAATGACCCGGCGCTGGCCCGCTGGCAGCGCGCGGTCGAAGGTGGCAAATGCGCCATTGAAAAGGGTGTTGCCCTGACCAATGAGGACAAATTGCGCCGCGACATCATTAATGAGTTGATGTGCAATCTTGCCGTCGACCTTGACCCGGTTTGCGCCAGCCACGGCATTTCGGCTGATCGCTTCGCGCCGGAGCTTGAACGCATCAAGGCAATGACCCGGGATGGCATTGTCGAAGTTCAAGGGAATTACATCAAACTGAGCGAGTTGGGCCGTCCGCTGGTCCGCGCCGTTTGTGCCGCATTTGATACCTATCTTAACCACGCGCACGGGCGTCATTCACAAGCCGTTTGATAAGACAACCGCGCAGCAAGAAGGGAGCCTAAATGGCTCCCTTTTTTTATCTTATCAGGCCCCTTTGCGCAGGGTCAGAATGACAATACCGCTGACCACGACCAGACCGCCCAACATCTGGATCGGGCTGATCATCTGCCCCAGAATGATCCAGCCAAACAGCAATGTCGCGATTGGCTCCATATTCATTACTGGCGCATTGCGCGCCATATCAAGACGCGGCACATTGATGAACAGAACCGCGAACGCCCCGCCATAAAGCAGCATCAAGGCCAAAAGCCCCATCCATCCGGGCGTGGCATTCGGAAGCCCCATGCCACCCGGCACAACATCGCCGATCCCGGCAATGATCATCGAAACAAAAACAACCAGCATGGTAAACATCGAGCGCACCGGCCCGCTGATCCCGGCAAGCTTGTGATCGGTCACCCAGAAGGCCACCGAAAGAACGGTCGCTGCCATCAGCGCAAAGCCGATACCCAGCCACCAGCTTGATGTCACCTCTGCCCCGCCGCCGAGAATACCCGGAAGATCAAGCGCCAGCACAAGGCCCGACAGGATAAACAACATCAAACCTGCTGCGCGCAACGTCGGGCGTGGACCGCCAAGCCCCCATGTCAGCAACGCAAGAATGATCGGAAACGTATTGGCCGTCAGCAACGCCAGGGCGACCGGCACACGGGCAACTGCGGAATAAAGACACAGGCTCTGGATCGTGATCATCAGGCCAAGCACCAATTGCCAGCGCACCAGACCACGCGGCAAACGAATGGAATGACGTTTGAAATAGACAATCGCAATCAGGATCGAAAGCGCAACAGCCGAGCGGCATAAAACAGCCAGAAGCAGCCCAGTCCCGTTTTCAAATGTCAGACGTGCGGCAACATGGTTTGCCGCAAAAAAGCAGGCAACAGCAGCCAAAATCGCAACCGCAATGTGGCGTGGAAACAATTGCGGTGCGTTTAACGCACGCACAGCGGTGGGATCGGTCGGGGACGAAGACATCGGGGCGATATTCCTTGGTGGTGGTGCCCGGCGAATAGACCCGATACACCACAACAAAACAAGGTGTTATCGACCTTTCAGGTCAGGGAGCCCCCAAAAGCTCCAGACAGCGCTGTGCAACCATGCGGGCTGGCTGCAAGGACGGATGCTTGAATGGCACCAGTTCGGTGTCGGGCAAAAGCGGTCGGGCGTAGCCGCCTTCATAAAGGCTTTGATGCAGGCGCTTGTGCCGCTTGTTGGCCAGACCATCGGGATCAAAGATATAGACACCACCCGGTGCCGCCGCCGCCTCGCAGCACATCGAAACGGAATCACTTGTCACGATCTTCACATCGGCAAGCGCGAGATAGCCGAAATACGGGTTTTCGGCCTGGGATGTCCAGTCATGCAGGTGATAAGGCACGCCAGATGTCGCCAACCGCTCTGCAATCAGGGCTTCGTTTTCCACACCCGTACGGCGGCTGGTGGTGACAAGCAAAGACCCGTTGACCGCACTTGCAGCCTCAACCGCCTTATCGATCAGTTGTTCTGCCATTTCCTTTGTAAAGGTCGTGCGCTTGGTACTTCCGCCAATGATCAGGGCGAACTTTGGCTCCGGAAGGCCTTTGAAATGTGGGCGCCATTTGTCGGCCTCGATCAAAAGCCTGCTTTCGGTCACACGGTGCGGCGCACCCGGAATTTCGACGATATTTTCACGAATGACAGAACGGTCATGTGCCGGCACGGCAATCAGGTCAAAGGCACTTTCGAAGCCATCCGGTCGCATGATGATGCAAATGCGAGTATGGCCGCGACTTTGCTTTTTGATCCAGCGTGCCACGGGTGCAGAACGCCGCCCGCAACAGATGACAAGATCCGGCCAGGGCGCCACCAGTCGCCTGCGCGATGCCTCATCAATCCCGATCAGACTGGTTCGGCGGATAAAGTTCGGAAGACGCACAAATTTCGTAAACCCGATATCAATGCGCTTGAAAGGCTGTGCCAATGCCTCGGCAACCCCCAAACACTGATTGACATTGCCGGTCCGGTCATCGGCCAGAACCCAGATCAGGTGTGTGTCTTCGTCGTTCATGCAGGGAACTTTCCTGACAGGTTTGTTCGGGCTTGATCAACCGTGCATAAATATGGTCTGAAAATCCCGCGGATGCTTTCCTGATAGGTACAGCCTGATCCAACGATTATCAAGCATGAGAAACATCGGTAAAATTTGCGCTGGGCTTTGAAATCTTTTTGTAATCTAATCCCGACGCCCCACCTTTAAGGGAAGACTTCCCACCCTTAAGAAGGGGTCGATCAAAGACCAACGCCAACGTGGACAGAATGCTGAACTCTTCGGTTTCAATCAAAAGAATATCCCGGATCGTATTATGCGGTTTGCTTGCACTGCTGCCGGTAACCGTGTGGTTGGTCACGGCGTTCTGGCATGAGGCAAAGCTGATCGACATCACGGAAGATGGGCGCAACAAGCTTGAACTGTATCGATCCAACCTTCAGGGCGCGATCAAGGAACACGAATATCTGCCCATTACGCTGGCATCGGATAAACGCATCATCGATCTTGCAATTCATGCCGATCCGGTGATCGCCAAGGCCGTCAACATTTACCTTGAAAAACTGGCCGCCGACAGCGGCGCCTCAGACATCTATTTCATGGATCAAAATGGCGACACCCTGGCTGCCAGCAACTGGAACAGCGATGCGTCCTTTATCGGGCGCAACTTTTCCTTCCGCCCCTATTTCCAGCAGGCCAAAAGCGGCCTGACCGGTCATTACTTTGCCTTCGGGATTACCTCGAACGTACCGGGTTATTATATCTCCCACCCGGTGCGCCCGGACGGGACGCGTTTTGCTGGGGCCGTGGTGGTCAAGACCCACCTTGAAACCCTTGTGCAACGTTGGGCGCGCGGCAGCGAAAGCGTTCTGGTCACCGATCAGAACGGCGTCGTTATCATTTCATCCAACCTCGATTGGCGGTTTCGCGACCTTGCCGGGCTCGGTAACAATGACCGTCCCCGCCTGATCGCGTCGCGCAAATATGGTGACTATCCGCTTGAACCCATGCCGTTGCTGGATGGGGCATGGCCGGTTGACGATAACCCGGCAATTCTCAGCCTCGGCCCGGTTGCCAGCGAAGACGAGGCACGAACCGCCAACGAACAAGCAACCGGCAAACCGCAAACGCGCCAGACCACGCCAGACAAGACAACCTATCTGGTCACGGCTAGCACACTTCCCAAGCAGGGCTGGCGGATGTTTCTTTTGACCGATAAATCCGTGCTGGATCGATCCGTGATCAGTGCGGGTGCAATGGGCGGGGCTGCGCATATCATTCTGACCGGTCTGATTTTCATCATCCTGCAACGCCGGCGCGCGATGCTTGAACAGCTTGAAATCCGCGACTGGTCGCAACGCGAACTGGAACGTCAGGTTCGCCTGCGCACGACCGATCTTATGAACACCAACCAGCGCCTGGCAGAGGAAATTACCGAGCGATCCCGTACCGAAGACGCGCTTCGCACAGCCCAGGCCGAACTGGTCCAAACCAGCAAGCTTGCCGCCCTTGGTCAGATGTCCGCCGGGATCGCCCATGAAATCAACCAGCCCCTGACCGCCATTCGGAACTATGCGGAAAACGCGATGAAGTTCATCGCACGCGACAATAAGGAAACGGCAAACCGCAACCTGCAACGGATTTCAGAACTGACCGATCGTATGGGGCGCATTACCGGCAACCTCAAAACATTTTCGCGCCGCCCGGAACAGGATAATCATCCGGTCGATGTCCCGGCCCAGATGCAGATGGCAATTGATCTTGCGATTGAAAGCGGACGTGCGGGCGTCGAAAACATTACCCTGCAACAGCACGGCGATGTCAAACACGTCATTGCCGAGGCCAATCAGCTGACCCAGGTCTTTACCAATCTCATCAATAACGCGGCGGATGCCTGCCAGAATATGGCCAACCCCGAAATTGATATCGCGATCACCGGCGGCGAAGACCGTGTGATTGTGAAGGTTAATGACAACGGGCATGGCATTTTGCCAGACAACCTGCCCAAGCTTTTTGATCCCTTCTTTACCACCAAACCGTTTGGTGATGGCCTGGGGCTTGGCCTTTCAATCTGTTATGGCATCATTCGAAGCTTTGGCGGAACGCTCCGTGCGGAAAACCGCCCGCAAGGCGGCGCTTCTTTCATTGTCGAGCTCCGCTATGATGGCCCCGGCGATACGGAACCGAAAAACAGCATCTCGACGCCCGCCTTCACGGCTGCTAAAACACCCTCAGAAACCCGCACATACCTTGCAAACCATCACGATCAGGGCTGACACGCAAATTGTCCTCTGATCCTGTTATCGGGTCAAAGGATAAGCCAGTGCCAACCAGTGCCGAATGCGTTCTGTTTGTTGACGATGACGAAGATGTGCGTGAAGCCGCACACCAAACGCTGGAGCTTGCCGACATCCCTGTCGAGGTGTTCTCGGACGCCGCGTCTGCGGTTGAACGCCTGAAAAAAGGCTGGCCGGGCATTGTGATTTCCGACATTCGCATGCCGAAAATGGACGGCCTTGATCTGCTGACAGAGATCAAAAAGATCGATCCGGAAATGCCGGTAATTCTGGTCACCGGGCATGGTGATGTCGCAACCGCCGTTCAGGCCATGCATGACGGGGCATTTGATTTTATCGAAAAGCCATATGCCCCGGATCTGTTCATCGACATTACCCGCCGCGCGATGAGCCACCGCGCCCTTGTGCTTGAGAACCGCACACTCAAGATCGAACTCGCGCGCCATTCCAAAAACGCATCGGACTTCATTGGTCGTAATCCGGCGATGGAAAAGCTGCGCACCCTCATCGGCAATGTCGCGGCCACCAACGCCCATGTCCTGATCAACGGCGAAACCGGATCGGGCAAGGAAGTAATCGCACGAAATCTGCATGAAATGTCGGGGCGCCCCGGCCCGTTTGTGGCGGTGAATTGCGGCGGCATGCCCGAACATCTGATTGAATCAGAACTGTTTGGCCACGAAGCCGGCGCCTTTACCGGGGCCGATCACAAACGCATCGGCAAGTTCGAATTTGCTGACAAGGGCACACTGTTCCTTGATGAGATCGAAAGCATGCCGCTTGCGCTGCAAATCAAATTGCTGCGGGTTTTGCAAGAACGCGCGGTTGAACGGCTTGGATCAAACCGGGTCCTGCCGATCGACTTGCGGGTTATTGCTGCAACCAAGGTCGATCTTCGGTCGGCCTCGGCACGTGGTGCGTTTCGCGAAGATCTTTATTATCGCCTGAATGTCGTGCAACTGCATATCCCGCCACTTCGTGATCGCAAGGATGACATCGCGCTGTTGTTTGAATATTTCACCCGTGACGCTGCCAAGCGGTTTGAGCGTACCGTCACCGCCTTGAGTGCGGCGGAACTGGCACGGTTCAATGCCTATGACTGGCCGGGCAATGTGCGCGAGCTCCGCAATGCCGCCGAACGCCGTGTTCTTGGTCTTGATCCCCTGACAAACAACGAGGATGGCGAAGACAATTATGCCGTCCCCCTGCCCCAGCAAGTCGAGGCATTTGAAAAAAGCCTGATTACCGAAGCCCTGCGCGAACATGGCGGCAATGTTACGGCCACGGTCAGTGCGCTTGGCGTGCCGCGCAAGACGTTTTACGACAAGCTGACCAAATACAACATTGTCCCGGCCGAATTCCGACGCCCGCGCTAATCAATCGATCAGGAGCCCGTCAGTTAGACGGGCTTTTTTTATTGTCTCGCCCCGTCAAATCCGCGCCCGGCATCGTGTGCGGCGTTCCGCACACTGCCGCGAAATACGTGTGCGCCTTCACGCACGAAATAGCTAAAATTTGTTGCGCCGCAGCAACATGAAATCCACCTTATTTCATTGATATAATTATATAAATCCAACTGATTTCGAACTGGCCCGGTGCTTGCTGATTACGGCACAGCGCCAAACGGCGTTTTAGAACGACGCCAAAAATGGCGCGCTAACGGGAAAACAGATTTAATTCATCAAGGGAGACGTTTTGATGCGTCCTATCAGCAAAAGCATTCTTGCTGCTGGCGTTGCTGCCGCAGCACTTCTGGGGTCCAACTTTGCCGCCTCGGCGCAGGAAGTGATCAAGTTCGCGCACGTTGTTGCACCGAACACCCCGAAAGGCCAGGGTGCCGACTTCTTCAAAAAACGCGCCGAAGAAATTCTTGGCGACAAGGTCCAGATCGAAATCTATCCGAACTCGCAGCTGTTTGATGACGACAAGGTTCTTGCCGCTATCCTGCGTGGTGACGTTCAGTTCGGTGCACCGTCGCTTGCAAAATTCGGCAAATGGACCAAGAAACTTCAGGTCTATGATCTTCCGTTCTTGTTCAAGGACATGGATGCGGTTTCCTGCTTCCAGAATGGCGAAAAAGGTCAGGAATTGCTGAACGCAATGTCGTCCAAAGGCCTGACCGGTGTTGGTTACTGGCACAACGGCCTGAAACAGCTTTCGGCCAACAAGCCGCTGCGCGCACCGGAAGATGCTGCTGGTCAGAAATTCCGTATTCAGTCGTCTGACGTGATCGCCGCCCAGTTCGAAGCTGTTGATGCGGTTCCGCAGAAAATGGCCTTCTCGGAAACCTATTCGGCCCTTCAGACCGGCGTTGTTGACGGTCAGGAAAACACCTGGTCGAACATCTATTCCAAAAAGTTCTTCGAAGTTCAGGATTACATCACCGAATCCAACCACGGTCTGCTTGACTACATGGTCGTTACCTCGACCAAGTGGTGGGAAGGTCTGGATCCGGAAATCCGCGACGGCCTCGCGCAGGCGATGAAAGAAGCCAGCGATTACGCAAACGGCCTGTCGGCGGAACTAACCGCAGAACAGCGTCAGGCAGTTATTGACTCCGGCGAAACCGAAATCCTGCAGCTTTCCGGCGAAGAATTCGCCAAATGGCAGACTGCAATGAAACCGGTTTGGGATGAGTTCTCTGGCGATATCGGCCAGGACATCATCGACGCCGCTGCTGCGTGCAACTGATCCGTACTTTTTTCCCAACATCATCGGAAAAGGGCCGTTCAAGATGATCTCAACGGTCGTTAACCGGCTGGAGGAGGGCATTATTGCCCTCCTGCTCGCCGCTATGACGTCGCTTACCTTTGTAAACGTCGTCATGCGTTACGTGTTCAATTCCGGCCTGACCTGGGCCTTGGAAACCACGGAATTTCTTTTTGCCTGGCTGATCCTGTTTGGCATGTCCTATGGGGTCAAGGTTGGGTCGCACATCGGGGTGGACGCCCTCGTTCGCCTGTTCCCCAAGAATGCCCAGCGCGTCATCGGTCTGATCGTCGTCGCAGCAGGCATTCTGTATTCAAGCTGGCTGATTATTGGCGGCTGGGAGCTGGTCAGCTTCAACCACATGCTTGAAATGGAAGCCGAAGACAGCCCGATCATGCTGTGGATCGTCTATCTGATCATGCCGGTGGGTGCCGCTTTGCTGGCATTCCGTCTGGCACAGGTTGGCTGGCGCATCATTACCGGCCAACAGGTTGGCTTCAATCTGGCTGACGAAGCGCGCGAAGCGATTGATCAGCTTGGCGCAAGCACCGTGGAGGACGACAAGTCCGCCACCGCTTCGACGCCAAAGTCGTAAGCCGGACAGGGGGAACATTCAAATGACTATCGCATTCCTGTTTATCCTGCTGTTTGGCTTGATGGCGCTTGGCGCACCGATTGCCATTTCGCTGGGTGTTGCGTCGCTTTCGACCATCCTTCTTTTTGGCGACGACAGCCTTGCCACCCTGGCAGAAAAGCTTTTTGGCGGGATGGAGCACTACACCCTTCTTGCCATTCCCTACTTCATTCTGGCATCGGCCTTCCTGTCGACCGGCGGGGTTGCCCGCCGTCTGATTCGCTTTGCCATTGATACCGTGGGCTGGTTCCCCGGTGGTCTTGCCATGGCATCGGTTCTGGCCTGCATGCTGTTTGCGGCTGTTTCGGGCTCAAGCCCGGCAACCGTCGTTGCCATCGGCTCCATCGTAATTGCCGGTATGGTGCGCGCAGGTTACCCGCAAAGCTTTGCGGCTGGTGTGATCTGCAATGCCGGTACGCTTGGCATTCTGATCCCGCCATCCATCGTGATGGTTGTTTACGCCGCCGCGACCGAGGTTTCGGTTGGTCGTATGTTCCTTGCTGGCGTTATTCCGGGGATCATGGTCGGCCTGATGTTGATGATTGCGATCTATATCGTTGCACGCATCAAGAAACTGCCAAGCCAGCCCCGCCCGACCCTTGGTGAATGGGGCGGTGCGCTGTTTTCGGCATCGGGTGGCCTGTTGCTGGTTCTGCTGATCATGGGTGGCATTTATGGCGGGGTCTTCACCCCGACCGAGGCCGCGGCAGTTGCCGCGTTCTATGCCATGTTTGTTGCCGTGCTGTTTTACCGTGATATGGGCCCGATCAAGGAACTTTCGTGGGTGCCTGAAAACGGCAATACCGGCATTGGCAGCCTGATGGCGCACAACCTTCCGAAAATGGGCAAGGCACTGGTCCTGATCCCGTTTGACAAGGAAGTCCGTCACGTCCTGCTTGATGCCGGTAAAGTCACTATCATGCTGATGTTCATCATCGCCAACGCGATGCTGTTTGCCCATGTTCTGACCTCTGAACGTATCCCGCACACCATTGCCGAAACCATCATTGGATGGGGCCTGCCGGCATGGGGCTTCCTGATTGTTGTCAACATCGTTTTGCTGATTGCCGGCAACTTCATGGAACCATCGGCGATCCTTCTGATCATGGCGCCGATCCTGTTCCCGATTGCCATGCAGTTGGGCATTGATCCGATCCATCTGGGCATCATCATGGTGGTCAATATGGAAATCGGCATGATCACGCCGCCGGTCGGATTGAACCTGTTTGTGACATCCGGGATTACCGGCATGCCGTTGCTCAAGGTCGTGAAGGCTGCCTTCCCGTGGCTTCTGATCCTGCTGGGCTTCCTGATCCTGATCACCTATGTCCCGGTGATATCGACCTGGCTTCCGACCACCCTGATGGGCCCGGAACGGATCATGACCCACTAACCGGGTTTGATCGCAAACACACAAAAAGCAAGGGCGGCATTCAATCGGATGCCGCCCTTGATGTATTTCAGTGCCACGGCCCGCGACATGCGGTAGTATTGGTTAAACCCATGACAACCAAGAAAAACTAGGCCTGTTTGCGCCTCTGGAAGGAGCGGTTTCAAAATGTCCAAGATGAATTTCAACGACTATGGCCGCTGCATGGCGACCTATAACAGCTGGCAGAACGGCGTGCTGTTTGACCTCTGCGATCAGATTGGCGATGTCGAACGGCGGTTGGATCGCAATATGTTCTTTAGCTGTATCCACAATACCCTAAACCACATCCTGTATGTTGATCTGCGCATTCTGACCGTCCTGCGCACCGGTGAAGCCGGTCCGTTCGAGCCGACCACCATCGTTGCCGACGATTTCGAAACGCTCAAGGCCATGCGGGCCGAAGTCGATGCCGACATAACCGAATTCGTCGAAGGCACCGATCACAGTTGGCAGGATGAAATCCGCGAACTGCCCTTCCCCGATGGCGTCACCCGCAAACTCCCCCGACAGCTGTTTCTGGTGCAACTGTTCAATCATCAAACCCATCATCGTTCCCAGATCACAAGCGAACTGCACAAGATGGGCCTTGATTACGGCAACACGGACGTGCCCTACACGCCCGATCTGCCAATAAGCTAGGAAGCAATCCAAGCAACCGCTGGCAGAAGCCTGAATATTATGGATAATACAGGGCTCGGGATTATCACACCCGACGCCCCACATTGCTGCGCCTTGGTCACTTTGCTTACCTGCGCGTGCTTGCATACTCCGCGCAACGCGTTCCCTCTGCCCGGGGAATCTGACCCGCCGCCAAACACTGAACGGAATTGATTGCGCATGTCCACGCCCCTGCCCAGCGCATCGCTTGACCCGAAAAAGCTTGCCATCTTGCTTGCCGCACTGGTTGCGACGGCACCATTTGCCATTGATACCTATCTGCCGGCGATCCCGGCAATGGCGCGCGACTTTGGCGAGGCCACCCATGCTGTTGAAGTTTCCGTCAGTACCTTCTTGATCGGATTTGCCTTGGGACAACTGATCGGCGGACCTTTGTCTGACCGGATTGGTCGACGGCCCATCGCCTTGGTCGGGTTGGTAATCTATATCGTCACCAGCGCGATTATCACCACCGTCGACAGCGCCTTTTCGCTGAATGTCATGCGCTTTTTCCAGGCGATTGGCGGCGGATTTTCGATTGTGATTGTCGGTGCGTCGGTGCGCGATCTGTTTGAAGGCAAGGAAGCCGCGCGCATGTTTGCGCTGATTGCGGTGATCATGATGATTGCACCGCTTGTCGCACCAACCATCGGCTCGTTACTGCTGGCCTGGTCAACATGGCAATCGATCTTCGTGCTGCTGATTGTCTATGGCAGCCTGATGCTTGCCATCGTTTACCTGAAACTGCCCGAAACAAGCTTGATGCGCCGACGCCATCCCGGCCCGGTACGCCGGGTTTGGTGGACCTATCTGGAAGTCCTGCGCACGCGCAAGGCGGTTGGCTTTATGCTGACCCATGCCGGGGCCAGTGCGGTGATGTTCAGTTTCGTCACCGACAGCCCGTTTATGTATATCGATTTCTTTGGCGTGCCGCAGGCATACTTCCCCTATCTGTTCGGGGCCAATGTTGCGGTGATTATCATCTGTAACCGGCTCAACAATCCGTTGCTCAAACGCCTCGAATGCCATCAGATTCTAAAAATCGGTACCGGCATTCAACTTGTCGCGACCATCGGCTTGTTCATTGCGACAAATGTCTTTGAGCCAAGCTTGTGGACGGTGGTGCCGTTCATCATGTTCTCGGTCGGACTGATCGGTCTGACGGCCCCGAATGCCACGGCGTCCTTCATGCAATACTTCCCGTATATCGGCGGTACGGCGACGGCCCTTTTGGGGACGATCCAGTTCGCCACCGGCGCGGTTGCAGGCATCGTCATCGGTCATTTTCATGACAACACATTGTTGCCACTGACCGTATCGATGCTGGGCTTTGCGATTTTTGCCAATCTGATGGTCCATTTTATGGCCGACGCCAAACAGACAGAATCCCCCACCTGATCAAGTTGCTGATCACACCGCCCCCGCCACCACTCATTTCAGGATATCCTCAATGGCCCGAATGACATTTGACGATTATGGCTGCGTAATGGCCAAATACAACACGTGGCAGAACAGTGTGCTTTATGATCTTTGCGATCAGATTGGCGACGAAGAACGCCGTCGTGATCGCAGCATGTTCTTTAAGTCGATCAATGCCACCCTTAATCATCTGGTGCATATCGACCGTCGTATTCTCAGCATCATGAAAACCGGAAACGCCCCGGTCTATGATGCCCACACGCAGGTCGCCGATGATTTTGATGAGTTGCGCCAAATCCGCCGCAACCTTGATGCCGAGATCGAGGCGTTTGTCGCCGCGGACGATCGTGACTGGCAGGATGGATATCGGGAATTCACCGGTGTCGACGGCATCACGCGCAACCTGCCCCGCCCGCTATTTTTGGTGCAATTTTTCAATCACCAAACCCATCACCGTTCCCAAATCACCAGCGAATTGCACAAGATGGGCATGGATTACGGCATCACCGACGTGCCGTTGACACCGGATTTGGGACTTTAACAGACCGACGGTCAAAGCACTCTATGCCTATTTCCCGGTGAAGACCGGTTTGCGTTTTTCGAGAAACGCGGTGTAGCCTTCCTTGAAATCGGCACTTTCAAAGGCGCGGTAGCCTTCATCAAATTCATGCATATCAATTGAGCCGCCCTGACGCAGGCGGTTCAGCATGCTTTTGTGCGCTCGCTGCGTCAGCGGCGCGCCACCGGCAATGCGTTTGCCGGTCTTGGCAACTTCCTCGTCAAACACTTCAAGTGCAACATGGCGGGCGATAAAGCCGATCTCGCGCGCCCGGACGACGTCAAACACCTGCCCTTCAAGCAGGATTTCAAACAAAGCCGCCTCGCCCAGCAGATCAAGCATGATTTCAAGCTCGGGATAGCCAAGTGTTGCACCAAGCTTCATCGGCGGCACGGCGAATTTTGCGTTATCGGCGGCAATGCGCATGTCGCACGCTGCCGCCAGCACGAATGACGCCCCCATACACGGGCCATCAATCGCGGCAATTACCGGATGGGTGCAGTTCTGAATGGTCTGAAGCGCCTCGGCATGCAGCATGCCGTAATCGCGAGCCTTTTCGAACCCGGACCGTTCACGCACGAACTCATGAATGTCTGCCCCTGCGCCAAAACCAGCCCCTTCGCCACCGCGAATAATCACACAACGCAGATCAAGATCATCCGACAATTCGTGGACAATCGTCGCCAACGCGCCCCACATCGGTTTGGTCAGGGCGTTCTTGCGTTCCGGCTGACAGATCGTGATGGAGGCAACGCGATCATTAATGGTGACATTCAGTCCGGTCTGATCAGTCATGGCATTTCCTTTTGGGGCTTGCTGTTTGGGCACAGCTTAAATCGGCATAACGATACCGAATAAACCCAAAATGCGGTTTTGCCAACAAAAGACCAGTTGGCTGCGCCCGACTTCGGTTAGTCCCGCAATGTGCCAAGCTTCTCGCCCAGCCATTTGACAGCCTGCTCAACATCCGCCTCGTAATGGATTGTCGGCGGCTTCATCCCGTGCACAAACAAATCGCGCCGGATATCATGTTTCGTGCCACTAAAGACAATCAGCCCGCCCCGGCTGCGCACTTTGTGAACGAGGCTTGCCAGCGTATTGGCAGCCGTCGAATCAAGAAAAGGCACGGCTGAAAAATCAACAACCAGCGCACGGCGCGTATCACCGATACGATCCAGCACCGATCCGAAGGCCGCCGTCGCCCCAAAGAAAAAGACGCCGGAAATTCGGTAAACAACGATGTCGGGATCACCGGCCGATACAGGATCCGATGCCATCAAGACGACCTGATTATCCGCCCGGTCTTCGGCAACAAAAGGTGTGGCACTTTCGATATCGGCCATGCGTGACATACGCCGGATAAACAGAACCGATCCCAACGCAAACCCGACAACAATCGCCTCAAGCAGATCGCGAAACACGGTCAGAAGCAACGTTGTCAGCAAAACCGCCGCATCACCACGCGATGATCGCAGCAAAGTAACGATGGCGTGCTTTTCGATCATGTTCCAGGCAACGGTTGCCAACAGACCGGCAAGGCATGCCAGGGGAATGAACCCCGCCAAGGGGGCCGCAATCAGAATGAACAGCAACAGAAATACGCCGTGCAAAATTCCGGCGATCGGACCGTGTGCCTTGGACCGCACATTGGTTGCTGTGCGCGCGATTGTGCCGGTGACGCAAATGCCCCCGAACAGGCCCGATGCAACGTTTGCAACGCCCTGTGCTACCAGTTCGCAGTTTGATCTGTGCCGACGTCCGGTCATGCCATCGGCCACCACAGCAGACAGCAGCGACTCAATCGCCCCCAAAAGTGCGAAGGCAATGGCGTTTGGCAGGACGGCCTGCGCCTTGGCAAAATCGATATCGGGCAAGGACGGCATTGGAAAACTGCTTGGAATGCCGCCGTAAATACTGCCGATCGTTGCAACCGGAAGATCAAAAACAGCCGTTATCAACGCGGCACCGACCACGGCAATCAGCATGCCTGGCCAATGCGGGCGAAGATGTTTAAGCCCGACAATCACCAGAATAGTCGACCCGGACAGCATCACGGTCGCAAGATCCATACTCGGCAAGGCGGCCCAGATAACCGGCAGCTTTTCAAGAAACGGTCCCGGCTCCGGACCACCAAGATCAAGTCCAAGCAGATCCTTGATCTGGCTGGCAAAGATGATGAAGGCAATTCCGGCGGTAAATCCAACCGTCACAGGATAGGGAATAAACTTGATATAGGTGCCCAGCCTGAACAGGCCGATTAAAACCAGAAGCCCACCCGCCATGATCGTTGCCAGCAACAGGCCATCCATGCCGTGCGCCTGAACGGTGGCGGCGACGAGTACAATAAAGGCGCCCGCCGGCCCCCCGATCTGAAACCGGCTCCCGCCCAGAAGCGAGACCAGTATCCCGCCAATAATCGCGGTATAAAGGCCTTGTGCGGGTGTCGCCCCGGATGCAATTGCAATCGCCATCGACAACGGCAAGGCAACGATGGCAACCGTCAGCCCGGCAATTGCATCTGCACGCAGTTGGGCAAGACCGTACCCTTCACGCAAAACGGTGATCAGTTTCGGTGTAAACAGTTCGACAAAATCCGGTTTTGGATACCGGCTTTTCTCTGGATTTTCTGGCTTCATTTTGCTTGGCACCCTCATTGGGTGATTGCACACATCAGTTTCCCGGCGGGGCCGGGATGACACTGGCTCTTACCGATCAGCAGTCACCAAGTTTGGCGACTACACGAACTGGCATTTTTGACTGCACGCTAATCGTTACCCGAATGTCGGGTTTCCGCTTCCTTCAGCCGAACACCCCGACCCGCCCCCATACTCGGAACCTGGTCGCCAATAAGCTCGATACCTGCACGGTCAAGCGCCTCAACCACCTTTGAAAGGGTATCTACGACTCCTCGTACATTGCCCTGACTGGCTTCCATGCGCTGAATGGTCGGAACCGAGACGCCTGACATTTCTGCCAGCATTTTCTGGTCAATCCCCAAAAGGGCCCGCGCGGCCCGCATCTGTCCGGCTGTAATCATCAAGTCACCCTTCCAACAGGCAGATCATCAAACTCCAGATGTAACAAATTCACCTTATAACTTCAATTATGATATCTCAGATATCATTACTGGCGCATTATGTATCATCTCAATGACGGCAGCCCCCCACTTGCATCCCCTTGCTCGGGCAACAGAAACCTCAAAGAAACCTGACCAACTGGTCAGCGGCTTTTCTTTGCGCTTTTCGGCCAAAAGCGCTAAGAGGTCGGCAAATAGTCGATCCGGAGAAGGTATAGCCGCCATGACCACTGAAAAACCGACCGCGCATTGCACCTATGCTGCCAAAACTGTCGCCAAGATTTTGCTGGATATCGGGGCTGTGAATTTCCGCCCGGAAGAGGCCTATATCCTGACATCCGGCTGGGCCAGCCCGGTTTACATCGATTGCCGCAAACTGATTTCCTTCCCGCGCGCACGCCGCAAGGTTATTGAACTCGCCGCCCGTCAGGTATCCGATGCGGCTGGCTACGAGGCCTTTGACGCGGTTGCTGGTGGTGAAACAGCTGGTATTCCCTATTCCGCATGGCTCGCCGATGCGCTTGACCTGCCGATGCAGTATGTCCGCAAAAAGCCCAAGGGCTTTGGCCGCAAGGCCCGTATCGAAGGCGACATCCACGAAGGACAGCGCGTTCTTCTGGTCGAAGACCTTGCCACGGACGGCGCATCAAAGGTCAACTTCGTCAACGCCATCCGCGAAGCCGGTGCCGAGTGCAAACATGCCTTTGTCGTCTTCTTCTATGACATCTTCGAAGGCGCGCTTGACGAACTGCGCAAGGACGACATCGAAATGCATTACCTTGCAACCTGGGCCGATGTCCTCGCCGTTGCCGAAGAAGGCGAATATTTCAGCAAGGATGCCGTCGAAGGTGTGCGCTCCTTCCTGAACGACCCGATCGGCTGGTCAAAGGCCAATGGCGGCAAGCACGACTAAGCCGAAATGCTAAACGTCGGAAACACAAAAACGCCCGCAGATTTCCCCTGCGGGCGTTTTGCTTTACTTGACCGATCTGCCGGTAATTATCCCACCATATCCAATTCGCGCTTTGTCGTCTTTGCCGGGATCGCAGCCCCGATCTCGCGTGCTTTCTTTACATGCTCCTCCGGGTCATTCCCATCGGCCAGCAACAGCAACTCCGACGTTGCAACCTCCACACCGCAATAATCAAAAATGCCCTGATGAATTTGCAGCTTCATCGCCCCGAAATAGCCATGCCGAGCAAAGGTGCCAATTCCTGCACCACCAATCGCGACAAGGTGAACCTTTAGATGGTTCAGTTTTTTGATCACCTTCTCACCGTCGATATCCTTGTAAGCCCAGCCATTTGAGAACACCCGGTCGATCCAGCCTTTCATGATCGCGGGCATTGACCACCAGTAAATAGGAAAAACCAGAACGAGTGTATCAGCGGCTTCAATTCGTTTCTGCTCTGCAAGCACATCGTCTGGAAAAGGTGCCTTCATCTCGAAGGCGTCAATATCATCCTGACTGAAACGCGGATCAAATCCCTGGGCAAACAGATCGGCCAACTCGAAACTGTTTTCGGAACCGCTATCCGCAATACCATTGCCGATTTCATTCGCAATCGCGTGTGTGAGCGAACCGGCATTGGGGTGTCCAACAACAATAAGCGCATGCATGATTGATCTCCTTGTCAACAGATTGCCATAAGCTGGCAGTCTGTATATACTTTTAGTAAGTTACTTTCCGTAAGTTACCTTTGGTATATAAACATGTCAAGCAGCGACATCGCGAATTCACGTCACAGCAAACCACGCAAACGCTTATCTCGAGAAGAACGCGGCCGACAACTTATTGAAATAGCTTGGCAAATGATTCATGCCGACGGTACGGAAGCACTAAGCCTTGGCAATCTGGCAGTACAAGCTGGTGTGACCAAGCCTGTCGTCTACGATCACTTCGGCACTCGCTCAGGATTGTTGATCGCGCTTTACAAAGACTACGATGAGCGCCAAAACGCCCTGCTCGATGAGGCGCTCAAGGCGAGTGCCGCAACCCTCCACGACAGGGCATGGGTTATTGCGTCGGCCTATGTCGATTGTATCGTTTTACAGGGGCGCGAAATGTCTGGTGTGATTGCTGCACTTGCCGGTTCCCCGGAACTCGAAGAGTTTAAGCGCGATTACAATGTTCTCTATATCGAAAAATGCCGCAACATACTGAGCCCCTTCAGCCCGAGCGGAACAATTCCCAAAGTTCGGCTTTGGGGTTACCTTGGTGCAGCAGAGTCACTTTCTTACGCTGCTGCCACCAAAGAGATTTCTGTGAGCCAAGCCAAGCAGGAATTGTTTGAAACGGTTATTAACATGGTTATGCGCGACGAACGTAGTGAAGCAAAGTCTTAGTTAACGGTGGATGCCATCACCTGCGCGACGAATTCCTCTTTGACGAGTTTATCGCCAGCGAAATCACATCACCGACTTGCTGGTCGCAACCATCATGCTGTCTCGCGGTATCATGCGTAAACGGTTTGCCAGATACCCGTCCTTGCACGTGATGAATTCGTGCAGTTCCCGATAATAGGTGGCCGGCACTGCGTTTCGGACCGTCTCGTGCTTGGCCAAATCGCTTGCCCAGCCTCGTAATCCGGGAAAACCGGCAAACAGATCCCGGTTCAGCCCGACCGCGATCAGGGCAAACGGCCGAAAAACCGTCGCAAAAACGATATCAAGCATCGAAAGGTCTGTGTCCGCGTCCACGGCCTGTGGCGACATCAGATCCGACACAATCGACATCTGTTTGTTAATCTGATGGATCGTCGCATCCACACTGCTTTCAGACAGATCGCGATAAATCAGATCTGCGGTAAGCGATAATAACTTATCGCCAATCGCAACCACCGCCTGCGCCAACGCATGGTCATAGGCATCCGCCCCACACGGTTTTTTACCCGTTATTGCCTCAAGGTACTGACAGATGGCGGCGGCCTCAAACAAGGTCCGCTCATCATCAACCACCAGAACGGGAACATTGCCGGTCGGGCTTAGCGCCAGAAACCAGTCCGGCTTGGCATCAAGGGCAATGTCGGTGCGTTTATGGGCTATCCCATTTTGCGCCAGAACCATCGCCACACGCTGGACATAGGGGCAAAGCCGGTGACCGATCAAATGATATGATGACATCAGCTCCACTCCCGCGCCGCATCACAACCAATCATCGCCTTAGCCCATATGATGGATGTTGAGTTTGTTACCATCGGGATCGCGGAAGTAGGCCGCGTAAAACCCGTTCTCATGGCGCTGTCCCGGCTCACCTTCCGACGATGCACCAAGCGAGATCGCCTTTTTATAAAGCGCATCGACCTGGTCACGTGACACGGCTGAAAGTGCGATCATCGTGCCATTTCCAACCGTTGCCGCATTCCCGTCAAACGGAACATGCACCGAAAATGCCGGGCTGTTTTCTCCAGCACTCCAGACGATAAAGTCCGGCTGTTCAAAGACGCGCTGCGCACCAAATCCGGCAAGCAATGCGTCATAAAACGCGCCCGAACGGGATAGATCGTTGGTGCCGAGTGATGTGTATCCGATCATGTTTTCTTTCCTGACATATGACGGTGAATTCCGTATGCCGATCACCGTAAGGAATTTCAATTTTGCAATACATAGGCAATTTTGTAGTATCTGATTGCAAATTTGAAACGGAGCACCAATTGGACTGGAACTATATCAAGTCGTTTCTCGCCATCGCAGAAACAGGGTCACTTGAATTGGCCGCGCAGAAAATCCGGGTTAGCAACACCACGGTGTTTCGCCATATTCATGCGCTTGAAGAACAGGCTGGCACCCGGCTTTTTGATCGCATTCGCGGCCAATACAGCCTGACCGATGCCGGGACAGAAATGCTTGTGCCCGCCCGTCAAATCATGAACAGCTTTGATGTCATCAAAACTACCATTTCGGGGGCGGATGCCACACCGGCCGGGTTGGTGCGCATTACCGCCCCGACCAGTTTTTCCTATTTCTTTTTGCCAGACCATCTCGCCAGCTTTCAGGATCAATGGCCTGATATTCAGATCGACCTGCTTGCCAGCAACCTCGAATTCAATATGACGCAGCGATATGCCGATATTGCCGTGCGGGTTGCGCCCAACCCGCCCGAACATCTTGTTGGCAAGGAAATCCGCGCACTGGAATGGGGCATCTATGGTGCCGCAGACCGATATCAGCCGGCAAAGCTTGATGACCTGTTGGCGGAGCCCTTCATCGGTGCATCCGGAACACTGGCAAGTTACGCACCTTATAAATGGCTCGATGCGAACCGCCGCACGCCGCATAAACAGCAAACCGATGATCTGATCGCAATGGCACATCTGGTGGGCGCCGGATGCGGCCTGGCCTGTTTGCCATCCGATCTTGCCCTTCCGGGGTTGCGGTTGCTTGCGCCGTTACCGGAAATACCGGCAAACAAACTTTGGGTTTTAACCCATCCTGATCTGCGCAACATTTCGCGCATCCGCGAAACCATGCGATGGATCGCCAAATCATTGAAGGACGAACCGCGGCTTTCACCGGGCAAAGAACTTTGAATGTAAAGAACGCTCGATATTACCGTCTGATTGCATTCCTTGGCCACGCACTTGCCCGGACTGGACAGACTCCGTAACGACGTTCAATATGTTCGCAAGCAAAAGCAAAGTCATAGCAGTGACTGTGGCAGAGTTCGGGACAACAAACTGACGTGACCAAGGCGCGCTCGCCACCGGTCGGAGGAACAACGCATGTCGATGCGCAAGATTGTCAAATGCCTGCCCGCAATCGGACTGGGCCTTGCCCTGTCGGGGTGCATGGCCCCGGTCGAAGAACCGGTCACGATGTCCAACAGTTCCGACACCATTGTTACCCCGTGGGGTGCACCAGCCCAGAATACCCGCCCGGTATCATCCCCGGCCACCATGTCGGGATCTACGTCTGCGGGGGAAAATGACAATCTCGTCATGATGGACGATCCCAATCGCAAGGCGATGGATGAAATGCGCCAAAAGGAGATCGACGAAGCCCGTATTGCGCTCGGCATTCTTGATCGGATGGCGCAGCGCTGCGTTCAGTCCGGCGATGCCGCGGCCTGCACAACGCTTCAAACCAATTGGAGCACCCTGTCACAGCAATTGCACAAGACGCTTTCGATGATGTCAGGTGACACGATGCAGATGCCAACCAGTGTTCCGACCGATGATCCGGCGATGCCCGCCATGCCCGCGATGAACGACAGCGCACCGATGTCACCTGCCCCCGTCACGCCCCCCGCAACAACAGGCGTTCCGGCTGGCGGCGACATCCCGACCATGGAAAAAACCATCCCGATGACTGAACCGGGCGCTGACGGGTAATACTTGGCCCGAAATTACAACTTGGAATAATTTAATTTGAGATAGAGCAAAGAAACCATCCCGAGACGACGATAGGTTAGCCACAGACATTAAGGCCAAGGGCAATTTGACAGATTTCGGGTCAGCCCCATGCCACCTACCGAATGGAGATCGGATCATGTATCGGGATATTCTTGTTCATATCGACACCTCAGCTGCCTGCAAGGAACGCCTTTCTGTTGCGTTGAAAGTTGCCAAGGCGCAGGACGCGCACCTTACCGGTCTTTTTCTGCTGCCCTATCCTGAAATTCCGCGCTTCATGGAAGTCCAGATCACCGAGGAAATCATCAATCAGCAGCGATCTGCGATGGCTGAAACCGCAAAGGCCGCACGCACCCAGTTCGAAGAAACCTGCAATGCAGCCGGTGTTGCTTTCAGCTGGCAGGAAACCTCCTGCCCGGCGTCCGAAATTGCCGATACCACCGCGATGTATGCCCGCCATCATGATCTGACGGTTCTGGGCCAGCACGACCCGGAAAGTTCCGATCCGTGCTCTGTCTCGGAAATGCCGGACAAAGTCATCCTGACCGCAGGTGCACCGGTTCTGCTTGTCCCCTATGTCGGCAAGTTTGAGACCATCGGTGATCGCGTCATGGTCGCCTGGAAGCCTTATCGCGAAGCCGTGCGTGCGATGAATGACAGCATGCCGTTCCTTGAGGCCGCAAAATCCGTTCTGGTTCTTTGTGCCGACCCGAACAAGGGTGCCCGCGATACCATGCCGGTTCCGGGTGTCGATATTGGCGAACGCCTGAAATGCCATGGCGTGAATGCCAAGAAAGAAAGCATGAACGCATCTGGCATCAGCGTTGGCGACCTTATTTTGTCGCGCGCAGCCGATGAAAGCATCGATCTGATGGTGTGCGGTGCGTATGGCCGTCCGCGCCTGCGTGAACTGATGCTTGGTGGCGTCACCCAGCACCTTCTGCGTCACATGACCGTTCCGGTCCTGATGTCGCACTAGGCAACAACATTTCGCATTCCCAAAAACCGGCCGGAACTTTCGGCCGGTTTTTTATTGGCTATGTCGATTGCGAACTTGCAAACAGGCAATCGCACACGGACTAATCCCTTGTCTAGCCACAGAAAAATCAAGCAATCAGCTTCTATCTCCGTCACAAAATCCAAAAATTACCCGCAAATTTATCTGATCATCAACATTAATACATATTGAAAATCATATGTGATTTCTGTCATGATTGATTTTTCCGATGGATGAAAACGATTTAATTGTGGCGCAAAAGCTGTTCGAATCCTTGCCAAATGACGCCAACGAGGCCAAATTGGGTCTTAAGACAAAACGGAGCTTGCTCCGAAAAGAGATCGACACAAGAGAGATGGATCGCCTTCTCTGATCTGATGGTTCCAAACAAGACTGGAATCGCTTTAATTTTTGACAAGGGTCAATGCCGTATCTGCCTTCATGGTTGATAAGGGAACCATAAAGACCCGGTCGAACCGGAGGATATGTCCAGAATCAGGTCGCTGATCTGGACGAGACCAGAGCTTTGTGATGCCACGACCAGATACAAAGTCCGTGACACTGCAAAGAGACAGGCGAAAGAAACAAGTATGAATTACAACACCTTCTTCAAAGATGCGCTGTCCGGCCTCAAGGCTGAGGGCCGCTATCGTGTATTCGCCAATCTCGAACGTATTGTCGGAAAATTCCCCAAGGCGCTTTATCACCCCGATAACGGCGAAGCCCCGCGTGAAATCACCGTGTGGTGCTCGAACGATTATCTTGGCATGGGCCAACACCCCAAGGTGCTTGAAGCCATGCAAAACGCCATCACCGGTCAGGGTGGCGGTGCGGGTGGCACGCGCAATATTTCCGGGTCCAACCACCTGCATGTCGCGCTTGAGCGGGAGCTCGCCGACCTGCATGGCAAGGAAGCCGCCCTTCTGATGACCTCGGGCTATGTCGCGAACTGGACGACGCTGTCAACGCTGGGGTCGAAGCTCCCGGATTGCGTAATCATTTCCGACTCCGAAAACCATAACTCCATGATCGAAGGCATGCGCCACTCCAAGGCAGAGCGCCGCATCTGGAAACATAACGACGTCGCCCATCTTGAAGAAATCCTCAAGGATCTCGGGCCGCAACGTGCCAAGATCGTCGCGTTCGAGTCTGTCTATTCGATGGATGGCGACATCGCGCCGATCAGTCAGATCCTTGATCTTTGCGAAAAATACAACGCGCTTTCCTATCTGGACGAAGTCCATGCGGTTGGCATGTATGGCCCGCGCGGCGGCGGTGTTGCCGAACGTGATGGCGTCATGCACCGCGTTGACATCATCCAGGGCACGCTTGCCAAGGCCTTTGGCGTGATTGGTGGCTATATCGCGGCCAAGCCTGAAATCGTCGATTTCGTGCGCAGCTTCGGCAATGGCTTCATCTTCACCAGTTCCCATCCGCCAAGCATTGCGGCGGGTGCACTGGCAGCCGTGCGTCACCTGAAAGAAAGCAATGTCGAACGCCTTGCCCAGAAGGAACGCGCCGATACCCTGCGTGCACGCATGCGCGCAGTCGACCTTCCGGTCATGGACGCGCCAAGTCATATCGTTCCCCTGATGGTGGGCGATCCGGCCATGTGCAAGGAAGCCAGCGACCGTCTGTTGTTCGAACATGATATCTATGTCCAGCCGATCAACTATCCGACCGTCCCGCGCGGCACCGAACGCCTGCGCTTTACGCCGGGCCCGCTGCATAATGACGAATTGATCGATCATCTGATCGACTCGCTCCTGTCGGTCTGGAGCAAACTGGGCATTTCCAAGGTTGCCTGACGCACTTGGCAATCAGAAACTCAAAAAGGCCGGTGGCAAATGCCCCGGCCTTTTTGCTAATCCGCCCTATCTAACGGCCCGCTGCCGGAATCAATGATGTTCCGCCATTTGCTTTCATCGGGCGGCGTCTTATATTGAGGCTGTCTTGCCGGTTTCGCGTCGGCAAAGATAATACTTTGCAATTAAGAACCGTTCGCGTTAATGTCGGACCTGTCATCAAACAGGGACCGCCCATGTATTCGGATAAAACCTTGCTCCCCAAAGAATGTCTCCGCCTGTGCGCACTTGGCACCCTCGCCCTTTCCGAAAAGCCGATCAGCTATGGCGATCTGGCCAACGAGGTGCGCCATTTCATGTCGCACATCATGGGGCCGTCCCTGGATATGATGGGAAGTTCGCTTCAACTGCTCAAGCTTGAAGGGCTGGTCAAGGAAGATACCTCAAGCGGCGGGTTGTCTGATGCGCAATTGAGCCTGACCGATGCCGGGCACAAGAAGTTCATTGAACTGATGCAGGGAAATGTGCGCGATACATCGGGCGAGCTTTCGCGCCTGATCATGGCGCTCAAGATGCGGTTCTTGCACCTGCTTGATCATGACATCCGCACCGAACAGATCGAAATCCTGCAAGACGTCTGCGAACTTGATCTCGAACGTGTGTTGGCCCTGCGAGATGAACACGCAAACGAGGCCGAAAACTTCACCAGTTGGCTTGAAATGGAAGTCAAACGCCTGGAGCAAAAACGCGACTGGCTTAAAAGCCTTTCAGCGTAAACCGTTTTCCCGTTATAGTCGTGATGGATGGCCCGCAGGAAGCAGGTCCAACGTCACAGGCAGGGACGGAAAATGTTGATACGTGAAGAAACCGAAAAAGATATCGCGGCGATTCACGCGTTGCTGGATGGTGCCTTCGCAACTGCACCCCACAGTCAGCAGACCGAACATTTGATCGTCGATGCGCTCCGAAAAAGTGGTCAACTCACCCTTTCCCTGATCGCGGAACAGGACGATGAAATTGTTGGCTGCATCGCGTTTTCACCGGTGAAAATTGATGGCAAAGCCTGCGGTTGGTTTGGCCTGGGGCCGGTTGCGGTCACGCCGGATCGCCAGGGCTTGGGTATTGGCTCCGAGCTGATCCAAAGCGGTATCCGCCATTTGCGCGCCGATGATGCCCACGGCTGCGTCGTGCTGGGCGAGCCGGATTATTATGGCCGGTTTGGCTTTGCGCCCCTGCCTGATCTGAAGCTTGAAGGCGTGCCCGATGAATATTTCATGGCTCGCCCATTGGTTGATGAAATCCCGGCTGGCTTCGTTGAATACGATCCGGCCTTTTACGTCAAACCTGACAGCTAAGAAGTCGTCCAGTCCAGATCGGCACGTCAGTACAGATGCTGCCCACCGGTGACAAAAATCTCTGTGCCGGTGACATAGGTACTATCATCCCCGACCAGATAATGCACCGCGGCCGCCACGTCTTCGGGCGTGCCCATGCGGTTCATCGGAATGCGTGGCACAAGCGCCTCATATTCCGGGGAAATCATATCGGTCTTGATTTCGCCCGGGGCCACCGCATTGACCCGCACCCCAAGCTCGGCAAATTCAACGGCCATTTCACGTGTTAGCCCCGAAAGCGCTGCCTTGGATGTCGAATAGGCCGATCCGGCAAACGGATGGACATAATGCCCCGCGATCGAGGTAATGTTGCAAATCGCCCCCTTGCCCCGGTGCAGTGCCGATGCAAACCCGCGCGAAAGTGTAAGCGGCGTAAAGAAGTTCAGCTCAAACACATCGCGCCAGGCAGCAATATCACCATTCAGGCAACCAAGCCGTTCCTTATAGGGGGTCTTGGGCGACACACCGGCATTGTTGATCAGGGCATGCAACGGATCATCGCCCAGAACTTCGTTCGCCTCGGCAATAAAGGCTTCGACCTCTGCCGGTTTGGAAAGATCGGCACGGATATGGATGCCCAGTGCCGGATCGCGCGGGCAGCTCGGCGGCGGGGCTTCGCGTGAACAGCAAATCACCCGCCAGCCGCGCTTGGCAAAATATCCAACCGTAACATGGCCGATGCCACGACTGGCACCTGTCAGAACGACTGTTTTCGGGGCATTGCTGCTCATTGGTGTACTCACTTCACAAGATATGCACGCAAACAGAATTTTGCTGACTTTCTTATAGCACCACAGGCCCCGCCATCGAAGGAAAAGCCTTGTACTGTAAGATTTTTCTGCAGTCACCGTCGCGATATAGGCTGCGCTACAGGCATTTGGCAAGGGATGCGAAACAGGCTATGTTTTTGCGATTGTATAGATGGGCAAGACCATGTGCAGCCGCTTTGATCTTAACAGCGATATCCGCGCCTTTCAGGTTCAGCTTGGCCTGGAAATGGAAGATATCATTCGCATGCCATTACCTGACGGGTTCAATCGCAACGGACCCGATGACGAGGACGAAGACGCCGCCTTCGACAGCCTGACCGGTACGCGTCGGCCGACCGATCCGATTGCCGTCATTCTGCCGCATCAAAAGGCCGCCATTCGATATTGGGGGCTGAGTATTCCGGGCATGAACAGCCCGATGATCAATGCGCGCGCCGAAACCCTGAGCGAAAAGCCAACCTTCCGGCCACTTTTAAACCGCCGCTGCCTGATCCCGGCAAGCGGTTGGTATGAATGGCGCAAGGACGGCACGGCAAAGCACAAGAACCGGATCACGCTACCCGATCATCAACCGTTTCTGTTTGCTGGTCTGGAAAACGGCCGTGAGGCCACCATCATCACCTGCGCCCCATCGGGCTCAATCGCCCATATTCACAACCGAATGCCGGCTGTGATCGGCCCGAACCATCTGGCGGTCTGGCTTGATCCGCACATGACGCTCGATGATCTGGCATACATGCTGGGTCCGCTTCCTGATCATGTTCTTTCATGGCAGGAAGAAAGGTCGGATCGCCCCAAAACAGATCAGAATACGGGTGCGGATGAGAAAACAAACCAGATTGATCTGTTTTCAAAATAGGCTGCTTGGGCAGGCACGCAGCCTGTCTGGCACAATCAGTCCGTAATTCCGAATAAGATGATTAGTCGCTGTCAACGTCGTTGGCGGCACATGGTGCCGCATTGCATGACTGCAACGCACAGCCAGCTTGACCAGACAACAACGCAGCAAGATCAGGCACACCAACATTCGGATTGTTAAGTTCCTGTGCCAGGTCTTCTGACATCGAAGCGAAATCGATGATATCGCGCAATGACAACATGGGTTTTCCCCTGTCAGACGTTGATTTCCCACAATGCGAAACACCTCGTTTAGGGGCAGGACTGCCCCTGATGGGGTTTCGTCACGTTCTTATTTCTGTAACCCTGTGCCTATTTATCCCGCAACGCAACAAAAAAAGGCGCATCAAAAATGCGCCTTTTCAGTCATATACCATCGGTTAGGTAATATAATTTCGCGATATCAGGCGCTTAAGCAGCCCCTTGGCTTAGTGCATTATCCAAAGCGGCAAGGCACATTTTGCCAACATATCCTGCGTCACACCGCCAAGGATCATCTCCTTGAAACGTGAATGGCTGTACGCCCCCAGAACAATGGTATCGGCACCGCATTTTTCTGCCTCGGAAATCAAGGTATTAGCAACCTGTCCGGTTTCCGTGCTCTCAACCACGGCCGCATCGACTCCGTGCCAGCTGAACTGTTCGGCCAGCGCCTTGGCGCATGCACGGCCATAGGGAACCTCGCCGACACTGACAATCGTGACTTCCTTGGCATTGCGCAACATCGGCATGGCGGATGTAACCGCGCGCGCGGCCTCAATCCCGCCATTCCAGGCGATCATGACTTTTTCACCGATGGTCGCCGGGGTTACTTCTGGGGCCACCAGGATCGGACGCCCGGTTTCCATCAGGGCTGCATCAAAGGTCAGCGATGCGGAGGCTTCCTTGGGATCCCGGCCAATCACCACCAAATCAAAAAGACGCCCGCGACGGGCCACTGTTTCGTCTTCGCGCCCGCTATCCTTGCGCCAGGCGCAGGTCGGCTTGGCGTCTGCGCTCGGTGTGTTGGACTCTTCAATGCCGGCCTCTTTAACGGCGGCGGCAAACGATGCCTTGCCGCTGGCTTCGCGCTTTTCGGTTTCGGTGGTGGCGGCCTGGATCATTTCTTCGATAATCAGGCCTGACATGCCTTCGCCAACAATCGGAATGGCGTCTTGTGGCTCGGCCGCAACAAAAAGCGCCTCAAGATGCGCGTTGAATGACTTGGCCAGTTTAAAGGCCGTCGCCATCACACGTTTGTCGATTGCCGTGCCTGCTACCGGTGCCAGAATGGTGCGAATTGCCATGTTAACTACTCCCGCCTGTCGAACAGGTCATTGAACCTGCCTGAAATACCGACTGATGATGCCTTTACTGCCAAGCAGTCTGAGATCTTTTGCCCCAGCTTTCTTTGTTCAAGATCAAAAATTTGCGAAAGTTATTATTATTCTTATACTTTGTTGGTGTCGGTGGTTGGTGCCAGATCGGTTTTTCTCAATCGACCATGCACAAAATGATTGTAACATGAATGCCAACGATTACGATGACGCTTTAAAGATCGAGATATAGGGTCCAAACTCATTCACATGACCGACCCGGCAACTGATATGAGAGAAAAAGCTGGGAAAAGCCCGCTGAGCGGGGTGATCCCCGGTCAAGGGATTTGACGCAGAAGCTTTCTCTCATATCAGTTGTCCTTTGGATCACCCGGATTTGCACGGGCTATTTTGTCGCAAAACCTTGAAAGATGTAAATCTTCCTGTGGTTTTGCTCTGCATATCCGCACAAATCCGGGTGACCGGGGCGATTATGTGAATGGGTTTGGACCCTACTCTCTTGGGTAGGATACCGGGCATTCAAAGCAAAAATGCAACCTGGTGTGCAGAGTTAAGAACGGGGTTACTCGCGGATGGACTATACGGCACTGCACGAGAATGCACGTGAAGCTGCAGAATTTCTCAAAACGCTCGGCAATGAGTGGCGTCTGCTTATTTTGTGCTCTCTCGGCGACACGGAAAAATCCGTTGGCACGCTGGAAAATGAACTGGGCATCAAACAATCCGCCCTGTCACAGCACCTTGCACGATTGCGCCGCGAAGGGCTTGTAAAAACCCGCCGCGATGCGCAAACGATCTATTATTCGCTGGCCAATCCCGACATCATGAAGATCATCGCTGTGCTGCAGGACACCTTCTGCCCGCCAGAACCCGCAGTCTAAAGCGCACCGATCCAGAATACAAAAACGCACAAGGCATGATCCCCTTGTGCGTTTTTTGCGTTTCGGAGTCTGTCGCCGTTATTACGGAAACAACTTTTGCGTATCCCAGCCGCTATCGGCGTCATCGCGGGTAAACAGCTTGCGGTCATGCAGTCGGAATTTGCCCTCCGCCCAGAACTCGATCCTGTCGGGCACAAGGCGATAACCGCCCCAATGTTCCGGGCGCGGCACTTTGCCAAGGCCAAATTTGGCGGTGAATTCCGCAACCCGTTTTTCAAGATCAAACCGGCCACTCATCGGGCGCGACTGAATGGATGCCCAGGCCCCCAACTGGCTGCCACGCGGGCGGGACGCAAAATATTCGTCTGACTCGGCCGCATCGACCTTGGCAACCTTGCCCTCGATGCGCACGCACTTTTCAAGCGTCTTCCAGTGGAAACAAAGGGCAGCAAAACCGTTCTCGGCCAACTGGTCGCCCTTGCGGCTTTCATAGTTGGTATAGAAAACAAATCCGCGCGGATCAAAACCCTTGAGCAGCACAATCCGCGCCGACGGGCGACCTTGCGCATCGGCAGTCGCAAGCGTCATCGCATCCGGATAGGCAGTCTCGACCTTTTTTGCGTCCGCAAACCAGGTTTCGAACATGTCGAACGGGGCATCGTGGGGTTCATGCCCAATTTTTGGCGCATTTTTCTCGTTCATTGCGAAAGGATTTCCTTTGGCTGATTAAATTTGTTGCCGTCAGGACGACATATTTCGGAACTACGGTGGCAGCAACAACGTTGGATCAATATATATACCCAAAGAATATCGGTTGGGACTGTAAAGACAAGATGGGCAAATTAAACATGAAATTCCGTCAAATCGTTATCCCGGTGGTCATGACCGCCTTTATCGCTGGCTGCGCCCAGGATCAGGGTCAGAAGCAAACGGCCGGCACACTTCTTGGTGCCGTCGGCGGTGCCGTCGCAGGCGCACAGTTTGGCAAGGGCAGTGGCCAGCTTGTCGGTGTTGCGCTTGGTACGCTTGCCGGCGCCTTTATCGGCAGCGAAGTCGGCAAGTCGCTTGACAATGCCGACCGCGCCATCATGGCAAAAAGCACCCAGCGCACGCTGGAAGCCACCCCGACAGGTCAAACCACCACTTGGAACAACCCCGATACCGGTGTTCAGGGTACGGTGACCCCGACCCGCACCTATCAGGAACCGAAAACCCAGGAATATTGCCGTGAATACCAGCAGACGGTGATGATTGGTGGCCAGGAAGAAACGGCTTATGGCACCGCCTGCCGCCAGCCGGATGGCAGCTGGAAAGTCGTCAACTAAGCCTTGCTAAAAATCTGAAATGACAGGCGGTGCGGTCCTTGCGATCTGCGCCGCCTTTTCATATCTGGTCATCGGTTCGGGCGACAAACCCGTCTTAATCTCATTGTTTCGGATCATATGCGGCAAAATGGTTCATCTTTTGCGGCGCATGATCTAATAATGAACACAACGTCCAAATCACATAACGTGCTTTTAGTTTCTGGAACCGGTCAGTAAATGCAGGATCCCTACAAGACACTTGGCGTTGCCAAAAACGCCAGTCAGGAAGAAATCAAAAAGGCCTATCGCAAACTGGCGCGTGAACTTCACCCCGATGTCAATCCGGGCGATGCCAAAATCGAAGAACGCTTCAAAAAGGTATCGAGCGCCTATCACCTTCTCGGTGATGCGGAGCGCCGCAAGAAATTCGACAATGGTGAAATCGACGCCGATGGTCACGAAACCAGCCCGTTTGCCCGTGGCGGCGGACATGCCGGTGGTGGCTTTGGCGGCGGCGATCCGTTCGGCGGCTTTTCCGGCGCCAATGCCGAGGACATCTTTGACGAAATTTTCGGCAAGGGACGCGCACGTTCTGGTGGCGGCGGCTTCGGTGGCTTTGGCGGGGAACGCAAACCCAGAAAGGTCAAAGGCCCGAACATCTCCTATGAGCTGAGCCTTGATTTCGCCGAGGCCATCCTTGGCACGACCAAGCGCATCAATCTCGCCAGCGGCAAAAGCCTTGAAGTCCGCATCCCCCCCGGAAGCGAGAACGAACAGACCCTGCGCCTTAAAGGCCAGGGGATGGCTGGCATGAATGGTGGCGAGGCCGGTGACGCGCTGATCAAGCTGCATGTTCATCCGGATAAGACCTTCCGACGCGAAGGCAATGACCTGCATTGTGATCTGGCAATCAGCCTGCCTGAAGCCATTCTGGGTGGCTCCATTGAAGTGCCGATTGTCGATGGCAAGGTCAATATGAAGCTGCCCGCCAACGCCAACAGCGGCACCAAGCTGCGCCTGCGCGGCAAAGGTGCGCCTTATGACCGGGGCAACAAGCGTGGTGATCAATATGTTCACCTGACGGTCAAACTGCCCGAAGAACGTGATGACGAATTGGTCGAGTTCATCAAGCACTGGTCTGAAAAGCACCCCTACAAGGCGCGCTGATAGATCACCTCGAAGCCGGCATTCGCCGGCTTTTTTCTTGGCCAGTTGGCACCCGGGGTCAGGCCGTGCAAAAGACCCCGCGTTGAAAGGTGCCTGTTAATCCGGTTCCGTGTTACCATATTGTTTTAACGGGCTTTGTCGCAAAGAACGAAACCGATCATAAGGGGCAATATGGAACAGCTCAGCAACCCGGACATCTATTTGCAATGGCTTGAACAGGCAATCGCCTGGATCTCTGCAAATGTCCTGCTGGTCCCGATCCTGATCCAGATTGCTGCCTGCCTGCTTGCCACAATCCCGGCCTTTTTGCTGCGTGGTCGTCTGGCGTCGCTTCTCGCACGCTTGCAGGATTGGAAGCCGCTTTTACCCTATGCCGGGTTTCGACGCTTTGCGCTGGTGCTGCCCAGTCTTGCCTTCCCTCTGATTTTTGTTACTGCCATCTGGGTGCTTGATGCCATCGCCATTCAGGCTGGCTACCGCCATAACATCATCCGGTTGGTGGCAAGCCTTCTGAATGCATGGATTGTCATTCGTCTGGCCGCCGCCATTGTCAATGATCCCGTCTGGTCACGCACCATTGCCACCGTCGCCTGGACGTTGGCGGCACTCAACATTGTCGGATGGCTGGAACCAAGTATCGCAATCCTCGACGGGCATGCGATTGAATTCGGCGAGTTCCGCATTTCGATCTATGGCATCATCAAAGCCGTTCTCTCGCTTGCGGTTTTGCTGTGGGTGGCATCCTTTGCCTCACGCCTGTTTGAACAACGCATCCGCAAGGTCCATCACCTGACCCCGTCGGTGCAGGTCCTGATGGCAAAGCTTCTCAAGCTTGTCTTGCTCTCGATCGCCGTTTTGTTTGCACTTTCGACCATGGGTGTCGATCTGACAGCACTCGCCGTATTCGGTGGTGCGGTTGGTGTCGGGATCGGCTTTGGTTTGCAACGCATTTTCGCCAACCTGATCAGCGGAGTGATCCTGTTGCTTGACCGGTCGATCAAGCCCGGCGATGTCATTGCGATTGGCGATACCTTTGGCTGGATTCAGTCACTGGGCGCGCGTTACACTGCCGTTCGAACCCGCGATGGCACGGAATTCCTGATTCCGAACGAAGACCTGATCACCAATCAGGTCGAAAACTGGAGCCACTCGGACGTCAAGCTGCGCCTGAAAGTCCCGGTCGGCATTTCCTATAACTGCGATCCCCATCTTGCGATCAAGCTGTGTAACGAGGCGGCGGCGAAATGCACACGCGTACAGGACAATCCGGGGCCCAATACCCTGATGCGCGGTTTTGGTGACAACTCTGTCGATCTTGAAATCCGTTTCTGGATCAACGACCCGCAAAACGGTCGCGGCAATATCATCAGCGAAGTTTTGCTCAATGTCTGGGACGCCTTCATCGAACACAATATCGAAATCCCGTTCCCGCAACGCGATCTGCACCTGCGTAGCAGCGATGTACCAATCCGCGTGGAAATGACCCACGCCAAAGCCTCCGGACGCAACGACTAACTTATGATGTCAGTCATGTCTTTCTGATTGATATCGTCTTGTTTTTCGTGGTCCTGATCTTTCTCGATCTGTTCGGGGATTTTGTCTTCGGGGCGCGGGGTATCAAGCAGATCGCCCACCTTCACATCCAGAACCGTTTTGCGTTTTTCTTCGAGCTCGATCAGGCGTTCGCGCATGGCAATCGGCCAGCCGCTATCGGTCTGCACAACCAGCAACCGGTCGTAATCCAGAAACAGACCAAGGCGGCTCATCAGATCCATCAACGAAATCCGCGACAGGTCCCCCGAAAGCAGCCAGCGATGATTTTCGGAACGATCAATCAGCTTTTCGCGCCGCAACGCTGCCAACGCCCAGTTCAGATCACGGCCGCCCAGTTTGACGTCGCGCATCATCTTGCGATAGGTCGGCGGTTTGGCAGCCTCGTGGAAACGATTTTGCAAATATTCCAGAACGCGCAGCACCGCGATGATCCGTTCCATATGCCCCGGCACCGCACCGCGCGGATCGGGAACGATGCCCGCCGCCCGTGCAGCGCGCCATTCGGAACGGCCCGCTGCCACCTGTGCCCCCAGAAGGATCACGATCCAGGTCAGATACATCCACAACAGAAAGATCGGCACAATCGCAACCGCGCCATAAATCGTCTGATAGGTCGGAAACGTCGTGACATAATACGCAAACCCCTTTTTCAGGGTTTCGAACAAAACGGCGGCCACAACGCCACCAACCACACCATCAATAATCACGACCGAGCGGTTCGGCATGCCGATAAACAGCAATGAAAAAGCCACCGCCGACAGAACAAACGGCGCAAGAAACGTCAGTTGACCGATATGCTCGGCAACCGCGTCGCCGCCCACCAAATATCGCATGGCAAAGAAATAGGACGCCAGTGACAGGCTAAGCCCCAGCAACATCGGCCCAACCGTCAAAAGTGTCCAGAACACCACCAGACGCGCCAGAAGTTTACGCGGGCTGGTCACGCGAAAAACATCGTTCATCGCCCCTTCGATGGCGCTGAGCAACATCACCGCCGTCAGGCCAAGCACGATTGTGCCAATCGCTGTCATCTGTCCGGTATTCTGCAAGAAATTGCCAAGATAGTCTGTGACCTGCGCGCCGGTTTCTGGCAGGAAATTGCTCAGGACCACGGTCATGATCTGGTCCTTGAACTGATCAAAAACCGGAAAGGCCGACAATACCGTCAGGGCAATCGCCAGAAACGGCACCATCGCCAAAAGCGTCGTATAAGACAAACCGGCGGCACGCTGTATGGATTTGTCATGGACAAAACGCATACCGGCATAGCGCCAGAATGCGGTTCGATCAGCGAGCAATTTCTGAATTTCGGCCATTAAACGCTTATCCCCACGCATTTTCCGGTTATACTGCACCTGATCGACAAGATAGCGTGCCTGCACACGTTATGACAGGTCAGATTGACCTTGGCCGCGCTTTGTGTAGGATGCGCAAAATGTCTAATGCCTTCTGGGCCGGTCGCGGCTTTTCTTGAATGCCTCTACCTGCCAGAGAAAGAGATCGTGGGAACGAGAGGAAATATGAGCCTGTCCACCGACAATATTTCGGGCCTTATGGCCGGTAAACGCGGCCTGATTATGGGTGTCGCCAACGATAAATCGATTGCCTGGGGCATTGCACGTGCGGCTGCTGCGGCCGGTGCCGAAGTGGCCTTTACCTTCCAGGGCGAAGCCCTTGAAAAACGTGTGCGCCCGCTCGCAGAGTCCGTTGGCAGCAACATCGTTCTGCCATGTGACGTGACCGATGCGGCCAGCATGGATGCCGTGTTCGAGACGCTTAAGGAAAAATGGGGCAAGCTTGACTTTGTTGTGCATGCCATCGGTTTCTCCGACAAGAACGAACTGCGTGGTCGCTATGTCGATACCTCGCCGGAAAACTTTGCGCTTTCGATGAACATCTCGGTCTATTCCTTTACCGCGATCGCACAGCGCGCGGAAAAACTGATGACAGATGGTGGTTCGCTTCTAACACTCTCCTATTACGGCGCAGAAAAGGTCATGCCGCACTACAACGTCATGGGCGTTGCCAAGGCGGCCCTTGAAGCCAGCGTCAAATACCTTGCCAATGACCTTGGCCCGGATCGCATTCGCGTCAACGCCATTTCGGCAGGCCCGATGAAGACCCTTGCCGCATCCGGGATTGGCGATTTCCGCTATATCCTGAAATGGAACGAATACAATTCGCCGATGCGCCGCAACGTCACGCTTGATGATGTTGGTGGATCAGGTCTGTATTTCCTCTCGGATCTTTCGACCGGTGTTACGGGCGAAACCCATCATGTCGATTGCGGTTACCACACCGTTGGCATGAAACAGGCAGACGCACCTGACATCACTGTCCAGAAATCCTGATCTGGGCCTGATACGATTTTGCGGGCTGCCCTGATGGGCGGCCCGTTTTGTCTCTTAAATATTTGAATTCTGGATAATCGGTTATGGCTGGCAACAGTTTTGGAACACTTTTCCGCTTCACCACCTTTGGCGAAAGCCACGGCCCGGCCATTGGCTGTGTCGTTGATGGTGTGCCGCCCCTGCTTGAACTCACCGAGTCCGATATTCAGAATTATCTCGAAAAACGCAAACCCGGTCAGTCGCGCTTTACCACTCAGCGCCGCGAACCTGATCAGGTCAAAATCCTTTCGGGCGTGTTCGAAGGCAAAACCACCGGCACCCCGATCGGGCTTCTGATCGAAAACGTCGATCAGCGTTCCAAGGATTATGGCGAGATCAAAAACCAGTTCCGCCCGGGCCATGCCGATTACACCTATTGGGAAAAATACGGCACGCGCGATTATCGCGGCGGCGGTCGTTCGTCGGCCCGCGAAACCGCCATGCGTGTTGCCGCCGGTGCAATTGCCCGCAAGGTGCTGGGCGATGACATCAAAATCCGTGCGGCCCTGGTCAAAATGGGCACCAAGGAAATCAACCGTGCGAACTGGGACTGGGCTGAAGTTGATAACAACCCGTTCTTCTGCCCCGACCCCGAAGCCGTTCCGGTGTTCGAGGAGTATCTTGATGGCCTGCGCAAGGATGGATCATCCGTCGGTGCGGTGATCGAAGTCGTCTGTTCCGGCGTCCCGGTTGGTCTGGGTGACCCGGTTTATGACAAGCTTGATGCCGATCTGGCCAAGGCGATGATGACCATCAATGCCGTCAAGGGTGTCGAGATCGGCAATGGCTTTGAGGCCGCCGAACTCACCGGCATCGAAAATGCAGATGAAATGCGCTTGGGCAATGATGGCAAGCCTGTCTTTGGCTCCAACCATGCCGGTGGCATTCTCGGCGGGATTTCATCAGGTCAGGACATTGTCGTACGCTTTGCAGTCAAACCGACCAGCTCGATCCTCACACCTCGTAAAAGCCTTGATATCTATGGCAAGGAAGTCGATGTCGTCACCAAGGGTCGCCATGATCCCTGTGTTGGCATCCGCGGCGTTCCGGTGGGCGAAGCCATGGCTGCAATCACGCTTGCCGACCACTTTCTGCGCCACCGTGCACAGTGCGAAGGCTGGAACACCAACAAACATTTCCCGAGCTAGTTTTCGGGCGATATCCTAACGGGCGAATATCGCATCACAACTGGTTTCATGCCGCGTCTAAGTGGCATGAACCCGATATTGCTCAAAACCCTGATCCAACTTGCTGCATCCAACAAAAAACCGGCTCCCAGCGGAACGGTTGGCAGTGACGCGCAGCTCAAAAATCGCATCGTCCTGTTTGCGGACGAAGCAGTCGCCCTGCCCGACTGGGGGATTTCAGGACTGCCCTCCATGATCCTCGGCGCGGCACCGCAAACCTGCCTGTTTGTCAGCGACCTCACTGTCGATGATGACAGCGAGGATAAGAACGACCCGGGCAGTTCCGATAGCAGCAGTGATGACGCGTCCGATGCAACGGCCAGCGGATCGGTATCTTTCTCCCTGACCATCAAGGCCCCGCCTGCCGCCGACAGCAGCCTTAAGTCGCGCACCATTGTCTGGAAGCTGACCTTGCCAGTCGCGGGCTTTCGCGATGTGCAAACCGGCGCCAGCACCCCGCCCGTGCACGCCCCTGTGATCAAAACCCGCATCAAGCTGGGCGGCGTTATCCGTGATGTCGAAATCGGCCTTCTGGAAATGGGCCCACTGGATCAACCGCTTCTGATCGGCAAGGACACGCTCTCGAATAAATTCCTGATCCGCCCCGACCGGCCCGAAGATCAGAAGACACCAACCGCCCCCACGGTTGACCTGACACCGGCACCCGCCGAGACGCCAAAGCCTGACGACAGCAAGACCGGGGCAAGCACGGATAAAGATACCGCCGCAACCCCATCGGATAAGGACACGGAAACTACGCCTGCGGCCACAGATGCCAAGGCATCTGAGGACACCAAACCAGATCCTGACAACAAGGCATCTGACGCTGCCGCCAAGCCAGACACCACCCCGGCGTCTGAAACACCAAATGCGGCACAGGCAAATGAACAGCCAAAGCCCGAGCCAGATGCGGAGGCAAGCGACACTGCCAAACCCGCCCCGGATGCGCAGCAATCCTCAGACGGCACACAGTCGTCCGATGCGTCCGAAACCACTGCGTCGCAGGACACCCAGGCTGCGGCACCCGAAGATGACGGGAAAACGGCCAATGCTGATCCGGCCCAAGACAGCACGTCATCAGAAGACAGCGATAAAACTGAAAACGCGACGGAAGCCGATCCAAACGACAGTTCGAGCAAGTCCGAGGAAGACACCACTACACCAGCGACCCCCGACACACCAACCGCACCAGAAGCGGCAGCAACCAGCGCAGACACCCCGAAAACTCAACCGGCAGAGCAGGAAAACAACTCCGCCTGAAGCAGACCCGAACCCTGAAGCGCCAGACTTCCCTCGCGCCATCCCCTCACGGATGGCGCATTTTTTTTGTCGATCAAAGTAATTTTCGACCAACCTCGACTTGTAGTTTCGCGCTGCGACCACATCTGTACCTCATAACAAAAAAACACGGTCCCAAACGCGGTTGGGAAAAGGCAAAACCAATGACCATCGATCTGGACTTGGCCGGTCTGTCGCGCAGGTCTGCGCTTAAGGGCTGGTTTGCTGCAGGCTCGGCACTTATCGGCAATTCCATTCTTTCACCGGTTTCCTACGCCAGTGACAGAACCCTTCCGGCGACCCCTGCCTGCGGGGAGGATATCGGCCCGACACGCGCCATGACCGAAGGCCCGTTCTATAGCGAAAATCCGCCTGAAAAGCGCAACTTCCGAACCGATACCGGCGGCACGCCAGTAACCCTGCTGGGCTATGTGCTAAACTCGGCCTGCACGCCGATTGCCAATGCGATTGTCGATCTGTGGCATGCGGATGCCGATGGCCGTTATGACAATCAGGGCTATAACATGCGCGGCTATCAGCGCACTGACGGCCAGGGGCGCTATTACTTCGATACCATCCGCCCGGCCGAATATGCCGGACGAACCCCGCATTACCACGTCAAAATCACACCGCCCAATGGCCGAACCCTGACCACACAGCTCTATTTCCCGGATGAACCGCTCAACGAGCTTGATCACCTGTTTGACAGCGCACTTCTGATGAACATGCATCCGGCAAGTGACGGCGAAATCGGCCGGTTTGATTTCGTTCTGGGCTGATTGGCCAGCGCCCACGCATCACGATAACCCGCAGCCTTCCGCGATCAGATCCGTATGAAAAAACGTGATTTTTGGTCTTGCGCCCTCGTGTGTCACGCTTTAATGTTAACAAAGTTAACATAAGAAAATCGAGATACGTGCAAATGGTAAAGTATCACCACGGTGATGTCCGCAACGTCCTTCTGCAACAAGCTGAAAACATCCTGATCGAAGAAGGCCCGGCTGGTTTGTCGCTACGCCGTCTGGCGCGGCTGACCGGTGTGTCGGAAGCCGCCCCCTATCGCCATTTTGACGGCAAGGATGGCATTTTGGCGGCAGTCGCAATTGCCGCCTTTGAAAGATTTGCCGAACAACTTGAAAGTGCTGCGGAAAGTCACCCCGATCACGAAGAACGCATCATGGCACTGGGGGCGGCCTATGTGCAGTTCGCGGTCGAAAACCCGCAGCATTTCCGTCTGATCTTTGGTCGCGAACGCCCGCCACTTGATCAATATCCGGAATTGCGCGATGCCGCCGACAACGCCTTTGATGTCTTGCAGCGCGCCGTCACATCAGTTGATCGCAAGGCCGAAATGACCCTGGCCGAGGCCGCCAGCGCCTATAACCGCGCCCTTGCCGCCTGGAGCCGCGCACACGGCATCGCCATGCTGGTGATTGACGGCATGATCGTGCCGCCCGCCGATCAGGATCTTTCAAGTTTTGTTCTGGGCCTTCTGGCCGAAGACCTGACCATGCCGGTCAACACCACCAAAGCCCCTTAACCCTTAACGGGCAGCCGCCTGTTACCAAACGGAAAATCAGATGGAATACGCAACCGTCAAACTCATACACGTCATTGGCGCCATTCTGTTTTTGGGCAATATCATCGTATCAGCCGTCTGGAAAATACAGGCGGACCGGACCAACAACCCGGTCGTTATCGCCTTTGCCTGTCGCCTGATCAATGTCACCGATCTTGCCTTTACCGCGCTTGGTTCGGCCCTGATTGTGATTGGTGGCATCGGTCTTTTCCACGCGACCGGCATCGCGCTTTCGGATGCCCCCTATCTGATCTATGGCATTGGTCTGTTTGGCATGGCGGCGATGCTGTGGTTGGTGGGCTTGCTCCCGCTTCAGATCTACATGTCAAAGATCGCGGCCAAGACCGTCGCAAACGGCGAAACTGAAATGCCCGTGAGCTACGAGAAATGCCGCAGGCTGTGGAACATGGTCGGGCGGATTGCCATCCTGTTTCCGCTGGGCGCCCTTTACCTGATGATCATGCGTCCCGACTTTTAAGTGGTGGGCGCAACATGCTGCGCCTTCCACCATACGGAAAGCCGTTTTATCTGATTGATCGGCTTTTGGCGCAGACCCTAAGATGCCGCCTAGTTAATAGCATCAAAGAAAACGTCCCGGGAGAAGTCCAATGCTGACCATCAAACGCCTGTCCATTGAGGATGCCTATATCCTGATCGAAGGCGCACGCATCCGCGCCAATGAAATCGGGGTTCCGATGTGCATCGCGATTACCGACGAATCCGGTGTACTGATCGCATTTGAACGCATGGATGGCGGCAAGGTCACCAGCACCACCATCGCCCAGGACAAATCCTTTACCGCATCGGGCGCACGCAAGGGCACGCATGAATATGCCGCGGCCGCCCAACCGGGCAAACCGGCCTATGGCATCGATTCCGAAATTGGCGGTCGCCTGTCGATTGTCGCGGGCGGCCTGCCAGTGTTCGTTGATGGTGAATGCGTGGGCGGTATCGGCGTCAGTTCCGGCACCCCGCCGCAGGATCAGGATTGCGCCCAGGCCGGTATTGATTTCTTCATGAAGAAAATCGGCAAGTAATCTGGTGATGGCGGGTGGAAACCGGGCCTGTTGATCAGGCCGTTTTCCGCCCGCAAATCAGGAATTCAACATTGCCTTCGGGGCCGGTGATCGGGCTTTTGGTGATGCCAAGCACTTCCCAGCCCGGAAGATTTGCCAGCCAGTCGGAAATCGTGTCGCAGACTTCCTGATGCAATTCGGGTTCGCGCACGACACCCTTTTTGCCAACCCGTTCCTTGCCGACTTCAAATTGCGGCTTGATCAGCGCAATCAGATAACCGCCCGCCTTTACCCGCTCCATACTGGCCGGAAGCACGGTACGAAGCCCGATAAAGCTGGCATCGCAAACGACAATATCAATGGCATCGGGGATCTGTTCTTCGGTCAGGTGGCGCGCATTGGTCTTTTCCATGACCACAACGCGGTCATCATTGCGCAGCTTCCAATCAAGCTGCCCCTGCCCGACATCAACGGCATAAACCTTGGCCGCCCCGTTCTGAAGCAGAACATCGGTAAAGCCGCCGGTGGATGCCCCGACATCAACCGCGATAAAACCGGTCACGTCGATCTCGAACTCGGCCAACCCTTTTTCAAGCTTGAGCCCGCCGCGCGACACCCACGGATGGGGCTGTCCGCGCAGCGTAATGGAAATGTCTTCCTTGCACGGCATGCCCGGCTTATCGAGCCGTTGCTCGCCGCTAAAGACATTGCCTGCCATGATATAAGCCTGCGCCTTGGACCGGCTTTCCACCAATCCACGTTCCACAAGCAACTGATCCAAACGTTTCTTTGCCATGAGCGCGTTTTAACGTACCCGCCCAAAAAGGTCACGCATTTGGTGTCGATTTTAAACCGGAATCAGCTGGCCAGCGGTTCGAGGTATCCGCGCGGCACAATCGCCAGAAGATCATTAAGCGACTCACCCTGAACCGCCACATGCTGCTGCATCAGTTTGCCGGCCGTCTCGGCCTCGCCATTGGAAATGGCACTGAGGATATCGGCATGTTCATTGTTGGATTTCTTCACACGCCCCGGACGGTGCAATTGCAGTCGACGATAAGGTGCCAGGCGGTTGCGCACATTCTTGGTCTGGCGTTCAAGGAAACTGTTGCGGCATCCGGCATAGATCGCCTCGTGGAAGCGCACATTGGCCTCGTAATAGGCGTCCGCATCTGCATGATCCTTAAGCCCGTTGCACTCTTCGGACAGTGCAATCAGGTTTTCGATATCCACACGCGGCATACGTCGCGCGGCGAGGCGTGCACACATCGCTTCAAGTTCTGCCATGACTTCGAACATTTCAATCAGTTCGGCAACCGTGATCGAGGCAACAATGGTGCCGCGGCGAGGCATGGTCGCAACCAGTCCCGAACCGGCAAGTGTCTGAAGCGCTTCACGCACCGGCGTGCGTGACACACCGAACCGTTCGCTTAAAGAACGCTCGTCAAGTTTGTCGCCAGGCTTGAGCACACCGGTCACGATATCGCGTTCAAGTTTCTGGACCAGATCGGTGGCAAGCTTTCCGTTTTGCGACATGTGGGACCTCGTTTTTCGTCACTTACTGGTATACCAGAACACATATTCTGGTACCAATCAAAGCCTTTTCGATGCTGCTTTGCGATGATTTCCTGCTGCATTGCAAAAGTTCGGCCCCGGTTTTCCTAAATCCCCCGGCAAATACTAGGGCGCGGATTTGTGGCACTGCAAAATGACGTTCTGGTATACAAAATTGCATGGACAGCATGCCAGAAATCTGTAACGCTTTCTTCCAATGCGAAAACCGCATCAATAATAAGACGCGCAAAAAGCCGTCAAAATGCATTCAAAACGCATGCTTCATCCGGGAGGATAAAGATGAAGATTTTCAAGAAGACTCTTACGGCGTCTGTTGCCGCCATCTCCATGTCTGTTGCTGCCTTTGGCATGTCCGCATCTGCTGGTGCCGAGACGCTCAAACTGTCTCACCAGTGGTCGACCAGCGATATCCGTCACAAGGTTGCACAGATCGTCGCCGATGAAGTCAAAGCCGCAAACGTTGATCTGGAAATCCAGATCTTCCCGTCCGGCTCCCTGTTCAAGGCAAAAGAACAGTGGACCCCGATGACACGCGGGCAGCTCGACATGATCGTTTATCCGCTGGCCTATGCTGGTGGTCGCGTTCCGGCAACCAACCTGACCCTGATGCCGGCACTGGTCAAAAACCACGATCATGCCAACCGCATCAACGAATCCCCGTTCATGGCTAAAATCGAAGAACTCCTGAACGAAGATGGTGTTGTAACCGTTGCCAAGGGTTGGCTGGCCGGTGGCTTTGCCTCGACCAAGGGCTGCATCCGCAAGCCGGAAGACGTAAAAGGCCTTCAGATTCGTGCCGCTGGCAAATCGTTCGAGCAGATGCTTGAAGGTGCCGGTGCATCCATCGCCGCCATGCCGAGCTCGGAAATCTATCCGGCCATGCAGACCGGCGTTCTTGATGCCACCAACACCAGCTCCTCGAGCTTCGTTTCCTATCGTATCTACGAGCAGGTCAGCTGCTACACCCCGGCCGCAGGCAACGCACTGTGGTTCATGTATCAGCCGGTCCTGATGTCGAAGAAAAGCTACGACAACCTCAATGATGCGCAGAAAGAAGCCCTGGCTGCTGCTGCGAAAAAGGCTGAGGAATACTACACCACCGAAGGCCGCAAGCAGGACTCTGACAGCATCGACGTCTTCAAGGAAAACGGCGTTGAAATCGCCGAACTGACCGATGAAGACTTTGCCGCATGGCAGGCTCTGGCCAAGGAAACCTCCTACAAGAAGTTCGTTGAAGAGACCCCGAACGGTCAGGAACTTCTTGATATGGCACTTGCAGTCGAGTGATCGGTTCTTGACGTGAAGTGATGGTGGTGCCGGTCCGTCCGGCACCACCGCATTCCTCAAAATACAAAAAATATAGACCAATACGGTTCCGTCAGAGGAGAACGCGCGTGTCGAACGCCATGTCCCCGCACCCACTTCCGATTGATCTGCCAGACGATTTCACGCAGACACAAAGTGCGTCGCATTCCGTTAAATCAGATATGCCTCCCCCGCCTGATGTCGAGCCGATCGACCATCAAAACGCCATGGCCGCAAACCGGTCCCAGGCGCCAAAGGGCCCGCTTGATGGCGTCATTTCTGCCATCCATTTCCTATCGCGCATTTGCGGGATCGCATCGGCAAGCATGTTTGCCATTGCGATGCTGATCATCTGCCAGCTGGTCTTCATGCGTTATGTGCTCAATGAATCCACCGTCTGGCAGACCGAAGCCGTCATCTTCCTGATGATCGGCGCAACACTGGTCGGCCTGCCCTATGTTCAATTGCTGCGCGGTCACGTCAATGTTGACCTGTTCCCGATGTACCTCAAACGCGGCGCCCGCATGACCCTTGCCATCCTGACCCTGTCATGTGGCATGGCAATCAGTGCCCTGTTTGGCTTCTATGGTCTGGAACTGGTGATCGAGGCCTATGAAGGCGGCTGGTTGTCTGAAACCATCTGGGCCGTCGCACTCTGGAAACCCTACACCGCGCTGCCGATCGGCTTTGGCTTGCTGTTCCTGCAATTCTTTGCCGATTTCCTGTCGCTTATCACCCGCAGATCGACACCGTTCGATATTCGCGACGACATTTCCTAAGGAGGCCGCATCATGGATCCCTTGCTTCTTGCGGCCGTTGTCGGCATCGCAACCACCCTTGTTCTTTTCTCCGGCATTCCGGTCGGTATTGGCCTGCTTCTGGTCAGTGTCGGCTTCATCATCACCTTTGATGGCACCGGATCACTGCCGCTGTTGCCGGAAATCCTGTTCGGCAAGCTCGAAAGTTTCGAAGTTCTCGCCATCCCGATGTTTATCCTGATGGGGGCGGTTGTTGCCTCGTCTCGGGCCGGTGGTGACTTGTATTCCGTTCTCGATCGCTGGCTGACCCGTATTCCGGGCGGACTTGTGATTTCAAACCTTGGCGCCTGCGCGATCTTTTCCGCCCTGTCTGGTTCATCGCCTGCCACCTGTGCCGCAATCGGCAAGATGGGCATCCCGGCGATGCGCGAACGCGGCTTCCCCGATACGGTCGCAGCCGGCTCGATTGCCGCTGGCGGTACGCTGGGCATCCTGATTCCGCCAAGTGTCACCATGATTGTTTATGGCATCTCGACCGAAACCTCGATCGGGCGCCTGTTCCTTGCCGGTCTTCTGCCGGGTCTTCTGGTCACCGCCCTGTTCATGGCCTGGTCGCTCTATTCGACCTGGCGTCAGGGCAACGCCCAGGCCGCCCTTGGTGTTGTCAAATACACATGGAAGGAAAAGTTTGAAATCCTTCCGCGTGTTCTGCCCTTCCTTGTCATCATCGGTGCGGTTCTGTTCGCCCTTTATGGCGGTGTTGCGACACCTTCGGAAACGGCTGGCGTTGGTGCACTGTTCTGCCTGATCACCGCGATGATCGTTTATCGCATGTGGAAACCGGGTCAGCTTTGGAATGTCATGCGTGACACCACCAAGGAATCCGTGATGATCCTGCTGATCATCGGGGCTGCCGGCCTGTTTAGCTACATGCTGTCATCGCTGTTCATCACCCAGTCGATTGCACAGTGGATTTCCGCGCTTGAGGTCAACCGTTGGGTTCTGATGGGCTTCATCAACGTGTTCCTGCTGATCAGTGGCTTCTTCCTGCCGCCGGTCGCAGTCATCCTGATGAGCGCACCGATCCTGCTGCCGGTGATCATCAATGCCGGTTTCGATCCTTACTGGTTTGCCGTGATCCTGACGATCAACATGGAAATCGGCCTGATCACCCCGCCGGTTGGTTTGAACCTGTATGTCATCAATGGCATTGCACCCGATATCCGCCTGCAGAGCATCCTTAAGGGCGCCTTCCCTTACGTGATGTGCATGATCGCAGCGATCATCATTCTGTGCTTCTTCCCGCAGATCGCCACCTGGCTTCCGGAAACCATCATCGGAGGACGCTAATGTCAGGCATGTCTGTCAAAAGCTGGCTTTCAAGCATTGCCGACCGTGGTCGCGAACTGCTTGATCTGCCACTCTCGACCCCGCAGGACCCGCTCAAGCAGCTTGGCGCCATGTGCAAGGACCTTGTTTCGCAAAAGGGCGAGGCACGTGGCACCGCGGCGGCACGCGAAGTGGTGCGGCTTTGGGAAAACCTTCCCGAAGAAGACCATCTGGCCTTCTTCCGGATGATGCAAAATGACTTTAGTGCTGATCGCGCCAAGGTCACCAAGGCCGCCGAGGCCTTTGCCAAGGACCCGTCCGAGGCAAACCTCGCCGTCCTGACCCAAACGTCCGAGCCGATCCGTCAGGAACTGCTGCGCAAGATCAACATGGCGCCGGGTGGTACGCGGGCCATTGTCGATATGCGTGAAACCCTGATTGCGCTTCTGAAAAACAACCGCGACCTTGAACCGCTCAATGCCGATATGCAGCACCTGCTGACAAGCTGGTTCAACCGTGGCTTCCTTGAGTTGCGCCACATTGATTGGGATACCTCGGCGGCCATCCTTGAAAAACTGATCCGCTATGAGGCAGTCCATGAAATTCAGGGCTGGGAAGATCTGCGTCGTCGTCTGGCAACCGACCGGAAATGCTTTGCCTTCTTCCATCCGGCCATCCCCGACGATCCGCTGATCTTTGTTGAAGTCGCCCTCGTGCATGGCTTGGCTGATAGCGTTCAGGCGCTTCTGGCCCCGGAAATCGATGAAAAGGCGCCGGAAACTGCCAACACTGCGATCTTCTATTCGATCAGCAACTGTCAGGCAGGCCTTAAGGGCATTTCGTTTGGCAACTTCCTGATCAAACAGGTGGTCGAGGAACTCAAACGCGAATTCCCGCAGCTCAAGCAATTCGCCACCCTGTCGCCCATTCCGGGCTTCATGGGCTGGCTGCGCACCCGCCAGAAAAGCAAGGCCGACGACGCCGAGCTTGCCGGTCAGGTGCTTGACGGGCTTAGCGAAGACGACTGGATCAACGATCCGATCAAGGTCGCCAAGCTGCAAAAACCGACTTTGGCGCTGTGTGCCACCTATCTTGCCACCTGCAAACGTGGCAAGTCCCCGCTTGATCCCACTGCCCGCTTCCATCTGGGCAATGGTGCACAGCTTGAACGCCTGAACTGGCTTGGCGACACCTCCGAAAAGGGTCTGCGTCAGGCGGGCGGCATGATGGTGAACTACGCCTATCACCTCAATGATATCGAGAAAAACCACGAAGCACTGATGAATGACGGAAAGATCGCCACATCGAAATCCGTCGCACAGCTTGCCGGAATTTAAACAGGTATGACCATGTCAGATAATCTTCTTCAAACATTTCTGGACCGTTTTCCGGCCGACAAATCCCGCACGTTTCTGATTGAACGCGACGGCACCGAACGCAGTTTTTCGTGGCTGCTTGATCGCACTGGTCGTTATGCGTCGGTGCTGACATCCCATGGTGTGGTCAAGGGTGACCGCGTTGCCGCCCAGGTTGACAAATCATCCGATGTGATCGCGCTCTATCTGGCTTGCCTGCAACTTGGCGCCATTCACTTGCCGCTCAACACTGCCTATACCGGTGATGAAATCGCCTATTTCCTGGGTGATGCCGCTCCGCGTGTCTTCGTCTGCCGTCCGGGCCATATTGATGCGGCCAAGGAACTGGGTGACAAGAATGACGTCGCGGCTGTCCTGTCGCTTGGTTCAAACGCCGATGGCAGCCTCAATGACGAGGCCGCAAACGCCACCGCCATGACCGACATCGTCGCCGCCGACAAGGATGACGTTGCCGCCATCCTGTACACATCGGGCACCACCGGCCGGTCTAAGGGCGCGATGCTGACCCATAATAATCTGGGTTCGAACGCCAAAACCCTGCATCAGGCATGGGGCTTCAAGCCGGGTGATACTTTGCTGCATGCCCTGCCGCTGTTTCATACCCACGGGCTGTTTGTTGCGATCAACATCATGCTGATGAATGGCGGCAAGGTGATCCTGCTTCCGAAATTCGATGCCGATGACGTGATCGAACGCCTGCCGCAATCAACCGTCTTGATGGGCGTTCCGACCTTCTATACCCGCCTGCTCGCACATCCGAAATTCACCAAGGATGTTACCGCCAACATGCGTCTGTTCGTCTCGGGCTCGGCGCCGCTTCTGGCTGAAACCCATGACGCATTCTTTGAACGCACCGGTCACAAGATCCTTGAACGCTATGGCATGACCGAAACCTGCATGAACACGTCCAACCCGTTGGATGGCGAACGCCGTCCGGGTGCGGTTGGTCCGACCCTTCCGGGGATCGAGGCCCGCGTTTGTGACAAGGATGGCAATGTTCTGGGGGCTGGTGAAATCGGCGTGCTTGAAGTCCGTGGTCCGAACGTCTTCAAGGGTTACTGGCAGATGCCGGAAAAAACCGCGTCAGAGTTCCGCTCCGACGGCTTCTTTATCACCGGCGATCTCGCCACCATCGGCGAAGACGGCTATGTCACCATCGTTGGCCGCGACAAGGACCTGATCATTTCCGGTGGCTTTAACGTCTATCCCAAGGAAGTCGAAGAAGTCATCGCCGAATATGACGAGGTCGATGAAGTCGCGATCTTTGGCCTGCCCCATCCCGACTTCGGCGAAGCCGTTGCCGGTGTGATTGTCGCTGCCAATGGCGATAAGGCCGACCCCGAAGCCATCATCAAACGCACCCAGGACAAGCTGGCCAAATTCAAGGTGCCCAAGCGCATCTGGGTGATCAAGGAACTGCCGCGCAACACCATGGGCAAAATCCAGAAGGCCCAGCTGCGCAAACAATACGAAGACACCTTTACCTCCCCTGCAGCATAAGCGTTGCAGTCTTATACTCCCGCTGCCCGGAGCCTTTCCTGCTAACAGAAAGCTCTTTCCCGCAGCACCCATCGGGTCTCTGACCCTACCTCCCCGGCCGGATTTATCTGGCCGGTTTTTTTTGTCTGCCCCCAAAACCCGAACGTCACAAATTCCGCCGTTATGCAATTTTTAGGGAATAACGCCAAACAATGCTAAATTAGACAACGACCAACAACCAATCTGAAGGCCTTTCGTAGGGACCAGCACGAAAGTAACTGGGATTGATGACCAAGCTTGATGACGCAATAGACCGGGTTTCGCGCAACATCGCACAAACCGGCGCCCTGACGACCGAGGCCTCGCGGCGCTACGAACAGATGTTTGCCGATTTCCGCACCGAACTGGACCGCGCCCTTGATGCGGCCGATACGCTTGCCGATGCCGCCGGGGCCACCATGGCGATACTTGAACAGGCCGCCACCCTTTTGCGCCAAAGCTTCCCCAACCCTTACCCGCGCGCCTGTCGCGATCAATGCAGCGCCTGCTGCCACCTGTTTGTCAGTGTCCCGCCCGGTGTGACCGACCTGATCGCTGCCCACATCTCGGCAACTTTCACCACGCCACAGATCGACGCCCTGAAAGATCGCCTGCGCAGTGCCGCAACCGATATCGAACAATATACAACAACCGCGGACGTCCGGGTGCGTTGCCCGTTGCTTGATGAACAGGATCGCTGCAGCATTTACGCCATCCGCCCGCTGACCTGTCGCGCCTTTACCTCGGCCAATGCCGGCCTGTGTCATGCCATGGTGTTTGGCGACAGTGCGCAACAATCCAGCCGCATTGATCAGGATCCCGGCCATTACCGCCTGCATATCGCAGCAACCGAGGCGCTGCAAAATCTCGCAACCCGTCGCGGCCTTAACGGGCGTCAGGAAGGCTTCGTTCACGCCCTGCTCGATCGGCTTGAAAACGGGTCAGTATCCGCCTGATACAAACGCCTTGCAATTTCGCGCAAACAGGACCATTTCCCCAGAGTTCCTCAAGGGCTGCGCATCCGCCCGGCCTTGCCATCACAATCAAATGGGGCAGACATGGATAACCCGTCCGCAAAATCACCACGCGTGGCCTTTGTCACCGGTGGCGCCCAGGGCTTGGGCCTTGGCATCTCAAAGCATCTTCTGGGCCTTGGCTGGAAGGTCGCGATGTTTGATCTTGATGCCGATGCGGGCGAGGACGCGCTTGATAGCCTGAAGGATGCTGAACGCGACCGCACATTGTTCCTGCAGGGCGATGTCGCCCATGAGCCCGACATCAAACTTTGCATCCAGCAATGTGTTGACCGGTTTGGCCGCATCGATGGCCTGATCAACAATGCCGGGATCGCCAATCCCCATGTCCCCAACATCGAAGACCTTGAATGGGATCAATGGCAACGCGTGATCAATGTCAATCTGGGTGGTGCGTTTCTGGCAACCAAACACGCGACACAGCATCTGCGCGATACCAAGGGCGCGATTGTCAATATCGCCTCCACCCGCGCCTTCCAGTCAGAGGCCAACACTGAACCCTATGCCGCGTCCAAGGGCGGCATTGTTGCCCTGACTCATGCGCTGGCGGTCAGCCTTGCGGGTGACATTCGCGTCAACGCCATCGCACCGGGTTGGATCGAAGTTGGCGACTGGCAGAAAAACGCCAACAAAACCGAACCCGATCACAGCGAAGCCGACAAGGCCCAACACCCGGTTGGCCGTGTTGGTAAACCCGAAGACATCGCACAGGCTGTCTCCTTCCTCTTGGATGGCGATAAATCCGGCTTCATGACCGGCGAAACCATCCGCATTGATGGCGGCATGACGCACAAGATGATTTACGTCGACTGACACACGCCAAGAACGAAAAAGGCCGGTCTGTCATTTCCGACAACCGGCCTTTTTTAACTCGAAATTCTTTGACCTGATCAGGCGCGTGCCTTGCTTTCGCTCATGCCAAGCGCACCAAGCGCGGTCTTGACGATGGCCTTGGCATCAAGCCCGGCCTTCTCGTACTGGATTTCCGGCTTGTCATGATCAATCAGCGCATCTGGCAGTGCCATGGTGCGAATCTTAAGCCCGTTATCAAGCAATCCCTGACCTGCCATATGCTGCAGCACCATCGCGCCAAAGCCGTTGATCGATCCTTCTTCGATGGTGATCAGGACTTCATGGTTGCGTGCAAGGTCCGCAATCAGTTGATGGTCGAGCGGTTTGGCAAAGCGCGCATCGGCAACCGTCGCCGGAAGACCACGCGCAGCCAAATCCTCAGCCGCAATAAGCGCCTCGGCCAGTCGCGTACCATAAGACAGGATGGCAATCTTGCCCCCCTCGCGCAGGATACGGCCCTTGCCGATTTCAAGGACTTTCCCCTCGGCCGGCATTTCAACGCCAACACCCTCACCGCGCGGATAGCGGAACGCACTTGGTCGATCATCAATCGCCCAGGCGGTCGTGGTCATATGGACAAGCTCGGCTTCATCGGCGGCCGCCATCAGAACGAAGTTCGGCAAACAGCCAAGATAGGCAATGTCATAGGCCCCGGCATGGGTCGCGCCGTCCGCGCCGACCAGTCCGGCACGGTCCATCGCGAAACGCACCGGCAGGTTCTGGATCGCGACATCATGGACAACCTGATCATAACCGCGCTGCAGGAAGGTCGAATACAGCGTGCAAAACGGCTTGTACCCTTCGCACGCCATCCCGGCGGCAAAGGTCACCGCATGCTGTTCGGCAATCCCGACGTCAAAGGCACGATCGGGGAAATGATCGGCAAAGATATTCACACCCGTGCCCGATGGCATTGCGGCCGTGATCGCGGTAACTTTCTCGTCCTTCTCGGCAAGCTTGACCAGCGTTTCGCCATACACCTTGGTGTAGCTCGGCGCATTCGGGGTCGGCTTGGCCTGCTTGCCGGTGACAACGTCAAACTTGGCAACGCCATGATATTTATCAGCCGCATTTTCCGCCGGGCCATAGCCCTTGCCCTTTTGCGTAACGGCATGGATCAGGATCGGGCCATCAACATCGGCATCGCGGACGTTTTTCAAAACCGGCAACAGATGATCCATGTTGTGACCATCAATCGGCCCGACATAGAAAAAGCCCATTTCTTCAAACAGGGTGCCGCCCGTAACCATGCCACGGGTATATTCTTCAAGCTTGCGCGCGGCCTCTTCGATCTGGCGCGGCAGATGTTTGGTCAGGCCCTTGGCCGCATTGCGCAGCCCCTGATATCCCTTGCCCGAAATCAGGCGCGACAAATAGCCCGACATCGATCCCACCGGCGGGGCAATCGACATGTCGTTATCGTTCAGGATGACGATCAAACGCTGATCGGTGGCGGCGGCATTGTTCATCGCCTCATAGGCCATGCCCGCACTCATCGATCCGTCGCCGATCACGGCAATCACGTTCTTGCGCTTGTCATCCGATAGCTGGTTGGCCACCGCCATACCGAGGCCTGCCGAGATCGAGGTAGAGCTATGCCCCGCCCCGAACGGATCATATTCGGATTCGGATCGTTTGGTGAAACCTGACAAACCACCACCCTGACGAATGGTGCGGATACGATCACGCCGCCCGGTCAGGATTTTATGCGGATAGCACTGATGACCGACATCCCAGATCAAACGGTCATAGGGCGTATCAAACAGGTAATGGATCGCAACCGTCAGCTCGACCACACCAAGCCCAGCGCCCAGATGCCCGCCGGTCACCGATACCGCATCAATCACCTCGGCGCGCAATTCGTCGGCAACCTGCTTCATCTGGGCAGGCTGCAACTTGCGCAGCTCTTCGGGGGTGTTGATGGTATCCAGCAGCGGGGTCTTGGAGGTCGTGCTCATTCCGATCTCGATTTCAATTTTTTATATGGCGTTGGTTCGGGTCAGGACCCAGCAACAGGGTGACTGTTATAGCGCCATGTTGCAAGCTGCGTAAAATAGCGAGGTTCGACCGAATTAGCGACCCTGAATTTCACCGGTTTTTACCTTATCGAGGAAACGGTGGATCACTTGCTCGACCGTGCGGTGAATGGTGTCGCGATCCTGACCAAAATCGCGGCATAAATAGCCAAAATTCTCTGCAATATATGGGGTGCATTTCGGCAAGAATGAATAGTGCCCGGCCCCCTTGACCTTCACAAACTTTGCCCGCCCGCGCAACAGCTTGCGGAAGTGTGCGGCGTTAACATGGTCATGCAGGATTTCGTCCTTATCGGCTTCGACAAACAGCATCGGGATATCAATATCGCCAAGTCCCGCATCGGTCGCTGCCACGCCAAAGGCTGGCGCAATCGCGATGATGGCCGCAATCCGGTCATCGCGCTCGGACACCACCGGCCCGCCATACACATTGTTCAACCGGTCAAGGTGATCATCGCTTGGCGCGTGCTGGCAAATCACGTGGTCATTATCGGCATTGATTTCGCAGTAATCCTGCCAGGCCTTGGCATCGAAATCCCAACCCGCCAGCTTAAGGACCGTCGCCCCGCCCGCCGAATGGCCAAGGGCATAGATTTTATCCTGATCAATCTGCGGCCCGATCTCGTCATGCGCCAACAACAAATCAAGCGCCAGACGCATTTCCTGCGGGCGGCGCTCGATAATCGCCAATTGCCGCGCTTCGGACGCATCGAGGTAATTATCGCCATGATGCTGCGGGGCGGCGACGATATAGCCCCGCCGCGCCAGGTATTCCGCCAACCAGAACTGATTGAACCGATGCCCTTCCGACCCATGCGAAAACAGCACGATGGGAAACGGGCCATCATCGGCAAAGGCGGCCCCGCGCGCAGCACTGGAAACCACGCCCATATGGCGCACGGAACTTTCAGGTGCCGTCGCCGGATACCAGATCGCTAACGGAAACGGATCCTTGTCAAACAGCCGGTCACGAAAACCGGCTGTATATGGCGCATGATCGGTCATGGTGATGATCTAGGACCACAGCCGCTAACGGCCGCGTTCAACTACAAAACGTGCCACCGCACGCAGCGGTTCGGCCTCGTCGTCAAAGCAGTTCAGATGATTGATCGCCTGATCACACAGCATTCTGGCCTGTTCGCGGGCCTGATCAAGACCGAGCAATTTGACGAAGGTCGATTTTTCCTGATCGACATCCTTACCAGCCGTCTTGCCCAGTTCTTCCGAACTTGCCTCGACATCAAGGATGTCATCCTTGATCTGGAAGGCCAGCCCCATGTCATGCGCATAGGACCGAAGCGCCAAACGAATGCTTTTCGGTGCCTTGCCAAGGATCGCCCCGGCTTCGCAGGCAAAGGCAAACATCCGTCCGGTTTTAAGCAAATGCAGATGGGTTACCTGCGCCTGATCAAAACTCTGTCCTTCGCCCGCCAGATCAATCATTTGCCCACCAACCATGCCATGTGGTCCCGCCGCACGGGCAAGGGCACGGACAAGATCGGTGCAAACGCGCGGATCAGGATGAGTATCTTCATCGGCCAGCACTTCAAACGCCTGGGTCAGCAATGCATCACCGGCCAAAATCGCTGTCGCCTCGTCAAACTGCTTGTGGCAGCTGGGCTTGCCGCGACGCAGATCGTCGTCATCCATCGCCGGCAGATCATCATGGATCAGCGAATAGCTGTGCACCATCTCGACCGCGGCGGCCACGCGAAGGGCCGAGCGACGCGATACCTTGAATAACCCGGCAGAGCTCAGCACCAGAAACGGGCGTAAGCGTTTGCCATCGCCCAGCGTCGAATAGCGCATCGCCTGATACAGGCGTTGCTCGATCTGGCCATTGGCGCGGGGCAGGATCCCGTCAAGCGTCTCGCCCAGATCAGCAGACGCCGCACTCAGTTCGGCAATCATGTCGTAACTCACGACGGTCTCCGAAAGTTAAGGGGCAATCGCCCTATTCAATTTCAGTTGGGGTTGCCGACGGGCGGCCATCCGCATTCAGGGTGATTTTTTCGATGCGCTCTTCAGCCGCGCGCAGTTTGTCCGCGCAATGGCGTTTCAGCGCCGCACCGCGTTCATAGGACGCAATGGCGTCATCAAGCCCGACCTGACCCTGTTCAAGCTGACGCACAAGGGTTTCAAGCTGCCCAAGCGCCTCTTCGAAACTCAGTTTCGCGATATCTTCAGGAAGTGCGGGAGATGCAGTAGCCTCGGACATGTAAGCTCCATTTCTTAGATCGGCGCGGAGTTTACGCGCAAGTCACGATCAGGGCAACCGAACAGAACGCAATTTCGTCTGACTGAAACGCTTTTGTCGGGCAACAGCCGGGTGATCTTTGGCTGATCTTGGACTGCCCTTAATGGGCCCCCATCAATGTCCGCACATGTTGCACGGCACTGGTCGCAAGCGACGGCAAATCATACCCTCCCTCAAGCAGCGATACCACACGTCCACCACACTGTTCCTCGGCAAGATCCATCAACTGCTTGGTCATCCAGACAAAATCATCCGCCACATAGCAAAGCCCTGCCAGCGGATCATTCTTGTGCCCGTCAAAGCCCGCCGAAATGATCAGAAGTTCCGGCTTGAACGCGGCAATACCGGGCAAGACCGTCGAATTGAACGCTTCCTGTACTTCGGCGGTGCCCGATCCGGCTACCATGCCGACATTGAGGATATTATTGGCACATCCGCGTTCGCTTTCGGCCCCGGTGCCGGGGTAAAGCGGCCATTGATGGGTCGAGCAATAAAACAGGTCCGCATCATTATAAAACAGGTCCTGCGTGCCATTGCCGTGATGGACATCGAAATCCATCACCGCCACCCGCTTGATGCCGAATTTGTTGCGTGCATGGTGGGCGGCAATGGCCGCATTGTTAAACAGGCAAAATCCCATCGCCCTGTCATATTCGGCGTGATGTCCCGGCGGCCGGGTGGCGACAAAGGCATTCCTTTCATGCCCCTCCATGACCGCATCAACCGCGACACAGGCCCCACCAACCGATCGCAATGCCGCCCTGCCCGACCCCGGCGAAACATACGTATCGCCATCAAGCGGCTCGATGCCGTGGTCGGGGATGCTTGCCATCACCTTGTCGACATAGGCTGGATCATGCACTTTCTTGATCAGGTCGATATCGCCCAGCGGCGCTTCTTCGCGGTGAAGGAACATGAATTCCTCGGCCTCGAAAACGCGCTGGATCACGCGCAGACGATCGGCACATTCCGGGTGTCCCGGGCCGGTATCATGTTCAATACAATCGTGATGGGTCACGAACAAAGTCGCCATTTTTCTGGGTCGCCTTCCTGAATGGTCCGATATGGTGCGGCGCCGGGACCAAGCCCGGGTCACAGGATCGCGTTGACCGCGTCCGTTGTTTTTATCCTGCTTTGCTTGTTCTAGCGCAAAACCGGATGCTTCTCTTTGTTCTAAATCAGCACATCACCGAACGACAAGGCAAGCTCTTTGGCCTTCGATCTTCGCATCATTTGGCGCGTGTCACGTCTGCTACTAATACTTTCACAGTTTTGCCGTTTTCTCGGGTTTGTATATGCTGGTATCGATTATGTTTCAAACCGAGCAAACGGGAACATAATCAAATAAAAACAGGTCCTGTCGGAATCGGTGCAAAGGTTTCATTCGCCCGCACACCGCCCAGGGGATCAAATTCGCGATCGCCAGAGAAAAATCTGGCGCATGGAAGGAAGTTCGACAGGCCGGATTCCGGCACAAACACCATCAGCAGCAGGACAGACCCGAGTAAACACTCTCTTGACAGATTTGTAATATACTTGAGAATAAGTTTACCGATGAATTCCTGTAATTTGTTGGTGGCAGAAGTCACTATCCTTTAGGTATTATTACCGCAGTGACTTCGCGCCAGTCGGATCAGAAGCCACCCGATGGCTCCGTCTGGTGATTTGTCGAATTTTCATTGGGACAATGGCCGCTTGCGGTCAGGCTCATAAGGAAGCCAAATGGAACTTAACAACTTAGAAGAAAAGGCCGAACAGGCTAGCACCCTGTTAAAGGCCATGAGCAATCAGAGCAGACTGCTTATCCTTTGCCAACTCAACGAAGGCGAAAAGTCGGTTGGCGAACTCGAACGCATTGTCGGGCTAAGCCAGTCCGCCCTCTCGCAGCATCTTGCACGCCTGCGTCGTGACAAGCTCGTCCAGACTCGTCGCGAAGCACAGACCATCTACTATTCGCTGAATGGTAACGATGCTCTGCGCGTGATCGAGACCCTCTACGGGCTTTATTGCAACGCCTCACGCAATTCTGCTGCTGCGTAAAACACCCGGGCACTCCCCACTAAAAAAGCCTGCCTTTTTTGGGCAGGCTTTTTTACGTCCGAAACAGGCGATCTGTCTTACTTCGCGCCGCATTCCGGCAGCGGCAGCTTGGTGACCTTGTCAAGGGTGCCGAGAACTTCAAACTCGCCATAATCAAAGCGCATACCATGCGCGACACCGTTATCGCCAAAATCAACCGCCATCTCGGTTGACGGGCCGTTTTCCGCAGCCCCGATCGGATAAAATGCCAGGTTCATGCGATGGAACGCACCGCGCGCAATCGCGTCGGGATCGTTGGCGGCGTTATCGGCATCCTTGCTGCCTGAAATCACCACAGCAACCCGGTTGGTCGGGGTATCGCCGCTGCCATCAAACACCAGATCATTGGCAAACCGCACCCCGTCTTTCGCACGTTTCAGCAACACCAGCGAATGCTGGGTCGGGAACATGGCATCGGCCGGAAGTTCTTCCTCGACCTCGACCGGGATTTCGTAACTGACCTTGACCATATCGTCCTTGCGCACCGCCTTGCCGACGATCTCGTCGACCTTGGTGCCGTCAAGATAATCACGCATGCGGAAACGATATTCCGTCCCGTCGAAATCTTCCCACTGGGTCATGGAATAGGCTGAATTGATCGGCGTGCCTTCACTGCCCTGAAGGATCATGATCTGCTGCATTTCCGTGACCCAGCCATCGCACATCTTTTCAAAGCGATAGCCAAGCACACCGGATGCATCAACGATTGAACTGCCCTGTTCGGCATGGCTCAGCTTGAAGTGATATTCCGCCACATGCGGCACGATGGCATCTTCGATGCCCGTCACATTGCCAGCCTGCGCGGCACAGCCACCAAGACCCAAACAAAAGATCAGCGTTCCTTTAAGGGAACGCTGACGTTGCTTAATCTCTGAAAAAAATCCAGACAACATCACTCTCCGGTGGCGCCAACTCCGACAATCCAGGGATCTTTAACCCCCTTTTTGGCAGCAAGAAGGCGCAAATCATGTGCGTGTTCTGCCGAAAGCGGCCCGACCGCAACACGAAGATACGGCTTGCCCTTCACCTCGGCATTCAAAAGGCGCGGCTGGTATTCCTTATAAAGGCCCAGCGCCCTATTGGCACGCGCTTCATCTGCAAAGCTTGCCAATACCACATAATCACCGGGCAGCGGCGCGGCAAGGTCATCCCCTGCAAGGGCTTCCCCGTCAAGCGCGGCATCGACCGGTTTGACCACCACATCATCGCCGTCACCCATAACAGCCGGGTCGACCAATGCGGCAGTAACGGTTTCCTGTGGCGCGGCAATTTCGGCTGCCGGTTCGTCACTGACATAGCCCGCAACCGCGGCATCCGCCTCGACCTGCGGGTCGATCGGGCCAAGGTCACTGCGATCAACGGCAACGTCTTCGACTTCGATCTGATCACGTGCAGAGGCAACCTCAACCGCATCATCCGCGGTCTTTTTCGGGGTCAGTGGCGGCAGGTTGGTGGTGACAATCGCGTTGGATTTAAGCGCCGTCGCGCTCGGTCGTGACCAATCTTCGGCCGGGGCATTCACCGCATAGATTTCCGGGCGGGCAACGCGCAGTTCCTGTTTAATCTCAGGTTCGCCCATCACGGCAAGGGCTGCGGCCTCTTCGGCCAGGATGGTTTCGTCGTCCTTGCAGATGGTCTGTTCCAAAAGCGGGCGATGCAACGCGCAATCACGCTCGGCAACGAAAGAAACCGCATGGTCAGTTGTGCTTTTGCCGGTCGACACATAGCTGATCAAATCACCGGCAAGCTTTGCCACCGTCAACTCAATCGGACCACCGCACGCGCCAAGCGCCAAAGGTGCCGCCACCACAAGAATTTTTCTCAACAGGCCATCCCCCGAAGGATCGAATTTTCTTTTCCTCCGCTACAGTGGCCCAATGCCGGTTAATATTAGGTAACGATTGCCAATAGATTTACCCAAAAGAACCAATAGATTTACCCAAAAGAAAACGGCCCGGAAAGCTCCGGGCCGCTTGTATCTTCAGTATTTCGGGCAAGGCCCAAAACACATCAGTCTTTTTTCGCTTTCGGCGGCAACTGCACACGCAGGTGCAGTTCTTTAAGCTGCCTGTCATCGACTTCTGCCGGCGCATTCATCATCAGATCCTGTGCCTGCTGGTTCAGCGGGAAGGCAATGACTTCACGAATGTTCGGCTCATCGGCCAGCAACATGACGATACGGTCAACACCCGGGGCCGAACCACCGTGCGGCGGGGCGCCGAATTTGAACGCGTTGATCATGCCGCCAAAGCGGTCATCGACAACGTCCTTGCCATAACCGGCAATCTCGAACGCCTTGTACATGATGTCCGGGCGATGGTTACGAATGGCACCCGATGACAGCTCGATACCGTTACAAACGATGTCATACTGCCACGCCTTGATATCAAGCGGGTTCATGTTTTCAAGTGCGTCCAGACCGCCTTGCGGCATCGAGAACGGGTTGTGGCTGAATTCGATCTTGCCGTCGTCGTCTTCCTCATACATCGGGAAGTCAACGATCCAGCAGAACTTGAACATGCCCTCTTCGCGCAGTTCCAGCTCGTCACAAACCTTGTCACGGACCTTACCGGCGAACTTGGCAGCGGCCAGCTCCTCGTCACAGGCAAAGAACACCGCATCGCCATTGGCAACGCCGGTGATTTCCTTGATCTGTGCAATACGATCAGCATCAAGGTTCTTGGCAATCGGGCCTTTTGCTTCGCCGTCTTCGCCGTAAACGATGTAACCAAGACCAGCCGCACCTTCATCACGTGCCCAGTTATTGAGCTTGTCAAAGAAGCTGCGCGGGCGCGATGCGGCACCGGTTGCCGGGATCGCACGAACAACCGAACCTTTTTCGATGTTCGAGGCAAAGATGCCAAAGCTCGATCCGCGGAACGGCTCGGTGACATCCGAAATGATCAGCGGGTTACGCAGGTCCGGCTTGTCGGATCCGTATTTCGCCATCGATTCATCAAACGGAATGCGCGGGAACGGATACGGGGTCACATCACGACCACCGCCGAACTCGACGAAGATGTCATGCAGAACCGGCTCGATTGCGGCAAACACGTCATCCTGGGTGGCAAAGGCCATCTCGAAGTCGAGCTGGTAAAACTCACCCGGCGAACGGTCGGCACGTGCGTCTTCATCGCGGAAGCACGGTGCAATCTGGAAATATTTGTCAAAGCCCGAAACCATCAGCAGCTGTTTGAACTGCTGCGGCGCCTGCGGCAGGGCATAAAACTTGCCCGGATGCATACGCGACGGCACCAGGAAGTCGCGTGCGCCTTCCGGCGAGCTCGCGGTCAGGATCGGCGTCTGGATTTCAAGGAAGCCCTGTGCGGTCATTTTCTGACGCATGGCCGAAATCACCTGCGACCGCAGAACGATGTTCTTGTGCACGCTCTCGCGACGCAGATCGAGATAACGGTGACGCAGGCGAACCTCTTCACCGTATTCGACATCGCCAAACACCGGCATCGGCAGAACTTCGGCCGAAGACTGAACTTCGATGTTCGATGCATAAACTTCGATCTCGCCGGTCGGCAAGTTGGGGTTGATGGTCTCGGCCGTACGTTTGACAACCTTGCCATCGACCGTGATCACGCTTTCAGCGCGCGCTTTATCAAGCGTCTCGAACAGCGGGCTCGAAATATCGATCACGACCTGGGTGATGCCGTAATGGTCGCGCAGGTCAACGAACAGAAGGTTGCCGTGGTCACGTTTACGGTGAATCCAGCCAGACAGGCGAACTTCCGCATCGGCGTCAGTCGCGCGCAGCGCATTACAGTTATGAGAGCGAAAAGGATGCATTGTCATTCCAGGTTGCTTTGTATTTTGGGCCGCAAATTTGGCCGCAAAGGTGCATGCCAGACCCGCGCTGTCAAACAAAAAACGCACCACAACATGCCCGCCAACCAGTGATCCATGGCGCTTATGTGTGATGTTCCCCTGCCCAACCGGCGCGGTATATAGGGTCTGCTCCCCATTTCAAGCATTCAATGGGGGTCAGACCCTAACAAATTTCAGCGGTATAAAACGCGCAGACAGGCCCTTCGTCAAGTGCCAGTAATGCACACCAGCTAACGCAGATCAGCTAACACACATCAGTCAACGCAGATCAGCAAATCATTCCGCGCTGATCTTGATCGCCTGAAGATCCTTGACCTTGATAAAGTCGATCAGCCGTCCGCTGCCCGGTGTGATTTCGCCCCAGTGATCAACATCGAATTCGAAATGCGCAAGCCCGCAGGTCGGATATTTGCGCGCCATGATCTCGCGGGCCTCAATATTGCCACCGCCATAAAGCGACTGGGCAAAAATCTCGATCCCGGGATTATGGCCGATGAACATCACATGCTTGGCGTCTTCATGCGTGTGATGCAGGTTTTCAAGCAACACCCGCTCGCTGGCCATATACAGATCTTCGTTATAGATCACATCGGCATCAATTGCGAAATCCCGCCCCAAAAGGCCAAGGGTCTGCACCGCGCGCGCTGCCGTCGAACACCAGATCAGGTCCGGCACCAGTTCATGCTGACGCAGATAGCGGCCCATAAAGGGTGCTGCCTTTTCACCACGACGGTTCAGTTCGCGGTCATGGTCGGCCCGACCCGGATCCGCCCAGCTTGATTTGGCATGCCGAAGCAACAACAGCGTTTTCATGTCTTCGTGTCTTAAGCAGTCGCGAACGATGATCAAACGGTGTTCTTCCATGCCATATCACACGCCGTGACGCCATTATAAAAACTGACACATAAATTTAAGAAAATTGCACCCACCCAAGCAGTTATCCTATACTCCATTTGCAACCGGGAACTGTCGCATAAGTTCAAGGACGTTCCCTCAATCCGCAGGAGGCATAGCGTGACACACGCCGCTGCAGTTCAGTCAAGCGCGATCACCATTGATTCGGAAAGCCGCTTCATTAACCGCGAATTATCGTGGCTGGCATTCAACAATCGCGTTCTTGAAGAGGCCCAGAATACCGGCCACCCGCTGCTTGAAAGACTGCGTTTCCTGTCTATTTCGGCCAGCAACCTTGATGAATTCTATATGGTCCGCGTCGCCGGCCTCGTCGGGCAGGTCCGCGCTGGCATGACCAAGGTCAGTCAGGATGGCATGAGCCCGTCCGAACAGCTGCGCGCCATTACCTTTGATGCCAACCAGTTGATGCAGGACCAGCAACGCGTCTGGCGCCAGCTAAGCAGCGAGATGGAAAAACAGGGCATCTCGGTCATCGATCAGGGCGACCTGACCCAGACCGACCGCAAATGGCTTGATGGCTATTTCACGCGCGAAATCTTCCCGACGCTGACCCCGCTTGCCATTGATCCGTCGCACCCCTTCCCGTTCATCCCGAACCTTGGCTTTGCCATCGTCATGCAGCTGTTTGATCCGGCAGACGGGCACAATATGCGCGGGCTTATTCCGGTACCGCAAAAGATCGGCCGTTTCCTGCGCCTGCCGGGCCGCAATGAACGTTATCTTCCGGTCGAACAGGCGATCTTGCTCTATCTTGGCAAGCTGTTCCCGGGATTTGATATGATCGAACACGGTTTCTTCCGCGTCATCCGGGACTCGGACGTTGAAATCGAAGAAGAAGCCGAAGATCTGGTGCGCGTTTTTAAAACCGCACTGAAACGTCGCCGTCGCGGCAGCATCATACGTCTTAAGGTCAACGCGGCGATGCCCGAAGACCTGCTTGATTTCGTCATTGATGAACTTGATGTCGCACTGGAAGAAGTCGTCAAGGTTGATGGCCTGCTCGGCGTTGTTGATGTCAAACAGCTGATCGATTCCGATCTGCATCATGACTTGCTGTTTTCGCCCTATGCCGCACGTTATCCGGAACGGGTGCGTGACTTTGGCGGCGACTGCTTTGCCGCGATCAGCAAAAAGGATCTGGTCGTTCATCACCCGTTCGAAGATTTCGACGTGGTGGTTCAGTTCCTGCTCCAGGCTGCCCGTGACCCGGATGTGGTCACCATCAAACAGACGCTGTATCGCACCTCGGAAAACAGCCCGATCGTCAAGGCGCTGATCGCCGCGGCCGAGGCTGGCAAATCCGTCACCGCCATGGTCGAGCTCAAGGCCCGCTTTGACGAAGAAGCCAACCTGCGCTGGGCGGCTGACCTTGAACGTGCGGGCTGTCAGGTGGTCTATGGCTTCCTGGATTGGAAAACGCACGCCAAGGTATCGCTGGTGGTCCGCCGTGAAACCCACGGCCTTAAGACCTATACCCACTTCGGGACCGGTAACTATCATCCGATCACCGCCAAGTTCTATACCGACATCTCGTTCTTCTCGTGTGATCCGGCACTCGGGCGTGATGCGGCCAGCATCTTTAACTTCATGACCGGTTATGCCACCCCGCGCTCGCTTGAAAAAATCGCGATTGCACCGCATACCCTGCGTCCGACGCTTCTGACCCACATCGATCAGGAGATCGAGAACTGCAAGGCCGGCAAGCCATCTGGCATCTGGGCCAAGATGAACAGTCTGGTCGACCCGGTGGTGATTGATGCGCTTTATCGCGCAAGTCAGGTTGGCGTTCATATCGAATTGATCGTGCGGGGTATTTGCTGCCTGCGTCCTGGGGTTCCGGGCCTGTCGGAAAACATTCGCGTCAAATCGATTGTCGGCCGGTTCCTTGAACATTCGCGCATTGTGGTTTTTGCCAACGGCGCAAAGCTTCCGTCGCGCAAGGCCAAGGCGTTTATCTCATCTGCCGACTGGATGCCGCGTAACCTGAACCGCCGGGTTGAAACCCTGGTTCCGGTTGAAAATCCGACCTGTCAGCAACAGATTGTTGAACAGATCATGATTGCCAACCTGAAAGACACTGCACAGGCATGGCATCTGCAGCCGGACGGGTCCTATGAACGCTGCGAGGCCGGTGAAAACGCATTCTCGTCGCACCAGTATTTCATGACCAATCCGTCACTTTCGGGCCGCGGAAGTGCGCTGGATCAAGCCGACCCGAATGTTCCCGTGCTACAGCTAGACGACTAAAGACGGCTAAAGACGACCAAAGACGACCAACAGGTGCCAACATCTTATGCTGACTGACCAACGGGCTTCCAACCGCATCGCGATCATTGATGTTGGCTCCAACTCTGTGCGGCTTGTCATTTTTGATGGCATGACCCGCGCACCGATGCCGATCTTCAATGAAAAGGTCATGTGCGGCCTTGGCCGTGACCCGGAAAACACCGGCCGCCTCAACCCCGAGGGGGTGGAGCTTGCCGTGGTCGCCATGCACCGCTTTGCGACGCTGTTGCGTGCGATGAAGGTCACCCATGTCGATGTACTGGCAACCGCTGCTGTGCGGGCTGCCAGCGACGGCAAGGAATTCTGTGATCGCGTGGCATCGGAAACCGGTCTTACGGTCAAGGTGATTGACGGCCTTGAAGAAGCCCGCCTGTCGGCCCTTGGCATCATATCGGGCGACCCGCTGGCATCGGGCATCATGGGCGATATCGGCGGCGGATCACTTGAACTGGTTTTGCTTGATCAGGGTGAGATCAAAAAACGTGTCAGCCTGCCTTTGGGCGCCATGCGCCTGCAAACGGTGTTTGGCTCTGACCGGGCCCGTCTGACGGCTGAAATCAATCAGCACCTTGATACGGTCGATTGGCTGGCAGAGGGCAAAGGCCAACAGCTTTATGCCGTTGGCGGCTCCTGGCGATCAATTGCCAAGCTGTTCATTGCCCAGGAAAACTATCCGATTTCGGTGGTGCATAATCTTGCCATGCCGCAATCGGAAATGGCCGAACTGACCCACATCATTTCCCAACAAAGCCGGGTATCGCTTGAAAAGATCGGCGGTGTCTCCAAACGCCGTATCGACAGCCTGCCGCATGCATCACTTGTCATGAACATGCTGATGACCCGTATGAAGCCAAAGGAAGTTGTCTTTTCCGGCCACGGGCTTCGCGAAGGCTGGATGTATGAAGTCCTGCCCGAAGATCTGCGTCAACGCGATCCGGTGCTTGAAGCCTGCTTCAGCTTTGCCGAAGACGGCGAACGTTTCCATCAGCACGGCGAAGAAGTTGCGCAATGGTGCGCGCCGATCTTTTCCGAACTGCCGGTCAATATCGAACGGCTGCGTTTGGCGGCCTGCATCATCGGTGATATCGGCTGGAACGAACATCCCGATTACCGCGCAGAGCAAAGCTATAACCGTATTCTGCGCCATCCCTATATCGACCTTAATCACCATGACCGCGTGTTCCTCGCATACACCATCGGCTCGCGCTATACCGGCAATTTCAAGGGCGATGAAGCCAGTGACCGCATCCTCAGCGACGAGGACCGCCTGACGGGTCGTCTGTTTGGTCATGTCATTCGCCTGGGCCATACGCTTTCTGGCGGGGTCGAAGGCATCCTGCCGCAAACGCAATTGCTGCTCGAAGAAGGCAAGCTTATCTTGCAATTCGAAAAGCAGGCATCGGCCCTGTATGGCGAAGTCGTTGAGCAGCGCCTCTCGAAACTGGCCAAGCTTATGAACCGCGAAAGTGTTGTCCGCCTCGCCGAATAGCGCCCAAACACGTACAATCAGACCGCGCATTTTATTGACGCCCCACACCAAAACCGGCACGATCATCGATCTCTTTTCTGATCAGGAGTGCCGTGTCATGACCGACACCAAACAGCCATCCGATCACACCGCGCGTGACATCGTCGGCGCACTGGCGCACATGTCCTTTCAAACGCTTTGTCAGGAAATAACCGTTCTGCCAGATACCGACGACGACATTGAAAAGCTTCGCGCTGCGGCCCGCGATGATGAGAAATCACTGATTGACCTTCTGATTGCGCTGCGGTCTGCCCGACTTGGTGACATTGCCCCATTATTTGCCAATCCGGACGACGATCCGGCCAATGCCAAAATCGCCGCATCCGATGTGCCCGACACCATGCTCTCATTGCTAAGTGCCCTTCGGGCGAGCACAGGCGTCCCGGTCCCAGGCGAATAATGAAACCACTCGACACCCAAGCCACGCTGCATGTCCGTTGCGGATCCGATATCCGCGATGGCCTCAAGCAGGCAGGCTTCATCGGCGATTTTCTGGAATTCTCCGATCCGTTTTGTCAGGGCCCGGTGCCCGATCTGCCACGCGATGCCTTCATCGAAACCCGTGCGGCCTTTATTTCTGGCGCTTACGACCTGCCCGGTGACGCGGCACTCGTGCGCCTCAGGCGCGAATATGATGCGCTGGGTCGTCTTGGGCAGTATGACCATGTCGTGCTCTGGTTCGAACATGACAGCTACGATCAACTGATCCTGGCCTTCCTGATGGATGCCATCGCCACCATTCAGCCCGAAACGAATATCGACGTCATCTCCGTCAATCACGCGCCCGCGTCCGAAGCCATCGACCGCTTCATCGGCCTTGGTCAACTCTCCACCGATGGTCTGATCTGGTGCTGGAACACTCATCGCCAGCCACTTAACAGCGACATGCTGACATTTGGCAGCAAAGTCTGGAAGGCAGTCCGCAAAGACACCCCGAACGACCTCAAAACGCTTTCGGAAACCGGCAATGCGCCCCTGCCCCACATGCCGGAGGCCCTCAAACGCCACCTCGCCGAACTGCCCGACCCGCAAACTGGTTTAAGCCTGACCCAAAAACTCACCCAGCAAATCATCAAGGACCACGGCCCGCTTCCGGTCGGCAAGGTCTTCGGCCACCTGATGCAAAGCGTTGATCCGCTGCCCTATCTCGGCGATCTGATGTTCTGGTCAGAAATTCAGTGGATGATGGACTGCCAAGCCCCGCTCTTCACCCTCACGCCCGCCGCGCCCAAAACCAACTGGGCCGAACGCACCATCACACTCACCACCACCGGCCACGAAACCCTGACCGGCAAACGCAATTTCCTTGATAACTTTACCGGCGTTCGTTGGGTTGGAGGTATCCAGATCACTCCGTCGGATGCGGTGTAACAGACACAATTTATCGCCTGCTGTTAGCCCAACCCGCGCGACGCTCGGAAAATCTCGCTTCGCAGCCATTTATGTGCGGCGTTGGCGGCGTTGCGGACGTGCCAGTATTGGGCGAAGCCATATTCGCGGAACGCGAGCGGCAGATCGAACTGGCCAAAATCCTGCATCATGGAGCCTGCCAGGCGCGATGGCAGGGTGGCGATGATGTCGGTGCCGCGGATCAGGTTGGCGACACTGGCAAAGGTTGGCACCTGAAGCACTGTGCGGCGTGATCGGCCAATCCCGCGCAGGATGTCATCAATTTCCGAACTGTCATTGGCCCCGATCATCACCCGCGCATGACTTGCTGCACAATACCGATCCAGCGTATCGGGCGGCCCGTCGTGAAATGCCGGATCGTAAAAACAGCGCATCCGTTCGCGAAACAGGCCCTGGCGGGCAATATCGCCATACTTGCCCGATTGATCAATCGTGATCGCATGATCAATCGTGCCATCGCGCAGCCATTTGACCATGCGGTCTACCCCCGGCACCGATACGACCTTAAGCCGCACATCGGCAGAACATGTTTGCAACCGCTTCATCAGGGCCGGCAGGATCACCGCCACCTCGTAATCATTGGCACCAAGCACAAAGCGCGCAGAATGATCGGCATTATCGGGATCAAACGCCACCACGCGGGTCAGGCCGCGCATCCCCTGCAACAGCACACGCACCTGTGGCGCAATTTCATCAGCATGGGCGGTTGGCGCAACCGATCTGCCTGACCGGACAAACAACGGATCGCCAATAATCTGGCGCAACCGATCCAGCCCGTGACTGACCGTCGGCTGCCCCACATCAAGGCGGTGTGCCGCTGCCGTCACCGATCCCTCGTCATAAATCGTCAGGAACAGCCGAAGCAGGCGATAATCAAGATCCAATTCATCGATTTTCATGCATAAGTATTATCATACCCATCGAATTGATCATATGCATTATTGGGTCCAGATTTCTCCCATGAACAGGCGATGCCTGACCCCTTATCGGAGAAACTGACATGACCATCCTCATCACCGGCGCGACCGGCCAACTCGGAAGCCTTGTTGTCAAACATTTGCTAGATCACATCCCGGCAAGCGACATCGCGGTAAGTGTGCGCAAGCCGGAAAAGGCCGCAGACCTGAGCGCCAAGGGCGTTGATGTCCGCAAAGGCGATTTCAATGATCTTGCCCTGATGACCAAGGCATTTGCCGGTATTGACACAGCCCTCATCATCTCGGCCGAGGACGACAACGAAACCCGCATCAAACAACACCGCACCGCGGTCGATGCTGCCAAGGCCGCAGGCGTCAAACACATCGTCTATACCGGTATTGTCGATCCCAAGGCGGATGCCGATTTCACCTATTCGGCCATTCACCTTGATACCGAAAATTACATCCGCCAAAGCGGCCTCGCCTTCACCATTTTGCGCAACAGCTTCTATGCCGATCTTCTGCTGGCCGGCGTCCCGCACGCGCTTGAAACCGGCGATTACGGTGCACCGGCCGGGGATGGCAAAATCACCTATATCCCGCGCAATGACCTGGCAGAAGCCGCCGCTGCGGTTCTTGCCAAGCCGTCTGACCACGTCAATAAAATCTATGACCTGACCGGGACCAAGGGCGTGACGCACGCCGAAATCGCAGGCTACATCGCAGATGCCACCGGCAAGCCGGTCAAGTTCGTCGATCTGCCGGCTGAAGTCCATACCGGCATACTCAAAAGCCTCGGCCTGCCCGATCACCTGATCGAAGCCCTTTCGGGTCTTTATGTCGGTGCGAAAAAAGGCGACTACGAAACTGTCAGCAATGATTTCGAAACCGTGGTGGGTCGCAAACCGCAATCGGTTGAAGCATTCATCAAATCCGCACTGGCAAGCTAAGCGAACCGCCCCCTCACCAGACACTAAAAAAAACGGGCCCCGAAAGGGGCCCGGCAAGTTTTCAGGGAGGCATCAGAAACGGACCAAACGGTCCCTGACCTTCAGGGGGCAAAGGTCAGCAGAGAAGAAACAAAAAGCACGGCGGTCGAGGTAATCGAAAAAGCGATATATTTGATAATCATGTTCAGGCTCCTTTGCGGGGGGCGGGGGGACAGGCAAGACAGCACCGGGGACGCACCATCTTGCCTGCATGGGGTCAGGCCCCAAGTAGAACGCGTTTCCGCCGAACTTTCCTTTCCCTCAGGGAACCGGAACATGGCGGGGTGATCTAAATCGGGACTAAAGTCCCAGGTCTGACAGCCCCGGATGATCATCCGGACGCCGTCCAAGCGGCCAATGGAACAGCCGTTCTTCAGCCGAAATCGGCTTGTCATTGATTGATGCCACGCGATGGCGCATCAGGCCGTCTTCATCAAATTCCCAGTTCTCGTTGCCATAGGCCCGAAACCAGTTGCCGCTGTCATCGCGATATTCATAGGCAAAGCGCACAGCGATGCGGTTTTCATGAAACGCCCAGAGTTCCTTGATCAAACGGTACTCCAGCTCCTTGGCCCATTTGCGGGTCAGGAATTCAACGATGTTTTCCCGGCCCTCAAAAATCTCGGCGCGGTTCCGCCAACGGCTGTCTGGCGTATAAGCCAGCGACACCTTTTCGGGATCGCGACTGTTCCAGCCATCCTCGGCCATGCGGACCTTCTGTTTGGCGGTTTCGACGTTAAAAGGCGGAAGAGGTGGCCGTGACATCATCTGATCCTTTGGTGTTTGGTCGATAAAGGGACCCCGGTCGGCGCGCAGCAACATGCGGAGGGGGGAATGCCGACCGGGGGAGTCGCCGGAAGTGGACCCTGCCTTAGGCAGCAGAGGCATTCACCACCGGAAAATCAATCGGGGTATCAAAGGCTTCGTTGAGGTAATTGGTCAGAGTATTGAGCGCGACATGCGCCACGATCTCGACCAGTTCGGCCTCGCTGTAACCGGCAAGTTTGGCCGCACTGACATCACCTTCGCTGACCTGGCCACGGTTTTTGACCAAAGCGACGGCAAAGCGCACAGCCGCATCCGCCTTCTGATCGCTCGACGTGCCATTGCGGTTTGCCGCGATCTCGGCGTCATCAAGTTTGGCGATATTTTTGCCCAGATAAGTATGCGCCGACAGGCAATAGTCACAGCCGTTAAGCTGTGCGACTGCAAGGGCAATGCGTTCGCGGGTCTGCGGATCAAGCGCCCCTTTGGCAAGCGCCCCATTCAGACCAAGATAGCCCTCAAGTGCGGCCGGGCTGTTTGCCGTCAGACGAAACAGGTTCGGAACCGAACCGAGCATCTTGTTCACACCTTCAAGAAGCGGCTGAGAAGCCTCTGGTGCAGCATTGATCGAAGCAGGCAGGGAAATACGGGTCATGGAAACTCTCCTAAAACAAGTTTGGGTTGATCAGCGTTGAGAACATATATACAGACAGGTCTGTCTACTTGTCAAACATATTTTTAAAACGATCATTCTATTATTTGTAACGCTTGCATTTCTGCGGTTTTCTCGCCACAATAATACAGACCGGTCTGACTATCCCGGTAAAAAATCCGCCTACTGGAGTGAAAAAGTTGAATTCAAAACGCGACGTACTCGTTGATACGGCTCTGCGGCTTTTCTATACACAGGGCTTCAATGCCACCGGCATAGACAAGATTCTTGCCGAATCCGGCGTCGCCAAAATGACGATGTACAAACACTTCAAGTCGAAGGATGAGCTGATCCTGGCCGCCCTTACGCGCCGCGATGAACAGTTCCGTGACTGGCTGACCGCTGAAATGCAAAAGGCATCAACCAATCCGCGCGATCAGTTGCTTGCGATGTTTGACGCGCTCGAAGAATGGTTTCATGGCCGCGCCTTCAAGGGCATGGGCTTTTCCGGCTGCGCGTTTATCAACGCCTCAAGCGAGTTCGCCAAGCTTGATCATCCGGCCCACCAGATCGCCGCCGAACACAAACGCTGCGTGCTCGAACATATTGCCGATCTGTGCACAAAGGCCGGCGCGTCCGATCCCAGACAACTGGCCGAACAACTCGCCCTGCTTAAGGAAGGGGCAATTGTCACAGCCCAGGTACGCGGCATGCCCGAATCGGCCCGGATCGCCAAAACCATGGCAACCGCCCTGCTTGATGCCGCCCTGCCCGCCTGATCGTTTGGTCAAACCGGTTCAAAAACAAAAACGGGGCCAGACGGCCCCGTTTTTTGTTCAGCACAGCAATAAGCAACCTAGTCATCAAGCTCGACAAAGACCACTTCGCCGTCTTTGAGCTTAAGGCCAAGCTGGCCGTGTTTCAGGCGCAGCGCGTATTGCCCGAAAAGCTCGCGCCGCCAGCCACGCATGGCCGGAACGTCTGCATTGTCATCAGCCGCGATGTTCTGAAGATCGTCGCTTGATGCCACCAGACGCTGGGCAACGCCCTTTTCCTCGGCACAGAGTTTAAGCAACACCTTCAGAAGCTCCACCGTCGGGCCGATCCCGGCCGGCAGCTCAATGCGTTCCTTTGGCTTCGGCCACTGATCCTGCGGGCTATCAAGGGCCGCCTTGATCGCCTCGATAATCGCCTGCCCCGGTTTGGAGGTGCCAAAGTTGCGGCCAACGCCCCGGGTTTTATCCAAATCCTTGTCGGTCATCGGCTGACGGGCCGCGATATCAAGCAAGGTATCATCGCGCAAAACCCGGTTGCGCGGCAGGTTCTTGCGCTGTGCCTCGGTTTCGCGCCATTCGCCAAGCGCGCGCGCCACCGCCAGGAATTTCGGGCTGTTGGATCGGGTTTTAAGCCGCTTCCATGCTTCGGCCGGATCAATCGAATAGATAGACGGATCGGTCAGGCGTTCCATTTCCTCAAACAGCCACACCGCACGGCCATTGGCCTCAAGGCGTTCATGAAACGCTTCATAGATCACGCGCAGATGGGTGACATCCGAAAGCGCGTAACTGATCTGTTTGGTCGAAAGAGGACGGCGCGACCAGTCGGTAAAGCGCATCGACTTATCAATGCTCTTGCGTGCCACCTTGTTGACCAGCGTTTCATAGCCGACCTGATCACCATAGCCCAGCACCATCGCCGCCACCTGGGTATCAAACACCGGATGGGGGACCTTGCCCGACAGATGGACGAAAATCTCGATATCCTGGCGGGCGGCGTGAAACACCTTGACCACCGCCTCGTCCTGCATCAGCTCGAACAGCGGCGTCAGGTCAATGCCCTCGGCAAGCGGATCGACCGCAGCCCCGTTGTCGGACGGCTCCGGACTTGCCAGCTGCACCAGACACAGTTGCGGCCAATAGGTCGAGTCCCGCATGAATTCGGTATCGACAGTGACATATTCGAACTTGCGCAATCTTTCACAGAGACTGCGAAGTTCTTCTGTAGTTGTAATTGGTTCCATGCCGACTGCTATAGCATTGCCTGCCACAATTCGCCAGTGGCTTCGATGCAGGGCTGATCTTCGCCGTATTCGGGCAACATATGGCCCAAGGCTCTCCAGAGAATAGGTCCTGACCCTAGATAATCTCGTCCTCATCCAGAAGCGGATCAGATTGAAGATGGGTTTCGATGGCATCCATGCGTTCCTGGACTTCCGACGGACGCTTGATCGACGCGATATGAAACAGCGCATCCCCCTGATTGACAATCGGGTGGTTGGTCCGCCCGATAATCAAGCCTTCCTCGCGCACGATGACTTCTTCATCACGTTGCCCGAACGGATCGGATACCGCCGCGGCCACGTCCCCGGCCCGGACAAACTCCCCGGCCAGTTTGAACGTCCGCAAAATGCCGCCCGCCGGTGCGCGCAGCCAATGGCTGTTGGAGGATTTGAACGACGGCACGCGTGGTTCGCGCACGGTGCGTTGCGATGTCATGCCCAGTTTGCGCATCACGCGCAAAACGCCCGACACACCGGCACGGATCGACATTTCGTCAAAACGAAGCCCCTCGCCCGCCTCAAACAGCAGGATCGGCACGCCAAGCTCGCGCGCGGCTTCGCGAAGTGATCCGTCGCGCAGCGGACTGGTCAGGATGATCGGCGCACCAAACGCCTCGGCATATTCCATGATATTCGGGTCATCTTCATTGACCCGGATCTGCGGCAAGTTAACCCGGTGAACCGCCGCCGAATGCAAATCGATACCGAAATCGGATCTTTCGACAATTTCATGCAAAAACAAATGCGCCAGCTGTGCGGCCAGGGATCCACGCGAATGCCCCGGGAAGCAGCGGTTCAAATCGCGCCTATCGGGAAGATAGCGGGTGTTGTTAAGAAACCCGAACGCATTGACCACGGGCACGGCCAGCAACGTGCCACGCATGCCGCGCAATGCGGTTGATTTCAAAACGCGGCGGATGACCTCCACCCCGACAATCTCGTCGCCATGGACAGCACCACTGACGAAAATCACCGGGCCCGGTCGTTTGCCATGCACGACATTGACCGTCAGATTGACCGGCGTGTGGTTGGACAAAAGCGAGATCGGGATATCAACAATCTGGCGCGTGCCCGGAGCGACCTTTTTCCCAGCGATTTCAAAATCAGGGTTCTTGGGGGTTCTGGGCGCTTTGCCTTTCCCCTTGGGTGATCCGGTTTCGCTCATTGTGATATCCCTTGTTCTTATCCCTTGCCTTTGGTCCGCACCTTACCGGGTTTGAAATCTTTTTCCATGAATTCAATGATCATGCCGGCAATGTCCTTGCCGGTTGCATTCTCAATGCCTTCCAGTCCCGGTGACGAATTCACTTCCATCACCACCGGCCCGTGATTGGATCGCAGGATATCAACACCACAAACATTTAGCCCCATCGCCTTGGCGGCTTCAACGGCGGTTGAACGCTCCTGCGGCGTGATGCGGATTGCACGCGACGAGCCACCACGATGGATGTTCGATCGGAAATCGCCCTCCGCCCCTTTGCGCTCCATGCTGGCAACCACCTTGCCACCAATCACAAAGCAACGGATATCGCTGTTACCGGCTTCCTTGATGAATTCCTGCACCATGATTGCAACATTGGCGCCACGGAATGCCTCGATCACGGATTTGGCGGATTTTTCGGTTTCGCCCAGAACCACACCGATACCCTGTGTGCCTTCCAGAAGCTTGATCACCACCGGCGCGCCCCCCACAATCGACAGAACTTCATCGGTCTTTTTCGGGTCATGGGCAAAGGCCGTCACCGGCAGGCCAATGCCACGGCGTGCGAGGATCTGCAGCGAACGCAACTTGTCGCGCGACCGGCCAATGGCAACGGACTCGTTTAACGGATAAACACCCATCATTTCAAACTGGCGCAGAACTGCCAGACCGAACTGGGTCACCGAGACACCGATACGCGGGATCACCGCGTCATAACCGGTCAGTTTCGATCCGCCGTAATAGATTTCCGGTTTCAGCGACGTGATGTTCATCGACACCCTGAGCGTGTTGATGATGTCCATCTCATGCCCGCGTGCTTCGGCCGCCTCGACCAACCGTTTGTGGGAGTAAAGGTTTGGATTGCGTGCAAGCATCGCGATTTTCATAAGATGTCCCCCAAAGGTCGGCAAAACGAAGCGCGCCCGGTATAATACCGGTGGCTGGCGAATGCGGAATTGTCAGAAAGAGAGAGCATGTTAAATCAAATCTGCCTCGCTTTGCCGCGGACATCCTTCTGTCCAGCAAGAAAAGGTCTGAAGAGCGTAGCGGAGCTACGGTCCAGGACCTTGACGCTGCGGGGCAGAAGGATGTCCCGGCCCACAGGGTTTGATTTTGGCAGTCTTTCGCGACGTTACACCGCTTGACCGATGCGCCGCATCGCTCTGCACGCTGTGCCTTGCCAGAAGACAAGCCAAAAACAAACAAAGCGTGGCAGATTTGATGTAACATGCTCTGTACGACCCTGTCGGGATCTTGTTCCGGCAATGGGTCGTTCTTCTGCGCGTCTATCTCTGTTCCGGCTTCCCTGCAAGATAAGATTTCGATGGCAGCACCAAAAATCTTCCTGCTTTCATCGCGGTCCTGCCCAAAAGCATGGGAAAGCCCATGATTGACCGGTTTGCCAGCGATACTTCAACTTTCAATTTGTGATGCCCAACCTGGATATGGGTGGCAATCACAAACCGTTCTTCGGCATTTCCGTTCGAAGAGCGAATCTCGCGCATTTCAATCAGCGGCGCCAGACAATCGATCCGTCCATGCCCGTCCCCGCGATAATGCGGCAGGGTAAATGATACAAAATCCTGCCCGTCACGCACCACCTTCTTTGGATTAAGCGCATGCAGCGACGATGTTCGGGCCCCGGTATCAACCTTGGCCTTGATTACCGGCACGCCAAGATCAGGAAGGCCGATCCATTCCCGCCACCCCAAAACATGTCCATCGGAAATCAGGGTATCGGTCTGGCTCTTAAGCGACGGTTTTGCTTTTACGCGTTGCGGGCTCACATGCAGCTTCCGGTTATTGAATGCAATCTGTTAGGTGGTGGTGATGATAACCTGTAACAACCTGATCGGCTTACGAAATTCGTTTCGATGTTACGATTCCGTGGTCATGTCATCCATGACACTGCGCACCAGCGGCAAGGTCACCGCCCGCTTTTCGGCCAATGCCCGACGATCAATTGCTGCCACCAATTGACTTAACGCCGCAAAGGACCGTTCGATCCTTGGCAAAACATAACTGATGATTTGCGGGCTGGCCGGGATCTGCCGGTCGGCAAACAGCTTGATCAGCAAACCGACAATCAAGTCATCATCCGGCGGCGAAATCTCGCACACCAGGGCTGCGCCCAGCCGTGATTTCAGATCGGGTAAATCAATCTGCCAGCGCGATGGCGGCTGGCTTGCGGTCAACAACAAATGGCCACCGCGTTCTTTCAGCATATTGTAAATATGGAAACACACGGTTTCATCAAGGCCCGCGCCGGCAACAAGGTCCGCATCCTCGATCACAAGACCGGTGGCATCGCCCAGAAGCTCATCGGGATTGATCCCGTTCAAATCCGATGCTGCGACCTGTAACGCACCAGATCGTGCCCGCCACACTTCCGCCAGATGACTTTTCCCACACCCCTTTGGCCCATAAAGACACAAGGCCGGGGCGGGCCATTTCGGCCACTGGTCGATCCACGCCACCGCTTCGCTATTGCAATCGGCGACCATGAAATCATCACGGCCAAGTGCCGGACGCATTTCAAGCGCCAGCGGCAATTGCTGCGGGTCGTTATCTTTGTCCGGCTTGGATGTCACCCGGGTCACAGTAAACTCAATTTGCTGATCTCGATCTCTGGGGGCTATTTCTCGGTCTCGGTCGTGGCATTGTTGCCAGCGTCCGGCCCGTGATCATAAAGCCTGCTATCGAGATACTGCCTTAAGCCATAACGTACAAGCACGCCGATCACGGCGGCCACCGGCACGGCCAGCATCACGCCAAGAAGGCCGAACACCGCACCCCCGGCAAGCAAGGCGAACATCACCCAAACGGCATGCAGCCCGACCTTGTCGCCCACAAGCTTGGGTGTCAGGAAATTGCCCTCAAGCACCTGACCGATCAAAAACACCAGCGCCACCAGCCCAAGATCAAGGCCAAAGCCAAACTGTGCCAGCGCGACCCCCATGCCAACCGCAAAGCCGGCAATCATCCCGAAATAGGGCACAAACGATACAAGCCCGGTCATCAAGCCAATGACAAAGCCGAACTCAAGCCCCGCCAGCGTCAGGCCAAGCCCGTAAAACAGGCCAAGCAGAATGCACACTGTCGCCTGCCCGCGGACAAAGCCTGCAAGGGTTTCGTCAATCTCGCTGACACACTGGCGGATATCCTTGGCCGAACGCCTGGGCAGGTAACTGTCCACCTTGGCAACGATCTTGTCCCAGTCACGCAGCAGATAAAACGACACCACCGGCGTAATGAACAGCAAGCTCAGGAAGTTCAAAAGTGCCAACCCGCCCGAAAGCACATTGGTCAGAACATTACCAACCCATTTAAGGGCATTGGCACTCTGCCCCTTGATCGCATCAGATACACTTTGCAGTGTTTCGGGTGCCACTCGATCCAGAACATTTTGCAAATACGGCGCGACATTGGTGCGCAACGTATCGACATAGCCCGGAAACCGTTCAAGAAAGCCTGCCAACTGGCTGCCGATCATCGGCACGACAATCAACATCACCAGAATGAACACAAGGAAGAAAAGGAACGTGATGATGCTCGTCGCAATCACACGGCTGGCCCCGCGTTCCTCAAGCCGATCGGCAAGTGGATCAAGGAAATAGGCAATCGCCATCCCCGCCACAAACGGCAACAGGATGCCCGAAAACAGCCAGATCAGGAAAAAGAATCCAACAACAAAGATCAGCCAGAAACGTGCTTGCTGTCGTAATGTCATTCCCCGGCCCCTGTTAAACTGTCCCTGTCATGCAAAAGGCTTATCCGCCTAACGACAGCCCCTGCAAACGATCCGCCCCGCTCGGCTGGATGAACCAAAGTTCCCCCATCCGCGACAGGCTAAGGTTCTGCTGATTAAGCGCTGTCTGCAACTGGTTGGTCGATCCGACATATTCAATCGACAGCTGCACTTCGCGCTTGGACATCGCAATCACCCGCGCATTGCGCACCACCGGAAGCCCGATCAGCTTGTCCTCGATCCCGGCCCAGTCTCCAAGACCGGTAATGGGGATAAACACCATAAGGCTGCCGCCCGTGCTGTAATTAATCAGGTTGGCCCGTTTCCAGCCATCGGCCAATTGCTCCTGCACCGATTTGGCGGCGCGCACCAGCGTCTCGTCAAGCGTCTCACCGGCTTGCGTCTTTTCCTGCACACCAAAAATCTGCGGCGCGCCATTGGGCTCATAGCGGGTAACAGATACATCAACCGTCTCGCCGCCCTCCGGCCCGCTGACCTCTGCACTGGCGACCACGGCAACATCCGCGCCATAACGCTTGGCAAGCTGGGACAGACGTTCCATCGATCCGCTTTCGGCCTGCTCGGCTGAGACGGTGCTGATATCGGTCAGATCGCCAATCGGTGCCTTGATCGGCACCAGTCCCGATGTCGCGATATTACGCGCCCAGACATCGCGCCACGGATTGGGATCATCCCACAGATTGACGTAATTATTCGTGCGATAGACCGGCACGATCATCACCGGTTTGGACTGCAATTCGGCAAATGAAATATCGCGGAACCGCAAGAACCGGCGAAGCTCGTCATCCTTGAAGCGCACGGTCATGTCCGCGATATAGCGCACGGACGATGTCTTTTCGTTCGACACCCCAAAATCGCGCACCATGTTCGTGATCACCGATGTTTCCGGTGTCGCAAGCCCAGCGCGATCTTCGGGCAGGGTCAAGCGGGCAACCACTTCTTCAAATGCCTTGCGCTGACCGATTTCAAGTGCACGCTCGCGCGCAGCAGCCGCGGTTTCGGCGCGCTCGTCAACATGAACACCGCTGACGGTGAAAATGTCCTGTGCCGCTGCCGGAAAGGCCATAATGGCTGCTACGGTGGCCGCACCCGCCCACATCTTGATGTTTTTCAATGAAGTAAGCACGTATGCCTCTTTGCCCTAATCGTGTCTTGTTGCATTATTCTATAACGCTCTTTGTGGCATGTTGAACGCATTCTGCAAAGAAAACTCTGTCATGCGCAGGTGATCATTGCATATTGCCCGCGTTTGAGTATTTTCGGCCCAGCGGAAATTATCAAGCCCGCGTTTTTTATCAGCAGGATCGCTTTGTCCTCTATATCTGATTAAAGGCGTCAGTAAGGCGGATTGGTCAAACAGCAGGTTCCCTGCGACCCGGACCGCAATGCGACAGTTGCCCGTCGATTGGACGTCGATACGTGCTGATGAAAAACGCGGTTTTGCCGCCTTTTATTCATGCATGTTTGATGCCAGGGACCCCGAAATGACCACCTCTAACGGCCTTACCTATAAGGACTCCGGTGTCGATATCGATGCCGGGAATGACCTTGTCGAACGAATCAAACCGCTTGCAAAAGCAACAACCCGTTCCGGTGTTGCCGGTGGTCTTGGCGGCTTTGGCGCCCTTTTTGATCTGAAGGCTGCCGGATATAACGATCCGGTTCTGGTATCCTGCACCGATGGTGTCGGCACCAAGCTGAAAGTCGCCTTTTTGGCCGACAAGCATGACACGGTCGGCATTGACCTTGTCGCCATGAGCGTCAATGACCTCGTCGTTCAGGGCGCAGAACCGCTTCTGTTCCTCGATTACTTCGCAACCGGCAAGCTGTCGGTCGATAACGCTGCAAGTGTTGTTGGCGGCATTGCCGAGGGCTGCAAACAGGCGGGCTGTGCGCTGATCGGTGGCGAAACCGCTGAAATGCCCGGCATGTATGCCGACGGTGAATATGACCTTGCCGGTTTCGCGGTCGGTGCGGCCGAACGCGGCGAACTGCTTGATGGTTCGAACGTTGCCGAGGGCGACGTTATCCTTGGCCTCGCATCCAGCGGCGTTCATTCCAACGGTTATTCGCTGGTCCGCAAGGTTGTCGATATGGCGGGTCTTGGCTACGGCGACGAAGCCCCGTTCGCACCGGGAAAGACCGTTGGCGAAGCCCTGCTTGAACCGACCAAGGTTTATGTCAAAAGCTGCCTGGCGGCCCACAAGGCTGGCTTGGTCAAGGCACTTGCCCACATCACCGGTGGTGGCCTGACCGAAAACGTTCCGCGCGTTCTGCCCGAAAACCTGACCGCTGTGTTTGATGCCAGCACCTGGGAATATCTTCCGGTGTTTAAATGGCTCGCCAAGCAGGGCGGCATTCCGGCAACCGAAATGGCACGTACCTTTAACTGCGGTATTGGCATGTGCGTCGTTGTTCCGGCCGACAAAGCTGACGCGGCCGAAGCCATCCTGCGCGAAAACGGCGAAACCGTCAGTCAGATCGGTGTCATCGGCCCGCGCGCTGGCGATGGCCCGCAGGTCGTGATCAAAAACATGGGCCCTTCATGGGAAAAGTAAACAAGTTGAAGCTCGCCGTTCTGATTTCAGGCGGCGGGTCCAACCTGCAAGCCATCATCGATGCCTGTAATGCGCCCGACTACCCGGCCGAAATCGTGCTGGTCTTTTCCAACCAGCTCGATGCGGGCGGGCTTGAACGCGGCCGCAAGGCTGGCATCCGGTCGGAAGCCATCTCGCACAAGGGTTATCCCGGCGGGCGCGAAGCCTATGACAATGCCGTCAGTGCCCTGATCGAAGAAAGCGGTGCCGACCTTGTCGTTCTGGCCGGTTACCTGCGTCTGGTCAGTGAAAGCTTTGTCACCCGCTGGAAAGACAAGCTGATCAACATCCACCCGTCGCTTCTGCCAAGCTTCAAGGGTCTTGGTGTGCATCAGGCTGCCCTTGATGCCGGCGTGAAGTTTGCCGGTTGTACCGTGCATTACGTCGTCCCCGAAGTCGATAGCGGCCCGATCATCGCCCAGGCCGTTGTTCCGGTCCTGCCGGGCGATGACGCTGGCAAACTGGCCCAGCGCATCCTGAGGCAAGAACACCGCATTTACCCACAGGTCATCCGCTGGATCGCCGAAGGCCGCGTTTCGGTCGATGCCAAGGGCATTGTGACTGTGGCCGACGCACCGCAAGCCGATTTCGCTGAAATCAACCCGGCGCTCGAGCCCGGATGAAAGAACCTTTGGCGCTGGCTGCGCAGGTTTCTGAACGCATAAAAGGCGGGGCATAATCATGTGTCCCGCCTTTTTCGTGGCCTGCTGCCAGATCCGCAAACCGGGGTCATAATCTTTGCGCATTCTGATGCTGTTATGGGATCAACGAATGCCACCACCGCCGCGGAAAACCGATATCATGATGCGCAAGCTCTTAGGACTGATCATCCCCCTCGCCCTTTTGGCCATGCTCGTAAGTCCTGCACTCACCAGTCCCGCACTGGCCGATTCCGATCCAGAACTGGATTCTTACAAGGCCGATATGCAAACAGGTGAGAAATCCTGGCGGGCGCAGAAATGCGCTGTCTATCAGGAAACCCGGGCTGAAATGCTTGATGAAATTCCGCGCGGTGCGCTCAGCCCCGAATTTGCCAAGGCCGAAGAAGACTATATCGAAAATGGCTGTGCGGGCCGCGCCTATGCCTGCCCGAAATCCAAGACGGAACTCGACTACGCCAACAAGATGTCGTTTGCGATGATGAGCCACGGGCTTTCGGGCACCTTCCTGCCCTATGGCTGCAAATCCAGCATCCAATAAGCCTTTGGGATCAAAGGTGAACCACAACAGGTGTGAAGTCGGTCAAACGTATAATATCCAAGGTTAATCTTGCACTTGCCCAAGCTCAACTCAGTGGATATACATTTGAACAATCCCAAAATATCCAATCCCAGGAGGCAAATTTGCAGGGTAACGATTACGAACTGACTGAAACCCATGTCAGCATCTATCACGGCTACACCAACTTCGTGAAATGGGGCACCATCTCGATCATTGCCCTTCTGGGGTTGATGGCAATTTTCCTTCTGTGATTTGCCTGTTGCGAAAAACTAAAAGCTGCCGTTTTCCGGCAGCTTTTTTTATGCTCAAAGCGTATCTGTCTCATAGCGAACGATATTAAACCCCTCCTCCACACTCGGCGGGACGAAGGCCGCATTGATCTGATGGAACTGCGCGTCACTGGCGGCGAACTGATGGCTTCCGGCCCGGTTGCGCACCCGAAGACGGTTGATGCACACATCATCGTCCATATCAAGATAATGCAAAACATGATCGGCCCCGGCATCCTCAAGGATCCCGCGCATCCAGCCCCGCAAACCAACCGTATTGGCCGGAAAATCCAGCACCACCGAAACACCCGCGCGCAGCACCATCGCCACATGCGGCCCCATCACGCTGCGCAATTTGTCCGATACCCGGACATAATCCGCAACCGAGCACATCTGATCGCCAAATAGCGTCGAGAGCCATTCATCCTCGGCAATCAGAACCGTGCCGGGCTTGCGCGCCAGTTCGGCGGCAAGGGTTGATTTGCCCGCGGCAATCTTGCCACACAGCAAATGAAGGGTGCCGACCTTGGCACCATCTTGCGGCATCAAGGATCGATCACTTGGTTGTAACGCTGATAGGGGCTTGGTCATTGTCATCTCCCGGATTGCACATCGCTGGTCTGGCCGGGAGACAGCCACAAAAAAACCCGCCTCGCCGGCGGGTGGGGCTCATTTGGTCAAAACGTCGCTACCCCGCCACTCTATGAGAGGCGGTAAAAATTCGTACCGATTTCTGGGTCACAACGTTTTCCATGCGCAAATACTGCCACACGCAACACCACCTTGTCCATCCGGTTGAACAGATGAAAACAGTCAACAACATCAAAGCAATTCACCCCTGAGTTGATTTGCGCTACCATCGCCTTGTTGTCTTGCGTGATAACAGCAAACCAAACAATGGTCCCAACAACAGGGAGGAAACAATGCAAGGAAGCGATTACGACGAAGGCCTGGTGCACCACCACGAGGAAGGCTGGCACCACTGGACAAAATTCATGCTCTGGAGCGTGATCTCGATCGGGGTTCTCCTGCTGCTGATGGCCGCATTCCTGATCGACTAAACTCGCCTCAATTCCCTTTTATGCCTTAATAGAGCTGCCCGCTTTGCACGCCGCAAACGGGCAGCTTTTCTATGTTTTTACCGCAAAACATTGAAAAGAACGCCCCCCGGCCCAACCTCAAGACCTAACGCGCCACCAAATTGGAACAGTTCAAAAAACGTCTGGGGTGGAATGTATGCTCGACCGTTTTCGCATCAGCACAAGATTGATGATGGCCTTCATCACAATGGCACTCGTCACCACGCTTACCGGTGTTGCGGGCATTGTGTTCACCAAACTGCTGTCATCTGAAAGCAAAACCGTCGCGGTCGATCTTGCGCCGCTGGGCGACGCCGCGATGGAAATCAAGCTCACCGCCACCAACGCCCATTTGCTGCTTGAAGAAATCATGGGCGGTGATACCTCCGAAGACATTAACGAGGTCTGGGCCCTTCTCGATGAATCGCGCTGGTACGCCAATGCGATCCTTGAAGGCGGCACCAATGACGAAGGAACCTTTGTCGCCACCCAAAGTCCCGCTGTCCGCGCCCAGATCGAAGAGGTCCTTGTCGCCCTTGATACCCTGATCGCGGTCAGCGAACGCCGCTATGCCCGCATCGCCTCTCAGGAGGGTGTCGGCACCGGTGCCGATCAGCAATTCGACAGTCTCTATGAAAACCTGCAAACCGACCTTGGTAAGCTCCTCCCGCCGCTCCGCCAAGGCACTGATCCTGCTGCCCTTGCCGCCATCGAAAACGTTGGCGAGGCCCGCTATCGTCTGGCCAACGGCCACCTGTTTCTCGAAGAACTTCTAAGTGGTGATCCCGAACTGACCTATGACGGGGTTGCCGAAAACTTCACCGAAGCCCGCAACCGCATTACCGCGATCAACATCCCGGCGCTGTCCGATCAGACCACCAAGCTTGCCAATGATATCAACGCGCTTGCCAACACCGCCAAGACGCGCGCGGACAATACCCTTGCCAATCTGAGTGCTGATGCCGAGGCCGATGTCGAATTTAATGCCAGCTTCGAACGTTTCATCAGCCTTGCCGACGCGGCTGAGGAAATCGTTCATGACGACATGGATGCCGGCCTGTCGGACATGGAAAGGCAAATCATCCTGTCCGAAGCCACGATGATCACAGTCACCATTGTCGGCTTTGTTCTGGCCATCCTGTTTACCATCGGTGCACGCCGCGGGATTGTCTATCCGATCACGCGTCTTGCCGATGACATGGGCAAACTGGCCGGGCGCGACATCAATGTCGACATCCCCTATGTCCGTGCCCAAACCGAAATCGGCGACATGGCCCGCTCCGTTCAGGTTTTCAAGGACAATATGATTGCCTCTGACAAAATGACCGCCGAAAAGGAGCAGGAACAAAAGGCCCTTGATGCCGCCAATACCGCCCGCCTCGCATCGATCAAGAAATTCGATGGTGAAATCAGCCGCATTCTTGGCTCTGTGACCGGATCGGTCGGCACCGTCAAGGATACCTCCGACAATCTCAACGAAACCGCGGATATCAACGCCGCCATGGCAAACGACGTCAATCAGGCATCGTCGGAGGCCAACCGTAACGTCCAAACCGTTGCATCGGCGGCTGAAGAACTCAGTGCCTCGATCAATGAAATTCGTGCCCAGGTCGACCGCTCGCTTGAGATTTCCGGCAGTGCAGTTTCCCAGGCCGAACACACCAACCAGTTGGTCGAAGGTTTGGCCGTATCTGCCACCAAGATCGGCGAGGTACTTGGGCTTATTTCCGATATTGCCGAACAGACCAACCTGCTGGCCCTTAATGCCACGATCGAGGCGGCCCGCGCAGGCGACGCTGGCAAGGGCTTTGCCGTTGTCGCATCCGAGGTCAAAAACCTCGCCAATCAGACCGGCAAGGCCACCGATGAAATCGGATCACAGATCACCGGCATTCAGGATGCCACCAAACAATCGGTCGATGCCATCAAGGGCATCACCACCGTTATTTCCGATATGAGTGAAATCGCATCATCAATTGCCGCTGCCATCGAACAACAGGGTGTCGCCACCGCCGAAATTGCCGCCCGGGTCCTTGATGCCTCGGACGCAACCAGCAAGGCGTCCGATCAGTCTGACAGCATTCAGTCCGCGGCCGAGCAAAACCGCGCACGCGCATCCGAACTGGCCAAGGCCGCCCACGAACTCGCCTCTGGGTCAAACGCGCTGCGCCAGTCGGTCGATACCTTCCTCGATGATGTGCGCCAATGACCCATCGCGTTTCGCACAATCACCAAACATTTCCGTAAAACAAAAAACGCCCCGCAACTTGCGGGGCGTTTTTGCATCCGGTTGGACCGGAGAATTCTGTATTCTTGGCTTAGCCGACGATTTCGGTCTGAGCGAAGAAATATGCAATTTCGATTGCAGCGTTTTCGAGCGAGTCCGAACCGTGGACCGAGTTCGCTTCGATGGATTCTGCAAACTGTTTGCGGATGGTGCCTTCCTCGGCATTTGCCGGGTTGGTTGCGCCCATTACTTCGCGGTACTTAACGACGGCATCTTCGCCTTCGAGAACCTGGACAACAACCGGGCCAGAGACCATGAAGTCTACCAGCTCGCCAAAGAACGAACGTTCTTTGTGAACTGCATAGAAACCTTCAGCCTGAGCGCGGGTCAAAGCGACGCGCTTCTGTGCGACAATGCGCAGGCCAGCTTCTTCGATGACGGCATTGATTTTGCCAGTCAGGTTGCGGCGCGTTGCGTCCGGCTTGATGATCGAAAGAGTGCGTTCGACAGCCATTGGTTTCACCTAAGCTTTGTAAAAATTCGTTACCCCCAAAGAGGGCCCCCAAGAAGCCCCCCGAGTACAAAGGGCCTGCGGAAGATAAAGGCGGTACCAAAGACCGCCCTTATCATCCACAGACCCGAAGGTTGGCGCTATATAAACGGGGTTGGATCGCAACGCAACACATAGTTCTACCGCTGCAAACCAGACCTGCAGCCGTTGCATTCACCCGTTTCGCCTGCAAAACGCCCCCAAAAGGCATGAAACTGCGATTTAGCGCCGGTTTTGCCCGGATCTGTCATCGAAATCACACCGGCCATGACAATTTGAAGAATCCTTGCGTCAAACACGCTCCTGCCCTATTGAAAGCACAGAAATCCTTGCGATTCCCCCTAAACTGCGCCCAAAGCGCCCGCAAACCAGTTCAAGAGACCAACCGAAAATGCTGCAAATTACCGACCTCACCTATCGCATTGGCGGACGTGTCATTCTTGACCGGGTATCGCTGACCATCCCTGATGGCCACAAGGTCGGCCTGATCGGGCGCAATGGTGCGGGGAAATCGACCCTTCTTAAACTGATCTCGGGCGACCTGCCCGGCGATGGCGGCGATATTGTGCTGTCCAAGCGGGCCCGCATGGGTGTCGTATCGCAAGAAGCCCCGGCAGGTTCGCGATCCCTGCTTGAAACCGTTTTGGCGGCCGATACCGAACGCGCCGATTTGCTGGCAGAGGCCGAAACCACCACCGACCCGCACCGCATTGCCGAGGTCCATACACGTCTGGCCGATATCGAAGCCCATACCGCCGAGGCGCGCGCTGCCGCCATTTTGTCCGGCCTTGGTTTTGACGGCGAGGCCCAGCAACGCCCGTGCGATGATTTCTCGGGCGGCTGGCGCATGCGTGTGGCCCTGGCGGCAACCCTTTTCCTGCGCCCGGATCTGCTGCTGCTTGACGAGCCGACCAACCACCTTGATCTCGAAGCCACCATCTGGCTTGAAAACTATCTGATCAACTATCCCGGCACGATCATCCTGATCAGTCACGATCGCGATCTTCTCAACCGGGTGGTCAAATCGATTGCCCATCTGCATGACGGCACCGTCACCCTTTATGGCGGCAACTACGACAAATTCGCCAAGACCCGCCGCGAACAGATGGAACTCGCCTCCAAGCATTATGAAAAACAGATCGCCCAGCAAAAGCATCTGCAATCCTTCATCGACCGTTTCCGCGCCAAGGCCAGCAAGGCCAAGCAGGCGCAAAGCCGTGTCAAAATGCTTGAAAAAATGGGCCCGGCCATCCCGGTGGTCGAGGATCGCGGCATTTCCTTTGACTTCCCAAGCCCCAAGGAACTGCCACCGCCCCTGATTAACATCCATGATGGCGATGTCGGCTACGAAGAAGGCAAACCGATCCTGCGCAATATCAGCCTGCGCATTGATATGGATGACCGCATTGCCCTTTTGGGTGCCAATGGTAACGGTAAATCGACGCTGGCAAAGCTTCTGGCCGATCGCTTGCAACTGATGTCAGGCGAAAAGCATGCGTCGAACAAGTTGCGCATCGGCTATTTCGCGCAGCACCAGACCGACGAGCTGCGCGGCGATGAAACCCCCTATCAGCACATGGCATCCCTGATGCCCGATGTGATCGAACACAAGGTCCGCGCCCAGCTTGGCCGCTTTGCCTTCGAAGGCCAGAAAGGCGACACCAAGGTCAAGGATCTGTCTGGTGGCGAAAAGGCCCGTTTGCTGTTTGCGCTCATGACGCTTGATGCCCCGCATATGCTCATCCTCGATGAGCCAACCAACCACCTTGATATCGACAGCCGCGATGCGCTGAACCATGCGCTCAACGCCTATGAGGGTGCAGTCATCATCATCAGCCACGATCCCTATCTGATCGAAGCCTGTGCCGATCGTCTGGTTCTGGTCGCGGATGGCACGGTCACATCGTTTGACGGCGACGTTGCCGAATACCGCCAGTATCTTCTGGATCGCGCGCGCATGGAACGCCGTGCCAACAAGAATGGCGGCGAAGAGGGCAACGGCAAACCCGCCAAACGCGACCGCAAGGCCGAACGCCAGCAGGCCGCCGAAAAGCGCAAAATAGCCGCCCCCATCAAGCGCGAAGTCGAAAAGCTCGAAAAACAGATGGAAAAGCTTTCCGAACGCAAAGCCGGCATCGAAGAAAAAATGGCCGACCCGACGCTCTATGAAGACGCCAACGCCCAGAAACTGGCCGACATCCAAAAGGAACTCGGCCAGATCGAAAACGAACTCGCCATGGTCGAACAAAAATGGCTCGACAAGCAGGAAGAATACGACGCGATGGTGGCGTAAGCCACCACCGCCCACCTATTCCCCGCGCCTTGAAAGCCCGTCATTCCCGCGCAAGCGGAAATCCATCTATGCCATACGCGCCCGCCCGATGATCTCTCCGATTACGGCGCAACGCTCCCTTCCCGCCTGCCTGAAAAACCTGGGTCCCACACTGCTCCTGACACCAGCTTGTCAGGAGCGATATGTTTTTATCCCGCCGCAAACAACCCATGATTGACTCAGTCGATTTTTTCCTCAATACTTAACCTCATGGTTAAGTATCAAGAAGCCGAACTGAACGACATTTTTGCCGCCCTCGCCGATCCGACGCGCCGGGCCCTCCTTGCCCGGCTGGAGCAAGACGAAGACGCGCTTTCGGTCAGCGAACTGGCAGAGCCGTTTGATGTGTCATTGCCTGCGGTGATGAAGCATCTCAACGTGCTGTCAGGTGCAGGGTTGATTGCCCGGCAAAAAACCGGGCGCACGGTGCGCGTCCGGCTTCAACCCGAAAAGATGGCGCACGCCATGGAATGGCTGAAGCGCTATGAACGGTTCTGGACGGATCGGCTTGATCGGCTGGCCGCCTTTGTCGAGAACGCGGCAAAGAACGAGACACCGACACATCCCGCCGCCCCGCAGGATCAGGAGGACCGGTAATGCAACCGCAACCGCAACCGCAACCGCAACCGCAACAGCCCCCGCGAAAGCAAACATCCCCGCAAGACGAAAACCCAAGTCTGACCATCCGGCGACGTATTGCCGCCCCGCCCGCAATGGTCTTTGCCTCCTGGACCGATCCGCAAAAACTTGCGCAATGGTGGGGACCGCATGAGTGCCAGACGCTGGACGCCACCGTTGATGCCCGCGTCGGCGGCACGTTTCGCATCCGCTTCAAGGAACCCGGACCGGATGGTGAAATTCACGATGTCAGCGGCACCTATGACGCGGTTGAAATTAACCAAAAGCTGTCCTTTAGCTGGCAATGGATCACCATGCCAGAACGCAAATCGCACGTCACACTGACCCTTGCGCCGGACGATAACGGCAAGGCCACCATCCTTGTCCTGCATCACGAACAATTCGCCGACGAGGCCGCCCGCGACGGTCACAATGGCGGCTGGAACAGCGCGCTAGACAAACTCGAAACCCTCTTCGCGGCGGCCTCATAAAGCCCTTGACCTCAATCACGGTTGAGGCCCGAGCATTGCCGTGAATGGAAACCGCAGCACCACCGCTGCACCATAGACTCCCGCCTGCGCGGGAGTGACGAGCATAAAGAACACCCGGTTCCGTCATGCCCGCAAAGCCTGCCGTCACGAAGGCGGGGGGCGGGCATCCAGACAGCACCGCAAAACAACACACAATAAAATACAAGGCGGCCACCCATACGCCACCACCAAGGAAACACAGGAACAAGATATGAGCGCCCCAAGCCACCTCGAAACTGCCGCGCAAGGCACCGACACCAAGGCTACCCACCGCGAATGGATCGGCCTTCTGGTTTTGGCCCTGCCCTGCCTTTTGATCGCCATGGACATGACCGTCCTGCATCTTGCCGTGCCGCATCTGACCGCAAGCCTCAACCCGACCAGTGACCAGTTGCTGTGGATTGTTGATATCTATGGCTTTTTCATTGCCGGATCGCTGATCACAATGGGCACGCTTGGCGACCGCATCGGGCGGCGCAAGCTTCTGATGATCGGGGCTGCTTGTTTCGGGGCGGCATCGGTGCTGGCCGCCTTTGCCGACACCTCGGAAATGCTGATTTTCGCGCGCGGGGTTCTGGGTGTGGCCGGGGCCACGCTGATGCCCTCGACGCTATCGCTGATCCGCAACATGTTTCTTAATGAAAAGGAACGCTCCTTTGCCATTGCCGCCTGGATGACGACCTTCATGGTCGGCACGGCGGCCGGTCCGTTGCTTGGCGGGCTGGTGCTAAGCTATTTCTGGTGGGGGGCGGTCTTCCTGCTTAATGTGCCGGTGATGGTGCTGCTATTGCTTGCTGCACCCGTCCTACTGCCCGAACACAGGGCGGAAAAATTCGGGCGGATCGACCTGCCAAGTGCTGCACTTTCGCTCACCTCGATCCTTGCAATCATTTACGGCGTAAAGGTTATGGCCGCCTATGGCGTTGGCACCGAAGCATTCGCCGCCGTCGTGCTTGGCCTTCTTGGCATGTGGGCGTTCATCCGCCGTCAGCGCAACCTCGACGACCCGCTGCTGGATCTCGGCCTTTTGTATCGCCGGACGATTTCGGTTCCGATTGTCATTCAGACGGCCGCGATCTTTGTCGGGATGGCCTATTTCATGTTCCTGTCCCAGTCCCTGCAACTGGTGATTGGCCTGTCGCCAATTCAGGCCGGCCTGGCCATGCTGCCCGCCACCGTTTCGGGCATTGTCGGATCGCTCGGGGCCCCGGTTTTGCTGGGCCGGTTTCGCCCCGGCTCGGTCATGACGGGCGCCCTTGTCCTGACCGCGTTCGGGTTTTGCCTGCTGTCACTGCCTGGCGCCGTCGGCAGTCTTTATATTCTTGCCACCGGGGCGGCGATCTTTTCACTGGGCATCACACCGGTTGCAATGATCTGTACCGATATGGTGGTCACGGCCGCCCCGACCGACCGCACCGGATCGGCTGCGGCCATGTCCGAAACCAGCGCCGAACTGGGCGGGGCATTGGGCATTGCCGTTCTGGGCAGTGTCGGCACCGCAATCTATCGCGACGCCATGCTTGATACCGACCTCCCCGCCAATCTCACAGCCGGGGCGATTGATGCGCTCCGCAGTACGCTGGGTGGTGCCGTCCATGCGCTGGCTGACGCCCGGTCCGGCTTGGCCGGTGACGTCTTGTTACAGGCCCGCACAGCCTTCTCCGACGGCTTGCAGGTGATTTCAATCATCTGTGCGCTTCTGATGGTTTTGTCTGCGATTGGCACCGTCATCGTCTTGCGCAATGCCAAGGCAGAGACCGATGCAGGATCTGACGCCGATTCCAATGACAGCCCGGATGGCGATACGGAAATCGACCCTGCCCTGCAACCGGCAGCCTGTGCGGCTGGTCGCGTCGACTAAAAACACGAGGCACGGGCACTGCGTCGATCTCGGCGGTGCCCGACACACGGGAAACATTCCCCCCCCGACGAACCCGACGGAAAAGGAGAACCGATATGACCCGTCCCCAAATCGTCTCCCGCGCAGAATGGCTCGAAGCCCGCAAGGCGCACCTGAAACGTGAAAAAGACCATATGCGTGCGTGGGACCGTCTGTGTGAAGAACGCCGTGCCTTGCCCTGGGTCAAGGTCGACAAGGAATATATGTTCGACACGCCAGACGGCAAAAAATCGCTCGGCGATCTGTTTGACGGTCGCAGTCAGATGATCGTCTATCACTTCATGTTCGGTCCCGGCTGGAAAGAAGGCTGTGACGGCTGTTCCTTCCTTGCCGATCATTTTGACGGAGCCAATCTGCATCTGCGTCATCATGACGTGACCCTGATGGTGGTCTCGCGTGCCCCGCTGGCGGAATTCCTGCCCTTCAAGAAACGGATGAACTGGCATTTCCCATGGGTGTCCTCGCATGGCAGCGATTTCAATTATGATTTTGATGCCTCCTTCCGCCCCGATGATGTCGCGGCGGGCAAGACGACCTACAATTTCGCGCCCTATAGCGGCAAGATGGAAGACTTGCACGGCATCAGCGTGTTTTACCGCGATCCCGACACGAACGAGATTTTCCATACCTATTCGTCCTACAGCCGTGGGGGCGATCCGCTGATCGGAGCGCATGCCTTTCTTGATCTCACGCCCTTTGGCCGCAACGAAAACGGCACGATGGATTGGGTAAAGCTGCACGATCAGTATGAAGACCAGAAATCTGCGGGCGCATGCTGCCATTGATCAGCACAAACTCCGATGATCCATGATCCGTCGCTTTACGAAGACGCCAACGCCCAAAAACTGGCCGACATCCAAAAGGAACTTGGCCAGATCGAAAACGAACTTGCCATGGTCGAACAGAAATGGCGCGACAAGCAGGAAGAATACGACGCGATGGTCGCCTGACACCCTCATCTCAATCTGATCAACATACGGGCCCGCAATACATGATTGCGGGCCTGTGTTGTTTCTGCCATTTGCCCAGAAATTCCTCTCGGAACAAGCCCGTCGGCAACCAGTCATCAAGTCGCCAAAATTCCGACGCAACCTTGGATTGCCGGGGTAAAGGCACTTCATGCAGGAGACTGGCATGGCTAATTACATCGTAGGAACCGAGGGTGACGACAATCTGATTGGAACAGAACAGGATGACCGGATATCCGGGCTTGAGGGTGACGATTACATTCGTGCCCTTGGCGGGAATGATTCTCTTTCCGGCGGCTATCGCGGGCCTGGCAACGATACGCTCGATGGCGGGGCCGGGCATGACGAACTTGATGGCGGTGACGGCAACGACACGCTGATTGGCGGGCCGGGCAATGATGAACTGACCGGTGGCCCGGGGGCCGATGTGATTGATGGCGGCCCGGGCCGCGATGAAATCAGCTTCGGATATAGTAGCAATCCCGAAAACGAAGGCGTCTATGTCAATCTGGAAACCGGTATTGGGCGGGGCAGTGATGCCGAAGGTGACCGCTACTCCAATATCGAAGATATCCGCGATACGACCTATGGCGATGTGTTGATCGGAGATGACGGCAACAATGCCTTCTATCAACATTACAACCGCACTGATACCGGCGACGTCATGCAAGGACAAGGCGGTGACGATACGTTCTATGCCGCTGCCAGCACCGACTTTTCAGAAGACCGGGTGAACACCTTTGATGGCGGCGACGGCAATGACACCATCAGTTACATTGCCGGATGGGGCAATGATGCGCCTTACGGCGAGTATGGACCGCAACCGGTCATCAATCTTGAAACCGGCATGGGCCGCACCGGTGATCATTTCATCGACATCGAGAACGTCGATGGCAGCAATCAGGGCGACCTGATCATTGGCGATGACGAGGACAACCGCCTCATCGGCAACAAGGGCGAGGATACGATCTATGGCCGCGATGGTGATGACTTCATTGTCGGCGAAAACATCCATGGCGAAGCCGGAAATGATACGCTCACCGGTGATTGGTATGACGTCTCGCTTTATGGTGGCGATGGGCATGATACGCTGCGCGCCGGTCCCGTTGGTGATCCGATTTTCAGTGACAACCTTTTATCGGGCGGGGCCGGCAATGACTGGCTTGAAGGCAATAGCGGCAATGATACCTTTGTTTTCGATGCCGAGGCCTCAAGTCGTGACCGGGTTGTCGGGTTTGAAACCGGTGACCGGGACGAAACCGGCAATCACCCCGATACGCTGCTTCTGACACACGATCTTCAGGAACGCTCCGGCATCACGGATTTCGACAGCTTCCTCGATCACACCACCCAGACCGGCGATGATCTCTATGTCGATTTCAGCAACGGCGATCCATGGACATTTGGCGTGATTATCGAAGATACCAACAAGGATGATCTGACCGCCGATCATGTCCTGTTTGCCGATGTCTAAATCGGGCGAACTCAAATCCTCATACAATTGGATTTTGGGCGCTGTTTGATCCGGACATAAAAAAGTCCCGCAGGACGTGTTTCCGGCGGGACTTTTCAATTATTTTGAATAATCGCGATGATTATTCAGGAAGTTTGAATACCGGCAGGACCGATCCTTCATACTTGGTTTCGATGAATTTGCGGACCGCCTCATCGTGGTAAGCTTCAACCAGCGTCTTGACCCACGGCTCGTCCTTGCGCGCCGTTTGGGTAACAATAACATTGGCATACGGGCTGTCATTGCCTTCGATCGCGATCGAATCCTTGATCGGGTTCAGACCGGCTTCGAGCGCATAGTTGGTGTTAATCGCCGAGGCATCCAGATCATCAAGCGACCGCGGCAGCTGTGCAGCGTCAAGCTCTACAAAGCTGATATTCTTCGGGTTTTCGATGATATCAAGCGGGCTGACCACGAGGCCCGCTGCCGGATCAACCTTGATCAGGCCATGGGATTGCAGGACCAGCAACGCACGACCACCATTGGTCGGATCGTTCGGAATGCCGACTTCGGCGCCATCGGCCAGCTCATCCAGGCTTTTGATTTTGTTGGAATAAATGCCCATCGGTGTCAGGATGTTATAGCCGACCACCGAAAGCTCATACCCGCGATCCTTGATCTGGTTATCAAGATACGGCACATGCTGGAAGCTGTTGGCATCAAGATCGCCATCATCCAGCGCCTGGTTCGGAATGACATAGTCCGAGAAGCTGACCAGTTCGATGTCCAGGCCCTTGGTGGCCGCGACCTTGACGACTTCTTCCATGACTTCTTCATGCGCACCCGGGGTAACGCCGATTTTGATCGCATCGTTGGCCAGTGCCTGACCGGTGAGTGCGGATGCCAGAACGGCAGCCGCCGTCAGTTTAAGGAAAAACCGCATTGTAAAACTCCTTGATTTCATTTGGGTTTGTGCGGGAATTTGACAAATGTGAGCAATCCTCACATTCGGATTTTGGTCGATGAGATGCTCAGATGTTGCGCTTGTCGGCCTTGCGCGCCAGATAGTCGCCAAAGCTTTGCACGACCTGCACGACGACAATCAGCGTGATGACAACAGCCGCCATGACATCCGGGCGGAAACGCTGATAGCCATAACGAATACCAAGATCACCAAGCCCACCGGCCCCAACGGCGCCAACCATTGCGGAATAGCCAATCAGGGTCACCGCGGTCAGAGTCAGACCGTGAATGATGCCCGGCAATGCTTCGGGTAACAGCACCTTGGTCACGACCTGTACCGGACGCGCACCCATGGCCTGGGCCGCCTCGATCAGGCCGCCATCCACTTCGCGCATGGCACCTTCGATGATCCGCGCAATGAACGGAATGGCCGCGACGGTCAGTGGCACGATGGCAGCAGACGTGCCGATTGAGGTGCCGACGACAAAGCGGGTAAACGGAATGATCGCCACCGCCAGAATGATGAACGGGACCGAGCGGGTTGCGTTGACCAGCGGGCCAAAAACGCGCTGGAACCAGAGGGCTTCAAACAGCTCCCCCCGGCCAGAGGTTGCCAGCAACACACCAAGCGGCAAGCCAAAGGCGGTCGCAATCGAAAGCGAGACGGCCACCATATAAAGGGTTTCACCGGTCGCCTGCAGCAGAATGGGTGCAAGGGTAGAAAACATGACTTAGCCCTCCTGCCCGGCGGCAACGCCGCTGGTATTTGTGTTGACTTTGGCGGTGCTGTTCGCATCCGATCCGGCGCGGAAATCCATGAATTCATCGGCCAGAAGTGACTGGGTCGTCGCGTGTTTCGGATCGGCAAAGATGCCTTCAACCGCGCCCTCTTCGACAATCACACCAGCATCCATCACCGCCACACGGTCACACAGCGCCTTGACCACCGCCATTTCGTGGGTGATCACCACCATGGTCAGACCAAGGCGTTTGTTGATGTCCTTAAGGAGTGTGAGGATCTGACGGGTGGTTTCCGGATCAAGCGCCGAGGTCACCTCGTCACACAGCAAAACCTTGGGGTTGGATGACAGCGCGCGCGCAATGCCGACACGCTGTTTCTGACCGCCCGACAGTTCGGCCGGATAACGATCACGTTTGTCTTCAAGCCCAACCAGCGGCAAAAGCGGATCAACCGCCTTGGCGATCTCGGCCTTGGTCGCACCGGCAAGTTCAAGCGGCAGCGCGATATTATCGAACACAGTGCGCGAGGAGAGAAGATTGAAATGCTGAAACACCATGCCGAGCTGACGGCGGAACAGTGGCAAGTCGCGTTTGGAGAGTGTGGTGACATCGGTGCCATCAACCGTCACCGAACCCGAGGTCGGGGTTTCAAGCAGGTTGATGCAGCGGATCAGGGTTGATTTACCCGCACCAGAGCGGCCAATGACGCCGACGATTTCGCCAGCAGCGATATCAAGATTGATGCCGCGCAGCGCAACATGTTCGTCGCTGCCACGCCGGGCTGCATATGTTTTCTGGACGTTCGAGAGCCGGATCATGGATCCCAACCTTTCCGTAGATACAAAAAAAACCGCCACGGCTTTACCGAGGCGGTCGTACATACGGAGCATATACGCCCTCTCGCTTTAGCCGCATTTTTAGCGCGCCCGCAAGCTGAGGAGCAAATCGGCGCGTTCAACACCCCTTGTCTATCTGACCCGGTGTCATTGTTCAATGGCTAAAATCATGCATTTCACGCATGGCATGTATGATTCCCAAAAATACAACACAAAACTTTTGTTTATTGAGTGTGCATTAGCCCGACATCACAAAGCCCCACCCTGTTCGTCTATTAGGGTCTGAACCCAACTGGATGTTTAAAATGGCATCAGAACAATCAAGATATGCCAGGAAATCGCCGCAGTGCGGGGCGATCCCCGCGCAAGGAGATTGACGAAGCAGATCGCAGATCGTCCTGATGTCCTTCGGATCGGCGGCATTTCAAGCATCCAGTTGGGTTCAGACCCTAGTCATCAATATCAATGCGGGATTGAACAGATGGCCTTTGCCAACCGGATCAACGACCTTGCCCGAACACTCGCGCAATACCCGACTTTTGTCACGGTCATGGACAATAAGGTGGATGTGCGCACCAAGGAGCAATTGGCCACCCTTTCGGCCGAGACAGCCAAGCTCGAGGCACTGGCGGCCGAGGGAGATACCGCCATCGCAGATGGTACCTGCAAGGATCCCGCCGGGCTTTCATCCCGGCTGGACTTCAACGCATCGCAGATTTCATCCCTGCTGACCGCCTTTGCCGCCCAGGATTCCGAGCGTCTGAAATCGATGAGCATCATCAGCAAACAGAAGTTTGATGCCTATGCAACAACCCGTTTGTCTGCAGAGAAGCGCTTTGCCGAAGAGGTTTCCCAACTGCTCACCCAAGAATCTCAGGCTGTCGGACAACTTGAAAAACCACAACAGCCCAAACCTGCCCCTGACCCTAACCCCCAGCCAAAGCCCGAGCCTCGGCCACAACCTGCTCCGAAACCGGGTCCTAAGCCGAAGCCCGTCATGTCCTTACAAGAGGTCATTGCATCCTTGCCCGGATATATGCAGGTAAACCATCCAGAAGCTATTTCCGACTTTGATGCAGATAGTCTGAAAGTGGCCTGCGACACCGCCGGGGAGGCCGCAATCAAGCTTGGCGTTAAAACACCGGATGGGATCGTTGATTACGCCACGGTGCAATTCACGGGTGGCGCACACGTCACCAGCCAAGCTTGGGCAAGCGCAATCCTGAAAGATAAGGCCCTGGGCACCATTGATGACCGTGTCGCAGTCCTGAACAACGCCCTGCAGGCAAGGCTTTCACTTGCCAGTGTTTTGGGCGCTGACACATCCCCCGAACCGATCAACAGCTGAGGACGTTATGGCACAATACATCGTACAGCTAACCGCCCCTGCCGGCGCTTATCCGTTTGATGAGGTGCGGGTATCATTGACCTGCGACAATCAACCACAGCAAACGCAGAACATGACCCTGACGCCCGGCGTGGCCGAATCCCATGAGTTCACCATCGACAACGGAACCTGGCGTTTACGGGTCAATGGTGCCGGTTTTGTGCCGATTGACGAACAGAATATTGTGGTCAATGGCGATGGACTAAATGCCAAGGATCTCACCGTCATTTACTACACGCTTCACACGGATCGCAATCGCGACGGTGCCCTTGACGGGGCGGGCATCATCAAGCAACTCACACCGCCCGCGATCACTTTTGGCGTGCATGGTCAAGGTGCCATTATCCCGGTCAATTGTAACCGTGATGACAATACAATCACCGCCGGTTACGCCGACAATCAGGACGACAAGGTCAATGGCAACAATGATCTTGCGAGCGGGACGGGCCGCATTGAGATACGCCGCACCATTGCCGGTCCTGTTGTCGGCGTGCCCGCAGCGTGGGAGCTTAAGCTTAAGGTCATACGCGAAACCTTGGCCGATGACGAACCTGAGAAGCATATCCGGATCTTTGATGGTGTGCGGCAAGACAGCGACGAGATGATCGGCCCTGAAACCGACAGCTTCGCCCGCCCGACCACCGCTGATGTCGGAGCGAGCAAAATCTATGCAATCGAAGCCGTGCGCTTTGCCGGGCGCAACTTTGCCAACGGTGAATGTGGCCTTGTCCTCAGCGTTATTCAGCCCGAAGTCACCGGACCGGACACCACCACCTATTGGTTTGCAGATAGACTTATGGTTGCACGCTGGATCGGCAATCATCATTTGCAAACCGTTAGTGATCTTTACGTTGCCATTGCAACCAATGATGACGGGTCAGACAATCAACTGTTCAGAGCCGCACTTGGTAATGCCGCCGGTGCTGATAATCCGGCGATCACGGTTACGCCCGGCGATCCGGAAAATGCACAGGAAATCGATATCCCGTATCTTAACGGCAATGTCTGGGACGATTACGGCCCGGCGGGTCAGACCGCACCCGAGCCGGCTGGCGATGACCGATGGATGCGCGACACTGTGGTTGCGGGTTACAGCAGCTGGCCGGGAAACAATAATGCCGCGCTGTCGAAGAACGCTTTCATGAAAACCCACCGTTGGGGTGCATTGCAGAACTGGGTTTTCGAAAGTCTCCTGAGTGCCGATGTCGGCGTGTTCTACCCGGCAGCCGGAAGTACTGATGCCATTGCCTCGGCAAATTCGGGCGGCAATATTGCCGTAACACCGCCGGTCAAAAAGACCACCCTTGCCGGGACGACCAGTTATCGGTTTGGACGGATCTATTACGGGCATAACCAGGAGCATCAGGTAGACCGAAGCAGCCGCGACTTCATGGCTGCACAAAACATGCAAGCGCCCATCGTTCTTGATACTGATTGGCTTTATGTCGGCCATGTTGATGAAATGATGACCTTTGTGCCAGATCCGAACCCGGCCGATCCATTTAAGAAATGGAAGCTACTCGTCGCAAGCCCAGCCGAGGCATACCGTCTGCTGACAGCCGCGCAGGGTGCACATGGGGCGGCCAACATGCTTAAACGTCCGGCTTGGAACGGCGGCAATAATCAGTTTGATTATACGGATCTTGAGATTGACGGCACGCCAGTTGGCGCAACCATCAATGCCTTTCTTGGCAATGGTAATGCGCCGTTAGATCATCCGGAAACCGGTGCGTCCTATACCTATGAGCAACTGCGCAACTGGAACATCCGGGGCGTAGAGGCCGTCATTGCGCAGAATATTGACCGATTAAAAATGGCGTTCGATCTGGCCGATGTTGATATCATCAAGGTCCCGGTCATTTTCTATCCAGAAGATTACATCGACGAACCCTATGCGCTTTTGGACATGCTAGATCCCACAGCACTGGATGATGATGACGGGTTCAACATCTATCCGGGGGTTGATGGCGGTTTCCAATGCGGCGCATTGACCGGCGACATGCCCAACATGTTTGTTGGCAACACGCGCTTGATGATTCCCAAGCCATATGGCCCTTGGATTGTCGATCTGACAGACAACGTCAATCACGGGTACGATCTGTTTGAACGCGATTTACAGCAAAAGCTTGCAGCCATCGTTAATGGTCCAACTTGCGTCTTTATCGACGATTGGGTCGATTATCATACGATGCTTGGCGAAATTCACTGCGGCACCAACGAGGTCCGCAGCCCATATGATGGCCAAACGGCATTTGGCAATGCGCGGTATGGCCAATGGTGGACTGCGGTTGATGCCTGATATCAATGCACATGAAATGGGAGCGCCCCGATGAGCGCAGAAAGCGACTATCAACAAGCCCTGAAAGATATCGCAAGCCTTGCCAAGCGCGAAGCAGCCCGCGTCACAAGACGCCCGGCAGCAAAGGCCATTGATCAGCTATTTCGCAAATATGGCGGAACCATCGCCGCCCCGCTGATTGCTGATTTAAGGGCCGGTGCGTGGAAGAAATGGGAAAGCTGGCAACTGGGCGGTGCCATGTCCTACCTGAGAAGTTTCGCCACATCAGATGCTGTTGCGCCGTTGCGTGACATCGAACAGAACTATCCGGTTGCCGACATTCAGACACAGGCAAAGGAATTGGCAGACCTTCTGGCGACACTTGACGTTGCCGTATCGGAAGCCAAACAACTTGCGCAAGTTCAGGACGCCATAAAAGGCGGCAATACCGACGAGATGGCTCGCGCAATGCTATTGGCGCTAGCAAAAATTGACCCTGATTGGCCGGTGCGGGCCTCAGCCATTCAGAAGGATCTTTATAAACTGTCGGCAGACAGTTTTCCGGCGATCAATGAATTGGCTGCGGGCAAATTGTCGCAAGCCGACGTGACGAAGGCGTTAGTTGAAATTCTGTTCCGGCAGTTCCTCGGAAAGACCGCGTCGCCGTGATCCGACACGAAACCAGGGTAATCAGCTTTCGACATTTTTCACATGCGTTTTGCAGGATTTTCCACCATCACGACAGCTTCTGACCGGCGTATTTCGGCTCTTTCCAGTCGGTTCTGACAACGCCCTACCCAAACCATAAAGCAAAGCGGCAGGTTAACGCGCGTCCGGTCGCCGGGTAAAAAGCAGCTTGATGAAGCTTCTGAGCAGCATAACCTGTTCGGCGAGTTTGCGCGGTTCGTTGAGTGCCTTTGACATGACGATGCCGCCTTCAAGCACGGTTGAAATCATGTCAGCGACCTGTTCGAGGTCGACTGGCTCGGTCGTCTGATATTGGTCGGCGATATCATCAAGGATCGCGCGGAACCGGATGCGCCAGGCCAGAACCGCATGCCGGTTGAGATCGCGGACTTCCTGGTCAAACAGGCGTTCCTGATAGCAATAGACCGCAACGATGCAGCCCGGATGGCCATTGGGCAGATCTTCAAGCACCTCGGCCAGCATTTTAAGCGCTGCCAGCAATTGATGCAGGGGATCGTCGACCAATTCGCGGGCACGATCAAATACCTGATCGAGGATTTCGTCATCCTGTTCGATATAGCGTTGCAGCAAAGCCCGCGCGAGCTCGTTCTTGTCCGAAAAATGATAGAAGAACCCGCTTTTGGTCAGCCCGGCTTCGCAAATGATTTCCTCGATCGAGGTCGCGCCAAAGCCCTTTTCCAAAATCGACTGTGACGCGATTTCCATAATGCGTTCACGCGTGCGTTCGCCCTTGCGTTTGGGGCCGCCGAACGTCTCGGTGATTGTCAGTTTTTCCATCGTACTCATCCGTTACCCTACCGTCGGTACGGTTTTTCGTCGCCAAAGACCGATATGGCCGCGCCGAAAAGCACCGAACCCTTCGTAAACAATTGTTTTGAATATGTTTTTGGAAATCTGAAAAACCAGACCGTGTGCCCACTAGAAGCAAAACCCAATCAGGGCGAGATTTCCGACCCGCGTTTACATACCCCCGCGATCCAAAATTTAAAACCCAAAACTGAAATTCGGACACATGAGCACACGCACTTCACACCTGCCGCCACACGGGCAGACAAAATTCATCACCGATGGCGGCCTTGAGACCACATTGATCTTTCATGACGGGATCGACCTGCCGCATTTTGCATCCTTTGACCTTTTGAAAACGGATGAGGGCTGCGCGCATATCACCGCCTATTACGAGCGTTACCTTGAACTGGCCAAGGACGCGCAGGCGGGTTTTATCCTTGAAAGCCCGACATGGCGGGCCAATCGCGACTGGGCAGAAAAGATCGGCTATGGCGAAGCTGAACTGGCCGAGCTGAACCGCAAGGCCATTGATTTGATGGCCGACCTTCGTGATCGGTACCATAGCGAGACAACGCCCTGCCTGATCAGTGGCAATATCGGCCCACGCGGTGATGGTTACGTTCCGTCGCTTTGCATGACGGTTAATCAGGCACGCGCCTATCACGCACCACAGATCGTCACATTTGCCAAGGCGGGTGTCGACATGGTTTCGGTCGTCACCATCAACTATCCCAACGAGGCCGTCGGCATTGCACTTGCCTGCCGGGATGTCGATATGCCGTGCGTCATTTCGTTTACGGTTGAAACGGACGGACATTTGCCAAGTGGCGAGCCCCTCTGTGATGCCATCGCGATGGTCGATGACATGACAGCAGGCTATCCGGCCTATTACATGATCAATTGCGCCCATCCGGACCATTTCCGCGACAAGCTTGAAGATGATGGCGCGTGGAAAAACCGCATCTGCGGCATCCGGGCCAATGCATCACGCCAAAGCCATGCGGAACTGGATGCCTCGAAACATCTTGATGATGGCAATCCGGATGAACTGGGACGCCTGTATCGTGATCTTGCCGATCTGCTGCCAAACCTGTCGGTTCTTGGCGGTTGCTGCGGGACCGACCATCGACATGTCAACGCCATGGCCGAACATGCCTTGGCACACCTGCGCAGCGCCTAAAACGCACGACACACACTGATAAAAAAACACCGGGAAACGGACAATGAATATGAGTTTCAAACCAACACACGCCGCCGATATCGAACTGCGGAAGGCCACAAGAAATGACGCTGATCACATGGCCAAGCTGATCAACCTCGCGGGCGAAGGCCTGCCGGTTTATCTGTGGCAGGAAATGATCGAAGGCAACGAGACCGCCTGGGACGTTGGCCGCCGCCGCGCCCTGCGCGAAGAAGGCGGGTTTTCGTACCACAACACCCGATTTGCGTTTGGTGAAAACCAGATCATGGGGGCGATCATTGCCTACGCCCAGCCGGATCAATTTGACCCAATTGACCCGGCGGAACTTCCGGCGATGTTTGTCCCGATCCTTGAGCTTGAAAGTCTGGCACCGGGCAGTTGGTACATCAATGTTCTGGCGGTCTATCCACCGTTTCACAATCGCGGTATCGGATCATTTCTGGTCCGCGCCGCAGAGGAAGACGCCCGCAAAGCCGGAAAGACATCGGTCAGCATCATCGCATCCGATGGCAATCCCGGTGCCGTGCGCCTTTATGAACGCCTTGGTTATACCGCCTGCGCATCGCGCAAGATGGTCAAGGAAGGTTGGGAAAATCCCGGTGAAAACTGGATCTTGCTGATCAAGGAAATCTGAAAACAGATCCAAAAACATCAAAGGCCGATTGCGCTCAGCTTTCGGCCTTTTTCTCCCACGCGCCTTGCGGGGTTTGTTGCCAGTAGGACAGTTTGTGTCCGGCGTCTTTCCAGTCTTTCCAGCGCGTGCGGGCTTCTGCCACCGCATCGCGATCGCGATCATCAAACAGCATGATGACGCGTTCATAGTCGCCGACCTTGTCGCTCATGGCACGGTCGGTCAGAAACAGGAACTGGGCATTATTGGGATTTTCATCCTCGGCCGTCAGCCAGACCGGCTGCATTTCCGCATCACCATCGGACTTGGAACCATGGGGCAACCAGCTTGCAGGGTCGTAGGTCCAAAGCAGGGTATTGATGGCCTCGACCCGTTCTTCGACACCGGTCATCACCACGGCACGCTTTTCGCGCTCCAGCGTTTTGGAGAGCAGAGTGGGCAAGGCCCGTTCCAGCGGCATGCTGGTGAGATGGTAAAACCAGATATCAGCCATAGCCAATTGAGTATCGCGAAAGCAAAAACGGGGCAAGATGATCATCACCCTGCCCCGTCTTTTATTCAGTTATGCGTTCCTGAAATCAGGACTCGTAGTTGTCGGCAACAAAGCGATCAAGCAGACGTACGCCAAAGCCGGTGCCGCCTTTTGGCACGACTTCCTTGTCCGCCGTCGACCAGGCCATGGCCGCGATATCAAGATGCGCCCACGGGCGATCCTTGGTGATAAAGCGTTTGAGGAACTGGGCGGCGGTGATCGAACCGGCCGGGCGACCGCCGACGTTTTTCATATCGGCAATGTCGGATTTAAGCTGCTTGTCATAGGCCGGTGACAGCGGCAAACGCCAGACGCCTTCATCCACCGAAAGACCGGCTGTGGTGATCTGGGTGGCGAGATCATCATTGTTGGAAAACAGACCAGCATTTTCATGACCCAATGCGATGATGACCGCACCGGTCAGGGTCGCAAGATCAACGATCAAACGCGGATCGTATTTTTCCTGCACATAGGTCAGCGCGTCACACAGAACCAAGCGGCCTTCGGCGTCGGTATTGATGACTTCGATCGTCTGACCCGACATCGAGGTCACAACATCGCCCGGACGCTGTGCGGTTGAGGACGGCATGTTTTCAACAAGGCCAAGCACCGCAACCACGTTGCATTTCGCCTTACGACCGGCAAGTGCCTTCATCAAGCCCGATACCACACCGGCACCGCCCATATCCCACTTCATGTCTTCCATACCGGCAGCCGGCTTGATCGAAATACCGCCGGTATCAAAGGTCACACCCTTGCCCACGAAGGCAATCGGTGCGTCCTTTTTCTTGCCACCGTTCCAGCGCATGACGACCATGGCCGGTTTGCGGGCCGAACCCATGGCAACACCCAAAAGCGCGCCCATGCCGAGTTTCTTCATTTCCTTTTCGTCAAGGACGTCAATCTCGACCCCGAGTTTTTCAAGGGCAGAGACTTCCTTGGCGAAGCTTTCCGGATAGAGAATGTTGGCCGGCTCAGACACCAGATCGCGGGTGAAGAACACGCCTTCGACGACCTTTTTGGCGGACTCAAACTGTTTCTTGGCGTCCTTGTGATCGCGGGTGGCGATATCGAACGCCTTGAGGACCGGTTTGTCTTCCTTGGTCTCGGTGGTGCGGTATTTATCGAAACGATAATCGCGCAGCATCGCACCGGTTGCGAAATCACAGGCGAGGTTTTCCATATCAAACAGAACGGAAAGCTCTTTCTCGCCAGTGGAAAGCGCACGTGCGGTGACGGAGCCACCAAGTTTCTGGGCGGCAATCACGTCAAATTCGGCTTCCTTGCCGATCCCGAAAATGATCACGCGCGACAGATCGACATTGGCCGGTGCAAGAACCTGCAGGCTTTGGCCGGATTTGCCCTTGAAGGTCGACGCCTTGATCGCCTTGGTGATCGCACCCCCGGTTGCCTCATCAAGTGCGACGGCACTGGGCATCAGATCGGCACCCTCGGTCGCAAAGGCGATAACGGCACCGGTTTTCGGAATGGCGAGATCGGAAAACGTGATCTTCATGGTGAACAGGACTCCTGTCATGTTTCGGGGCGCAGTCCTTGATCAAGCAACTGCAAAGAAATTGATGCTCCTAATCTAGCGCGTTAAACGCGGTTGAAAAGGCTTATCGTTCAAAAAGGTGCGGGATTTCACGCAAAGGCAACACCAGCCCGCCAAAACGCCGTCCCGGTGAATTGCGCAACATCAAGGCGCGATCAGGTTTGATCGCTACTATGACGCATTCCAACATTCTGGAGGTATGTCATGGCTGGCAGAACCGCACCGATTTCGATTACCGAACCACAACGCGCCACACATCCGTTCTGGACGGGGGCTTTTCGCCCGCTTTTCCTGCTGGCCGGGCTTCTGGCCATCGTGGCTGTTGTTTGGTGGGTTGCGGGCTTTGTGCATGGCATTGCAACACCCAGTCTGGGAACAGGTTCATGGTGGCATGCCCATGAAATGATTTTCGGATTTGGCGGGGCGGCCATCGGGGGATTCTTGCTGACCGCGATTGCCAACTGGACAAGTCGCCCACCGATTTCAGGAACCATGTTAATGGCGTTAACCGCAAGCTGGCTGATCGGGCGGCTGGCGATTGGTTTTGGCGAGAATTTAGACCCGGCTTTGACGATTGTCGGGGCGCTGATCTATTTCATCTTTTTGCTGGCTCTTGGTGTGCGGGAACTGGTTGCCGCCCGCAATTACCGCAATATGCGGGTTCTGGCCGTCATTTCCCTGATCGCGCTATTTGATGGACTGTTTGTCGCCGCCTGCCTTGATGTCATAGCCCTTGATCCGGCCATGCTGTATCAAACGGCGATTCTGGCGATCATATTGCTGATCGGCTTGATTGGCGGGCGGGTCATCCCGGCCTTTACACGAAACTGGATGCAGCGCGAACAGATCAATGCCCCCATGCCTGCCATGTTCGGACGGTTTGACATGGTGTGCCTGGCCAGCATTGCGCTTGGCATTGTTGCCGTGATCCTTGATCCGGCGGGCGTGGTTGCCGGGTCTGTGTTGCTGTTTGCCGGGATTGTGCATGCCATCCGTTTGATGCGATGGCGCGGTGTGCATAGCTGGCGCGAACCCATCGTGATCATGCTGCATCTTGGCTATTTCTGGGTGCCCGCCGGACTTATTCTGCTTGGTATTGCGATCCTTTGGCCCGATGTCATGAGCAGCCGCGATGCCCTGCATGCGCTGACCGGCGGGGCAATGGCCTGCATGGTACTGGCCATTGCCGGGCGGGCCGCCCTTGGCCATACCGGGCGGGAATTGCGCGCCGGGTGGGCCTTGAACAGTGCCTTTGGGCTTATATGGGTTTCGACCCTGTTGCGCGTCATGGTCGGTTTTGCCGGATCGGGGTATGTCACCATTCTGGCGATTGCGACCCTGATGTGGATTGGCGGATGGCTGGCGTTCCTGATTGGTTATGCGCCCGTATTGCTGGGGCCAAGCCAAAAGAAAACGCGTGGCATTCCGGTGCGGTAAAGCAAGGCAAGCTAGCCAAAATCAAACAGCGAAAGCGACGGGTTGGATTTGATGTATTCCACCTCGTCGTTTTCGACATCACCCGTGGAATGCCAGCCGTGGCTTTCATAAAAACCGTGCGCGCGGTTTTCCGGATTGGCCCCGGTGGTGAGCGAGATGTCATTACATCCTTGGGCAAACAGCCAGTCTTCGGCGGTGCGCAGCAATGCCGCCCCCACCCCGCGGCCTTCAAATTCCGGATCGACAAACAGCGCCCAAAGCGTTGCTTCCCTGGGGATGGCAATGGCGAAGCCTGCGGCAGAGCCATCAAGATCGGCAAGCCAGATGCCGTATCCCTGTTCCAGCCATTTGCCAAAGGCGGCCTTGGTGATGCCGCGTTCGGCCAGCTCAGATGCCGAAAGATGGTTTTCACGCACTCGGCTTCGGATGGCAAAGATTGCCCCGACATCGCCCAAACGGGCTTTGCGAATTTTCATCCCGGCCACTGCGTGTGCTTTCTTTCCAACCGCGTCAAACTGTGCGGCAATTTAGCGATATGACGCCCCAGTGCCAGTAAAAAATGCCAGCAAAAACGATCACCCCGCACACTTATTGGCCGAGATACTCCGCATCCGTCACGGGTTCCAACCAATCAACCGGGGAGCCATTGAGCTTTTCCTGAATGGCGATATGGGTCATGGCGGTTTCGGGACCGGCCCCGTGCCAGTGTTTTTCGCCTGGTTCAAACCAGACGATATCGCCGGGACGGATTTCCTCTATCGGGCCGCCTTCGCGCTGCGCGCGACCAAAACCTGCGGTGACGATGATGGTCTGGCCCAGCGGATGGGTGTGCCATGTGGTGCGTGCGCCGGGCTCGAACGTCACATTGGCGGCGGCCACCCGGGCGGGATCAGCCGCACTGATGATCGGTTCGATGCGAACCTGTCCGGTGAAATATTCCGGGGATCCGACGGTTGAGGCCTGCGATCCGGCGCGTTTGATTTCCATGACGTTCTCCCTGTTGGTTTATTGGATTTCGTTTCAGTTTCAGGCCATCAGGCGGACCGGTTGGCGTTTCGGGCCCCATGTCCCGGGTTTGGCCTGAAACACACCGGCACAATGTGTGCCACAGCTTTTGCAGGCGCCATGGGCATCAAGGTTCCAGTCAGAAAGCTGATACCAGTCACGGCCAATCAGGATCTCGCCGCAGCCATGGCAGAAAGTGCTGCTGTGCGTTTTATCATGAACGTTGCCGACATAGGCATAGCGAATGCCGTTATCCATGGCGATCTTGCGCGCACGCACCAAGGTCTCGGGCGGGGTGCGTGGTGTATCCATCATTTTCCAGTCGGGATGAAAGGCCGAAAAATGCATCGGCACATCCGGACCAAGTTCATCATGGATCCAAGCTGTCATTTCATGGAACTCGGCATCGCCATCATTTTCGCCGGGAATGACAAGATTGGTCAGTTCCACCCAGACGCCAGTTTCATGGCGCAGGTATTTAAGCGTTTCCAGCACGTCATCGAGATGCGCCGAGCATAGCTGATGATAAAAGCGATCCGTGAAGCCCTTCAGATCGACATTGGCGGCATCCATGTGGCGGAAAAATTCCTCGCGCGCCTTATCACCAATATAGCCCGCCGTGACCGCGACGGTGCGAATGCCCATTTCGCGACAGGCAATGGCGACATCGACGGCATATTCAAGGAAGATCACCGGATCATTATAGGTAAAGGCCACGGCCGAGCAGCCATGCGCCTTGGCGGTTTTGGCGATCATTTCAGGGGTGGCGAGCGAGGAAAGCTTGTCCATCTCGCGCGCCTTCGATATCTCGTAATTCTGGCAGAACTTGCAGGTCAGATTACAGCCCGCCGTGCCAAAGGACAGGATCGGGGTGCCCGGCAGAAAATGATTGAGCGGCTTTTTCTCGATCGGGTCGATGCAAAAGCCCGAGGATCGACCCCACGTCGTCAGCACCATCTGATCGCCAAGGCGCGCGCGGACAAAACACAAGCCCCGCTGCCCGTCCTTGAGCTTGCAAAAGCGCGGGCAGACATCGCACTGGATGCGGCCATCGTCGAGATGGTGCCAGTAGCGGGCTGGCACGGTGTCGGTTTTGATTGCGGGATCAGTCAACAACTCGCCTTTGTCATGCATTAACTTCTTAGCTCAGAAGAACACCTTCTGAAAAACAAGCAACAGCCCCCCACCCACAAATGCCGAAATCACTCCAACAAAGATATTGTCTCGGTTACGTCGAACTATGCTTGTCCGCTCATCCCGGCGCTCACCTATTATTGTAACCTTTCTGAGGCCGTCACGGATCATGAGCAGAATTCCCGAAACAGGCATCAACACAAACCCAATAAAAGCCAAGCGACTCTCGCCGCTCTCAAACGAATGTTCATCAAAGAGTTGCTCAGAGAGTACGTCAGAAAAAACCATCAAGAACAAGCCTAGAAAGAATATAGACACAGAAGAAAATTTCCAAATCTCATTTCTAATAATTGGTTTGGAACTGCCCATTATTTCTTTCATTTTTAAATGAAAATAATCCTCACTTCTCCCACTGTAAACATGCACACTATCTTTATCAAAAGTAACACTCATATATGGATCACTTGAAGAAATATCCACCTTGTTCATAACAATTTTTCGCGATAATTCTTGAGAAAACTCGTCAAAATCATCAAACTCAAACCCATCTGCCTGAATAGTTACGTTTCCAGACATCGATTTCATCAAATCGTAAATTTCTTCTATTTCATCTAGATACAGCTTTACATACCTAAAGAAATTCGACTCATGTTGTTCAACTTTCTTCATGTTTACCCGTACCGCTTGCAAAACCTTCAAATTAACAAATATGTTTGAGAACATTCTAGCCATAGCTGAGACAATAGCAAAGTATGACCATCATCCGCCCGCCTGCTGTTGCCGGGACGTTTTATCCGGCCGATGCCGAACTCTTGCGCAGCGAGATTGACGGGCTGTTGGATGCGGCCCTGCATTCAGACGCCGTATCGGGACCTGCGATCCCAAAGGCGATCATTGTGCCGCATGCGGGATTGATGTTTTCGGGTAGTCTGGCGGCCCTTGGCTTTGCCACGGTGCGGGCGCTTAAGGATACCATTAAACGCATTGTGATCATTGGTCCGGCGCATCGTATGGCGTTTCAGGGGATTGCGCTGGCGCGTGCTGATGGGTTTGCCACGCCGCTTGGGGCGATGCGCTGTGACCTTCCGGCGCTGCAATCTGCGTTGGCGTTGCCGCATGTTCAGATGCTGGACGACGCACACACACTTGAGCACGGACTTGAGATTGAATTGCCGTTTATTCAGCGACTGTTTGGCGAGGGGGCGGAGATCGGCATTGTTCCGCTTCTGGTCAGCCGGTGCAGCCCGCGTCAGGTGCATGAGGTGATCGAGAAGCTTTGGGGCGGGCCGGAAACATTGATCGTGATTTCATCGGATCTGTCGCATTTCCATGATTATGACACCGCGCAAAGGATGGATCACCGCACGCGGACGATGATCGAGAATTTCGATGCCGAGAATATCGATACCAGCGATGCCTGCGGCGCGTTGCCGGTGGCCGGGATGCTTATGGCGGCGCGCAATCGCGGCATGAAGATCAAGACCCTTGGCATGCGCAATTCCGGCGATGTGACGGGCGATAAATCGCGCGTGGTCGGCTATGGTGCCTGGGCGATTTATGAGGCGGATGCATCAGATATGGGTGATGATGGCGAACAGGATTTCACCACAGCGACCGAGGAGCTGATCAAGACGCACGGCGAAGAGATGCTGGGCCTGTGTCGGCAATCGATCCTGCATGGGCTTGCGAGCGGTGCGCCATTGTCGCTTTCACCCAATGAAGTTGGTCCGGCGTTGGGGGCGCCGGGGGCGTGTTTTGTCACACTCAAGAAAGCCGGGCAGTTGCGCGGCTGTATTGGGTCGATCATGGCGCATGCGCCACTTGCCACCGATCTGTGCGAGAATGCATTCAAGGCGGCGTTTCGCGATCCGCGCTTTGCCGGGTTGTCGCGGGCGGAGATTGGCGATGATCTGGAGCTTTCGATTTCAGTGCTTTCCCCACCCGCCCCGTTCGGGTTTGACAGCGAGGCCGATCTGATTGCCAAGCTGACACCGTTTGAGGACGGGATCATTTTATCGGATGGCAATCGGCGGGGCTTGTTCCTGCCGCAAGTCTGGGATCAATTGCCCGATCCGAAAGACTTTCTGGCCCATCTTAAACGCAAGGCGGGGTTGCCGATGAATTACTGGTCCCCACATATGCGCGCAGAGCGGTTTATTGCCCGCGGGATTTCATCCAAAGACGTCCGCCCCAGCGGGTTCTGGGATCAGTAGGGTTAAGAGATTATGGCAAGCAGCACACAGATTGACACGCGCTACGCCGACTTCATTCACGAAGTCGCCGAATGGGAAGGCGTCTGGGCGCTTTATCATAATGGCTGGTTGCTGCAAACAACCGCGACCGGCGAGAAATACTGCCCGATCTTTGCCACCCGCGAAGAGGCACAAAGCTTTGCCGCCAGCATCCAGAGCGACCATGTGCCAAGTGCGATCACGCTGGTTGAACTGACCGAAAGCGTGATGATGCAATGGCGCGCCGAAGAGGTCATGGCCGGCATCTGCCCGACCCCGGCCAAACCCGCCATCGTCGTCACCCTTGATCAGCTAAGCGATGATATCATGGCCGCACTCAAGGACGTCATGGACGAACGGTTTGGCACGCAAAGCTGAAAACACGTAAGCGTTTTAAGGCCGGACTGGACGTTGCGGGCAAAACTCCTTATTCCCGTGGGATAGTTGATTTTATCCCTTGAAACGAGATTGCCATGACCGTTGCCCTGCCCGCCAATGCCGATGCCCTTGAAAACGGACTGATTGAAATTGCCCGCAAGGCAGGCGCTGCGATGATGGAAATCTATCAGACCGATTTCGAAGTCCGTTCCAAGGATGACGCCAGCCCCGTGACCGAGGCCGATGAAGCGGCAGAGGCCGTGATCCTGCCCGGGCTTCGCGCACTCACCCCCGATATCAAAATCGTGTCCGAGGAAAGTGCCGCCAAGGGCGATGTGCCCGATGTGAACGCGCAGACCGATTTCTTCTGGCTGGTTGATCCGCTTGATGGCACCAAGGAATTCATCAAACGCAATGGCGAGTTCACCGTCAATGTGGCCCTGATTGCCAAAGGAAAGCCGGTTCTGGGCGTGGTTTATGCCCCGGCAATCGACAAGCTTTATTACGGTGGCCCGGATGGCGCGAAACTGATCGAAGGCGACGTTGCCCCCAAAACCACCGCGATTTCGGTGCGCGAGATGCCCCAAGACGGCGTTGTCGTTGTCGGATCGCGATCACACGGCGATCCCGAGGCGATGAAGGCGTTTCTGGGTGACCTTGCGGTCAAGGAACTGCGCCCGGCGGGAAGTTCATTGAAGCTTTGTCTGGTTGCGGCCGGTGAAGCCGATCTTTATCCCCGCCTCGGTCCAACCATGGAATGGGATATCGGGGCCGGTCATGCGGTTCTGCTTGCTGCCGGCGGTGTGGTTGAAAATATGGACGGATCGGGATTCGTTTATGGCAAGGCCGATTTCCGCAACCCGTTCTTCATCGCGCGCAGCCCGTCCGTTCCGGTCAAGTACGAGAACTGATCCTTCGCACAGCGGGATCAAAAGCGAATTACAAAGCCGCATCAGCAGCTTGCCGATCCCGCGTTGCAACAGTGATCAGATCGGTATTTTTCGGGAAAGCTTGAAACTGCTCCACCCCGCAGTTTTCTTGACTTTCAGGACGTTTTGCGCTATCCATTCCTTATCGCCACACAGAGTGTAGGTGACGTAAATAGCCGCCGGAATCACGGCGACGCGGTCCGATTTCACCACCGCGGGGCGAAACCGGGCTAGAGCGTAAATTGGAGCCGCCATTTTTATGGCGGCTCTGCGCTGTTTGGGGCGTATTTCTCACCAGATCATCGTTGATTTTTCACATTCGATTGCCGGCTTTGCACGCGATCTTCCTTGTCATGGCACTGCATCATAGTTAGGTATTTGAGTAGCTTGTGTTTTCAGAGATTATTGCATGTCGCCAGCCCTTACCATTCGACCCTATTCCGAAGGTGCCCTTAGTCAGGCAGCAGCGAAGCTGCGCGCCGGTGAGCTGGTGGCCTTTCCGACCGAGACGGTCTACGGGCTTGGGGCGGATGCAACCAATGCCGATGCGGTGGCGGGGATTTATGCCGCCAAGAAACGGCCGAGCTTCAATCCGCTGATCAGCCATTTTCCCGACCGCGATGCGGCGGCCAAGCATGCGGTGTTTGATGCGCGGGCCGATAAGCTGGCCGCGGCATTTTGGCCGGGTGCCCTGACACTTGTGTTGCCGCGCCAAGCCGATAGTGATGTTTGTGATCTGGTCACAGCAGGCCTTCCCAGCATTGCCGTGCGGGTTCCGGCCCATCCGATGGCGCGTGAATTGTTGCGCGCGGTGGGCCGCCCGGTCGCCGCCCCGTCCGCCAACCGATCAGGCAAGATCAGCCCGACCACGGCCGCCCACGTTGCGCAATCGCTGGGTAATGCGATTGGCATGATCCTCGATGGTGGGCCGTGTGGTGTCGGGCTTGAAAGTACGGTGATTGACCTGACCACGGATCGGGTGGTGATGCTGCGCCCCGGTGGCGTGACAGCCGATCAGGTATCAGAACTGCTGGGTACGGATGTTGTCATGGCGGAAAGCGATGATACCGCGCCCAAAAGCCCCGGCATGATGACCAGCCATTATGCGCCGGGCCTTCCCGTGCGGCTTGAGGCCACCACCGCCGATCCGGCGAAATATGGCCATGAGGTCCTGCTCGGCTTTGGCGATTGCAATACCAAGGGGTTTGATGCGGTGCTTTGGCTCTCGAAATCGGGGAATGATATCGAGGCCGCCGCCAATCTGTTTGCCAAGCTGCATGAAGCCGATCAGAGCCACTTTGCCGGGATTGCGATTGCACCAATCCCCGATAAGGGACTAGGCATTGCGATCAATGACCGCCTGAAACGCGCGAGCGCCCCGCGCGCGCCGCATGATGCCAAGTAAGGGAACAGCGCCATGTCGTTCCTGCCAGAAACCGCGATTACCGAATTAAAGGACCTGCTGGGCCCCAAAGGTTTCAGCATGGAAAGCGACGTTCTGGCCGCCCACAACGCCGAGGCGCGCGGCAAGTTTGAAGGCCATGCCGAGATCATCCTGTTTCCCGCCAGCACCGAGGAAGTCGCCAAGGCGGTTGCGATCTGTGCCGCGCATGACATCGCGGTTGTGCCACAGGGCGGCAATACCGGGCGCTGTGGCGGGGCGGTTGCCGATAGCAAACAGGTTCTGATCAACCTCAAGCGCATGAACAGCGTGATCGAGATTGATGCGCGGGACTTTACCGCCACCGTGGAAGCCGGTGCGATCCTGCAAAGCATTCAGGAAGCCGCCGAGAAGCAGGATCTGCTTTTCCCGCTGTCACTCGGCGCCGAGGGCACATGCCAGATTGGTGGCAACCTTGCGACCAATGCCGGGGGATTGAACGTTATTCGCTATGGCAATGCGCGCGATCTTTGCCTTGGGCTTGAGGTCGTGTTGCCCGATGGCACAGTGTGGAACGGGCTCTCAAAGCTTCGCAAGGACAATACCGGCTATGACCTGCGCGATTTGTTTATCGGGGCGGAAGGCACGCTTGGCATTATCACCAAGGCGACGCTAAAACTTTTTGCCCGGCCAAAACACGTTGCCACCGCCTGGATTGCCGTGCCGTCGCCGGAATGCGCGATTGATCTTTTGGCCCTTGCACGTCGCCATACCGGTGATGCGATAGCCGCCTTCGAGCTGATCAGCAGTTTTGCCCATGATCTGTCGGTGACCTATCTTAAGGGCCTGACGCGTCCGCTTGCGACCAAGACGAACTGGCATGTCTTGATCGAGCTGACATCGTCGCGCCCGAAGGATGATCTGGAAACACTTCTGGTCGATCTGTTGGCGCAGGCGGTTGAGATCGGGCTTGCGACGGATGCGACCCTTGCCCAGTCCGAGGCCCAGCGTAAAAACCTGTGGGCGATCCGCGAAGGCATCCCCGAGGCGCAAGGCTATGAAGGCGGATCGATCAAGCATGATGTATCCGTACCGGTTTCAAAGGTTGCCGAGCTTTTGAAACGCGGCATGGCGAGTGCGGATGCGCTGATACCCGGCATTCGCCCCTGCCCGTTTGGCCATGTTGGTGATGGCAATATCCATTTCAACTTCACCCAGCCCGCCACCATGGACAAGCAAGCCTATCTTGCGCAGTGGGAAAGCCTGAACAGCGTCATTCACGACATTGTCACCGAGCTTGGCGGATCGATCAGTGCCGAACACGGCATCGGACAGCTTAAGCGCGACGAACTTGCGCATTATGCCAGTGTGGAAAAACTGAAATTGCTGCACGCGATCAAGGCGGCAATTGATCCAGATGGCAGGCTTAATCCGGGCAAGGTTGTATAATCGCCGCTGTTGCCACCCCGCCCGTACCTGCGTCCCCCGCCTAAAAGATGGAAGATCGCCCCATGTTCTCTGTCGAGACCTATGCCCCGCTTGATCACGCCAAACCGATTGCCGAGAATGTCTGGATCTTTGATGGTCCGGTGATCGGGTTTCAGTATGCCGGGCTTAAGCTGCCCTTCCCGACCCGGATGACAATCATCCGCCTCCAAAGCGGCAAACTGTTTGTCCACTCGCCGATCCGGCTCAATGAAACGCTTAAGGCCGAGGTCGATGCGCTGGGCGAAGTTGCCTATCTGATTGCACCCAATACCATCCATTATGCCGGTGTGCCCGATTGGCAAAAGGCCTATCCGGATGCAAAGGCGTTCTGTGCGCCCGGTGTGATCAAACGCGCCCAGTCGGTCGGGATTACGGTCAATTTTGATGCGGAACTTGCCGATACGCCGGAGTCTGAGTGGGCCGATGAGATCGAACAGGTTCTGGTGCGGGGCAGTTATTTGAACGAGGCGGTGTTTTTCCATGACGCATCCAAAACCCTGATCCTGACCGACCTGATCGAAAACTTCGAAGCCCCTAAAATCAAAAGCCCGATCTGGCGGTTTATGGTCAGGCTGTTTGGCACCATGGACCCGCATGGCAGCACGCCACGCGACATGCGCCTGACCTTTGCCGGGTATAAGGACAGCGTGCGCAAGGCCGTCCTGACCATGATTGACTGGAACCCGGACTATGTCGTTCTGGCGCATGGGCGGTGTTACGACACCAATGCGGTGGCGGAGCTTGAGCGTGCCTTTTCCTGGGTTTTGAAGTAACTGGCGATATCCCGGTTACTGGCGAAGCGCCATCACCCCTGCCCCGACAATCAGGACAATGCCGATCAGAGACAGGGCATCGGGGGTTTCGGCAAAGAAGACCACACCCCAGACAAACGAAAACCCGACATAGGCAAAATCAAACGTACCGATCATGGCGGGCGGGCCGTTTTGATAGGCAATGGCTGCCCCGATGCTGCCGATCAGGATGGATGCCGCCAGAATCGCCATCGTGCCCAAGCCGGTTAGGGTCATGGTGCTCCAGGGGGCAAGAAGGAAGCCATCGCGCATATCACCAGACAGCAGGCTGATCACCAGCGCAGCAATCGCCCCGACCGCAACAAAGGCGATGTTCAGCGCAAGCGAGAGCTTGATCGGATGTTCGTCCCGGCATTTGGTGCGGGTCAAGATCATCGCCACCGCATACAGCATGGCCGCAAACAGCGGCAGCAATGCATAACCATTAAAGTTTCCGGCATCCGGACGCAGAATAAACAGCACCCCCGCAAAGCCGATGACGACGGCAAACCAGCCTGTTTTGCTGATTTTGGTTCGGGTCGTGATGGCGCTAAACAGCGTGATGAAAATCGGCAAGGTGTAATAGGTTGCCGCCGCCACCGACAGGGTCAGATGCGGCAGGGACAGATAATAGCAAATCCACATCACGACCAGCAAAAGGCTGCGCAACGTGGTCCAGCCAAAAGCGTGACCAAGGCGCAAGGCCGACGGGACACGAATTGCCAGATAGCCCACCAGAAAGGGAATGGCGATTGCGGATCTGATGACGAATATCTGCCAGATGACGAACTGGCCGCTCGATTGTTTGATCAACGCATCGCCCAGTGACAGGGCGAAAACGGTAAAAATGATCGTCCCGACAGCCAGTAGGACACGATCACGGTGTTTGGGGGCGACAGTCGTGTTCATAATATCCTGCTTGGTGGCGCGCAAAGCAGTTAATGCCTCTTTTGGGGACCCTAACACCATTGCGCTGCAAAGATGAACCCCGGAGGTTGCGCAGAAGGTTAGATATAAAAAAGGGCGCCCCATCGGGACGCCCTTGAATGTGGTCCTAAGCCACAGCTTATTCAGCCGGCCCCGCCCACGGGGTCATGGCATTGAGTTTGTCCTGGCGGCGTTCGTCGCCAGACTTGCCCCAATCGCCACCGAAGGCTGCTTCTTCCCATGAGCCGTAGCTCGGGTTCGGGAGCATGAACCAGCGTTCGCCCCAGTAATTGCCGTATTTTTCCATGACTTCGAGACGCTCAGTGATGGAGCCATCAATCTCGTCAGTGAAGTCACCGAAATTGTCGCCAAACTGCATGATCACACGATAATCCTCAGCAACAGCAGCACGGCGCGGGGTTTTGTTGGAGCCCCATTCTTCGACCTCGCCACGCAGCATGACATGCTTTTCATCGGCATAGGGGAAGCCATATTTCTTGAGGTTTTCGATGGTGGGTTCTTCTTCCGGGGCCTTGCGGTTCGAGACATAGAAGACTTCCACACCGCGGGCGGCAGCCGCCTTGGTGAATTCCAGCGCGCCCGGGGTCGGGGTGGAAATCATGTCGTGCACAAAGGCCGCCCAGGTTTTGGAGCTGTAATGGGTTTTGTCGGTGACAACCCAAGCCTGATAGGCGGAGTTATCCAGAACGGTTTCATCAACGTCCAGAATGACTGCCGGCGGCTTGGTCATATAGTTGCCGTCCTGCTCGAGCGCTGCGGTCCAGCTGTGATCGCCAATGGCGGCATCCAGCAAACGGGTCGCACCGGCATAGACCGACATGGCGGTCGTTTTGTATTCGACCGAGGTCTGCAGCCACAGCGTGCCGTTCAGGCCGTCATTCTGTTCCGGCTCTGCCTGTGCGCCGAATGCGCAAAGCGCACTGGTCGCAACAATGGCAGCAACGCCAAATGATTTTGCGATAAAGGTCATGTGTAGTCTCCCTGTTGATTTCCCGACGCACTGCGTCTGACCATGCAGTCAGGATTTCATAACCATGCCACCGCAGTGCGATAAAGAAAAAGCCTTTTTCCAGAATCAACTGGAAAAAGGCTTTTGCAATCGGTTTAACAAAGCCGCCAACGCCTTGACGCACACTGTTTCAGGCGGTTGGGCGCTTCTCGAACGTGGTAAACCCGTCTTCGAGTGCTGGTTCTTCGTGGATGCGATCAACGCGCGCATGGGTCGGGCCATCGTGACAGGCGGTGATCATGGATTGCACCACCTTGGCCGGACCGCAAAACACCGCCTCCACCGAGCCATCATTGCGATTGCGCACCCAGCCGGTGAGATCGCGCTTGCAGGCTTCTTCGACGGTCCAGGCGCGATACCACACGCCCTGCACCCGGCCTTCGATCCGGGCATGGACGGCAATGTTGCCATCCCCCGTTGACGGGTCGGGGCTTGTATCGGTCATGATCGGGCCTCCTCCCTTGTCGATGGTTTTATCGGCGGCTTATTTCGCGCCGGGGATCTTGGCATGGAGATGGGCGGTGTCCTGAAACTTCTGCTTCTGTTCATCCGATGCCGGCGCCTGATGGTTATCCTTCCAGGCGTCATAGGTCATGCCATAGACGACTTCGCGCGCCCCATCATAATCCATCGCAACACCGCGTTCGCGGGCAGCTGCCAGATACCATTTGGCCAGACAGTTGCGGCAGAACCCGGCAAGGTTCATCAGATCGATATTCTGAACATCCTTGCGGTCCTGAAGGTGCGTGACAAGGCCACGAAAGGCAGCGGCTTCGAGTTCGAGCTTGGTTTGCGGATCAAGATCGGCGGCCGGGCCGTTGGCGAGAACCGCCTCGGTGGACATTTCAGAACCGGCGCAATCAGACATTTTCCATTCTCCCACTCGCCATTTGCTGTTCGAGTTTTTCGATGATCCCGGGTACATCGGCAATGCTTTCAGCCGTGATGACCTTGTCATTGTCGATCTCTGTCTGATCGACCATTTCATGGACCCAGGTGATTTCATAGGGAATGTGGATCGCGGTCGCCCCGCACGCAAGGACCGGCAGAATATCGGATTTCATCGAGTTGCCGATCATGATCGCATCTTCGGGATCGACGCCATAGCGGCCAAAGATGTTGCGATAGGTCAGCGGATCCTTTTCCGAGACAATCTCGATCCCGTCAAACAGGTCCTCGAACCCGGAGCGATCAATCTTGAGCTGCTGGGCGATCAGATCGCCCTTGGTGATCAGGACAACCTTGTAATTCGGGTGCTTGGCATACTGTTTCAGCACGGCCTCTGCCCCGTCAATGATACGGGTGGGCGCGCGCAGCATGGATTTGCCGGTTTCGGCCAGTTTGTGGATGTCTTCGGCACTGATTTTACGATCAGACAATTCGATCGCGGTTTCAATCATCGACAGGGTAAAGCCCGTCACGCCATAGCCATAGATGGACAGGTTGGCCAACTCGGCCTGATAGAGACGATCATCAACCTGTTCGGGATCAACATAATGTCCCAGCATTTCGCGCAGCTGCACATGGGCTTGGCGGAAAAGTGGCTCGTTGTGCCACAGGGTATCGTCGCCATCAAAAGCAATCAGCTTGTACATTCTTAAGCCTCGTTTCTTGTTATTGGATGGCCGCAGGCACGTTCAATGCGTTGGCAGTCAACCTCGATGTTCACAGGGTATTACGGCCTCAATTCACGACCATATGGCAGTGCAAACGCCCCGTAAAGCCCCGTTATCTGTATTTAATATGCGTGAAACGGATCGGAAAGGCCTTGAAAACACAAGTGTTTGAACAGGTTAAAGAAAAGGCGCTGTCCAATTCCTCGAACAGCGCTTTTCTCAATCTCTTTCTTAACTGAGCCAATCCTTCGCCTACGGAGTTAAGAAAGAGAAATCGGATTAGTTAGACAATTTGGCCCAACTGAAAACTCATAGTTTTCATTTACAGACACAACTCTGATCAAAGTCAGCAAGCTCGGCCAACGAGACGGTACTCCTCCCCTTCGTGGCACCCCTGTTACGTCCCATGCCCGAGGATGGCACCAGAAGTGAGCAGCATGTATGCCCTCGCTCAAAGCGACATCAAGGGCGTTCTGTACAAGAGCAATATGCGTCTCTTGGGTGACACCCTCTTTCTCCGGCACCCTCGGCATTACGAACGTCAGGCTTGCTCGGATATCTGCCGCCTCGTTACAGGCAGCATCGTTGTCGCCCTCTTTAAGCCAGCTTCGAATTTGATCGTCGCTCGTCCGTGAAACGAGAAGGCGCTCCTTTGCCTCAAATTCTATATTTCTGTCGCCGCGTTTTTGACTAACATACAAGTCACACCGACCATTCTTTAAGTCTTCGCCTTTGCGCTTCTTCGTTACGTACTCTTCGAAAGAGACTAACTTTGCCTGCCAACAAGCAGCTTGAAGAAGGGAGATAGTTGCACGTTCATTAAAGTAGTGAGGAAGCTCACTCCATTGAACGGTTTGCCCATACTGGCTCAAGTTTTTTGAAAACTGCTCAAAAGCGGGTTTCAAAAAACTCAATTCGTTTGAAAAACGCGATACCTGTTGCACAACTTCCCTCCTAAATAGAAATGCCACGACACATTTAAATCATGTCGTGGCACCAGTGTCTTGTATTTATGAGGATATTCTTATTCGTCTTTTTCGAACTCGATGATGATGGCATCGACCGAGAGGTTAGCCCCCTGCTCGGCGTGGATCTTTTTGACCACACCTTTGCTTTCGCACTTCAGGACGTTTTCCATTTTCATCGCTTCAAGGATGCAGAGCTCCTCGCCCGGCTGGACGGTCTGGCCTTCCTCGACCGAGACCTTGACGAGCAAGCCCGGCATTGGCGAGAGCAGGAAGTTCGACATATCCGGCGGGGCCTTGAACGGCATCAGTTTCTGCAGTTCCGCGACGCGCGGCAGCATCACCTTGAAGTGGCGCTGAATGCCGTTGGCGGCCAGTTTATACCCGACGCCTTCGACGTCGATCTGCACACAAACCGGGGCACCGTCGATTTCGCCGACAAACAGCGGATCGCCGATCTTCCAGTCCGAGACCACGCCATAGCTGCGATCCCCGATGGCGACGATGTAATCGCCGTTAACACCGTCGAACTCGATATCGAACTGGGTATGGTCATCCCCGCAAACCGCGACCCAGCTTTCGGCGATTTCAAGCGGATGGTCACTGACCTGACCGGTAATGCCGGCATTGCGTTCAGCAACGCGCTGATTGATGTAGGCCGCGACCACGATCAGGGTTGCCGGATCGTCGTTGGGCAGATCATCGGCCGAGAAACCATCAGGATATTCTTCAGCGATGAAGTTGGTGGTGATGTTGCCATTCTGGAAGCGTTTGTTTGCCATCACGGCCGCAAGGAACGGGATGTTGTGCGAAATGCCACGGATGTAATAGGCATCAAGCGCACGGCGCATTTCGCCAATCGCCTGATCGCGGTTTTCACCATAGGTGATCAGTTTCGCGACCATCGGATCATAGAACATCGAAATCTCGCCGCCTTCATAGACGCCGGTATCGACACGTACGGTGTCTGATTCTGCTGGCGGCTGATAACGCACCAGGCGCCCGGTCGAGGGCAGGAATTCGCGGAAGGGATCCTCGGCATAGACGCGGGTTTCCATGGCCCAGCCGGTCAGTTTGACGTCTTCCTGTTTAAGCGTCAGTTTTTCACCATCGGCGATCTTGATCATCCATTCGACAAGATCCTGACCGGTGACAAGTTCGGTCACCGGATGTTCGACCTGCAGGCGAGTGTTCATTTCAAGGAAGTAGAAGTTCTTGTCCTTATCGACAATGAATTCCACCGTACCGGCAGAGCAGTAATCCACCGCACGCGCCAATGCCACGGCCTGTTCGCCCATGGCCTTGCGGGTGGCAGGATCGATAAAGGGTGACGGGGCTTCTTCGACGACCTTTTGGTGGCGGCGCTGAATGGAGCATTCACGTTCGCCAAGATAGATCGCGTTGCCGTGTTTATCGGCCAGCACCTGAATTTCGATATGGCGTGGTTCTTCGACGAACTTTTCGACAAAGACGCGGTCATCGCCAAAGGAACTTGCGGCCTCGGACGTTGCACGTTCGAACCCTTCGCGGCATTCGGCATCGTTTCGGGCAATACGCATGCCCTTGCCGCCGCCACCAGCGGATGCCTTGAGCATCACAGGATAGCCGATATCATTGGCGATCTTGATCGCCTCGGCGGTGTCCTTGATCACCCCCATATAGCCCGGCACGGTCGAAACACCGGCGTCGGCCGCGATTTTCTTGGAGGTGATCTTGTCGCCCATCGCGGCAATCGCACCATTCGGCGGGCCGATAAAGGCAATACCGGCGGCATCAAGCGCCTTGGCAAAAGCCTGGTTTTCCGACAGGAAGCCATAGCCGGGATGGACAGCCTCGGCCCCGGTGGATTTGCAGGCCTCGATAATGTTTTCGATAATCAGATAGGACTGATTACTGGGTGCCGGGCCAATACGAATGGCCTCATCGGCCATCTGAACATGAAGGGCGGCCTTGTCGGCATCGGAATAGACCGCAACGGTTTTGATGCCCATTTTGCGGGCTGATTTGATCACACGGCAGGCGATTTCACCGCGGTTGGCAATCAGGATCTTGCTGAACATTTTTCTGTCTCCCAATTTGTCTTACAGCGGAATGTTGCCGTGTTTCTTTTCAGGGTTCTTGATGTCCTTGTTACGCAGCATGCCGAGCGCCTTGCAGACGCGGCGGCGTGTACCATGCGGCATGATGACATCGTCAATGAACCCCTTGCGGCCCGCGACAAACGGGTTGGCGAATTTTTCGCGGTATTCCTCGGTGCGGGCTTCGATCTTTGCCGGATTGTCCATATCCGCGCGGAAGATGATTTCCACAGCCCCTTTGGGCCCCATCACCGCAATTTCGGCGGTCGGCCAGGCATAGTTGACATCACCGCGCAGATGTTTTGATGACATCACGTCATAGGCGCCGCCGTAAGCCTTACGCGTGATCACCGTTACCTTGGGCACAGTGGCCTCGGCATAGGCATAAAGCAGTTTGGCGCCATGTTTGATGATGCCGCCATATTCCTGTGCGGTACCCGGCATGAAGCCCGGCACATCAACAAAGGTAACAATCGGAATGTTGTAGGCATCGCAGAAGCGCACGAAGCGCGCGGCCTTTTTGGAGCTGTCGATATCAAGGCAGCCGGCAAGCACCATCGGCTGGTTGGCGACGACACCGACCGTGCGACCATCCATGCGCGCCATGCCGATAATGATGTTTTTGGCGTAGTCGGCCTGAATTTCAAAGAAGTCGCCCTCGTCGACGATCTTGGTGATCAGTTCCTTCATGTCATAGGGCATGTTGGGGTTTTCAGGCACCAGGGTATCGAGCGAGAAGTCATCACGGTTGATCGGATCTTCGCACAGGCGTGCGGGCGGGTCTTCCTTGTTACACAGCGGCAGGAAGTCCATGAAACGCCGGGTCTGAAGCAACAGATCGACATCATTGTCAAAGGCGAGATCAGCAACACCGGAAACACTGGTATGGGTCGATGCCCCGCCGAGCTGTTCATGGGTGACTTCTTCGTGGGTGACGGTTTTGACCACATCGGGCCCCGTCACGAACATATAGGAGCTGTCCTTGACCATGAAGATGAAGTCGGTCATGGCCGGGCTGTAAACAGCCCCACCCGCACATGGGCCCATGATCAGCGAGATTTGCGGGATGACGCCAGAGGCCTCAACATTGCGCTGGAAAACATCGGCATAGCCAGCAAGGCTTTCGACACCTTCCTGAATACGCGCCCCGCCCGAATCATTCAGGCCAATCACCGGTGCGCCAACCTTCATCGCCTGATCCATGATCTTGGCGATCTTGCGCGCATGCGCACCCGAAAGGGCACCGCCAAACACGGTGAAATCCTGTGAGAATACAAACACCAGACGGCCGTTGATCGTGCCATGGCCGGTGACAACACCGTCGCCCGGAATGCGGTTTTCGGTCATGCCGAAATCGACGCAATCATGTTCGACAAACATGTCCCATTCTTCGAAGGAGCCCTCGTCAAGCAGCACATCAAGGCGTTCACGCGCGGTGAGCTTGCCCTTGGCATGCTGATTATCAATGCGGCGCTGGCCGCCGCCCATGGCAGCTTCGGCGCGCTTCGCTTCGAGTTTGGCGACAATATCCTGCATGTTGCGTTTTCCTTGCTGTGGTCGGCCTTCTGGCACTTTTCGGCCCGGTATGCGCGTCTGGAGAATGAAATAGCATTATTCGGTACTGGAATGCCAATTATTTTTACTGTTCTGACAGAGCTCCAGAATAGTCCCTAAACGCATGATTTCCCTAACGTCATTTCGATATATCTGCGCGGGCTGAACTAAAGTCTAGAGCAGCATATCCACCCGCCACCGACGCCGGATCATTTTGATGCGCAAGACGTTGGCATTATGGTGCACACTGTAATCGCCCCTGATCCGGGGCACCCAGAACACGTACACCAACATACCTTTATCGCCTTCGTCACCACAATCGATTGAGCTCATGTTTAAATTCAGCCCGCGCAATCCGGAAAAAACCGGCGACGACCGCCCTGCCAGCTCCCTATGGGGGTATGTCTGGCGCATGAGTGGCTGGCATCAAGTTGTGGTATGCAGCCTTGCGGTGCTGGTGGCCGCCCTCGGCATTGCACCGATCGAGCTGCAACGCCGGATTGTCGATAACGCCATCACGCCACAGGACTTTGATCTCTTGATCACGCTGGCCGCGCTTTATCTGGGGCTGATTATCGTCCATGGCGGGATCAAGTTCGTGCTTCGGATTTACGAAGGGTGGCTGAGTGAAAGTGCCATCCAGTATAACCGCAAGCACCTGACCCGCCTGCACGCCCATAACGAGGCCGGCAGCCAGGATGAAAGCAACGGGCGCGCGGTTTCAATCATCGGGTCCGAGATCGAAAAGCTTGGCGGGTTTGTGGGCGATGGTCTGTCACAGCCGGTGGTCAATAGCGGCATGCTGATCTTTGGTCTTGGCTATATGATCAGTGTGGAGCCGATGATTGGCCTGATCGGGGTGATCGCCCTGATCCCGCAGGTCGCCCTTGTCCCGGTCATTCAGAAACGCATCAATGCGCTTATTGAAGCACGGGTTGAGAAGATGCGCGATGTCAGTGACAAACTTTCGGAAATGTCGACCGACAAGGATGACGACGAACAGCTTCGTCCGATCAACAAGGGCATGACGGCATTGTTTGACAACCGCATGCAGCTTTTTGTTTTGAAGTTCGGCATGAAGTCGCTGATCAATCTTTTGAATGCGCTGGCACCAATTTGCGTGCTGTTTGTCGGCGGTTACCTTGTGATCCAGGGGCAGACATCGGTCGGTATTATCGTTGCATTTATTTCAGGGTTTGATCGGATGTCATCGCCGATGCGTGAATTGCTATCCTATTACCGGGTGGCGGCACAGGCAGCCGTGCAGCACAAAATGATCGCAAAGTGGATGCAGTAACCCTGCGAACGGCCGCCAACCTTAGCTAGTTATCCTGACTTTGCGGGTTCAGGGCGTATCGACCGCACAGTTCCCGATCAAGGGCACCGCATTCGTTGCAACCGCCTTCGACATAGAAGCAAAAACGGTTGCGCCCACAATTTTTGGCGCGATAGAGCGCCTTGTCGGCATCACGATAGATTGAGTCCGGCGTTCCGTTCTGATCGGCACAGGTCGAAATGCCGATACTGATGCCAACGTGAACTTCGTTGCCATCAATGATCAGGGGACGCGACACTTCCTCGATAATCCGTTGGGCCGGAATGGCGGCATCACGGACATCATCCATCAATGGCAGGACCACGGCGAACTCATCGCCGCCAAGACGGGCAACGACGTCGGCTTCGCGGCAATTGCGTTTGATGATTTCGGCGACTTCGACCAGAAGCTTGTCCCCGACCGGATGGCCAAACGTGTCATTCACTTGCTTGAAGCGATCAAGATCAAGCAGCAGCAAAACGATGCTTTTTTCAAAGCGCCGGTTGATCTGAATGATCTGGGACAGCATTGAATTGAACTGATAACGATTGGAAAGACCGGTCAATTGATCGGTCTGGGCAAGCCTGCGAATTTCGGCTTCAACCGCCTTGGTCGGTGTGATATCGGCATGGGTGCCCGACATGCGCAGCGGATTGCCATCCGCATCCCATTCCACGACCTTGCCGCGATCAAGAACCCACACCCAACTGCCGTCCTTGTGGCGCATCCGGCATTCGCACTGATAGTGATCGGTTTCACCCCGGAAGGTGCTTTGCAAGGCAGCCTCGGACTTTCCGAGGTCATCGGGATGGCAATATGCCAACCATGTGTCGATGCTTACGGGACCAAGTTCTTCGAGCGTGTAGCCAATGATTTCGGCCCAGCGTTCGTTAAACCGGGTTTCGCCGGTCTGAACATTCCATTCCCATGTGCCCGCACTGGTGCCCCAGATAATTTCATCAAGACGCTGGCGTTCCTCGGCCAGTTTGCGGTTGGCATCCTTGAGCATGCGTTCGTAATGTTCGCGCTCGGTAATATCGACATTGGTGGTGTGAATGTATTTGCGTTCATGCAGCTCTATCAGACCGGCATGTACCTGCATCTTGCGGATTTCGCCATTCCCCAGGCGATGCTGAACAACAAATGACACCGCACCATGTTCGAAAACAGCACTGACATGCCTGTGCATGGACGGCGCGCCATCGATATCAAGTTCCGGGATCGTCCGACCAACAAGACCGCCATCCTCAAAACCATAAAGTTCTTCTGCTGCACGACTGGCATCAACAATCCGGCCATCTGCCGGATCGACCAGAATGTTGACCGCGGTTGTGTTGCTAAACATCTGGCGATACAGCAATTCACGTTCGCGGAAGGCGACTTCGGCCTGTTTGACATCGTTAATATCGGCGAATGAAACGATGACGCCGTCAAAGGTGCCGGTCTGTTCATTATGCAGGGGTTCTGCATTAACCCGGATCCAGGCAAATTCACCATTGGGACGATTGACCCCCAGCACAACGCCATATTCGCGTTCGCCAGTTGCAAGCACCCTTGTGCCTGGAAGCTCAGCACGGTTCAGCGGCACGCCATCTTCGCGCACAAAGGTGCACGGTGTTTCGGGCACGGTCTTTCGGCAAAGTTCGTCGCCCGTGAGGCCAAGAATCTCAAGCGCGGTGTTATTGAATTCTACTACGGTACCGGCGGCGTCATAGACAACCACCCCCTCGGCCAGGGAGTTAAGAAGGCGCTTGTGCAGATTGCCGCCTTTTTGCAGCGTGTGACTGGTGCCATCCGATGAGGAAAGGATTTGCGCCGCGTCAAGGCGGGTCAAGCATCCCGACGTCACAACATCGCCACTGGCCAATTCGCTGATCGTCGCGCAATCTTCGACCGTGATCCAATTACCATCTTTATGGCGCAAGCGGAAGGTTAGCCGCCGGTTGGCATCATTTGTGGTCTGTGGATTGCGGTGCTGCGCGAACATCACCGCATCATCGGGATGAAGCAAAGAACCCCAACCCTGTGTGCGATCAAACTCGCTGTCGGCCGGGTCGTAGCCAAGCAGTGCAAAAACGCCTGCGCCGAAATAGTTCCGTGACGGGGTATTGCGGAAAAACTCATAGAGAACCGGTGCCGCACCCGCAGCACAAGCGTCAGTTCCTGTCTGTTTGGTCAAGTTTACCGACAAATTCATCCCGTCGCCGTACTGGCGTCTCCTTGAAAAACCGGCTTGGCTTGAGTTCGAAACTGCCTACTCCGGTTGACCTTGAGAAATTATGACCTTTCCAGATCAATGGCGGACGTCACACGCTCCCAAACGCCCGTACTCAGAAAACCACAACTTACAATACTAATGTATAGACGCCGTTTTATACCTATTGAAAATTGATGCAAAGCAGATTCTGCCGCAAGAACGTGAAATCGCTTACCCCGGTCGAGCTAACTTATTGAACTCACTCTCCGGATCAGCAATCCCTTCAAAAGTAGAACACCGATAAACAGGATCCAACATGCACAGGAAACGAGCATAAAAAAAAAGGAGCAGCTTCCTACTCCTTTGTATGGGTCATGGCATTTGCGCGACCAGTTGCGGGTTAGCCCAGCAACTCAAGATAACGTCCGGCGGCCAAAAACTCTGCCCGGTGACGGTCGAGACGGGCGATGGCCTCGGCATCGTCGCCCCACTTTTCCATCGCATAGCCTTCGTCAAGCATAGATGCTTCGAATGCCGTTGTGGTGTCCATCTGGCGTTTCATCACCGCAAGACCGATGATCACGGAGCCGGAAATCGTCGTCAGACTGTGCAGGGCCGTCAGGTAATAGTCGTCAAAACCTTCGACATGATCCTGCAAACGCAGCAGTGCATGATCATCCTGGGTGATCGGCATCACACCTTCGGTGACCGTCAGCACCACGCCCAGATCGTTCTTTGACCAATCAAGCAACGGTTGCCATGTCTTGGCCTGACGTTCGATCAGGTCTTCGGGGAAGGATGCGCGGTAGCAGAGCAAATCAGATCGGCCATAGCCGGTCAGTTCAGCAATCACCGCATCACGGTTGGGCCGCACCCGGTCAATCGCGGTCGCGGCAAGCTGCATGATCGGCATGGTGGAAGGCTGGACTTTCTCGCCTTGCGCGTCCCATTCCGCCGCGATTTCACGCGCAAGCACTTCGGACGGCAGCAGGAAATCGGCCTTGGCCGGTGTTTTCACCGCACGACCATCGAGAAGCACGCGCCAGCCAGCCCCGGTTTCATCGGCGCTCGCATCGGCCTTTTTATAGAAACGTTTGATCGATTGTGTAAGCATGACCGCCATATGCCCAAAAGCAGCGGATTGCGCAAGTGATTTGCCACATAATTTGCCAGATAAAGAGCGCCAATTGAGCGATTATCAAGAATTTCTGTATAATTTTTGATCAAATTGCCCCATTGACCAAATAATAAACACCCTTACTCTGCTGGGCGAAGGTTACAAAACCGCGACAAAGCGGGCGCACAGGCGACATGGCATGACCATTGCTAAGTGCGCATTGGATTTATCAGGTGGCTGGATTGTTTCATCGATCCGCATTCAGGAGGCTTCTTTAGACATGACCACGTTTACGAACCGACTTTTGGGGGCTGCTATCGGGGCGGCTGTTGCCCTTGGCGCGCATGCGGCCCTGGCAGATATGGCGATCAAATTCTCGCTCGACTGGAAATACGAAGGTCCGGCGGCACCGTATCTTCTGGCCAAGAAGAACGGCTATTTTGACGAAGAAGGCCTTGATGTCACGATTGACTCGGGCAACGGTTCGGTCGGTGCGATCACCCGCGTTGCCAGCGGCGCTTATGACCTTTCGCTTGCTGACATCAACTCGCTGGTGGAATTCAACGCATCCAACCCGGATCGCGCCATGAAGTCGATCTTCATGGTGTATGATCGCCCGCCATTTGCGCTGTTCATGCTGAAAAGCTCCGGCATTACCAAGCCGGAAGATCTGGTTGGCAAAACCCTTGGCGCCCCGGTCTTTGATGCATCACGCAAACTGTATCCGGCATTTGCATCGGCCACCGGTCTCGACCTTGATGCTGTGACCTGGGAAAGCATGGACCCGCCGCTGCGTGAGCCGATGCTGGTGCGTGGCGATGTGGATGCGATTTCCGGTCACTATTTCACCTCGATCCTGAACCTGCAGGCGCAGGGTGTTGCCAAGGATGACCTGACCGTCTTTATGTACAAAGACTTTGGCATGGACTTCTATGGCAACGGCATCCTGGCATCGCCGGACATGATGGAAAACCATCCGGAAGAAGTTAAAGGCTTCCTGCGTGGTGTTGTCAAAGGCTGGGCGGCGGCGATTGCCGATCCGCAGTCCGCAATTGATGCCCTTAAGGAAGTTGATCCGCTGATCAACCCGGATCTTGAGCTGCAGCGTCTGCAGATGGCGATTGATGAAAACGTCGTCACCCCGGCAACCCTTGAAGAAGGCATGGGCCTTGTCAAAGCCGACCGTATGGCCAAGGCCATCGATCAGGTTGCGCTGGCCTTCGGGTTTGAGAACAAGCCGTCTGTTGACGACATCTATACCGATGAATTCATGCCGTCTGCTGAAGACCGCATGCTGAAATAATCATCTTATGAAGCGGGGCAGTCGGATTTTCTGACTGCCCCGTTTTCCATGACAGAGAAACAAGAACACGAACAGGCCAAGCAGGGGGAATAACTGCAGTGTCCAAAAGCTTCGTCGAACTCAACGACGTCAAACTTCGCTATAGCGAAGGCGATGAACTGGCGCTTGAAACCACCAACATGAAGATCGACAAGGGCGAATTTATCGCCGTTGTCGGCCCGTCTGGCTGTGGCAAGTCATCCTTGCTGAAACTGGTGTCCGGCCTGATGCCGCCATCAGAGGGCAATGTCATTGTCGATGGCAAGGAAGTTTCAGGGCCGCTCAAGATTGTTGGCATGGCGTTTCAGAACCCGACCCTTTTGCCGTGGCGCACGACCCTTGATAACGTTCTGTTGCCGATGGAAATCGTCAAGCCGCACCGCAACCGCCTGCGCAAACATCGCGCGGAATATGAGGAACGCGCACGCAAGCTTTTGGCGACCGTCGGGCTTGAAGGCCACGAAGACAAATACCCATGGGAATTGTCAGGCGGCATGCAGCAGCGCGCATCGCTGTGCCGGTCATTGATCCATGAGCCCGACCTTCTGATGCTCGACGAGCCGTTTGGTGCGCTCGATGCCTTCACCCGTGAAGAGCTTTGGGACATCTTGCAGAACCTTTGGATGATCAAGCCGTTCACGGTTATTCTGGTCACCCATGATTTGCGTGAGGCGGCCTATCTGGCCGATACCATTTATGTGATGTCCAAACGCCCGGGCAAGATCCTGGTGGAGCGTGAAAACACCCTGCCCCGCCCCCGCGATCAGGAAACCACCTTTACCCAGCCTTTCACCGATCTTGTCCACGAATTGCGCAGTCACATTCGTGACGTGCGAGAAGCATAAGGAAGGGCGGGAAAAGTCATGAAAAAGAAATTGAACCTTCGCAAAGCAACGCCGTGGCTCAGTGCCATCGGGCTTTTCGTACTGTGGGAATTGATTGTGCGGATTTTCAACATTCCGCCCTATGTCCTGCCGACCCCGTCTGAAAGCATTATTGTCGGCTGGCAGTTCCATGAAGCGATCTGGATGCATGCCTATCACACACTTTATACAACACTGGCGGGCTTTGCCATTGCGGTGGTGTTCGGGGTTGTGCTGGGTGCGCTGGTCGGATCCAGCCGGGCGATTTATGACGCGGCCAACCCGCTTTTGGTCGGGTTTAACTCTGTGCCCAAGGTGGCCCTTGTCCCGGTTCTGGTGATGTGGTTTGGCATCGGCACGGTACCCGCAATCATCACGGCATTTTTGATTTCGTTCTTCCCGATTGTGGTCAACGTTGCCACCGGCCTTGCCACCCTTGAGCCGGAATTGCGCGATGTGTTGCGGTCGCTTGGCGCGACACGGCGTGACATCCTGATCAAGGTCGGCTTCCCTCGGGCGATGCCGTACTTCTTTGCATCCCTTAAGGTTGCGATCACGCTGGCCTTTGTCGGCTCGGTGATTTCGGAAACTGTCGCATCGAACGTTGGTGTTGGCTATTTGATGTTGTCGGCGTCGTCGAAATTCAACATGCCGCTGGTGTTTGCCGGATTGCTGGTGATCGCGGTGATGGGGATTGCGATGTATGAGATCTTTAACGTCATCGAACGCCGGTCAACCAAATGGGCAAACCGCGGAAATCCAGCGAATTAAGCCCACAAAACCCAATCATCAGACAAATAAAAAGGCCGGGAAAACCCGGCCTTTTTTCATCGTACCATTGGCGATGAGATGATTAGCTGAGATGTTCGTCAAAGAAGGCCATGGTGCGCTCCCAGGCAAGCATGGCATCTTCGCCGTCATAGCGCCCACCCGTCGGGTTGGCAAAGGCGTGATCGGCGTCATACCAGAAGAATTGGTAATCGGTCTTGCCAGCAATACGCAGCGATTCTTCGAAGCCTTCGACCATTTCCCGGTTGATGTTTTTATCAAGGGTGCCGAAATGGCCCATGATCGGCGCATTGAGTGTTGCGACCTGTTCAGGGGTCTTTTTGACGTTACCGTAATAGATCACGGCTGCGTCAATATTAGTGGCAAGTGCTGTATTGAGCGACCAGCCACCACCAAAGCACCAACCGACCGAACCAACCTTGCCGGTCGAATCCTTGTGATTACGCAGGAATTCGACCGAGGCCTGCAATTTGCGGGTCGCAACCGCCGGATCCATCGACGACATCAGGGAACGCGCCCCATCCGGCGTGGTGGCAGGCGGTTTGCCATAAAGATCAACCGCAAGCGCGATATAGCCCTGCTTGGCATATTCGGCCGCCACTGCGCGAATATGATCATTAAGCCCCCACCATTCATGGATCAGAATGACCGTGGGTGCAGGCAGGGTAGCCGGCATGGCGACTTCGGCGACCATTTCATCGCCTTCTGGCGTGGTGATGGTCATTTTATCAAGGCCGTGGCCGGCCGCATGGGCCAGCATCGGGTCGGCAAGAATAACAGCCAAAGGCAGGGCAACTGCGCCCTTCAGAAACAGTCGGCGTTCTTCATCGGTTGCCTTGGGCGGCGGACCGAGATGTTCGTGGGAGCCACATCCGTCTAGCGTACACATGTTCTAGCCTCCTCTGATTCCTGTTTTCGGGTTTTCCCGTATCACCATCATTTGCGACAGCACGCCCGGTTGGCAAATGACATTCCTGTCATCTGGCCTGTCATCTAGCCTGTCAGCCACATTCAGACGCGACCGCATTTCATTCAGGTTTGTTTACGGTGCCAATCGCAACAAGGATCATGATAGCACAGCGTTCAGCACCTTAACTGCTGCTTGCACCAATGGACGCCACCTGCTTAAAAGGGGCACCCAACAGCCACAACCCGCCAGATGGAGAAGACATGCGCGATATTGAAACAGTTTTGTTCGACCTTGGCGGCGTTCTTGTCGATTGGGATCCGCGCTATCTGTATCGCAAGATGTTCAAGGACGACGCGGAGATGGAGCGTTTTCTGGCCGAGGTTTGCCATCCGCACTGGAACCATCTGCATGATCAGGGGATGTTGAGTTTTGCCAATTCCATCCCTGATCTTCAGCACCGCTATCCGCAGCATCGTGACGAGATCGCCGCATGGCAGGAACGCTGGCCGGAGATGCTAAAAGGCGCGATTGATCGCACGGTCGGGATTCTTGAAGACCTTAAAAAACGCAAAAAGGTGCGGCTGTTTGCACTGACCAACTGGTCGGCAGAAACATGGCCGCATGCGTTGGAACGCTTTGAGTTCCTTGATAACTTCGAAGACATTCTGGTGTCTGGCCAGGAAAAACTCGCCAAGCCCGATCCGCGCATTTTTGATCTGGCGATTTCACGTTTCAAGCTTAACCCGCGCGAAACCCTGTTTATCGATGACAGCGAGCGCAATATTCAGCAGGCGCGTGAACTGGGCTTTAACACCCACTGGTTCCGCGATCCGGTGAAATTGCAGCGTGAATTGATCGAGTATCAGCTGTACTGATCAGCGGACCGATATCAAAGCCGCCGCTAGCGGCGCTGGCGCAGGTAATTGCCGAAGCATTCGCCAAAGGCAAATTCCCAGCCCTTGAGGTAGCCTTCACGAAGGGCTGGTGCGATTTCGCCGACATTTTCCCATGCCTTGTGCTCCAACCGGATGACACAGCGACCAAACTCGTTAAGGTCAAAGGACACCTCAACCAGCGTAAAGTCGCCGGCATTCCAGCCCGGATGCCAGGTAAAGGACACATGTTCGCCCGGTTGCCAGCTTCTTACCCGACCCCACGGGATATCATCCTGCCCCTTGGCGCGTTCGATGATTTCGCCGCCGACACCGTCATTGAATTCGACCGTGATGCAGTCCTTTTTCGAGATCGAATGGGTGTCGGTCGGCCACCAGTCGCCAAAGCCCGACGTGAAGGCGTTGAACGCATCATCAGGATCGACGGCCAGGGTCAGTTCAAAGCGGATCGGGGCAAGGTCGGGGTTCTTAAGCGGCGTCACGGTCAATTTCCCAAATCGTATCAAGGGCAGCGGTCAGTTCATCAAAGTGGCTGATGACAGCGTGCGCACCTGATTTATGCAGCGTATCGACATCATGATAGCCCCAGTCAACGCCGATGGCGATCATGCCAGCCGCCCGGCCCATTTCGATGTCATAGCTGGTATCGCCAACAATCACCGCATTGGGCGCATCCACCCCGGTTTCTTCAAGGGCTGCCATCAGCATCGCGGGATTGGGCTTTGACGGGTGATTGTCACAGGTCTGAAGGGTGACAAAGCGGCCTTCAAGTTCGTTGCGGGCAAGCACCGCATCAAGGCCCCGGCGGGCCTTGCCGGTTGCCACACCGCTTAGCCATTTGCGGCCATCGATTTCCATCAGAACTTCGTGCACACCGGGGAACAGCGGCTCGTGGAAATCGGGGGTCTGGCGCAGGGTGAAGAACGCGGTTTTATAGGCGGCCGTCACCGCCGCGATGATGTCCTCATCCACCCGTGCCGGGCTTGCCAGCTTTGTGATGGCTTCGGGCAGGCTCAGACCAATGATGGTGCGCGTGTTTTCAAGTCCTGGGCAGTCCAGACCGTGCTGCGCAAAGGCATGATCCATGCAATGCGCAATGGCGTGCTGGCTGTCAACAAGGGTGCCGTCGCAATCAAAAATCACAAGTCTAAGCGGATCAGTGGTCATGTGGGGTCTTTCATCAAAAATTTGAAACGCGGAGACTAATCGAAAGCGTTTCAAAGATCGAGTCTCCCGCGGTTGTATTGCCGTGCATTTTTTGTGCTGTGCGGGAAGCAACAGAAACCACAAGTGAATTTTGTATTACTGTCTAAGCGGCGCAATGCGCGCTACAATTGAATTCTGGCCCACAGGGCCCTGCCCGACAGAGGCAGGCTCTCTGCGACAGGAGGCAGATCATGCTTACACTTCGCGACTGCATCGACTTCAGCGACCTCACCGAGGAGGAAGTGCTGGCTATTGCCGAGTGCGAGCATATTCCATTGGTCACCGCCCTTGAGGAGGGTGAGTGCATGGTGCATACCAAAAACGGCCGCAAACAGCTTGCCGTGATGATCAAGGGCCAGGCCGAAATGTGTGAACGCATGGGCAATACGGTTCATGCCCAACACCTGAACCGGGTCTATGACGCCTTCATGAGACGTTTCGACAGCAAAAATACCTAGTACAGACTGTGTCCCAACGCCGTTTGATCAGGAGGACGAAAAAGCCGACGCAGTGCGTCGGCTTTTCGGTGTCTGGTGCAGTTTCGACAACACCTTATTTCTTGCGCGCGCGCGACGGTTTTGCCTTTGGCTTGGGCTTTTCTTCCTTCTCGCGGTGAATTTCCGGGGTCAGGAATTTGGTCGGCGTTTTCGGATCGAAGTTCAGCTTTTTGAGCGTTTCGGCGAAATGTTCCGGCACGGGTGCCTCGATCACGACGCGATGGCCGGTCACGGGATGCGGGAAATCAATCGCACGCGCATGCAGATGCATCTGATTGGACAGACCATCAATAAACGCCTTGGGCCCACCATATTTGCCGTCGCCGAGGATCGGGCATTCGATGGCCTCGCAATGAACACGCAACTGGTGAGTACGACCGGTCAGCGGTGACAGGGCAAGCCATGCGGCCTTGCGCCCGGCGCGATGAAGCTGACGGAAGACTGATTGTGCCGATTTTCCGAGCTTTTCGTCGATGACCATTTTCTCCCCGCCCTTGCCTGCTATTTTGGCAAGCGGGGCATCAATCATGCCTTCGCGTTCCGCAGGCGCACCGGTGACAATCGCCCAGTAAAGCTTGCGGGTCGATTTATCCTTGAATGCCTTGGTCAGCGCATGGGCCGCACTGGCCGAACGGGCCAACAGCAAAACGCCACTGGTGTCCTTATCCAGACGGTGGACCAGCTTCGGGCGTTCCTTGCTGTCGAGTTTCAGCGCATCAAGCATGCCATCGACATGAACATTGGTGTTGGTCCCTCCCTGCACGGCAAGGCCGGCGGGCTTGTTGATCGCCAAAACCAACTCGTCATAGAAAATAACGGAATCGCGCAGTGCCTGCAGCTCTGCCTCGGTCGCATCGGACTTGGCGGGGCCGGCCTGTTTGCGTTGCTGGACTTCCGACGGGTTATAACCCGAACCGTCTTCGGCCCATGGGCCGGTACCACCACCGGACATGACGGGTACGGGTGGCACACGGATTTCCTGGCCCGGCTCAACACGCTGATTGGCCTTGGCACGTTTGCCATCGACACGGATCTGACCGCCACGCAGGAATTTCTGGACCTGACCAAATGTGAATTCGGGACAGTTGCGCTTGAACCAGCGATCGAGCCGAATGTCGGCTTCGTCTGCCTTGACCTTGCGCAGAGTGACACCACTCATTGCAGAATACCCCTTACCAGCGCGATTGCGCCAAACAATGCCGAAATACCAACCACCACGGAAACACCAACATAAAGGGCGGCAAGCCCCATATTGCCCCGTTCATACAAGGTCGCGACATCCAGCGAGAACGTCGAAAAAGTTGTAAACGCCCCCAGAAAACCGGTCACAAGGAGTGCGCGCGTTTCAAGCCCCATGGATAGTTTCAGGGCGGAAACCTCGATCAGCACCCCCATCAGGAACGAACCGACGACATTGACCGTCAAGGTTCCCCAGGGAAATCCAGTACCCATCACAGAGCCCATCATGACGGAAACACTGTGACGCGCAACGGCACCAATGGCACCGCCCAAGGCAATGGATGCGATTAACAACGGTGAAAATTGCATGGCGCGGAACCTATTCCCTCAGTCCTGAAATGTCACGTGTGAATACGGCATGGGCCCATGCCAGCCAAGGGTATCAAACAGCATGGCCAACGGATAATCAATCGCATTGGCCTTGGCGGTTTAATCACGGTTTATTGATTTTGTCCCATGCGGGCTTCGACATCGGCAAGCCAGGCCCGTGTGCGTTTTTCATTTTGCCCGAAATCATCGCGGCCATAGACCGATTGGGCGAACAAACAGAAAGCCACATCATTGCCGGTTTCAGTATCGACCTCAGGCAGGATCAGCTCGATCTCGACCCAGTCGGGAAAACGAAATACTGCCGAGCGTGCCAGGAAATAAAGGCGACCGGCCTTGCCACCCGAAACATCGGTCATCAACGTCATGCCGTGATCCGGGGCGGTTTCGATCAAGACTTCGGTCAATGTCGCGACCGATGCTGCAAAAGACGGACTTTGCATCGCGCGGTCACTGTCAGGCAGGCGATCAGCCGGACAGGCTAGAAAGAAATTCGGCACATTCGGAAGGTTGGCATCGCGCCCGAAGGTCATATTGGGGGGATCGCCAGCAGGCAACATATGATCCATCAGCCCGGTAAAACGGACCGTTACGAAAATGCCTGCCAGTACCAGCAGCCCCCAGATTGCAAACATTGCCAGCCGTTTCAATGACACCACCTGCCCTTTTGCGAACTCCGATACATTAAACACAAAAGGTTAAGAATCAAAATGCCCGAACGGGAGGGAACCGTCGGGCATTTCGGGAAACACGCCCGTCAATCAGCAAACCAAGGGGGGGGATATGGAAATTCGCTGATCGGCGGGAATGTATCGGAGTTTTTGAACCGGGATGCTTAGGCAGCGGCCGGAAGCTTGGCCGCTTCGACATTGGCGATTGCCTTGGCCATGGCTTCTTCGGCGTTAACACCAAAGCCAGACGCTTCGACGACTTCGACATCGGTAATGCCGATAAAGGCCAGAACCTGTTTGAGGTACGGGGTCGCGAAATCAGCCGGGCTATTGACCGGAACGCCACCGGTTGCGGCAACGATATAGGCTTTTTTGCCTTCGACCAGACCAACCGGACCGTTTTCGGTGTAATTGAAGGTCACACCAACGCGGGCAATCAGATCAACCCAAGCCTTAAGGGTCGACGGGATGGAGAAGTTGTACATCGGCGCACCGATGACAAGAACATCTGCATCCATAATCTCAGCCACCATCTTGTCAGATGCGGCGATCACTTTTTTCTGAGCTTCCGAACGGTTTTCAGCCGGGGTGTAATAGGCACCAACGGTTTCGCCTGTGATCGCTGAAACGACTGCCTCGTTGGTGTCACGTTCGATAACGGTTGCCGATGAGTCAGCGGCCTTGATACGGTCGATCAGTTTGAGGGCGATCTGGCGGGAGTTCGAGTTCTCACCATTCACAGATGCGCTAACATGCAGAACTTTCGTCATTTTCAGTCTCCGAGTCCGGGTTTGTTTGTTACCCTGAACTTACGCCTGCCAAACCGATCTGTTTAGCCAGAGACTCTTCACCAGATTGTTTCCATTTTGGAACCTAAATAACCGTTGGTTATTTATTATCGCCTTTCTTTTGACGCTCTGCGCGCAGGCGATCGAAATATTCGACGCGTTTTTTAAGATCGCGTTCAAAGCCGCGTTCAACCGGCTCGTAGAAATTTTGACGACGCATGCCTTCGGGGAAGTAATTCTGGCCGGAAAAGCCATCTTCCTGATCATGGTCATAGGCATAGCCGGTGCCATAGCCGATATCCTTCATCAGCTTGGTCGGCGCATTAAGGATATGGGCGGGCGGCATCAGCGACCCGGTATCGCGCGCGATCTTGAGCGACTTTTTATAAGCCGCATAACCGGCATTGGATTTTGGCGCGAGGGCGAGGTAAATCACCGCCTGTGCCAGGGCCAGTTCGCCTTCGGGGCTGCCAAGGCGTTCGTATGATTCCCACGCCCCGATGCAGAATTGCTGGGCCTGCGGATCGGCAAGACCGATATCCTCAACCGCCATACGGGTCAGTCGGCGGGCGACGAATTTGGGATCCTCGCCCCCGGCCAGCATCCGATTAAACCAATAAAGGGCTGCATCCGGGTCGGAGCCGCGAATGGATTTATGCAGCGCACTGATCAGGTTGTAGTGGCTGTCATCGCCCTTGTCATAGATCGGCATGCGCTTTTGCACGGTGCGGGCAAGCTCCGCCACACCAAGCGGACCATCATCTTCGCTGGGCGGCAGGGAAAACAGTTCCTCTGCCAGATTAAGGCAATAACGCCCATCGCCATCGGCCATGGCGCGCAGGGTTTCGCGTGCCTCGGGCGTGACAGGCAACTCAAACCCCATTTCCTTTTCGGCACGTACCAAAAGTTCTTCAAGGCCCTGATCGTCAAGACGCTTGAGCACCAGTACCTGACAACGCGAAAGAAGCGCTGCGTTCAATTCAAAGGACGGGTTTTCTGTGGTCGCGCCGATCAGGGTGATGGTGCCGTCTTCGACATAGGGCAGGAAGCTGTCCTGCTGGGCCTTGTTGAAACGGTGTATTTCATCGATGAACAGCAAAGTCGCCCCACCGGTCGAACGGCGCGCACGGGCGCGTTCAAACACCTTGCGCAAATCCGCAACGCCAGAAAAGATCGCCGAGAGCGGTTCAAACGCCATATCGGCAACATCGGCCATCAGCCGGGCCAATGTCGTTTTGCCACAGCCCGGCGGCCCCCACAGGATCACTGACGGCACACGGCCAGTCTTGATCATACGGGTGATCGGGCCATCATCGCCAAACAGATGCCCCTGGCCCACCACTTCATCGAGTTTGGCGGGGCGCAGTCTGTCGGCCAAAGGGCGTGTGACCTGACTTTCAAACAGGGAAACCATACAGCGACATCATGATGTTGAGCGGGTTGGTGACTTTGGCGAAACCTAGGGTCCAAACTCATTCATATAACCGACCCGGCAACTGATATGAGAGAAAAAGCTAGGAAAATGCCGCAGAGCGGGGTGATCCCCGGTCAAGGGGTTTGACGCAGATGCTTTCTCTCATAGCAGTTGTCCTTCGGATCACCCGGATTTGCACGGGCTATTTTGTCGCAAAATCTTGAAAGATGCATATCTTCCTAAGATTTTGCTCCGCATATCCGCACAAATCCGGGCGACCGGGACGATTATGTGAATGAGTTTGGACCCTAGCACGCAGATGACATTGATGACAGACGAAACATCGCCGATTGACGCTGGCATATGTGCGGCATAGCTTTCAGGCTTGTTTCCATCCAAGCAACAAAAAGAACACGTTCGTGACGCTCGTTTTTGCCTGCCTGCCCGACCCTGACTTTCGGTGCCTGCCATGACGTCGACTTCGCATGGCACGCCCGCCAAACTGCCGATCGTGATCGGGTTGGGCACGGGACAGACCCTTGCATTTGGTACCACGCTGTATCTGCCGGCCATTCTGGCTGAGCCGATGGCAATTGAGCTTGGCATTCCCCCTGGTTGGGCGTTTGGCGCCTTTTCACTTGCGCTGGTGTTTGCAGCGTTGCTCGGCCCCAAGGCCGGGGCGCGGATTGATCAGTTTGGCGGGCGCACGGTGCTGGCGGTGTCCAGCCTGATCTTTGCCGCGGGTCTTGCGATGCTGGGCACGGCCGATAGCCTGACCATGATGTGTATAGCGTGGTGCGTCATTGGTGTTGGCATGTCGATGGGGCTTTATGAGTCGGCCTTTGCCACGCTGAGCTGGATTTATGGCCATGATGCGCGCGGTCCGATCACCGGCATTACCCTGATTGCCGGATTTGCCAGCACGATCTGCTGGCCGATTACCGCCGGGATTGAGGCCGAATTTGACTGGCGCACGGCGTGCTATTTCTGGGCGGCGATGCATATCGTGCTGGGCTTGCCGCTTAATCTGTTTCTGATCCCGCGTACCAAGACAGGCAACAGCACGTCGCCTGCTGCGGATACGGCCAAAGCATCCCCTGCCGCCATCCCTCCCCCAGCCAAGCTGTCGCGTTCGGATATTTTCAACATGCCGATGATCCTGCTGGCCATCGTGTTTGCCGCCAGCTGGTTTACCGCAACGGCCATGGCCGCCCATTTGCCACGCCTGTTACAAATTTCGGGGATGGATGCCGCCGGTGCGCTGATTGCGGCATCGCTGGTGGGACCGGCACAGGTTGCGGGCAGGTTGGCCGAATTCGGGTTGCTGAAAAAGATGCATCCACTGATTTCATCGAGGCTTTCGGCCCTGACCCATCCGGTGGGCGCTGTGTTGCTTTTGGTCTTTGGCGGACCGGTCGGGATGCTGTTTACCAGCCTGCACGGGATCGGCAATGGCATTCTGACCATCGCCAAGGGGACATTGCCATTGGCGACCTTTGGCCCGGTTGGGTATGGCGCCCGGCAGGGCTATATCATGGCACCATCACGCTTTGCACAGGCGGCAGCCCCGTTTGTCTTTGGGCTGTTGATCGATGATTACGGGCAGTATGCGATTTTGCTGACCATCGTGCTTGGCCTTGTGACCTTTGCCGCCCTGATGATGCTGCGTCATCGGCCCGTGCCCGGTAATGCCGGATGACCAAGATACAAAAAGGCGCGCACCACAGCGGTGCGCGCCTTTGCTTTTGGGTATCAGGCCTGACGGCTACAGGGTGAAATCACCGGTCAGGACCTTGCCATCGCGTTTGACGGAAATCTTCCAGTCTCGGCTGCGTTCACCGGCGCGGACGACTTCCTTGAAGCGCGCGACGGTATCAATCGGCTGTCCATTGACCTCGACAATATAGTCACCGGCCTGAAGACGCGTACGACGTGCCAGGCTATCGCGGGCAACGGCCAGGATCATCACGCCTTCGCTCAGTGTATCGATGCCAAGCTCATCGGCCAGTGCCGGGTTCATGTTGGCGATTTTGGTGCCGCTAAACGGATTGCGGCCATCAATGATGCTTTCGTCACGAGCGGGAATTTCCGGTGCGACTTCCAGCGGCATGGCAAGGATTGTTTCTGCCCCGCGCCGCAGGACTGACAGCTTTGCCTCGCCGTCCAGCTCAAGCGTTGCGATACGGAATTTGAGCTCGTTCGGGTTATCCACAGCCAAGCCGTTGACCGCGATGACAACGTCCCCTGATTGCAGGCCGCCGCGCTCAGCCGGGCTTCCGGCGCGAACCTTGTTGATGAGGACACCATGCGGGCGATCCAGTTCAAGCGAGGCCGCCAGATCGGCCGTCACCGATTGCCCGGCCGCGCCCAGCCAGGGGCGACGCAGATCGCCACTGATCAGACCACGCATCACAACCTTGACCATATTGGCCGGAACGGCAAAGCCGATGCCGTTCGACCCGCCAGACTTGGTAAAGATCGCCGAGTTGACCCCGATCAGGTTGCCATCAATATCGACCAATGCCCCGCCGGAGTTCCCCGGGTTAATCGCGGCATCGGTCTGGATGAAGGATTGATAATCCTGACCGGTGACACCGGCGCGCGCCAGTGCCGAGACAATACCGCTGGTGACGGTCTGCCCGACACCAAACGGGTTGCCGATGGCAAGCACAAGATCGCCGACCTCGACCGCATCAGAGTCGCCAAACGGAATGGCCGGCAGTTCGTTATCAACCCCGCGCAGTTTGAGGACGGCAAGATCGGTGCGTTCGTCCGATCCGACCAGATCGGCATCAAATTCGCGGTTGTCATGCAAGACGACGCGGATCTCGCTGGCGCCATCAATCACATGATGGTTGGTCACCACCGTGCCATTGCCCGAAACAATCACACCGGAACCGAGCGAACGTTCAACACGCTGGCGCGGGGCGCCAAAGGCACCGCCGAAACGATCGCCAAAGAACTGTTTGAAGAACGGATCATTGAAGAACGGCGTGCGCTGGCGTTGTTCGACGACCTTCTTGGTGTAAATGTTGACAACCGCCGGGGCGGTTTGTTTGACCAATGGCGAAAGCGACATCTTGATGTCCGCCTGGCTTGACGGCAAACGCCGATCCAGGGTGGCTTCATCGCTTTGGGCATGGGCCAGATTGCCTGTGCTGGAAATCGTCGTCAGTCCGATTATGGCAAAGGCGACAATCTTTGAAATCCATCTTGCCTGCACGTCACACTCTCTCTGTTGGTTTGCTTGTTCGCGGTCCTGTGACCGACAAAGACTTGTCATCAATTAGGGAAACTAGACCTTACGCGCAACCTTGTCGGAAATATGAACTTTATGTCATTTAGCAAAAAGAAAACGGGCGACACCAGATGGCATCGCCCGTTTCTGTTTCTTAAAGGCCGAAGCGTTGCTTATTCAGCAGCTGCTTCTTCGCCTTCGCCCTCTGCTTCGAGGCGAGCACGGTCTTCCGCGCCTTTTGCATCGGCGTTGCGATCGACAAGTTCAATCACAGCAACCGGAGCCGCATCGCCATAACGGAAGCCGGCCTTGAGAACACGGGTGTAACCACCAGCGCGCTCTTTGTAGCGGTCAGCGATTTCGCCGAACAGCTTGGCAACGACTTTGTCATCACGCAGGATCGAAATGGCCTGACGGCGTGCATGCAGGTCGCCCCGCTTGCCCAGCGTAATCAGTTTTTCGACATACGGGCGAAGATCCTTGGCCTTCGGAAGAGTGGTTTTGATCTGCTCGTGGGTGAGCAGTGAAACTGCCATGTTGGCAAACATCGCCTTACGATGGGACGAAGTACGATTAAGCTTACGGCCTTGCATACCGTGACGCATGGTAACTCTCCTTAATAGCCTGGCTTCGCTCACGAAACCGATTGTAAAACCGCGCCGCCACCCTGATCACTTTTACACAAAGGCCAGGTTATGCACGTGCGGTGTGGGCAACAAGCCCGCCGGATGCCCAAACAACTGGGGTCCCCGGTTTGGAACACGAATGTTCCGATCTCGGCCCGAAGGCCGAAGACCCGTTCTTAGAACGGATCTTCGAACTTGCGCGCAAGTTCTTCGATGTTTTCCGGCGGCCAACCGCCGACTTCCATACCGAGATGCAGACCCATCTGAGCCAGAACATCCTTGATTTCGTTCAGCGACTTACGGCCGAAGTTCGGCGTACGGAGCATTTCTGCTTCGGTCTTCTGAACAAGATCACCGATATAGATGATGTTGTCGTTCTTCAGGCAGTTTGCCGAACGTACCGACAGCTCAAGCTCGTCAACCTTACGAAGAAGGTTACGGTTGAACGGCAGTTCGTCTTCTTTCTTCTCTTCGACAACCGCTTCCGGCTCTTCGAAGTTGACGAACAGCGACAGCTGGTCCTGAAGGATACGGGCAGCAAGTGCAACCGAATCTTCCGGGGTCAGTGCACCGTTGGTTTCAACGGTCAGCGACAGCTTGTCAAAGTCGGTATCCTGACCAACACGGGTGTTTTCCACCTTGTAGGCCACTTTACGGATCGGGCTGAAGATCGCATCGATCGGAATAAGACCAATCGGCGCGTCCGACGAGCTGTGCGAGCTGGCTGCAACATAGCCTTTACCGTTATCAACGGTGAATTCGATGTTGAGCGTAGCACCATCGTCAAGATGGCAAAGCTCGAGATCCGGGTTAAGGATTTCGATATCCGCACCGGTTTCGATCTGACCTGCGGTGACGGCACCAGGGCCGGTCGCCTTCAGAGCCATTTTCTTCGGACCTTCAGCATGCATGCGCACGCCCATGGTCTTGATGTTCAGGATGATGTCGGTGACATCTTCACGCACACCCGGGATCGACGAAAATTCGTGCAATACACCATCGATCTGGATCGCGGTAACTGCCGAACCCTGGAGCGACGACAGCAGAATGCGACGCAGCGCGTTACCCAGAGTCTGACCAAAACCGCGCTCCAGCGGTTCTGCCACGATCGTACCAATACGGCTGGCATCAGTACCCGGAGTAACATCAAGCTTCGTCGGCTTAATCAGTTCCTGCCAGTTCTTTTGAATCACGAGACCCACCTTCGCAACTGGAGCCTATGGAAAGGAGGGCAATAAACTTGCCCCCACGAGAAACGCGAAGAGGCCCGGTCATCCCGGGCCCAAACGCGGGGTCGTCCGCAAGGATCGACGCGATTAGACGCGACGACGTTTACGCGGACGGCAACCGTTGTGCGGAATCGGCGTTACGTCTTTGATCGACGTAATGGTGAAACCGACAGCCTGAAGCGCACGCAGTGCAGATTCACGTCCCGAACCCGGGCCTTTAACCTGTACTTCGAGGGTTTTCATACCGTGTTCAGCAGCTTTTTTACCTGCGTCTTCGGCAGCCATCTGTGCAGCATACGGAGTCGATTTACGCGAACCGCGGAAACCCATACCACCAGCGGTCGACCAGGAAATGGTATTTCCCTGTACGTCGGTAATGGTGATCATGGTGTTGTTGAAGGTCGCGTTTACGTGCGCGATACCGTTCGTAATGTTCTTGCGCTCGCGGCGACGCACGCGAGTCTGAGGAGTCTTCGCCATTGTCGTTCCCCTACCTTACTTCTTCTTGCCAGCAATCGGCTTAGCCGGGCCCTTACGGGTGCGAGCGTTGGTGTGGGTACGCTGACCGCGTACCGGGAGACCGCGACGATGACGCAGGCCGCGATAGCTGCCCAGGTCCATCAGACGTTTAATGTTCATTGCGGTTTCACGACGGAGGTCGCCTTCGACGGTGTAATCAGCGTCGATGACTTCACGAACCTTCAGAACCTGGTCATCAGAAAGCTGATGAACGCGGGTTGCGGATTCGATACCAACCTTTGCGCAAATTTCTTTGGCTTTAGCCGGGCCAATACCGGTGATGTAGGTAAGCGCAATCACGACACGCTTAGCGGTCGGGATGTTTACGCCAGCAATACGAGCCACTATGTGAACTCCTGTTTCCTGTTAACAAACCCAGGGGCAGATCCGGTAGGGTAGGACGCTGCAAAAGCGGGCCAGCATTACTGCCAACCCGCCAGCAAAAAAACGCCCTGCCCGGGAAATTACCCCAGGATGGCTTCAATCTCGCGCGTAACTTGGTCGATTTCAGCCATCCCGTCAACTGTTTTCAGCTTACCGACCTTTTCATAGTAAGGAATGATCGGTGCTGTCTGCTTGTGATAAGCTTCCAGTCGCGAAGTGACCGTCTCGGCATTGTCGTCCGCACGGCGTTTAAATTCGGTGCTGCCACATACGTCACAGACACCTTCCTTGGCGGGTTTCTGGAACTCGTCGTGATAGCCCTGCCCGCATTTCGCGCAGGTATAGCGGCCAACAATACGGGCCACCAGTGCTGCATCGTCAACACGCAGTTCAATCACATAATCAAGTGCCAGTCCCTTGGATTCCAGCATCTCGTCCAAGGCTTCTGCCTGGGCGGTGGTGCGTGGGAACCCGTCCAGAATGAAACCACCCTTGGTATCATCCTGGTCAAGTCGTTCGGAAATCAGACCGATCATCAGATCGTCGGATACGAGCTGACCCGCATCCATGACTTCCTTTGCCTTCTGCCCCAGTTCCGTGCCAGCGGCAACCGCCGCGCGGAGCATGTCGCCCGTCGAGAGCTGGATCATGCCGCGTCCTGTTTCAAGACGCTTGGCCTGGGTACCTTTCCCTGCGCCGGGAGGGCCAAGAAGAATAATGTTCATCGTCTTCCCCCTGAATGCGGTGGTCGCCTTTAACGGCGGCGACCACGCAGTTTGGATTTCTTGATCAGGCCTTCATACTGATGAGCCAGCATATGAGACTGAATCTGCGCAACGGTATCCATGGTTACCGTGACAACGATCAGGAGGCTAGTCCCACCAAAGTAGAAGGGAACAGACCATTCCGCGATCAGCAGTTCCGGCAGGATACAGACGAATGCGAGATACGCTGCACCGATCACCGTCAGACGGGTCAGAATGAAATCCAGATAGTTGGCTGTATTTTTACCCGGACGAATGCCCGGAATAAAGCCACCATGTTTCTTCAGGTTGTCTGCCGTATCTTCCGGGTTGAAAACAACCGCAGTGTAGAAGAAGGCAAAGAAGACGATCAAACCGATATAAAGCGCAATATAAAGCGGTTGACCACGGCCAAGCAGTGCAGTTGCAGTCGTCAACCAGGCCGGGGCATCAACACCGGTGGTGAACTGGGCAACCGACAGCGGCATGAGCAGCAGCGAGCTTGCGAAGATCGGCGGAATAACACCGGCAGTGTTGATCTTGAGCGGCAGGTGCGAGCTCTGACCTTCCATGACCTTCATGCCGACCTGGCGTTTCGGGTACTGGATCAGAACGCGGCGCTGCGCACGTTCAACAAAGACGATGAAAGCGATAACTGCGATTGCCAGAACGATGATTGCAACGATAACCAGTGCAGAGATCGCACCGGTACGACCCAGTTCAAGGGTGCCTGCAATCGCGCTTGGCAGGCCGGCAACAATACCGGCAAAAATGATCAGCGAAATACCGTTACCAATGCCGCGCTGGGTGATCTGTTCACCAAGCCACATCAGGAACATAGTGCCACCGACAAGGGTGATCACAGCGGTAATGCGGAAGAACATGCCCGGATCCGGAACAGCAGCACCGGAAGAACCGGTCATGCTTTCAAGACCAACAGCAATGCCCCATGCCTGCACTGTTGCAATCAGTACCGTCAGATAGCGGGTATATTGATTAATCTTTTTACGACCCTGCTCGCCTTCCTTCTTGAGTTGCTCAAGCGTTGGCGAAACAGTCGTCATCAACTGAATAATAATCGAGGCCGAGATGTACGGCATGATATTCAGCGCGAAGATCGTCATACGACCCAGCGCACCACCGGCGAACATGTCAAACATGCCCAGAACGCCACCCGCATTCTGACGGAAAATGTCAGCAAGAATAGACGGGTCGACACCAGGAACCGGAATATAGGTTCCAAGACGGTAAACAATAAGCGCGCCCAAAGTGAACCAGATACGCTTTTTAAGCTCGGTTGACTTTGAAAAAGCGGACCAATTCAAGTTCGCGGCAAGCTGCTCGGCGGCCGATGCCATGCACTCATCTCCCAATACACATAAACTGGAGGGTCCGGTCCCGTGTACTGGAACCGGACCCTCTCGAAGTCAATTTAGGCTTATTCTGCGGATTCTGCAGCAGCGACCGGAGCAAGAACCTTCACCGAACCACCAGCTTTCTCGACAGCTTCAACAGCTGCTTTGGAAGCACCGGAGATTTCGATGTTCAGTTTCGCTTTCAGTTCGCCTTTGGCAAGAAGACGCAGACCGTCTTTCTGCGGACGAGCCAGACCTTTTTCCGCAAGAACAGCGACGGTGACATTTGCACCTTCTTCAAGAACGCCGTTATCAACAGCAGTCTGAAGGGTACCAAGGTTCACAACGCCGAACTGTTTCTTGAACGGGTTTTTGAAGCCGCGTTTCGGAAGACGGCGATAGATAGGCATCTGCCCACCTTCGAAGCCATTGATGGCTACACCCGAACGGGACTTCTGACCCTTCTGACCTGCGCCAGAAGTTTTGCCTTTGCCCGAACCGATGCCGCGACCGACGCGGGTGCGCGCCTTGCGGGCACCCGGGTTATCGGCGAGTTCGTTGAGTTTCATCGTTCAACACCTTTTCGATCTGGGGTCAATCAAGCCTCGTCCACACGGACGAGGTGTTTGACCTTTGCGATCATACCGCGAACAGCCGGAGTATCTTCCAGCTCACGAGTCCGGTGCAGTTTGTTCAGGCCAAGACCAACGAGGGTCTGGCGCTGATCAGCCGGACGTCCGATCGGCGAACCCGTCTGGGTAACGCGTACGGTCGCTTTTTTCTTAGCAGCCATATCGAATTACTCCTTTTCGAGAACGGCGGCAGCAGCCGAACCGCTATCGCGACGGGCAACGACGTCACCGACTTTCAGGCCACGCTTAGCAGCGACCTGACGCGGGGAAGCACCGTTGACCAGAGCGTCAAGGGTTGCGCGGATCACGTTGTGCGGATTGTTCGAACCGGTGCATTTGGACACAACGTCCTGAACGCCCATGGTTTCGAAAACCGCACGCATCGCACCGCCTGCGATGATACCGGTACCAGCCGGAGCGGAGCGAAGGATAACCTTGCCTGCACCGAAATGGCCCTGCGTATCATGGTGAAGGGTACGGCCTTCACGCAGCGGAACGCGGATCATGTTACGTTTAGCAGCTTCGGTGGCCTTACGGATCGCTTCCGGAACTTCACGGGCTTTACCCGTGCCGTATCCGACGCGACCGCGCTGGTCACCGACAACTACCATTGCGGAGAAAGCAAAGCGACGGCCGCCCTTAACGACTTTCGCGACGCGGTTGATACCAACCAGCTTGTCGACGAGTTCGTTTTCTTCACGGGCTTTCGGCGCCTGCTGCTGTTGATTCTGGTTACGTGCCATGGTCGTGCTCCTTAGAAGTCCAGACCGCCCTCACGGGCGGCATCGGCCAGAGCTTTCACCCGGCCATGGAACAGATACCCGCCACGATCGAAAACGACCGTTTTCACACCAGCTTTGACTGCGCGCTCGGCAATTGCCTTGCCAACCAGAGCAGCGGCGTCGGCATTGCTGCCTTTCGCCTTCAGATCTTTCTCCATCGTCGAAGCAGCCACCAGGGTGGTGCCTTTGACGTCGTCGATGATCTGAGCATAGATGTGGGCGTTCGAACGGTGCACGCTGAGGCGCGGGCGACCGGCCGCTTTCTGGCGGATCGCAAAACGAACGCGACGCTTGCGGCGTTCGAATAGGCTTCTCACGTTTTTCATCGTGCCTGTCCTTACTTCTTCTTGCCTTCTTTGCGCAAGATATACTCGCCTTCGTAGCGGACACCCTTGCCTTTGTAAGGCTCCGGACCGCGCCAGCCGCGTGCATTCGCAGCGAACTGACCAACGAGTTGTTTATCTGCGCCAGAAATGGCGACGAGGGTCGGCTTTTCAGCAACGACGTTAAGACCCGCAGGGATCTCCATTTCTACGTCATGTGAGAAGCCAAGCTGCAGAACCAGGTTTTTGCCCTGAACCTGCGCACGGTAACCAACACCGGTGATTTCCAGTTTCTTGGTGAACCCTTCCGAAACCCCGGTAACGAGGTTCGCGATATTGGCACGGGTGGTACCCCAAAGGGCACGAGCGCGCTTGCTATCGTTTTTAGGTTTCACGAAGATCTGGTTATCTTCCTGAGTGACGGATACGTCCGAGGTCAAAGCCAGGTTAAGCTCACCGAGCTTGCCTTTTGCGCTGATCTGCTCTTCGGTCAAGGTGATGGTAACGCCGTTAGGCACGACCACCGGGTTTTTTCCTACTCGCGACATCGTTGGCCCTCCTTAGAATACCTTGCAGAGGATTTCGCCGCCGACATTCTGCTCGCGAGCCTCCTGATCCGATAGAACCCCTCGCGGAGTGGACAGGACTGCGATGCCCAGACCGTTATATACCTTCGGAAGATCTTTGATCTTCGAATATACACGACGACCCGGGGTCGAGACGCGGTCGATCTGCTTAATCACGCCATCACCCTCAAAATATTTGAGTTCGATGGTGATTTCGCTGACGCCCTTGCGAATTTCATTAACATTGTAACCGCGGATATAACCTTCGCGCTGGAGAACATCCAGCACACCGGTACGCAGTTTCGAAGCCGGCGAAACGACGCTGGATTTACCAACGCGCTGGCCGTTACGGATACGCGTGAGCATATCACCGACTGGATCAGTCATCGACATGTGATGTCCTCCTTACCAGCTCGACTTCACCATGCCCGGGATCTGACCACGTGAAGCAAGTTCACGAAGCGCGATACGGGACAGGCGGAATTTGCGATAGACACCACGCGGACGACCGGTGATCTGGCAGCGAATACGCTGACGGATACGAGCCGAGTTACGCGGCAGCTGGGCGAGTTTCATCACAGCAACGATACGATCCTCAGGGGTCGTCTCGCGATTTGCGATAACCGCTTTAAGGGCGGCACGCTTGGCAGCATATTTTTTTGCCAGGCGTTCACGTTTGAGTTCACGCTCTACAGCGCTTTTCTTGGCCATGGGCCAACCTCCGTTAGTTTCCGAACGGAAGATCAAAGCCCTTAAGAAGGGCGAGAGCTTCATCGTCGGACTTAGCCGTGGTACAAATGATGATATCCATCCCGCGAACAGAGTCGACTTTGTCGTACTCTACCTCAGGAAAGACGAACTGTTCTTTCAAGCCCATGGCAAAGTTGCCACGGCCATCGAAAGATTTTTTGTTCAGGCCGCGGAAGTCACGAACGCGCGGCAGCGCGATGGTGACCAGGCGGTCCAAGAACTCAAACATACGGTCGCGACGCAAGGTCACTTTACAACCGATGTTCATACCTTCACGCAGCTTGAAAGCCGCAACGGACTTTTTCGCCTTGGTGAAGACAGGCTTCTGACCGGTGATAGCAGCGAGATCCGCAGCAGCACCTTCCAGCTTCTTACGATCCTGGGTGGCGTCGCCGACACCCATGTTGATCACGATTTTCTCGAGGCGCGGAATCTCCATGGTGTTCTCGTAGGAGAACTCCTTCTGGAGTGCGTCACGCACCACTTCTTTGTAATGTTCGCGCAGGCGCGTCATTTTTCCGTCCCTCAGTTGTCGATGACTTCGCCGCTGAGCTTCGCTACGCGAACCTTGCGACCATCATCGAGGGTCTTGAAACCGACGCGGGTCGGCTTGTTTTCTTTCGGGTCAACAATCGCGACGTTGGAAACAGCAATTTTTGCTTCCTTTTCGACGATGCCACCAGCATCAGCACCGGTCGGGCGCTGGTGACGTTTCACCAGGTTGATGCCCGAAACCAGAACTTTGTTCTCGGTCGGGAAAGCGGCGAGAACTTCGCCGGTTTTCCCTTTGTCTTTACCCGTCAGAACAACGACGCGATCGCCCTTTTTAATCTTGGCAGCCATTACAGCACCTCCGGAGCGAGCGAAATGATCTTCATGTAACCTTTAGAACGAAGTTCACGGGTTACCGGGCCAAAAATACGCGTGCCGATCGGCTCGCCGTTCGCATTAATGAGAACGGCAGCGTTGCGGTCAAAGCGGATCGCCGAGCCATCGGCACGACGAATTTCCTTTGCGGTGCGAACGATGACAGCTTTGTGAACTGCACCCTTCTTTACGCGACCGCGCGGAATGGCTTCCTTGACGGAAACCACGATAACATCACCAACGTTGGCGGTTTTGCGCTTCGAGCCGCCCAGCACCTTGATGCACTGGACGCGGCGAGCGCCGCTGTTGTCGGCGACGTCCAGATTGGACTGCATCTGGATCATGGGTTTACCCCTTGACTATGATTGGGCTGAGGACTCACTCCTCGACCACTACTTCCCAAGACTTCAACTTCGAGATCGGTTTGCATTCGCGAATGCGAACAACGTCACCCGTTTTGAAGCGGTTCTCTTCATCGTGCGCGTGGAATTTCTTCGACTTACGCACGTACTTTTTATACAGCGGGTGCATGACCTGGCGCTCCACTCGGACCACCACGGTCTTGTCGTTTTTGGTCGAAACGACTGTCCCCTGCAATACACGCCTCGGCATGTGTGTCTACTCCTCTGCGTGTCCAGTTAGGCCGCGGTTGCACCCTTCTCGTTACCGAGAAGGGTTTTAATGCGGGCAATATCACGACGGACCTGGCGGACCCGCGCAGTGTTCTCGAACTGCCCCGAAGCCTGCTGGAAACGCATATTGAACGATTCCTTACGCAGGTCCAGAAGCAGCTGCTTCAGTTCGTCAGCGCTTTTAGCGCGGAGATCAGCAATTTTCATCACTAATTACTCCCCTTCACCAAGACGGGTGACAAACTTGGTCTTGATCGGCAATTTTGCCGCTGCCAGCTCGAAAGCACGGCGTGCAAGATCCAACGGAACACCGTCGAGTTCAAACATGATCCGACCCGGTTTAACGCGTGCCGCCCAATATTCAGGCGAGCCTTTACCTTTACCCTGACGGACTTCGGCAGGCTTCTGCGAGACCGGGAGATCCGGGAAAACGCGAATCCACACACGGCCTTGACGGCGCATGTGGCGGGTGATCGCGCGGCGAGCCGCTTCGATCTGACGCGCCGTTATACGCTCCGGCTCCATGGCTTTCAAGCCATAAGCGCCGAAATTAAGTTCGGTACCACCCTTGGCTTCGCCTTTAAGGCGGCCTTTGTGGGCTTTACGGAACTTTGTACGTTTCGGAGAAAGCATATCGGGATCTCCTTACTTACGACCGGAACCAGCCGACTCGAGAGCGCGACGCTCAGAAGCCAACGGATCATGTGCCATGATTTCGCCCTTGAAGATCCAGACCTTCAGACCGCAAACACCGTAGGTGGTGTGTGCTTCCGAAGTGCCATAATCAACGTCCGCACGCAGGGTATGCAGCGGAACGCGACCTTCACGGTACCATTCGGTACGGGCGATTTCAGCGCCACCAAGACGACCAGCAGCATTAATACGAATGCCACCGGCACCGAGACGCATTGCGTTCTGAACCGAGCGCTTCATAGCGCGACGGAACGAAACACGGCGCTCAAGCTGCTGGGCGATGTTGTCAGCGACCAGCTTGGCATCGAGTTCCGGCTTGCGGATCTCGATGATGTTAACCTGCACTTCGGCATTTGCCAGTTTCTGCAGATCGTTCTTGAGCTTCTCGATGTCCTGGCCTTTTTTCCCGATCACAACGCCCGGACGAGCGGTGTGGATCGAAATGCGGGCTTTCTTCGCCGGACGTTCGATAATCACCTTCGATACACCCGCCTGTTTCAGACGGTCGAAGATGAAATTGCGGATCGCGAGATCTTCGTGAAGAAGACCAGCGAAATCGGCCTTGTTGGCGTACCAGCGGGAATCCCAGGTACGGTTAATGCCAACGCGCAGACCGATCGGATTAATTTTCTGACCCATTACTCGGCCTCCTCACGTTCGCAAACGACGATGCGCATGTTGGAGAACGGCTTAATGATTTTGCCAACACGACCGCGTGCACGGGCGCGCCAGCGCTTCATTACGAAGGCCTTACCAACAGATGCCTCTTTAATATAGAGACGGTCAACATCGAGCTGATGGTTGTTTTCGGCATTAGCAATTGCCGATTCCAGCAGCTTTTTGACGTCCTGCGAAATGCGTTTATTGGAGAAGGTCAGTTCTGCCAAAGCAGCTTCTGCCTTCATACCACGAATCGACTCGGCGACGAGGTTGAGCTTACGCGGGGAAATGCGTACTGCCCGGAGCGAAGCCGCGGCCTCGTTATCCGCCAGCCGACGGATGTCAGCTTTCTTACCCATCGTTACTTCCTCTTCGCCTTTTTGTCGGCCGCGTGACCATAGTAGGTACGGGTCGGCGAGAATTCACCGAACTTGTGACCAATCATATCTTCGGTCACGAGCACCGGCAGGAATTTCTGGCCATTGTAAACCCCAAAGGTGAGGCCTACGAATTGCGGCAGAATCGTCGAACGCCGCGACCAGGTCTTAATTACCTCATTCCGGCCTGAGGCACGGACAGTATCGGCTTTCTTAAGAAGGTATCCGTCAACAAACGGACCCTTCCAAACGGAACGCGCCATAGTCTAGCCTCCTCCGTTAGCTCTTGTGACGACGGCGCATGATGAGCGCGTCGGTCTTTTTGTTCGAGCGGGTACGTTTGCCCTTGGTAGGCTTGCCCCACGGCGTAACCGGGTGACGACCACCCGACGTACGACCTTCACCACCACCATGCGGGTGATCGATCGGGTTCATGGCAACGCCACGAACCGAAGGACGCTTGCCAAGCCAGCGATTACGGCCGGCTTTACCAAGGTTCGAGTTCTGATGGTCCGGGTTGGACACGGCACCGATGGTAGCCATGCATTCACCACGAACCAAACGTACCTCACCGGAGGACAGCTTAAGCTGGGCGTAACCCTGGTCCTTACCAACAAGCTGTACATACGAGCCTGCTGAACGTGCGACCTGACCACCTTTACCGGCTTTCAGTTCGACGTTATGGACAATGGTACCGACCGGAATGTTCTTCAGCGGTGCGGCGTTACCCGGCTTAATGTCTACGCGTTCAGCGGCAACAACGTTGTCGCCGACAGCGAGACGCTGCGGTGCGAGGATGTAGGCCAGCTCGTCGTCGGAATAGCGAACCAGTGCGATAAACGCGGTACGGTTCGGATCATATTCCAAACGCTCGACGGTACCGACGACGTCAAACTTGGTACGTTTGAAGTCGATGAGACGGTAACGACGTTTGTGACCACCACCAATACGGCGGGCGGTGATACGACCAGTGTTGTTACGGCCACCTTTCTTGCGAAGACCTTCGGTCAACGCTTTGATCGGCTTGCCCTTGTGGAGATCAGAACGATCCACGAGAACCAGCTGACGGCGACCAGGAGAGGTTGGTTTAAACTTCTTCAAAGCCATTGTCTTAGATTCCCGTAGTCACATCGATGGACTGGCCCTCTTCGAGGGTCACCATCGCTTTCTTGAAATCGCTCCGACGACCGGAAATACCGCGAAAACGCTTGGTCTTTCCTTTTACCACAGAGGTATTGACCGCCTTGACCTTCACCCCGAACAGACCTTCCACAGCAGCCTTGATCTCCGGCTTGGTGGCGTCGATCGCAACTTTGAACGCAACTGCGTTGTGTTCAGAAATCAGCGTCGACTTTTCAGTGATATGCGGGGCGCGGATGACTTCGTACATCCGCTCTTTGCTGATGATCGTCATTTGAGACGTGCCTCCAACGCTTCGACCGCACCCTTGGTCAGCACCAGGGTGTCACGGCGCAGGATGTCATAGACGTTAGCACCAATCTGCGGGAGCACATCAACCTGCGGGATGTTGCGCGCTGCGCGTGCAAAACCTTCGTTGACCTGCGCACCGTCGATGATCAGTGCAGACTTCCAGCCGAGTTTATTGAAAACTGCGACCAGATTCTTCGTTTTGGCGTCCGAGAATTCCGCATTATCAAGAACGATAAGCTTACCGTCTTTTGCCTTGGCCGACAGAGCGGTTTTCAGCGCGAGTTTACGGAACTTCTTGGTCAGATCGTGTGCGTGGTCGCGAACGCGCGGACCGTGCACGGTACCACCACCACGGAACTGTGCGGCTTTACGGGAACCGTGACGTGCACCGCCACTACCCTTCTGACGCACGAATTTTTTCGTGGTTGCGGAAACTTCGGACTTTTCCTTTACCTTGTGGGTACCGGCACGGCGTTTTGCCAGCTGCCAGTTCACCATGCGGTGCAGGACGTCACGACGTACTTCCAGACCAAAGATGTCTTCTGCAAGATCAATCTTACCGGACTTGGAAGCGTCAAGTTTGAGAATGTCGAGCTTCATGATGCTTATTCCTTATCCTCGGCGACAGCTTCTTCAGCGGCCGGGGCAGCACCCTTGAGCGCGGCCGGGAACGGCAGACCTTCCGGTGCAGCACGCTTCACGGCATCCTTGACAAGGACATAGGCACCCTTGTGACCCGGAACGGCACCATGCACCAGGATCAGGCCTTTGTCGGCGTCCGAAGACACGACTTTAAGGGACTGAACGGTTACACGTGCGGCACCGAGGTGACCAGCCATCTTCTTACCTTTGAAGACGCGGCCCGGGTCCTGGCACTGACCGGTGGAACCATGCGAACGGTGCGATACAGACACACCGTGCGACGCACGCAGACCACCGAAGTTGTGACGCTTCATCGCACCGGCAAAACCTTTACCGATGGACGTGCCGATTACGTCAACGTACTGGCCTTCGACGAAATGGGTTGCAGCAAGTTCTGCACCAACTTCGATCAGGCCATCTTCGCTCACGCGGAATTCAGCAAGTTTGGCTTTCGGCTCAACCTTGGCTTTGGCGAAGTGGCCACGCATCGGCTTGGATACGTTTTTCACTTTCGCTTTGCCATAACCAAGCTGAACAGCGACGTAGCCGTCGGTATCGTTGGTACGGTTGGCGACAACCTGAAGATCTTCGACCTTCAGAACGGTTACAGGAAGGTGGGAACCGTCGTCGTTGAAGACGCGGGTCATACCGACCTTCTGGGTAATAAGTCCACTACGCATTGCGGCTTACTCCCGATTAAAGTTTGATCTCGACATCGACACCGGACGCAAGGTCGAGCTTCATAAGAGCATCGACGGTTTGCGGGGTCGGGTCGACAATGTCGAGAAGACGCTTGTGCGTACGGATTTCAAGCTGTTCGCGTGACTTTTTGTTCACGTGCGGAGACCGCAGAACAGTGTACTTTTCGATGCGGGTCGGCAGCGGAATCGGGCCGCGGACCTCTGCGCCAGTGCGCTTCGCCGTATTGACGATCTCACGCGTGGACTGATCCAGCACGCGATGGTCAAACGCCTTGAGGCGAATGCGAATGTTCTGACTATCCATGTAATTATGTACCGGAGCCCTCAAAAGGACACCGGCCCCTCAACTGGAGTTGACGATTGCCGCAAAAGTGTTGCGGGCGGCTTACATAGCCGCCCGCTCCACAAAGATCAAGAGAAAAAATTATTCGATGATCTTGGCAACAACGCCCGCGCCGACGGTACGACCGCCTTCACGGATTGCGAAACGCAGACCTTCGTCCATTGCGATCGGTGCAATGAGAGTTGCGGTCATCTGAACGTTGTCGCCCGGCATAACCATTTCGGTGCCAGCCGGCAGCTCGATCGAACCGGTTACGTCAGT